>CAVTZO010000056.1:0-53216 GCA_963739145.1 uncultured beta proteobacterium
TACTCACAGTCCTACGTGAGCTACAGGCGTTGGTCAAACGCAATGTCATGCCGTGCAGCGTAGTGATGATGGATCTGGACCATTTCAAGACCATCAACGATACGTATGGGCATCAGGCTGGTGATCGCGTCCTGGTCGCCTCCGCCAAATACGTCACGCAGCATCTTCGTCCATACGACAAAATTTTCCGGTATGGAGGAGAGGAATTCGTCCTCGCTTTACAGAACGAAACCTCGGAAGTGGCTTTGATCACGGTAAACCATCTTCGTGAGGGGTTGGCAACAATGCCGGTCTCATTACAACAATATGCTTATTGGCGTGACGGCTTCCTTCGGAATCGCCGCGTTGGACTCCGACTACAGTGTGGAGCAGACCTTGGATCATGCCGACCTGGCTTTGTATGCAGCGAAGTCCGGGGGCGCAACCGCGCTGAGATCTGGAAGACAGTGGTGCCCGCTGCTTCGTAGGTCCGAGCCTTCGCATTGCGATGCGCTCATTGAGAAGTGAACCTTCGTTGAGATCGGACTGGATCGAAACGCGAAGTCTGTGGCCCATCCCCTGAAATTCTCTCGTCGCACAATTCGATAAGGAAACAACATGAAGCATCATTCGCTGATGCGTTCATCGGCGCGCAATTTCGATCTTGACGGAGGCGCTTCCAAATCATGAGCGGTGAAGTGCACGGCCAAGCAAGCGACTCGCCTCGGATATCAACTGCTCTACTCTGCCTTAGTAACTAAACCGTACCGAATACCCCACATTATTTCGCCCTTTACGCGGCGATTCCATAGAATGAGCAGTGACTCATTCGCAAAATAAGTCATTACCATATACAGAGCATCGTTGGTCGCATCGTTCATGCACAGGTAGATTAGCTCCTTCTCTGGACCATTGCCGAAGCGACCAAGGCTGCGATGAGATAGCTTCGCATGAGCACAGATCATCCAGAACCCGTAAGGCCCACTGATCTTCTCGGGTCAGAAAACCTCCTCCAACTGCAGGCGACTGCCCTCCAAGCCGCCGACAACCCCATCATCATCAGTAGACGAGACGGCACAATTATTTGGGTAAATCAGGCATTCGAGCAACTTTCGGGCTACACGAAAGACGAAGTGATTGGCCAAAGCACCCGATTGCTCAAATCGGGACATCAACTTCCTTCATTCTACGAAAATATGTGGAAGATCATCCTTTCCGGGCGGCGGTGGCGGGGAGAATTGATAAATCGGCGCAAGGATGGAACTGTGTACCCGGAGGAGATGACCATCACGCCAGTGCAGGACCGGACTGGAGAAATCACACACTTCATCGCCATCAAGCTCGACATCACGGAGCGCAAACGCGCTGAGGAACGCATCTGCCTCTTAGCTCAAGCCGTCGAGAATAGTGCCGAGTTGATTGCCATTTCCGATCCCGACGGCCGCATCTCATTCGTCAATCACGCTCTCCTTTTAGCCACTGGGTATAAGGAAAGCGAGCTTATCGGAGAGTTCTTCGGGAAAATGCTCATCTCACAGAATAATCCGCCACATATCGATGAAGAAATTCGAGCCCGTACTATCTTCAGTGGCGGATGGCGGGGTGAATGTATCGGTCGCCGCAAGGACGATACCGACTATCCTATATTTCTCGAGTACTGGCCAGATTAGGGATACCCAAGACCGTGCGATCGGAATCTTTGGAATTGGACAGGACATCACGGAGCGCAAACGGCTCGAAGCTCAGTTATTCACATCGCAAAAAATGGAAGCTGTGGGACGGCTGGCGGGCGGCGTCGCTCACGATTTCAACAACCTTCTGGGCGTCATCATGGGTTATACCGATCTTGTCCTAGACGGTTTTGCTGGTGACGACTCAAGATGCCATCAGTTGCAACATATCAAGAAAGCGGCGGTCCGCGCGACTTCCCTGACGCGCCAACTGCTTGCCTTCAGCCGGAAACAGGTATTTCAGCCGAAGGTCTTGGATCTTAACGTCTTGGTAGCCGATTTCAATAAAATGCTCAGCCGTCTGATCGGCGAAGACATTGAGATGGCAAACATCCTGAAGCAGGGACTCGGACAGGTGAGAGCCGATCCCGGGCAGATCGAACAGGTAATTATGAACCTCATTGTTAACGCTCGCGACGCCATGCCGAACGGCGGAAAACTAACCATCGAGACCGCAAATGCGGACCTGGACGAAGCCTATTGCCGGTCCCATTCATCAGCCAAACCAGGACAATACGTAATGGTCGCAGTAAGTGATACCGGAATGGGAATGGATGCTGCGACTCAAGCGCGAATTTTCGAGCCGTTCTTCACCACAAAGGAACAAGGCAAGGGAACTGGACTGGGCTTGGCAACCGTTTATGGGATCATTAAGCAAAGCGAAGGCTATATCTGGGTTTACAGCGAATTGGGTAAGGGAACAACCTTCAAAGTGTATCTTCCGCGTGTAGACGAGCCCGCTCAAGCCCTGGAGGCCGATCGGGCCGATCGGAAACTACGGCGAGGCGTCGCGACGATTCTGCTGGTGGAGGACGCCGACGCGCTGCGCGAACTCACTGCTGCATTACTGAAAATGAATGGCTACACGGTGCTCGCGGCGGAAAGTGGCGAGGAGGCGATAAAGCTCGCTGAACGCTATAACCAACAAATCCATTTGTTACTCACCGATGTCGTGATGCCAAGAATGGGCGGGCCAGAATTGGCCAATTATCTGACCGCGAAGCGTCCTGATATGAGGGTGTTGTTCATGTCCGGGTACGCGAGTGACACAATTGTGCACCACGGCGTGTTGGACCACGGGATATCCTTCCTTGAGAAACCGTTTTCTCAAGAGGCACTGATGCTCAAGTTGTGCGAAGTGCTTGATTCCTGGCCCGAGACCAAAGTAACGCAATGAAATAGGGCCCGACCGCTGTGGATGATTTCTGGCAGCCGCAGATGGCGTAAGCTACCTCGCGCACGCTTCTCAGAACGAAGCGATGTGGCACCTTCGAATCTTGCGCGGGGTTCGGGCGAACTCGGGCGCGGATTGCTCCTTGTACTTGGAAGGGTATGGCACAAGGTTTGCGGCAGCGGAGGCGCTGGACCCGTTATTAGTAATTCTCGGCGAATCGATGGCGAGATACTTCGGATCGTTTCGGGAGTCCGTTAACGCCTAATCAACCCGGGAGTGAATGGGGCCGAGGAGCACCTGGGTAGCTTCTTCTTTTGCTTTTGAACGTACATCAGTTCGTCCGCTCTCTGCAGAAGCTGCCCAAGGTTGACGTCTAGAGTTCCATCTGCGGCGACCTATTCCTACGCTGAGAGAAAGCGGATAGCCGCGGCCTGGGTTGGCATTGCAAGAATCTAGTTTCTTTTGGATTTGGCGAAGAACCACGTCGGCGCAGTCCTTGTCCACGTCGCCAATAAGGATTGCAAATTCATCTCCCCCAATCCGGGAAAGGATGTCAGACCGTCGGCAGGAGTCTCGTAGCAGGTTGGCGGCCTCGACGAGAGCGCGGTTCCCTTCCTGGTGGCCGAACGTATCGTTAATTGTCTTCAATCCGTCAAGATCGGCAAAGGCAACCATAAATGTCATTCCCGAGCGCCTGGCCACCTTGATATGGTGCTCACCGAGAGCCAGAAATCCCCTTCGATTATTGAGACCCGTTAGCTCGTCGACAAGAGAGAGATTGAGGAGTTCCAGTTGCAAGCGCTGTCGTTCCATAGCATAGCGGAGGGCCCGCCAGATCAACCCACCGTCAATTTGCCCCTTCGGGAGGTAATCCTGCGCACCCTCATGCAGGGACTTGATTGCCAGATCCTCGTCGTTGCTAACGGTCAACACGACAAGAGGCGTCTGTTGAGCTGCGCCATGAATCCGTCGCACGGTTTCCAATCCTTGAGCATCCGGCAACCCGAGGTCTAACAAGACCGCATCGGGACTGCTGGATGAACAGAACTCCAAGGCTTGCGCCAAGGTTTCGCAATGAACAAGTTCAAACCGCCATTTACCAATTTCAGAAAGCGCTTCTTCGATGAGGCGGTCACGGCATCGGCCGGCGCTTTCACGAGGAGCCGCAGGTCCTGCACTACGGCAAGGCCGGGACGCTGGATCCGTTCGTGCCCGGCATGACGTTCACGATCGAGCCCATGATCAACGCCGGCCGCCGGGAAATCCGCGAGCTCGCGGATGGCTGGACCATCGTGACCAAGGACCACAGCCTGTCGGCGCAGTGGGAACATACGGTGCTGGTAACCGAATCGGGAGTGGAAGTGCTGACCGTATCGGCCGGCGCTGCCGCCCCGCCCGCGGTCGCGCTCGGGCGCTTGAACTGGACGCCTAACCTGGCCGTCGTCTGACGATGAATGACCCCGGATTCGCGTTGCGCGGAGAACTGAGCGCACAGCGGGCCCAGGTCATCAGCGATTTTCAGGCCTCCGGATCGGTGCAGCGACTGCTGTCGCAGCTGACGCGGGTCGTCGATCGATTCGTGCGGCGCGCCGCGCAGCAGACGCGGGTGACCCGCATTGCCGCCGTGGCGGCCGTGGGAGGCTACGGGCGCTCGGAGCTTTTTCCATACTCCGACGTCGACCTGCTGATCGTCCCGATCCAGAATCCGAACGCCGCGCAGGAAGGAAGCATCGAGTCCTTCGTCCACATGCTGTGGGACATGGGGCTGCCGATCGGCCACGCGGTGCGCACCGTCGAGCAATGCACGCTGGAGGCCGGTCGCGACCCCACCGTGATGACCTCCCTGCTGGAATCGCGCATCGTGTGCGGGCCGCGCGCGCCGTACGCGAGCCTGCAAGCCGAGCTGCACCGCGTGCTGGATCCGCGCGCGTTCCTGAACGCCAAGCTGCTCGAGCAGAAACAGCGCCACTCGAAATTCGAGGACACGCCGTTTTCGCTCGAACCGAATTGCAAGGAGAGCCCGGGAGGGCTGCGCGACCTGCAAATGCTGCTGTGGCTGTCACAGGCGGCCGGGCTGGGTCGCTCGTGGAGCGACCTGGAACGCGGCGGCCTGCTGACGCACGAGGAAACCACGACGCTGCGTCGCACCGAGCGCGCGCTCAAGTCGATCCGTGCCCGGGTGCACCTGGTTGCCGGCAGGCGCGAGGATCGGCTGCTGTTCGACGTGCAGCGGGCGGTGGCCGAGGCATCGAACCTGCGGGGCGACGACACGCGACTGGCCAGCGAGGTGCTGATGCAGGCCTACTACCAGGCCGCCAAGGCCGTGACCCAGCTCAACGCGATCGTTCTGCTGGCGATCGAGCAACGAGTCACCCCCCCGGATCCGGTGCCGGTGGTCCGGCTCGATGGCGTCTTCTCGTCCCGCCACGAGCTGCTCGACATCGACGATCCTGCGGCGCTCAAGCGCGAGCCCTCTTCGATCCTGCGCGCCTTCCTGCTGCTGCAGCAGCACCCGGAACTGAAGGGGATGTCGCCCGGGCTGCTCAGGGGCATCTGGCATGCCGGGCCGGTGATCGGCGCGGCGTTCCGGGCGGACCCGGCCAACCACCAGTGTTTTCTGAGCATTCTGCAGCAGCCGCGCGGCGTCGTGCACGAGCTGCGCCGCATGAACCAGTGGTCGGTGCTGGGAGCCTACCTTCCGGTGTTCCGCCGCATCGTCGGCCAGATGCAGCACGACCTGTTTCACGCCTACACGGTCGATCAGCACATCCTGATGGTGGTGCGCAACCTGCGCCGCTTCACGCTGTCGCAATTCGCGCACGAATACCCGCTGTGCAGCCAGCTGGCGGCCGATTTCGCGCGCCCGTGGCTGCTGTACGTTGCCGCCCTGTTCCACGACATCGCCAAGGGGCGGGGCGGCGACCACAGCCAGCTCGGGACCCTGGATGCGCGCCGCTTCTGCCGCCAGCACGGCATCGCGCCCGAGGACAGCCACCTGGTCACCTTCCTGGTGCGCCATCACCTGCTGATGTCCCGCGTCGCCCAGAAGCAGGACTTGACCGATCCTTCGGTCATCAGGCGCTTTGCCCGACTGGTCCGGACCGACCGGCGCCTGGTGGCGCTGTATCTGCTGACGGTCGCCGACATTCGCGGAACCAGCCCCAGGGTGTGGAGCCCGTGGAAGGCCCGCCTGCTGGAAACGCTGTTTCAATTGACGCGGCGCGCACTGGGGGGAGAGGTGCGGCCCGCCGACGCGGAGCTGGAAGGGCGCAAGCAGGAGGCGCTGCGGATCCTACGCCTGTACGGACTTTCGGAGCGGGCGCACGAGCCCCTGTGGCGCGAGCTGGACATTGTCTATTTCCTGCGCCACTCGGCGCAGGACATTGCCTGGCACGCCCGGGCCCTGCTGGTGCACGTCGGATCCGAGCGCCCGATCGTGCGCGCCCGCCTTGCGCCCGCCGGCGAAGGCATCGAAGTGCTGATCTACGTGCGCGACCAGAAGGATCTGTTCGCGCGCGCGTGCGGATATTTCGACAGCCGCAGCCTGAGCATCCTGGACGCGCGGATTCACACGACGCGGCGCGGCTACGCGCTGGATACCTTCCTGGTATCGGACCGGGGGCACGGCACGCACTTTCGCGACCTGCTGGATCAGATCGAGAGCGAGCTGACCGAGTGGATCGGCACCCGGGTCGAGCTGCCGGCCCCGCTCAAGGGACGCCTGTCGCGACAGTCGCAGGCACTTCCCGGTTTCGCCAGCCGTGCAGCTGAACGCGGACGAATCGGGCCAGCATTACCTGCTGTCGCTGGTCGCGACCGATCGTCTGGGCCTGCTGTACGCGGTGGCGCGCGTGCTGGCGCGCCATGACGTCAACGTGCAGACCGCCAAGATCCTGACGCTGGGCGAGCGGGTCGAGGACGTGTTCCTGATCGACGGGCCCGAGCTTTCCCAACCCAAGCAGCAATTGCAGCTGGAGCGCGATTTGCTCGAGGCGTTGTCACCGTAGGAGTGTGCGCGGCCAAGCATGCTTGCCTTCGCCGTTTTCCCCCTACCCCGGAACCATGGTTCCGGGAAAGAACCCGCCAGAGGCGGCTGCTGGGGAGGCCTCTCCCGCAAGCGGGAGAGGGAGAACACCTTCCGCAGCGCAGACTCCTACCGCGCTGGAAGAAGCGGCTCGATGACGCGCGCGAGATTCTCACGGGTCAACGGCGCCGTAGCCGGCCGCAGCTCGCCGCGGACGCGGCCTTCCGCATCGACCACGAAGGTGACCGGCAGCTCGTTTTGCGACCCGAAGTCGTTGCGAGCGGCGTCCCGCAGCATCCCGGACGGAAAGCTGAACGCCCGCATCACGTCCCGCACCTGCGCCACGTCGCGTCCCCGATCGACGCTGACTCCGATCACCTCGAGGCCGCGCGCGCGGTAGCCCCTGTAGAAATCGTTCAGCACCGGCATTTCCTCGCGGCATGGCGCGCACCAGGTGGCCCAGAAGTGAACCAGCACGACATGGCCGCGTTGCCCCGCCAGGTCGAAGCGGTCGCCGGCAAGTGTCTTCAGGCTGAGCTCAGGCTGCGCGGTCGGGGCGGCCCACGCGGGGACCATCTGCCAAAGCCCGCCAGCGAGCAGCGCCGCGACAACGGCCCGACGCATGCCGGACGGCGGTCGCGGCGTTCCGCGCAATGTCTCAGAAATCATAGGCAACCTGCATTTTCCAGATCGCGGAGGCGGTCAATTGGCCGACGTTGCCCGAGGCCGCTACGTCCGTTTTGACGTATTGAAGCACCGGCAGTTCCACGTCCATGAAGACGCGGGTCTTGTCGATCCGGACGTCGACCCCCGGCCCGATCAGCAGGCGACGATAGCCGCTGTTCAGGGAAGCGGCCGTGCCGCTGTCGCGAACTCGCCAGCTGCCCAGCACCTGCAGCAGCGGAGCCACCTTGCTGAAAACGCCGACCTTGCCGAAATCGTAGGTCAGCCCGACTCCGGTATCCGCTTCGCTCCCCGGACGATAGCTGCCGGTGGCGCCGTCCCGGGTGAACACCGCGATGTCGTAGCGCCCCTGCGCGAAGTAGGCCAGCCGGTTGTCGGAAGTGAGGCCCCCCACGTGATAGCCGCCGAGCAGCACGTCCGTGCTGCCCGTTCCGGGTAGCGTGTCGCGGTCGTACGCCAGGCCGCCGGTCGTGCTGTTCGGATTGCTCGAGGGCAGCCCGTTGGGCGGAACGTACGGGCCCGTGTAGTCGCCGGTCGGCAGCTTGATTCCGAAGGTCACGCCGGTGGACATGTCGGGCGAAAAGCCCGCGTAAACGCCCTGGATCATCATGTCGCCCAATGCCGTCAGCTTCGTCGTGCCGATCGATCCGACCGGATACGCGGCACCGTCGCCGGTCGTGCTGAACGTGCGATCGAAGATCGGCGCCTCCACCATCAGGCCCCAATCGAGATTAAACATGTACTGGCCGCCGACCGTGTAGAACCAGGTCTTGATCTTCTTGTCCTGGTTGTCCGCCGCCGGCGCGCTGGAGGCGCCTTCCCAGTTCTTGTTCTGGTCCATGTAGTTCACCCGGAACCAGGCCGACCAGCCGCTGTCGGACATGTTGGGAAACGCCGAGTTGGCGCCGATGTCGAACATCCCGCAGCCGCAGGCGCAGGCCCAGCTGAAGGTCGGCATCAGGCCGAAGAACAAGGCCCCCAGCCAGCGACTGCCAGCGCCAAACCGCGCCGCGCCCCGACGCCTCTCAGGGCGTGCGGGCACCGAAGGCGGTCCGTCGCCCACAGGAATGTGGTCCATGAAAATTCCCTCTCGAATCTGAATCTGGAAGAAAGGCCGATGCGAGCCCGCCGAATTGAGTCGGCGCGACTCGGACGACCTGCCGGACTTAGGCCAGATTCAGCGCAGGGGGACCGCGCGGTGAGCGCGAAGTGCGCAGATGAAGACGGGGAACCGAAGCGTCTGCAGCGTCTGCAGCGACCCGCTGCGGACCCTGCGGGACCGCCAGGACGGCAACCGATTTCGCGCCGAGCCAGGTCGAATGCGCCGCAGCCGCGAATGGGCACATTCCATGCGCGTCGCTGCCGGGCAATTGCAGGGTGGTCGAACTGGACCCGTCCGCCGCCGAACCGGCAACGTCCGTCCCGGCGCCATGTCCCGGGTTGTGCGCGTGGTCGTGCCCGTGGTGATGCGCGTGCTGGGCTTCAGCGGCCGGCGGGACTGGGGCATACTCGGGGCACAGGGTTACGGCCGCGCCGGAGGCGCCGACCGACACCATGAATCCGATCGGAATCAGCGCCCGCAATGCAACAAAGCACGCCGCAGCCCACACGAGAGCCCGGCGCCGGCGCATGGCAGCGGCCGACCGTCCAAACATCCCGCAAGCCTACCTCGTGCCGGGAAGGTTGTCAGGTAGGCGCTACCCGATGCCCGGCCGCTTAAGGCGTTTACTCCTGCGTCACCGGCTGGCCCGGGAACAGCACGTCCACGAATCCGAACGCCCGCAGATCACGCACCCGCATGGGGTAAAGAATTCCGTCGAGGTGGTCGCATTCGTGCTGGACCACGCGGGCATGGAACCCGTCGACCTCGCGTTCCAGCGCCACGCCGCGCTCATCGACGCCACGGTAGCGGATGCGGTCGAAGCGCGGCACCAGCCCGCGCAGGCCCGGCACCGACAGGCAGCCTTCCCAGCCGTCCTGCATTGCCTCGCCCAGCGGTTCGATGACCGGATTGATCAGGATCGTCTCGGGCACCCCCTCCGCGTCCGGGTAGCGGGCGTTGCGGTCGAAGCCGAACACCACCACCCGCAGCCCGACCCCGATCTGCGGGGCGGCCAGCCCGGCGCCGTCCGCGGCCCGCATCGTCTCGAACATGTCCGTCAACAGTTCGTGCAACTCGGGCGTATCGAAGCGGCCGACCGGTTCCGAAACGCGCAGCAGGCGCGGGTCGCCCATACGCAAAATCTCCCGAATCATCGCCTATGCCTTCTCCATGTCTGCCCCCATCGCCCGGACCCTGCACCTGTTCGCATCCGAGCTTCGAGCACACCGTAGCTTGCCGGGGAAAAGCAGGAGGATCAACTGCGATGGGCGGAGGCGGGGTTTCGCGAAGCACCGCTCCCCCAGTCCATGCGGGTCCGGCTGATTCTTTTCAACGCGGATTCCTGACGCACTCTTCCAGGATCCGTACCGCGCGCACCATCGTTTCTCCCAGCACTTCCTCCAGTTCGCTCATCTCGATCCGATGCCGGCTCGCCCCCCGGCCCGCGGCGTGATTCACCACCACCGCCAGCGACGCGTACTCGAGCTCAAGCTCCCTGGCCAGGGCGGCTTCCGGCATCCCCGTCATCCCGACCAGGTCGGCGCCATCGCGCTGCAGCCGGTCGATCTCGCCCGCCGTCTCCAGCCTTGGACCCTGAGTGCACGCGTAAACCGCTCCATCGACGACCGCCTCGCCGATCCGGCGCGCCGCCTGCAGCAAGCGCGCTCGCAATTGGCCGGAGTACGGCTGCGTAAAGTCCACGTGCGTGACCGGAGCTCCTGAGCCTTCGAAGAAAGTCGACTTGCGGCTGTGGGTGTAGTCGATGATCTGGTCCGGAACCACCAAGGTTCCAGGAACGAGGTCTTCGCGGATACCGCCGACCGAGGCGATCGCCAGGATCGCCTCGACATTCAACTCGTTCAGCGCCCACAGGTTTGCCCGGTAGTTGATCTCGTGTGGGGCAATCGTGTGCCCGTATCCGTGGCGCGCCAGAAACACCACCTCGGACCCGGCCAGGTTCCCGAACGTCAACGCCCCGGAAGGCTCGCCGTACGGCGTACGCATGACGCGTCGTCGCGGCGACTCCAGAGCGGACAGTTTCGCCAGACCGCTGCCACCGATGATCGCAAACATCCGCCCGCCTATTCTTGTGTGTCTTGCCCGCCCAGCAGGCGGCGCAACTGCACTTCGTCGATGACAGCCACCCCGAGTTCGCGCGCCCGCTCGACCTTGGACCCGGGCTCCTCGCCGGCCACCACGTAATCGGTCTTTTTCGAGACGGACCCGGTGACGCGCCCGCCGGCCGCCTCGATCATTTCGGTCGCTTCGATGCGCGTCAGACCGGGCAGCGTACCGGTGATCACGAAGGTCCGTCCGCTCAGACGCCCCTGAACGCGTGCGCTCGAGCCCGCCGTCTCGGGCCAGTGCACTCCGGCCTTGCGCATCGCCCTGATCACATCCAGATTATGCGGCTCGTCCAGAAAGCGGCGTATCGACTGGGCAACGACCGGGCCGACGTCGGGCACCTCGAGCAAGCCCGCCTCGTCGGCGCGGATCAGTGCATCCAGGCTTCCGAAGTGGGCCGCCAGCGCCTGCGCCGTCGACTCGCCCACGTGGCGGATGCCGAGCGCGTAGATGAAGCGTTCCAGGCTCGTGTGACGGGACCGCTCGATCGCCTGCACCAGCTTGGCAGCGGACTTTTCTCCCATTCGATCCAGCTCCGCCAGTTCCGCCTGGTCCAGGCCGAACAGGTCCGCCGGCGTGCGCACGCGCCCCGAATCGACCAGCTGATCGACCACACGCTCGCCCAGCCCGTCGATGTCCATTGCGCGGCGGCCGGCGAAATGCAGCAGCGCCTGCTTGCGCTGCGCCGCGCACACCAGGCCTCCGGTGCAGCGCGCGACGGCTTCCTGGTCGATCCGTTCGACCGCCGACCCGCACACGGGACATCGGGTCGGCATGTGAAAGGCACGCGCGTCCGGCGGACGGCGCTCCAGCACCACGCCGACCACCTCCGGAATCACGTCACCGGCACGCCGCACGATCACCGTGTCGCCCACCCGGACGTCGCGGCGCGCAACCTCCTGCTCGTTGTGCAACGTGGCGTTGGTGACCGTCACCCCGCCGACCGTGACCGGCGCCAGTCGCGCCACCGGCGTCAGGGCGCCGGTGCGACCGACCTGCACCTCGATGTCCAGCACCTGCGTCAGCGCTTCCTGAGGCGCAAACTTGTGCGCGACCGCGAAGCGCGGCGCGCGCGACACGAACCCGAGCAGCCGTTGGGCCTGGATCGAATCGACTTTGTAGACCACTCCATCGATGTCGTATGGCAAGCCCGCCCGCTGCTGTCCGACTCTGCGGTAGAAGTCGAGCAGGCCCTCGACGCCCTCGACCACCGCCCGCTCCTCGCACACCGGCACCCCCAGCGATTGCAGCCAAACGAGCGTGGCCGAATGGCGCTCCGGCTCCAGCGTGCCCTTCAGCTCACCGATCCCGTACGCGAAAAAATGCAGGCGCCGGCGGGCGGTGATGCGCGCATCGAGCTGCCGCAGGCTCCCTGCCGCGGCGTTGCGGGGGTTGGCGAACTCCTTCTCGCCTGCTTCGCGCTGGGCCCGGTTCAATCGCTCCAGGTCGCGCTTGAACATCAGCACCTCGCCGCGCACCTCGATCACGTCGGCGCGCGTGCCCTCCAGGCGCAGCGGCACGCCGTGGATGGTCCGCACATTGGGCGTGACGTCCTCCCCCACCGAGCCGTCGCCGCGGGTGGCTGCCAGGCTCAACAGGCCGCCCAGATAGCGCAAGCTCACGGCAAGCCCGTCGAACTTGAGCTCGCAGGCGTATCGGACCGCAGCGGTGGGCTGGCCGGACTTGGCCAGCGACTCGCGAACCCGCGCATCGAACGCGTACACATCGGCTTCGTTCAGCGCGTTGTTCAGCGACAGCATCGCAACCGCATGCCGAACCGCCGGCAGGTCCTGGCGCGGCGCCCCTCCGACCCGCAGCGTCGGCGAATCGGGCGTGGCCAGGTCGGGATACTGCGCCTCCAGCGCCTGCAACTCCCCGAACAGCCGATCGAACTCGGAATCCGGAATCAGCGGAGCGTCCAGCACGTAATACGCGGTGTTGTGCCGTTCGATCTGAGCGCGCAGCTCCTTCACGCGTTCGCGCACGCGGGTCGGAATCGAGCCGGACATCGCGCCGACCGCGGCCGTCACACATACAGGCGGCGCGCACGGTCGCCGCCGGGATCGATACCCGCACTGCGCATCTCTGCGTACAGGCCCGCCAGCTGGGCTTCAATGGCAGCGACCGACTGCGAATCGATCGGGCGGCCGTTGTCGTCGACGATGCGTGCGTTCAACTGCGCGCCGATCTGGCTGCCCAGAGTGAACATCTGCTGCACGGCGCCGCTTTCCGCGGGAATCGACGGCACGTCCAGCTCCAGCGCGAGGCGTTCGCAAACCGGGGCCGGCATGGCCAGCACCCACGGCGGCGGGCCCGCCGCGTGGGGCGGCGCCCAGCGCATCTCGCCGGCAGACTGCAGTCCCGCCTGGGCGGCCGCGGTGGCCACGCGCGCCGCGCTCCAGGCGCCGGAGACCGACTCCAGGGTCAATCCGATGCGCACGTCGAAGCGTGCGCACAAGCGGTCCAGGTCGTGCGCTGCGGCAGCGAGGCGCACGACGTCCGGCGCGTCGCAATCCGCATCCAGCGCGACCGCCGCCTGCTGCACCGACGATACGAACCGGGCGATCGGCTCCTCGCCGAGCACGTTGCGCCGATTGGCCAGCTGGATCGCCGCCAGCGCATCGGTGTAGTACCCGAACCGGTCGGGATGCACCCATTGCTGCGCGCGCGCATCCCAGACGACGAAAGAAACCGGCATCGGCCACTGCGATGTGGTGAGCGGCATGGCGGCATCGATGAACGAGACCCCGTCGACCGGCCGCGCGCAGCGAAGCTCCAGCACGCAGTCCAGCATCGGATCTTCGATCCAGTCCGATCGGCGCGCCGGCGCCGAGCCGGTCGCTGCGGCCCGTTCCTCGGTGTCGTCCGAATCCGGCAAGCCCCTGGGCTCCAGGCGCGGTTCGACGCGCCGCTGGGCGACGCCTGCCAGGGTGCCCGCAAGTTGCGGATCGACCAGCGGCGCATCGTCGAGCAGCGCGTCGCCGACGCGGCCGCCGAACTCCTCGCCGAGCCGACGCAGCAGCCGGCGCTCCTGCCATTTGCCCGCCAGGTAAAGGCCGGCCAGCACGGCACCGGCAATCAGCAGCAGCGCGATCTGCAGTTCCGACACGTTGATCAGTTAGGCCGCCTCCGCAGCTGCCAGCTTCACGGCACTGTCGATGTCGACCGCAACGATACGCGAGACACCCTGTTCCTGCATCGTGACGCCCACCAGCTGCTCGGCCATTTCCATCGCGACCTTGTTGTGCGTGATGAAAAGGAACTGGGTCTCGCCCGTCATCGACCGCACCAGCTCGCAGAACCGCTCGGTGTTGGCCTCGTCCAGCGGGGCGTCGACCTCGTCCAGCAGGCAAAACGGCGCCGGGTTCAGCTTGAAGAGGGCGAATACCAGCGCCGTCGCGGTCATCGCCTTCTCGCCGCCCGACAGCAGGTGAATCGTGCTGTTGCGCTTGCCCGGGGGCTGCGCCATCACCTGGACGCCGGCGTCCAGAATTTCCTCCCCGGTCATTGACAGACGCGCGTCGCCTCCTCCGAAAAGGCGCGGAAAGAGCTCTCCGAAATGGCGGTTGACCTGGTCGAACGTCTCGCGCAGCATCTCGCGCGTCTCGCGGTCGATCTTGCGGATCGCGTCCTCCAGGGTCGCAATGGCAGCCTTCAGGTCGCTCGACTGCGACTGCAGGAACTCGCAGCGCTGGCGCGCGGCCTCCAGCTCCTCGAGCGCGGCCAGGTTGACGGCGCCCAGCGCTTCGATCGACTGGGCGACCCGGGTGATTTCGGCCTGCAGCGACGAGGCGCCGGGAGCGTTCTGGGCGCGCGCGCTCAACGATTCCAGATCGGCCCCCGCCTCGGCCAGTTGTCGATCGAACTGCTCGGCCGCCAGGCGCGCGGCCTGCTCCTTGAGCTTCAGGTCGGTGGCGCGGTCGATGCGCGGCTGCAATTCGCGCTCCATCGCCAGGCGTTGCTCGTCGCCCTGGCGCAAGCCGTCGGCCAGTTGATCCTGCCGGTTGCGCGCTTCGCGCAGGCCCTGCTCCGCGCCCAGCCGCTGCTGCAGCCATTGCTCCAGATCCTCGCGCGGGCTGCTGTCGTCCAGCTTGGCTTCGTCGAGCCGGGCGCGCTCGACCTCTTCCGACAGCCGATCGCTCTCCTCGAGCGCGTCGCGCGCGGCCTGGTCGACTTCGGTGAGCCGCTCGCGTGCCACGTTGAGCTCGATTTGCAGCCGCTGCCGCTCCACCTGCAGGCGGTGCGACGATTCGCGTGCTGCCCGCAGGCCCTGCTCGGCCGCCTCGTACCCGATCCGGGCCGCTTCCACTTCCTGCTGCTGGTCCGCCAGTTCCAGGTCCAGCGCGTCGAAGCGGCTTTGCGCATCCGCCCGCTGCTGCTCCAGTTCCCGCTGCTGCGCGCCGATCTCGCCAAGCTCCTGATCGATCTGCCCCCGCCGCAGCCGGATGCGCTCGTGCGATTCGCCCAGCCGAACCGCCTCCAGTTGGGACTCGTGCAGGCGGATGCGCGATCGCTCGGTCGCCTCGCGCTCCGCCTGCGCCGACTCCTGGGCGCGGCGCAGCCCCGACTCGATCCGGGCCAGGCGCGCGACCGCCTCTTCTTCGATCAGCCGCTGAGCCTTCAGCTGCCGCTGCAGGTTCTCGATTTCGAGGCGGCGCGCCAGCAGCCCGGCCTTGCGGTCGTCCGCGGCGTAAAACCGCACCGCGTGGCGGCCAACCCGGTGCCCTGCGGACACCACGAACTGGCCTCCAGGCGGCAGCCGGTCGCGCTCCCGCAGCGCCGTGGACAGATCGGTCGCCACGAATACCCCGACCAGCCATTCCCGGACCACGGCGGCCAGCGCAGAATCCTGGTCGCGCAGCTTGCCGGAAAGCGCGGCCCAGGGTGCAGCCGCCTGTGCCGGCGGGGGCCCGTCGGCGACGGTGAAGAAAGCGACGCGCGAGGGCGGCACGGCCGCCCCGAAGGCAGCCACCGTGTCGAGGCTGCCAACCTCGATGGCCTCGATCCGCTCGCGCAGGACGGCCTCGAACGCCGGCTCCCAGCCGCTTTCCACCTCCAGGCGCTTGAAAAGCCTGGGCAGACCGCCCAGACCATGCGTCTTGAGCCATGGATCCAGGTGTTCGTCGGCTTCGACGTTGGCCTGCAGATCGCTCAGGGCGTGCAGCCGGGCCTGCAGTCGCGCCATCAGGTCGGCGGCCTGGCCGCGTTGCTCGCCGGCTGCGACCCGCTCCGCTTCCATCCGGGTGCGCTGTTCCTCGGCGGCACGGGCGCCGTGCGCGCGCTCGTCCAGCTCCCGGGTCAGACGTTCGATTTCCTGCTGGACCCCGGCCAGGCGCCCCTGGTCGGACGGTTCGAGCTGCGCGTGCTCCTCGCGCAAGCGCTCGCCGCGCTGCGCCAGCTGCGCCAGCTGCGCCTGCAGCGTGCGCCCGTGCTGCGCGGCGCCCTCGATCGCCTGAACGGCGCCGGCCGCATGCGAGCGCGCAACGGTCAGCGCCTCGCGCGCCTCGTGGTAGGCCGACTCGACGGCGGGCAACTCGGCGTCCTGCCCCTCATTGGCTGCACAGGCCTGAAGGTACTGGTCGTCGAACAACCGGATCGAAGCGTCCAGCTCGGTCGAGCGCTGCGACAGCCGTGCGTGCTCCTGGCCGCGCTGTTCCTGCCTTTGCAGGTATCCCGAGATCTGCGCCGACAACCGTACGCGGCTGTCGGCAATCATTCGTATTTCCCCCTCGAGGCGGCCGATCTCCGAGTTCACCCGGAGCAGCTCGCCGTGGGCAGCGTGGGTGGCCTCGCCGGCCTCGTAGTGGGCGGACCGCTGGTCCTCCAGCCTGCGCTGCAGCGCGCTCAGCTCGGCCCGATGCGACTCGATTGCGGCCTCTGCCTGCCCGACGTCCCGCGCGCAGCGGTCGCTCTGGGCACGAGCCTCGCGCGATCGCAGGAACCACAACAGCAGTTGCGCATCCTGGTGGCGCTGTTGCAGATCGCGATACTGTCGCGCGAGCTCGGCCTGCTGCTCCAGGTGGACCACCCGTTCATCCAGCTCGCGCAGGATGTCGCTCACGCGCGACAGGTTGTCGCGCGCCTCGCGCAGCCGGGTCTCGGTCTCGCGTCGGCGCTCCTTGTACTTCGAGACCCCGGCGGCCTCCTCCAGGTAGACGCGCAGCTCCTCGGGGCGCGCCTCCACGATGCGGGAGATCATTCCCTGGCCGATGATCGCGTAAGCGCGCGGCCCCAGGCCGGTGCCCAGGAACAGGTCATGCACGTCGCGCCGGCGCACGTGCTGCTGGTTGATCAGGTAGCTGGAGGCGCCATCGCGCGACAGGATCCGCTTGACCGACAGCTCGCTGAAGCGGCCCCATTCGCCGCCGATGCGACCGTCGCTGTTGTCGAACAGCAGCTCGACGCTGGCGCGGCCCGCCGCCGGCCGGCTGGCCGCGCCGTTGAAGATCACGTCCTGCATCGACTCGCCGCGCAACTCGGCTGCCTTGCTCTCGCCGAGCACCCAGCGCACCGCGTCGATCACGTTGGACTTGCCGCACCCGTTGGGTCCGACCACGCCCACCAGGCGACCGGGTACGTCGATTTGGGTCGGGTCGACAAACGACTTGAACCCGGCCAGCTTGATCTGCCGCAGCTGCACGATGCGTTCTCGGGAAAGGCGCTCTATGGGCCGGCCCGGTACCGTGGTGAACCCGGGCAACGGCTGACTCGTTGCGCTTGATGCCTATAATGATATCGAAACATTTGACCGTGTCCGATGAGCACGCGCCCGAACCGACAGCTGCAGAGTTTCCCCAATCCGAATCCGGCCCGCGATTATCTGGTCCATATCGAGTTGCCCGAATTCACTTGCCTGTGTCCGCTCACCGGCCAGCCGGATTTTGCAACGCTGACGCTGCAATACGTGCCGGACCGGCGCAACGTCGAGTTAAAGAGCCTGAAACTGTATATCTGGTCGTACCGGGACCGTGGGGCCTTCCACGAAGCGGTGACCAACGAGGTGCTGGACGACCTGAAGGCGGTCCTGCAGCCGCGCTTCATCCGTCTGACCTCCCGCTGGAACGTGCGCGGGGGAATCAGGACGACGGTGGTGGCCGAACACCGCAAGCGCGGCTGGAAGCCGGCTCCGTATGTCGAACTGGGTCGATTTGCACGCGCCGGAGCCGGCCCGGATGAATCCGCTGCTTGAACGGCTGCGGCCGTATCCGTTCGAGCGCCTGCGGGCGCTGCTCGCCGATTGCACCCCACCGGCGCATCTGGAGCCGATCGACCTTTCGATCGGCGAGCCGAGGCACGCGACGCCGCAGCTTCTGCTCGACGCGCTGGTTGCCGCCTTACCGTCGCTGTCCTCGTACCCGAAGACGGCCGGTTCCGATGCGCTCAGGCTCGCCATCGGCAACTGGCTGGCGCGACGCTATGGTTTGAACGGACTGGATCCTCTGACCCAGGTCCTGCCGGTGACCGGATCACGCGAGGCACTGTTCGCATTCGCCCAGGCGACGCTGGATGCGCGCGGATCGCAGCGGGTCGTACTGCCCAATCCGGGTTACCAGATCTACGAGGGGGCGGCACTTCTGGCCGGGGCCGAGCCGGTTTATCTCGCGGTGACGCCCGAGACCGGATTTCGCATGCCGTTCGAGCGGCTCGGCCCCGAGCAATGGGGGCAGGTTGGCCTCGTGTATACCTGCTCGCCGGGCAACCCGACCGGCGCCGTGATGCAGCTGGCGGAGTGGCGCGACCTGTTCGAGCGTGCCGATCGCCACGGCTTCGTGATCGCGGCGGATGAATGCTATTCGGAAATCTATTCCGATCCCGCGCGCCCGCCGCTGGGCGCGCTGCAGGCGGCCGCTGCGCTTGGACGGTCCGGATTCGAGCACCTGGTGGTCTTCGGCAGCCTGTCGAAGCGTTCCAACGCGCCCGGACTGCGATCCGGGTTCGTGGCCGGCGACGCGCGCCTGATCGCGCCGTTCCTGCGCTATCGGACCTATCACGGCTGCGCGATGAGCCCGGCGGTCCAGGCGGCGAGCATCGCGGCCTGGAACGATGAGGTGCACGTTGCGGAAAACCGCCGACGCTACGCGAGCAAGTTCTCGGAGGTCACGCCCGCGATCGACTCGGTGCTGCCGACCGCGCTGCCGGACGGGGGCTTTTACCTTTGGGCGCGTACCCCGGGCGACGACCAGCACTTTGCGCGCCACCTGTACGCACAGTACAACGTCACCGTGCTGCCGGGCAGCTTCCTGGGACGCGAAGTCGACGGCGTCAATCCCGGCGCCGGCTTCGTGCGCATCGCCCTGGTGGCCGAGGAAGGGCAGGTCCGGGAGGCGGCCCGGCGCATCGTGCAGCTCGCGCGGCCGCAGCGGGCCGCGGGCGAGCCGCTTCTCGGCCTTTCAATCGCCGGAAATTAAGGGAGAATCCCAGGGTGTCGATCGAGGCAATCATCGAGGAAGCCTGGCCGCAGAGGGCGTCGCTGACGCCCTCGGCCGCGCCTGCGCAGCTGCGCGAGGCGGTCGAAGCGGCGCTGAGCGAACTGGACGCAGGCCGCCTGAGGGTGGCGGAAAAAGTCGACGGCGTCTGGATCGTGCACCAGTGGCTGAAAAAGGCGGTCCTGCTGTCGTTTCGACTGCGCGACAATGCCGTGATGGGCGGCGAGCGGGACGCGCTGCGCTTCTACGACAAGGTCGACCCGAAGTTTTCCCACTACAGCGCCGATGATTTCCGCGCCAGCGGGGTGCGGGTCGTTCCTCCTGCGATGGCGCGGCGCGGCGCGTACATTGCCCGCAACGTGGTGCTGATGCCCTCCTTCGTCAACATCGGCGCCTACGTCGACGAGGGCACGATGGTCGATACCTGGTCCACGGTGGGTTCCTGCGCCCAGATCGGCCGCAACGTGCATCTGTCCGGGGGTGTCGGGATCGGCGGCGTGCTGGAACCGGTGCAGGCGGCGCCGACCGTGATCGAGGACAACTGCTTCATCGGTGCCCGCTCCGAAGTGGTCGAAGGCGTGGTCGTGGAGCAGGATGCCGTGATCTCGATGGGCGTGTACATCGGCGCCAGCACGCGGATCTACGATCGCGAAACCGGCCAGATCCTGTACGGGCGGGTGCCGCGCGGAGCGGTCGTCGTGTCCGGGTCCTTGCCGGCCAAGGACGGCTCGCACAGCCTGTATTGCGCGGTGATCGTCAAACGGGTCGATGCGCAGACGCGCGCCAAGACCGGAATCAACGAATTGCTGCGGGTCGCGCAGGGCGATTGACGCCCGCGGCGCGGATCGGACAGCCTGGGGATCGAACGATGGCACTGGAGCGATTGTTTCAACTGATGGCCGAGAAGAGCGCATCCGACCTGTTCCTGTCGGCGGGCTCCCCCGTCACGATCAAGATCAACGGCGTTTGCGTGCCGATCAACCAGGAGCGGATGCAGCAGCAGGCGGTGGTTGCGCTGCTCACGGAGCGGCTTTCGGACGCGCAGTTCCGCGAGCTGGAGCGCTCGCGCGAACTGAACATCGGCCTGCCGGTGCAGGGCGTGGGCAGCTTCCGCCTGAGCGCTTTTCTGCAGCGCGGTTCGGTGTCGGCCGTGATCCGCTACATCCCGAACGACATTCCGCAGCTCGAAACGCTGTCGCTGCCCGACGTGCTGAAGGACCTGGCGATGGAACGGCGCGGCCTGATCCTGGTCGTGGGCGCCGCCGGTTCGGGCAAATCCACCACGATCGCCTCGATGCTCGACCATCGCAACGAGCTGGCGACCGGGCACATCCTGACCTTCGAGGATCCGATCGAATTCCTGTTCCGCAACAAGAAGTCGATCGTGAACCAGCGCGAGATAGGGCACGATACCGTCTCGCTGGAACAGGGGCTGCGCAACGCGATGCGCCAGGCGCCGGACGTGCTGTTCATCGGCGAGATTCGCGATCGCAACACGATGACGGCGGCGCTGGCCTACGCGATGTCCGGCCACATGGTGGTGGCGACGCTGCATGCGACCAACAGCGCGCATGCCCTGAACCGCGTGATCAGCTTCTACCAGACCGAGT
Source organism: uncultured beta proteobacterium (assembly GCA_963739145.1). Classification (GTDB taxonomy): domain Bacteria; phylum Pseudomonadota; class Gammaproteobacteria; order Burkholderiales; family Burkholderiaceae_F; genus VBCK01. The sequence goes on from CAVTZO010000056.1 coordinate 20,854, forward strand.
CGCGCTTTGCGCTGTTCCAGGACATGGCCACGGCAGTGCGGGCGATCATCTCGCAGCGCCTGGTGCGCTCGCGCCAGGGTCGCCGGGTGCCGGCCGTCGAAGTGCTCATGAACTCGGGACACACGCATGAGCTGATCGGGCGCGGCGACGTGCAGGCCATCAAGGAATCGATGGAGCAGAGCCTGGATCCGGAAAGCCGCTCGTTCGAGCAGAGCCTGTACGAGCTGTTGCAGAGGGACACGATCACCCGCGAAGACGCGCTGCTGGCGGCCGACTCGAAAAACAACCTGCTGTGGCTGATCAACAACGCGGGCAAACCGGTAGTGAAGGCGGAGACGTCGCCCAAACCGAATCCGGACGCCGCGTCCTTCACGGAATTCACGCTGAACATCTAGTGTCTACCGCGCTCGATCTGGCCAAGCTGTTGATCACCCGCCGGTCCGTTACGCCAGAAGACGCCGGCTGCCAGCAGATGATCGCCGACCGGCTGGCCGTCGCAGGTTTTGCGATCGAGCGGTTCGATCGCGGCTCCACGCGCAATCTGTGGCTGCGGCGCGGCACTGCGTCGCCTCTGATCGCGTTCGCCGGGCACACCGACGTGGTTCCGCCGGGCCCCCGCGACAGGTGGAGCTCCGATCCGTTCGTCCCCGAGGAGCGCGATGGCTGGCTGTATGGCCGCGGCAGCGCCGACATGAAGGCCTCGCTGGCCGCCTTCGTGGTGGCGGCCGAGCAGTTCGCCAGTGCCCGCCCGGCCCATGCCGGATCGGTCGCGCTGCTTCTGACCTCGGACGAAGAGGGTGACGCCACCGACGGCACGGTCGCGGTGGTCGAAGCCTTGCAGGCCCGCGGCACGCGGATCGACTATGGTCTGGTCGGCGAACCCACGTCGGCGCTGGATCTGGGCGACACGATCAAGAACGGCCGGCGCGGATCGCTGTCCGGGCGCCTGCTGGTGCACGGCATACAGGGACACGTGGCCTACCCACAACTGGCCCGCAATCCGCTTCATCAACTGGCACCCGCGCTGGCCGAGCTGGCGGCGACCGAGTGGGATCGGGGCGAACCCTTCTTCCCGCCGACCACGTTTCAAGTCTCCAATCTGCACGGCGGCACCGGAGCCGGCAACGTGATCCCCGGTCAATGCGAGATGCTGTTCAATTTCCGGTTCGCGCCGGCCACCGGGCCCGCCGAGCTGCGGCGCCGCGTGCAGGAAATCCTGCACCGCAATGCCCTGAGCTACGACCTGACATGGACCCTGGGGGCCGAGCCGTTCCTGACCGCGCCAGGCGAGTTGGTTGATATGCTGTCGCGCGCGATCCTGGAAGAGACCGGCCAGCAGCCACAGCTGTCAACCAGCGGCGGCACCTCGGACGGCCGATTCCTGGTGCGGATCTGCAAGCAGGTGGTCGAATTCGGCCCGGTCAACGCCTCGATCCACCAGGTCGATGAGCGTGTTCTTGTCAGGGACATCGAACGGCTGACGCGGATCTACCAGCGCACACTGGAGTTGTTGTTGTCGAGCCGGACCGCACACTGAATCAGATGACACCATGTCGATCGACGCCATAGCCAATCTGCGCACGCTGCGCGACGTGCTGCGCTACGCAGTGACGCGCTTCAACGAGCGGCCGATCTTCTTCGGTCACGGGCAGCTGGATGCATTCGACGAGGCTGCGTTCCTGGTCACGCGCGCGATGAAGCTGCCGCTGGAACGAATGGAGATTTTCCTGGACGCGTTCCTGACTCACGCCGAAATCAACTCGCTGCTCGAATTGATCGAACGGCGCGTCAAGAAGCGCGTGCCGGTCGCCTACCTTCTGGGCGAGGCCTGGCTGCAGGGCTATCGGTTCTTCGTGGATTCGCGGGTCATCATCCCGCGCTCGTACATTGCCGAGCTGCTCAAGGACGAACTGAAGCCGTGGCTGCCCGACCCGGCGGCGGTGCGTACGGTGCTGGACCTGTGCACCGGTTCCGGATGCCTTGCGGTGATCGCGGCGGACCTGTTCGTCAACGCGTCGGTCGACGCGGTCGACATCTCGGTCGACGCGCTGGCCGTCGCCGCGCGCAACGTGGAGGAATACAGCCTGGCCGACCGCGTGCGATTAATCGAATCGGACCTTTTCCAGGCGCTTGGCACCTCGCGCTACGACCTGATCCTGTGCAACCCGCCTTACGTCACCGACAAGGCGCTGTCCAAGCTGCCGCGCGAGTACTCGCACGAGCCAACACTGGCTCTGGCCGGCGGACCGGACGGACTGGATGTCGTGCGCCGCGTGGTGGCGGATGCACGCGGGCGCTTGAATCCGCAAGGGCTGCTGGTGGTCGAGGTCGGAGACGGCCGGGCCGAGGTCGAACGCGAGTACCCGCAGACCCCGGTGATCTGGGCCAGCACCAGCGCCGGCGACGATATGGTGTTCATGGTGCGGGCCGAAGATCTGCCTGCCCGGATTCCTGCCGCGCGTTCCGTAGCGGCCTAGGTTTAACAGCCCTGCAGCGAAAATCGGCGCCTCCTGCGGCCGCAGGCAGTCCCTGGGGCGCAATGCCCCTTGCCGCCACGCGTCAATGAAGGCCTTCTCGGCGTCGGAATTGATCCGCCTCAGTTGAGTTGCGCTAAGGAGGCGTACCTTTTTGGTCGATCTGCCCATGAAACTGTTTGGATAATCAGTAACTTAGGTCTGCCCCTCGCTTCGGTTCGAGCAGTGCGCCGACTGCCTGATTTCGAGCGTTCTTGGATCGGTCCGCGCAGTGCATCACGAAGAAGAACAATCCTCGCTGGAATCGAAGCCCGGTCGGCCACGCCTGGGCCGCGAGAACACACCACGGCGCCGGATCGTTGCATTGACCTTCATGCTGTGCGTCGGACTGTGCGCAAGCGCCGCCGCACAGCCTGCTGGCGCGGTTTCGCCCTCCCCCGCCGTCTCGAACGCATCGATCCCGCCGGATGACGCGGGCGCCGACCTCGTGTCGGCCGACCGAGCCATCGACCGCATCTATCGACTGGCGCAAAGCGATGACTTGCAAGGCGCCAATCGATTCGCGATCGCGGCCGTCGCGCGCTTTCCCGGCTCGTCCGCGCTGTGGGAAGCCACCGCCTACGTGCGCCGGGGGACTGGCGACTATGCCGGGGCGCTGGACGCTTATCGACACGCGGGCGATCTGGACCCGGCCAACTTGAATGCGATCAAAGGGCAGGCGCTGATGCTGGACAAGCTGGGCGCGGTGGCTCCGGCGGCTGACCTGGTGCTGGCACACCCGGAACTCGGCGACGACCCCGACCTGCGCGCGATTCTGGCGCAACAGGCCGCCCTGGAGCTGCGCTATGCGGAAGGACTCGAAGATCGCTCCGAACGCACGGAGCGATTGGCGAAGGTCGCGAGCCGCCTCGACGAACTGATCCGATCGGGCGGCGGCGAGATCGAAGCGGCACGGCGAGGCGAGGCGGCCCCGTTCGACCGGATCCAGGCCGACGTTCTGCTGCATCGGGACGCAGAAGCCGCCAGCCGCTACGAACGCCTGACCGCCGCAGGTGTCGCGGTTCCGGCGTACGCGCGCTACCAGGCCGCGATCGCCTACGGCCGGCTCAGGCAGTCGCGCCGCGCCATCCCGATGCTGCGCCAGCTGGTGCAGGAGCGTCCGGATGACATCGACACCCAGCTGGAGCTCTTTTATGCGCTGGTCGACACCGACCAGCTGGCCGCCGCCCGCGAGCAGATCGACGGCCTGGAGCAGCGACTGTCGAGGTCGCCGGAGCATGGCGACCTGATGCGAGTGCGCATTGCCGCCGCCATGGCGCGCGCCTACGACGAACACCCCGAGCAGGCGGTGAGCCGGCTCGATCGCCTGCTCGAAGAGGCGCCTTTCAACCCGGACGCCCGCTCGTCCCGCGCAACCGTCTACTCGTGGCGCGGCTGGCCCCGGCGCGCGCGCGCCGAGGCCGATGCGGTGCTGACGGTGGCGCCGCATGACACGGACGCACACGCGCTGCAGATCCAGACCGACATGGCGCTGGACGACTGGCGCGACGCGCGCGCGGCACTGGCTTCGAAGGATGTCGAGCAGAACCTGAGCCAGCGCGACCTGCTCGAGTTGCGCCGGCGCCTGGGCTGGCACGATCGGCCCGAGGTGGCGTTCGAAAGCGGCTACGGCACCGGCAGCCAGACCAACGTCGCGACCTATCGGGATTGGATGTTCGATGCACGCGCTTATACGGCCCCCATCGACGAGTCGTATCGGGTGTTCGCCCACCTGCGCCAGACGCACACGGACATCAGCCCCTCCACGCTGGTGCGTACCTGGGGCGGCGCCGGCCTGGAAGGGACCTGGCGCGCGCTTTCCGGATCGCTCGAGGTGGCCGGCGTCGATGGCCAGCCCGGGCCGGCCGCAGTTCTTCACGCCGTCTGGCTGCCGGCCGACGGGGCGCGCTTGGGCCTGCAAGCCGCGACATCGGACCCCGACACGCCGGCGCGTGCCAGCGCCGCCGACATCCGCGAGCGCACGCTGCAGCTGAGCAGCGGCTACGACTGGAACGAGTCCACCGGGATCGGGGCGGACCTGGGCGTCGGCCAATTCAACGACACCAATCGCCAGCTCAATGCGCTGCTGCGATTCTCGCAACGGCTGGCCGCATCGGCGCGCGCCAAGCTGACCTGGAACACCTACGCCGGCTACACGCACGACACGCTTGAAGCTTCGAGTGCGCCCTACTTCGACCCCGCCCACGCAACCTCCGAGGAAACCGAGCTCAAAGGCGAGTGGCTCGCACGGCACGACCCGGTCTCGCACCGGTCGCTGTGGCACGTGGTGACCGTCTCGGTCGGCGACTATCAGCAGGCCGGTTTCGGCGCTCACCCGACCTGGGCAGCCCGTTACGAGCAACGCTGGTCGCTTTCGGATCACGCCGATTTCAATATCGGGATCTCGCGCAGCGAGCACCCGTACGATGGCAGGCCGGAATCCAGAACGGCCGTCACCGTCAACTACGACGGGCGATTCTGATGCTCCGCCTGCGCTCGACACTGCTTCTGGCCTGGCTCGCCGCCTTCGGCGCCATCGCCGGGCCGGCCGGCGTGGCCCCGACTGCCCTGAGCTCGCAGCAGCGATTGCCGAACGGACAGCAGTTGCTCGTGCTCTGCTACCACGATGTGCTGGCGGCCCGAGCGGGGGGAGAAGATCCTCAGAGCGTGGACACCGCGACGCTGGCCGCGCACCTGAACTGGCTGCGTTCGGAAGGCTATCAGCCGATCGACCTGGATACGGTGACCCGGGCCTACGCCGGCACGGCGCGTCTGCCCGAGCGGGCCGTCGTGTTGACGTTCGACGATGGCTATCTGAGCTTGTACACGCAGGTGTTTCCGCTGCTGCGCGCGTTCCGCGTTCCGGCGGTCGCGGCGCTGGTCGGTCGCTGGATGCAGACGCCACCCGGGCAGTCGGTGCTCTATTCGGAGCGCACCCGGCCGCGCGAGCAGTTCATCAGCTGGGAGCAGGCCCGCGAAATGCAGGACTCGGGGCTGGTCGAGTTCGCCTCGCACAGCTGGGACCTGCACCGGGGCCTGGCCGGCAATCCGACCGGCAGCCTGGAACCGGCGGCCACGACCCACGCGTACCTGCCGGGCCAGGGCTACGAAACGGATGCGATCTGGATCGAGCGCGTCCGGTCCGACCTGGAGCGCAACAGCGCCCTGTTCGAGCAGCATCTGGGCCGGCGCCCGCGCGCCATCGTCTGGCCGTACGGCCGTTACGACGATCAGACCGAACGGATCGCGCGCGAGCTCGGCATGCCGATCGGGCTGACGCTGGATTCAGGCCGCAAGGAGCTTGCCGGCCCGATCGGACGCATCCGCCGACTGCTGGTCGATGGCAATCCCTCCGCCACCCGGTTGGCCCGGCTGGTGCGACAGCTGGACGACGCGCCCACCGTCCGCTTCGTCCAACTCGAGCTGGACCGCCTCGCCGATTGCGGCGACGCCGAGTTCGAACGTCGACTTCGACAGTTGCTTGACCGCATCCGCGCACTGGGCGTGGAAACCGTCGTGCTGGGCGCATACGCGCAGCCGGGCGCTTCGGGGCGCATCGACGCGGTCTACTTTCCGAATCGCATCCTGCCGATGCGCGCCGATCTGCTGAACCGGGTCGCGTGGAGCATCGCGACGCTGACGCAGGCCCGCGTCTACGCGTGGCTGCCATCGGACGGATTCGCGCTGGATTCGACCCCGGCCGACCCGGATGCACGGGAGCGAGTCGGTGACCTGTTCGAGGATCTCGGCAAGGCCGTCTACCTGCAGGGACTGCTGTCGGGTTCGAGCACACCGGGCGGCGACCTGGAAGCGATCGGCGATCGGGCAGCCCGGCTGGCCGACCGCACCCGCGCCTGGCAGCCGCAGCTGCGCACGGCCTTGCGCATCGACCCCCGACGTGAGGGGCTGCGCCCCGCGCAGATCTTCGCCCTGCTGGAACTGCACGACTACCTGCTGATACAGGCGCGCACGGACGACGACAGCGCAGTCCAGGCCGAACCGCTCACGGCGATCCGGTCCGTCGCAGGCGCCGCGGCCCGCACCCTGATCGCCCTGCCGGCTCCGGCCGGCTCGGCAGCGCGGGTGGACCAGCGGGCGCAGCGGCTGCAGCAGGCCGGGTTCCCGAACCTGGGCGTGGTCGGCGCCGACCTGGACGGCGGCCCGGGGGAACTGGCGGCGTTGCGGCGGGCGCTGTCGCTGCGCGCGCAGCCCGAGCAAACCACACAGGGGTCCGGCTCATGAGCCCGACGACCCTGCCCGACCTGCTGTTCGGGTTCATATTTTTCTACCCGCTGTTCATGGCCTACGTCTGGATGGCAGGGGGCCTGTTCTACTGGTTTCACTACGAGCGCGGAGCCAATCGGCCGCAGCAGCCACCGGTACTGCCCTCCTATCCGAAGGTGGCCCTGGTCGTTCCATGTTTCAACGAGGAACAGACCGTCTACGAGACCGTGTCGACGCTGCTGTTGCACGACTACCCCGATTTCGAGGTGATCGCCGTCGACGACGGATCGCGCGACCGCACCGGCGCGATCCTGGATGCGATGGTCAAGGTCAACCCGCGCCTGCGCGTGATCCATCACGCGGTCAACCAGGGCAAGGCGGTCGGACTGAACACGGCCGCGATGATGACCGACGCCGATTACCTCGTTTGCATCGACGGCGACGCGCTGCTCGATCGCACCGCGACCTGTTGGATGATGTGGCACCTGTTGAATTTTCCGAGGGTCGGCGCGGTGACGGGCAATCCGCGCGTGCGCAATCGCTCCACCTTGCTCGGCAGGATCCAGGTCGGCGAGTTCTCCTCGATCATCGGCCTGATCAAGCGCGCGCAACGTACGTACGGGCGCCTGTTCACGGTGTCCGGGGTCGTTGGCGCCTATCGCAAGGCGGCCCTGCACGACGTGGGCTACTGGAGCAAGGAGATGATGTGCGAGGACATCGACATCTCCTGGAAGATGCAGGTGCACCACTGGGACGTACGGCTGGAGCCGGCCGCGCTGTGCTGGATCCTGATGCCCGAGACGTTCAAGGGATTGTGGCGCCAGCGCCTGCGCTGGGCCATGGGGGGCGTGCAGGTCATGCTCAAGTTCCTGCCCGAGATCGCGAATTGGCAGATGCGCCGCATGTGGCCGATGTACATCGAATATCTGGTCAGCGTGCTGTGGGCGTACTGCTTCGCCCTTTCGGTGGTGCTCTGGGTGGCCGCGTTCTTCGTCCCGGTCCCGATCCCGTGGCGCGTCACGGGCCTGACCCCGACCTGGCCGGGAATGCTGATCGCGACCACCTCGATGCTGCAGATCGCAGTCGGCATGGTGCTGGACCGAAGATACGATCTGCGCTTCGGTCGCCAGTTCTACTGGGTGATCTGGTATCCGGCAGCGTTCTGGATCATCACCTTTCTCACCGCGGTGGCCGCCGTGCCCAAGGTGGCGACCCGCGCCCGCGGCGAGCGCGCCCTCTGGACCAGTCCGGACCGGGGACTGCGGTGAAGCCGGTGCGAAGCGCATTGACCGCCGCGTCCGATGCCGGATCGGCGCAGGCGCGCGCTCGTGACGGCGGCCTGAGCGAGGCGGAAAGGTCGCTGCTCGAGCAGATCCGGCATCGAGACCGCGCTCCGCTGATCATCGAGAAGCCGGAGGGCTTGCTGTCGGCCCGCAAGCTGACCAACTATGTCCTGACGTTCCTCTGGTGGAGCGTCTGGGGTCACTTCATGCTGCCGTTGCTGACGCTGCTGCTCTGGATGTCGGGATTCCGACGCTTTTCGGAGGAGTTGCTGGGACAGGGCGGCCTGGATGCCCTGGTGAGCCGCCTGCCCTTGTATGGAACCGTGGTCGCCGTCCTGTGCGGGACATTGGTCGGCTGGGCCCTGGTGAACTGGTGGCGCTTCGCGCAGCACGACCGGCGCCACGCCTACCAGACCGTCTCGCCCAGGCTGCTTGCGCACAGCTACGGCGTTGCCCCGGAAGAGCTGGCGCGCTGGCAGAGCGCCCGGCGGCTGGTCGTATCGCACGATGCCAACGGTCGCCCCACCGGCGCCGTCGAATCGGTCGAAGCGCAGCAGACTTCAGGCTGACCCCGCAGGTGTCGAAAAGTCGGTAACCTGCGCGCCGACTGACCATGCTTCGCCTGACCGGACTACGCCTCGACCGAGGCCCCAGAACCCTGTACCGCAACGTCGACCTCACGGCCCCGGACGGCGAGCGCGTCGGGCTGGTCGGAGCGAACGGCTGCGGCAAGTCGTCGCTGCTCGCGGCCATCCTGGGCCGGGTTGCGATCGACGCCGGATCGATCGATGCGCCACCGCCCGATCGCATCGCCTGGATCGACCAGGATATCGAGTCGACGTCCGACCGCGCGCTCGACTTCGTCATGTCGGGGCACGGGCCGCTGGTCAAGGCGCGCGCCGAGCTGGAGGCGGCCTTGCGCCTGCCGGGTGCGGACGGCCACGACCTGGCGCTCGCGGCAGCCTACGCGCACCTGGCCGAATTGAACGAAGGCGCGATCGCGGCAAACGCGATGGCGATCCTGAACGGCCTCGGGATATCCCAGACGCAGGCGCAGGCTGCGCTGTCGGAGCTGTCGGGCGGCCAGCGCAACCGCCTGGCCCTGGCCCGCGTGCTGCTGCAGCCGGCACATTTGATGCTGCTGGATGAACCGACCAATCATCTGGACTTGGATTCGATCGTCTGGCTCGAGAACTGGCTGCGACGTCAGGAAGCGACCGTGATCGTCGTTTCGCACGACCGGGAGTTCATGGACCGCTGCACCGATACGATCTGGCACGTGGCCGATCAGTCGATTTGCCGCTACGCGGGCAACTACAGCGCGTTCGAGTCCGCCTGGCTGGAGAAGCAGCGTCAAGGCGACGCTCAATTGCGTCGCCAGCAGCAGACGGTCGCCCACCTGAACAGCTTCATCGAGCGCTTCCGCGCCAAGGCAACCAAGGCCCGCCAGGCACAAAGCCGTTTGAAGATGCTCGAGCGCCTGGAACGGCTCGAGCCGGTGCGCGAGCAGCGCGAGTGGAGATTCCAATTCCTCGATCCGCTGCGGCTGCCCGCGCACCTGATCGACGCCGAGCAGCTGCAACTCGGCTATCCGGACAACGTCGTGCTCGAGGGGGTGCGGTTCTCGGTGCGCGCCGGAGACCGGATCGGGGTGCTCGGCGTGAACGGCGCCGGCAAATCGACCCTGGTCAAGGCGATCGTCGCAGACCTGGCCCCCGCCTCGGGCGAGCTCAGACGTTCCCCAGGCACGGCCATCGGCTACTTCGCGCAGCACCAGCTCGAGGATCTGGACCCGGCCGAGACCCCGCTCGAATTGCTGCGCAGAGCAGCGCCCGACAGTGCCGAGCAGGAACTGCGCAATTTCCTCGGAAGCTTCCGCTTCGGCGCCGAGCTGGCCGGCGCGCCCGTCGGGCGCCTGTCGGGCGGTGAGCGGGCCCGGTGCGCGCTGGCGCTGCTGGTATGGGGTCGGCCCAATCTGCTGGTGCTGGACGAGCCGACCAACCACCTGGACATGCCAACGCGCGAGGCCTTGACCGTTGCGCTGTCCTCCTACGAAGGCGCGCTGATCGTGGTGTCGCACGATCGCCACCTGTTGCGTGCGACGACCGATCAGCTCTGGCTCGTGCACCAGGGACACCTGCAGATGTTCGACGGCGACCTGGACGACTACGCGGCATGGGTCATCGATCGCCGGCGCGCCCCGGCCCGGTCCGAGCCTGGCGCGGAGGCGCCACGGCGCGCCAGCGACTACCGGCGCGTGGCGGCCGGCGAACGCGAACGATTGGCCAAGGCGCGACGGCCCTTGCAGGCTCAGCTCGACGCACTGGAACATCGGCTTCAGGTCGTGGGTGACGAACTGAAGGACCTGGACGCCCGCCTCGCGAGCGAGGCGTTCTACTCAGGCGATCCCGATTCGGTCAGCCAGGCGTTGAAACGGCGTGGGCAGCTCGACCATGCGCTGCAAACGCTGGAGGCGCAGTGGTTCGATTTGCAGTCGCGACTGGACGCCGTAGTCTGAGCGGCCTCGCAACGCCGCCCGGGCCAGCGCGCTCAGGCCGATCTTCCCCCGCGTCGCGGGGTTTTCGTCTCGGGCTGGCTCAGGTCGAGCTGCAGGTCGATGGGACCGAGCGGCGAGGACGTGTTGCGCGGCCGCTCGGCCTCGGGACCGTTCATGGGAGGCAGCCGTGTCGCCGGACGATCCACCATGCCGGAAAAGCTGGTCGTCGCGCCCACATCGATGTCGATCAGAACTTCGGTCGGGGTCTGGGTCAGCTGCTCGTCCGATTGCCCGGCGCGAGGTGCCGCTTCGGAGCGCACGGCGCTGAAAATCTTCGCCGTTTCACCCCCGGCCGATCGAGGCGGATCGGCCCGCTCGACCAGGGAAGGCTTGTGCTCGCGCGAGGAGTCGCGCACCGGCGGCGGTTCGGCCGTTTCGGCAACGATGCGGGAGCCCGCGGCGGCGGCCGGCGCGGCCGCTTGCACCCGAGGCTCGTTCAGGTCCAGCCAGACGTCGGCCGCATCGGCCGGCGCGGCTCGCGCGATCACCGAACTCAGATCCAGATCCAGCCCGACTTCGGTCGGCAACTCCGTGAAGCTCCCCTCGAGGCCGCGTTTCGTCTCTCCGCCGCCCGGAGCCTGCGACCCGCCGCTGCGCGTCGACTCTGCCCGCGGGCGGGTCGACCGCGTCGCCGCACCGTCGCCGGTGGGCGTCCTCAGGTCCAGTTCCAACGGTTTCGTCGGTCGACCGCCGGTCGACTCGCCCGCCCCAGCGGACGTCGAGCGCTCCAGAACGGTCGCGTACAGTTCCTTGATGACCTGGACCGTGTCGTGCAGCTCGGTAACCGTGATTTCGGAGTGCTTGGCGTCGGCGAACGACGGCTCCGTCGTCGCGTGGATCGTGGTCGGTGCGGGCGCCATCGCAGCGCGCCCGCCGATTTCAGACACGTCGGCGGACGCGGAGGCGTGAACCATTGCACTCCTGGGTTGGCCGACACGCGCCGGACCGCTGTCCATCGATTCCCAGGCGCCCCGCCGCGGTTGACCGCGCTGGCGCCACGCCATGACCAGCGCGCCACCGAGCAGCAGCCCTCCGAGCGCTCCCATCAGCCAGGCCCAGCCTTCGCGCGACTCCGACGCGCGGTGCTCCAGCACGATTTCCCGCTGTCGCGCTGCCGCCAGCTGCGCTTGCAGGGCCTCGATCTGGCGCGACATCGCATCCATGCGCCTGAGCAATTCCGCATTCGCCTCGGCCCCCGGGGGCGCGGCCGCCGAATCCGCGCCCGGCAAGCTCTCCTGCGGTGACGACAGGACAAGGCGGTCGGACCCCGCGGGCGCGGGCCTGGGCGCCGCCTTGCCGGGCGCTTCGGCCGCTGCGACCGCCGGTGCACGCGTCGTCTGCGGGGACACCGGGACGGCAGTGACCACGCGCGGATGCTTGGGCGCGGCCTTCGATGCGGGCTTGGCGACCGGCTCGGCCGGCTTCGCCTGCTGGGCGGCGGGCGGCGCCTCTTGCGCCTCCGCAACCGGCTCGGCGTTCGATGCAGCCAGCGTCGGAAGCCCCAGCAAAATCGCGTACTCCCGGCGCAACGGCTCGTGGCATCCGACATCGAGCGCCAGGCGAACCGCAGGCTCCGTGACCGGGTCTTGAGTCGTTATGTCGATCAGCGCGCCCGTGTCCAGGGGGGAAACCCGGATCGTCGCCTGTCGAAGAACCGGAGCACCTTCGCTCGAAATCGGATCGGCCAGGTGCACGCAATCGGCCGTCAGGCTGCCCGCATCGGCCCCTACCGCAGGCACCTTGATCGACAAGCGCTGACCCAGCACGGCCGAAATCTGGGCCATGCCAAGCCCCAGCGCCGGCGCGCCCTGCCCCAGCTGCCCCGGGGCGCCGAAGCCGAAGTTCGAGGCCGGCGCCGCCATGCCGGGTGGATCCAGCAGCACCGCAAACTCGCGGCGTATGCGTTGCGTGCAGCCCAGCTCCACCACGATACGCAGCGCCGGCTCGGTGATCGCCTGCGGGGTTTCTATCAAGAGTTGACTGCGATCGACGTCGAACGTGACGCGCGCGCCGTTGAGCGAAGGATCCGCATCGACCCCGGTGTCTTGAACGATCCGTACACAGTCCTGGGACAGTTCGCCGCCGGGATCGATCGTCACCGGCACCGTCATCTGCAACGGCTGGCCCAGGGCGCTGGCCACGTTCGCGTCGCCCAGCCCCAAGCCGAACGCGTGCGTGCCGATTCCAAGCGTGGAACAGCACACGACGACCTGAACCGCTCGCCGCCCGAAAACGGCAGAGCCCAGTTTTCGCTTAAAAGCCATGCCCAGCCCACCTGGCCGGTTGACACCCCTCGCCCTCACAATTATGTCCCACATCGCGCGCGCGTCCCCAGTAGGAACGCTCCCATATTTGAATGCGCCAAATGTAAACAGGTGGACGCCCGGCGCCATGGTCGGACGATGGACGGTCAAGCATTCTTCAAAGCGCCGATACCCGGGAGCCGGATGTCGACCCGCTCAGCCCCAGTGCACCTCGTGAATCGGCGGCAGCTCGGCGCTGGCGCCGATCCGTTCCTGTCCCCCGCTTTGCGTCGCGCAGGCGTCCGGCCTCGGTTTGCACCGGCGGGCAGTGCACGTGTCGCGCTGCAGGTGGAGGCAAAGTCGACTCGCCGCATTTCAACGATAATCATGCCACGCATCGAGACCACGATACGCCGCCCACGATGATCGACCTGTATTCCTGGCCCACGCCGAACGGACATAAGGTGCACATCATGCTGGAGGAGTGCGCGTTGCCGTACCGCGTGCACCCGATCGACATTGGGGCCGGCGATCAGTTCTCGCCGCAATTTCTGGCAATCAGCCCCAACAACAAGATTCCGGCGATCGTCGACTCCGAAGGGCCGGACGGCCAACCGCTTTCGATGTTCGAGTCGGGCGCCATCCTGATCTACCTGGCCTCCAAGACCGGGAAACTGCTGCCGCATGCCATTCGCGACCGCTATGTTGCGCTGCAGTGGCTGATGTTCCAGGTCGGTCACGTCGGACCGATGCTCGGACAGGCGCACCATTTCCGGCAGTACGCGCCGCAGCCGATCGAATACGCGATCGATCGGTATACGCGCGAGGCCAGTCGCCTGTACGGGGTAATGGACCGGCATCTGGCCGGCGCCGAGTATTTCGCGGGCGACTATTCGATCGCAGACATCGCGCTGTATCCATGGACCCGATCCCACGCGAATCAGGGCATCGACCTGGCGCAGTTTGCGAGCGTGCAACGGTGGCAAAGGGCGATTTCGGAGCGACCCGCGGTGCAGCGCGGGCTGGCGGTGCTCAGCGAGCGGCGCAAGGCCCTGATTGACGAGCGCAGCCGGGAAGTCCTGTTCGGCCAGACACAGACGGCGCGCCGCTGACGGGGGCACCGAGCTACTGAAGGGTTTCCTTGGCCAGTTCCGGAAACGGGAAGGCCATGATCCGTACGCCCTCCTGCACCAGTTCCTGCGCCTCGGCGCGCGACGCGACGCCGCGAATTCCGCGCTCGGGAGCTTCCTTGTAGTGAATCCGGCGAGCCTCTTCGGCAAACCGATCGCCGACGTCCTCGGTATTCGCAACGATCTGCAAGGCGGCGCGCACGAAAGCGGCTTGAAGTTGCCGCTCATCCGGCCTTGCCGCCAGCACCACCGGCTCGGCCGCACCCAGGTTCAAGCGCGGAGCCGAAGGCCGCCGATCCACGGTCATCGAGCCGCACAATGGACAACCGATATTGCGCGCCGTCAGCTGTGAATCGAAATCGTCCTGGGATGCGAACCACCCTTCGAAGACGTGACCTGCGTCGCAGCTGAGGTCGAACACCTTCACGATGACCGGCTCACGGTTCAGCCCCGCTGCCGGCCGCCCTCGCCAGGTGTCGGCTCAACGTCGCGTAGTCGGTCTGCAGGGCGGCGGCCAGTTCGGCCAGGCGCTCGTGCGGGCCGTCATCGCGCGCGGCCTGTTCGATCTGATGTGCCCGGCTCGCCAGAGCCATCAAGCCCAGCGTCGCGGCGCCGCCCTTGATCGAATGGGCCTTCTGCTGCACGGCCGAAAGGTCGGCACCTTTGGCCTGTCGCACGATTTCGCTCACATCCTGCTCGTGCAACTGCACGAAGCGCCTCAGCAATCGCGTAAAGACGTCGACGTTGTTGCCCACGAAGGCCAAGCCTGCGTCCACGTCCAATCCCGCCACGCGCCGCAGGCGCGAGGCCATGTCGCCTGCCCGCGCCGGCTGGTCCATCAGCGCCACGGCAATCCTCTCGGCAGCCCAAAACCCCATCGTACCCCGTTGCCCACGACGCTGCGACGGTCTTGACGACGCCGCTTTCTGCGCCCGCCGCTCATGCGAGAATCGCCGGCGCGACCGTGGCGTAACTGGTAGCCGCAAGGGACTTGATGAATTGAGCACCGGGTTGCGAAAGCTCCCGGCTGAATCCCGCCAAAGTCAGCGAACCCCCTGCGCATGGCGCGAGGCAACGCTGAGCGAAGCCCGAAACGGGAACGTGCAGAGACTTGACGACGGGGACCTAAGGCGTCCGCAAGGCGATCGACGACGCTATGGTCAAGGCAAAGTCCAGCCGACGAACGGGCAAGCGCAAGGTGCACGCGCCCGGCGGCGAAAGCCGTGGTTCGGATGAAAATCCCTGACCTTCGGGTGTGCGGGTTCGAATCCCGCCGGTCGCAGCCAGCCCATCGGGCACAATCGCCCACGCCATGTTTTCGCCCCAACGCTATTCGTTCCGCCAGCTGCTGCTGGTGGCCTTCGTGCTGATCGCCGCGCTGCTCAGCGTCGCGTCGCTGCGCGGGCTGTACCTGCTGGAGGCTCTGCTGCGCCAGAGCAGCGAAGGGGCGCGTCAGGCGGTGGCCCGGACGGCCGATGCCCAGGTCCTGGCAGAGCGGACGGTGGCGATGGAGCGCGCGGCTCGGCAGTTCCTGGTCCTGGAGGATCCGGCGCTGCGGCAGCGCTTCGCGCAGACGGCACGCGACGCGACGGCAGCCCTCGCAAGGCTGGTCGACGAGGGCATCCCTGCGAACCTGGCCCAGGACTGGCGCACGACGGAGGCGAACATCGAATTGGGGTTGCGGACCCCGGACGCTGCAAGGCGAACGCCCGAAAGCGAGATCACCGCTGCGTTCCGGGATCTCGATGGCATCAATTCGGCGATCGCCGAGCGCGTGCGTCTCGACACGGACCTGCGCAACCAGGTTTTGATGAGCCAGCTGGATGCCGGCCGCGCGCAGCTCTGGCGGCAGATCCTGGCCGCGATTGCGGTGACCATCGTGCTGGCCCTCGCCTTCGGTCTATGGCTGGCCCGCCCGCTCAAGCGCCTGGAAAAGGCGGTGATCGGCCTGGGTGAAAACCGCCTCGACCAGCCGATCGATATCCGCGGCCCGACCGACGTGCGGCTGCTGGGCCGGCGCCTGGAATGGCTGCGCCTTCGCCTGGCCGAGCTCGATTCGGACAAGGCGCGTTTCCTGCGCCACGTCTCGCACGAGCTGAAAACCCCGCTGGCGGCCCTGCGCGAGGGGGTTTCATTGCTCGAGGACGGCGTCGCAGGCACCTTGAGCAGCAGTCAGCGCGAAGTGGCGCGCATCCTGCGGCAGAACACTTCGGCACTGCAAGGCCAGATCGAAGATCTGCTGCGCTTCAATGCGGCCGCATTCGAGGCGCGGCAATTGGTCCGGCACAGCACGGAGCTGACGGCCCTGATCAAGGATCTGGTGGCGCAGCAGCAGCTTCAGTGGCTGGCGCGCCAGCTGCAGGTGGTGGTGCATGGCGAACCGCTGAAGGTCGAGGTCGATGCCGAAAAGCTGCGAACCGCGCTTGGTAACCTCCTGTCCAACGCCATACGCTTCAGCCCTGTGGGAGCGACGATCCGTTTTTCCGTGACACACCGACCGGACCGGGCTTGCATCGACATCCTTGACCAGGGACCGGGTGTTGCCGCCGTCGACAAATCCCGCGTCTTCGAGCCGTTTTACCGGGGCGAGCGCCAGCCAAGCGATGCCGAGCGCGGCAGCGGTATCGGGCTGTCGATCGTGCATGAATACATCACCGCGCACGGCGGCCAGGTCGAGTTGATGAACGACGGCCCGGGTGCCCACTTTCACATCGAGCTGCCGCATGCCGGCTAGAGCGTCCGTCGCGGCAGCGTTGCGATGGCGCCGCCTGGCGTCGGGCGGGCTGCTTGCGTTCAACGTGGCCGCTTGTTCGCTGCCGTCGCCATCGCCACCACCGGCGCCCCCGCCACCCGCAGCGCCGGCGCAGGCGCCCACGCCGCCGCCCACACCGGCGCTGGCTCCAGAAACCGAAAGCAAGCCGCCACTCGAACTGGTCAGCGCGGCGGACCTGGCGGCGCGGCGGCTGCTGGACTATCACGAGCAGCTGCGGCAGATGTCACCGGCTGAGGTTACGGCCGAGGTCGCCCGGCTGGGCACGCGGGTGTCGGCAGCCGGTGCTGCGGGGACGCCGGACGTGGTGCTGGCGCTGGCCCTGGCCCTGGCACAGGAACACAATCCGGGCGATCTGGCGCGCGCCGAGAGCCTGCTGCAGCCGCTGGCCGATGCCACCTCGCCCGAAACGCTGCCCTGGCAGCCGATGGCCCGCCTGCTGGCGCAGACCGTTGCCGAGCAGCGTCGGCTGGAGGATCTTTTGGACCAGCAGTTCGTCCAACGCCGCGACACCGCGCGCACGATTCAGCAGTTGACGGAGAAGCTGGAAGCTCTGAAAGCGATTGAACGCAGCATGGCGGCCCGGCCGGGTGCTGTGCAGGCACCGGGATCGAGCGTCGAAACGGTTCCGCCGCCCAAGGCGCCTTGAGGCCCATCGATCCGCCACCCCGGGGTAAACAACGCATGGCGAACCTGCTGCTGGTCGACGACGACGCGGACCTGCTCAAGCTGCTGTCGATGCGGCTCGGCGCGGCCGGCCATCGCGTCACCTCGGTCGAGTCGGCCGAGGCCGCGCTGACCCAGCTGGCCGTGGCGCGGCCGCAGCTGGTGGTGAGCGACGTGCGCCTGCCCGGGCGCGATGGGCTGGCGCTGTTCGATGAGATCCGCTCGCGTTACCCCGCCTTGCCGGTGATCCTGCTGACGGCGCATGGCACGATCCCCGACGCGGTCGAGGCTACCGCGCGCGGCGTGTTCAGCTACCTGACGAAGCCCTTCGACGGCAAGGCACTGCTCGACAAGGTCAATCAGGCGCTGGCGCTGCCTGCCCAGGCGCCGAGCACGCTGACCGGCGACGACGAGGACTGGCGCGCGGCGATCGTCAGCCGCTCCAATCGCATGGCCGACCTGCTGGCCGAGGCGAAGATGGTCGCGGCGTCCGACGCCCGGGTACTGATCAGCGGTGAAAGCGGCTCGGGCAAGGAACTGCTCGCGCATGCCATTCATCGCGCCAGCCCCCGGGCAGGCAAGCCTTTCATTGCAGTCAACTGCGGTGCCATTCCCGAGGCCCTGCTGGAGTCCGAGCTGTTCGGACACATGAAGGGCTCGTTTACGGGCGCCGTGGAAAATCACCGGGGGCTGTTCGTCACGGCCAACGGCGGAAGCCTGTTTCTCGATGAGATCGGCGACATGCCGCCCGCACTGCAGGTGAAGCTGCTGCGCGTGCTGCAGGAGCGCCTGGTGCGTCCGGTCGGCTCGAACCAGTCGGTGCCGGTGGATGTACGCATCCTGTCGGCCACCCACCGCGACCTGGACGCGGCCATGGCCCAGGGCCAGTTCCGGGAAGACCTGTACTACCGCCTCAATGTCGTGTCGCTGTGCCTGCCCACCCTGGGCGAACGGCGCGAGGACATCCCGCTGCTGGCCAATCATTTCCTGGCGCGACTGAGCGAGAAGCATGGCAAGCGCTTGAACGGCTTTGCTCCCGACGCCATGAAGGCGCTGACCATGGCGAGCTGGCCCGGCAACGTGCGACAGCTGCACAACGTGGTGGAACAGGTGTGCGCCCTGACGACCACGCCGCTGATATCGCTGGCGCTGGTACAGAGGGCCTTGCGCGTGCCGACGGTCGAGGTCCTAAGCTATGCCGAGGCCCGTCAGCGCTTCGAGCGCGACTATCTGGTCGGCCTGCTCAAGTTGACCGATGGCAACGCGACCGACGCGGCGCGCCTTGCCGACCGCAATCGGACCGACTTTTACCGCTTGCTGCAAAAGCACGGTTTGACGCCCGGACAGTTCCGCACGGAGCCGCCTGTCGCCGACTAGAGACAGGCGAATACCTACTCATTTCAATCGGTTGCGGCTCCAGGCGGGGGCCGCTGTCGCTGCATTGCGACAAAAGCGGCGACTTTCCCCGGATTTCGGCGGCTGTTGCCGGGTCGATCCTCGACTTTAAGTACAAGCCATTGATCCATATTGCTTTTATTTGTGGCACGCGGATTGCTTGTTCCAAGTATCCGCCCTTGTGCCGCCCGCCCCGCCGGGCGCAGGCCTCCGCTCTTGCCCGCTGCCACGCTCGCCGCCGAACTGCCCACTCGACGCGCTCCGACGCGGGCGCTGCTCGCCAGCGCCGTGTTGCTGCTCGGCGATGCTGGCGGCGCCCACGCATTCGGCTTCGACGATGTCGCCGCCCGCGCGCGTGAGCTGGCAGGCAAGCCGTATGTAGCCGGCCCGGTCGCGCTGCCGCCGGACCTGGTCAAGCTCAGCTACGACGAATACCGCGACATCCGCTTCAACCCTCAAAGGGCGCTCTGGCGGGATCTTTCGCTGCCGTTCGAGCTGCAGTTTTTCCATCTCGGAAAATTCCAGACGCAAGCCGTCGCGATCAACGAGGTCACCGAGCGCGGCGCAAGGCGCATCCGGTTCGATGCGCGCGATTTCGACTACGGCAAGAACCGCCTTACGCCTGGGCGCTGGGGCGACCTGGGACTGGCCGGCCTTCGCGTGCATTACGCGCTGAACGCGCCCTCCTACAAGGACGAGCTCGTGGTCTTTCTCGGCGCCAGCTACTTCCGCGCGCTGGGCCAGGGGCAGCACTACGGCTTGTCGGCTCGCGGCCTGGCGATCGACACCGTGGGCGGCCAGGGCGAGGAATTTCCCCGCTTCGTCGAATTCTGGGTCGAGCGTCCGGCGCCCGGCGCGACCTCGCTGGTCGTCTACGCGCTGCTCGATTCGGCCCGCGCGGCCGGCGCCTATCGCTTCGCCATACAGCCCGGGGTCGACACGGTGGTCGACGTGCGGGCGCGGCTTTACCTGCGCGCGCCGGTGGCGACGCTGGGGCTCGCGCCGCTGACCAGCATGTTCCTGCACGGCGAGAACCAGCCGCGGCCGGGTGACTTTCGCCCCGAAGTGCACGATTCCGACGGTCTGATGATCGCCACCGGAGACGGGGCAAGCGGCGAATGGCTCTGGCGGCCGCTGATCAACCCGGCCCGGCCGCTGGTGACTTCCTTCGCGGTTCGCGAACTCAAGGGTTTCGGCCTGATGCAGCGCGACCGCGCCTTCGCCAGTTACGAGGACACCGAAGCCAGATACGAGCGCCGCCCCAGCTGCTGGATCACCCCGCAGGGCAACTGGGGGTCCGGCCGGGTCGAGCTGGTGCAGCTGCCGACGCCCGATGAGACCAACGACAACATCGTCGCCTACTGGGTGCCCGACCGCCCTGCTTCGCCGCGCGAACCGCTGGAGTACGCGTACCGGATGCAATGGCAGGGCGACCGCATGCAGCATCCGCCCTCGGGCTGGACCGTGCAGTCGCGGCTGGGCCACGGTTTCGTCGAGGCCGGCAAGACGCTGGACCCGAACGAAATCCAGTTCGTCACCGACTTCGACGGCCCGGCGCTGCGCGAGCTGCCCGCCGATGCGCCGGTAAACGCGGCGATCGATGCCGGCGCCGGCGCCACCGTCGTCGAGCGAAATGTTTTTCACAACGAAGCGACCGGCGCCTGGCGCATGACGCTGCGTTTGAGCCGTTCTCGGCCCTCTCAGCCCGCGGAACTGCGCGCCTTTCTCCAACTAGGGAACAACGCCTTGACCGAAACATGGACCACGATCATTCCACCCCAGTGAGAAGCGGGATGCCCGCGCAGGCCGCGCTGCGCGGTGTTTGCGCGCCGCCGATCCACCGCGGCGCGATGGTGGCCCGGCCCTGGCGCGGTTTTGCGGGCGCGCTGGCCGACGCGGCTCGCGCGGCCCCGGCGGCGATCGCCCGCCTCTGGCTGCGCGAGCGCGCCGCCGTCGGCGCACCCGAGCACGCTCGCCTCGCCTGGGAGCGGGCCGCCTCGCGCCGCCGCCGGGCGCTGCTTATCCTGGTCGCCCTGTCGGCCGGCAGCGCCACCACGCTGCTTGCGCACGAGTTGCCCGCGCATCGCAGCGGCGCTTCCGGCCTGCTCCAGATCGGCCTGTTCGGTCTGCTTTTCGCTTGGGTATCGGCCGGCTTCTTCACGGCGATGATGGGCTTCTGGGTGCTGTTGCGGGGTGACCCGCACGCGCTGTCGGCCGCCTCCGTGGGGCGCCGCCCGATTCACCGGGACGCGCGCACCGCGATCATCATGCCTATCTGCAACGAGCAGATTGCCGCCGTGCTGGCGGGCCTGCGGGCCACGTGCGCATCGCTGGCCTCCACCGGGACGGCGCGGCTGTTCGACTTCTACCTGCTGTCCGATACGAGCGATCCGTCAATCCGCGCTGGCGAGCTCGCCGCGCTGAATCGACTGCGCGACGAATGCGGCGTCGACGGCTGCATCTACTACCGCTGGCGCCGCCGTCGAACCAGGCGCAAGGCGGGCAACGTCGCCGACTTCTGCCGCCGATGGGGCCAGGACTATCGCTACATGGTCGTGCTGGACGCCGACAGCGTGATGAGCGGCGACTGCCTGGTGAAGCTGGTGCGCCTGATGGAGGCCAACCCACGCACGGGCATCCTGCAGACGGCGCCGCTCGCCTGCGGGCTGACCACCTTGCATGCGCGGTCGCAGCAGTTCGCCGGACGCGTGGCCGGGCGGCTGTTCACCGCCGGCATGCAGTACTGGCAGCTCGGTGAGTCGCACTACTGGGGGCACAACGCCATCATCCGGATCGCGCCGTTCATGCAGCATTGCGCGCTGGCGCCGTTGCCCGGACGCGGCGGCCTGAGCGGGGAGATCCTGTCGCACGACTTCGTCGAGGCGGCCCTGATGCGGCGCGCGGGCTACCACGTGTGGCTGGTTCACGACCTTCACGGCAGCTATGAGCAGCAGCCGCCCAACCTGCTGGAGGAGCTGCGGCGCGACCGCCGCTGGTGCCAGGGCAACCTGCAAAATGCGCGCCTGATCGCCGAGCCGGGGCTGCATGGCGTGCACCGCGCGATGCTGGTGACCGGCGCGTTCGCCTACCTGTCCGCCCCGTTATGGCTCGCCTTCGTGCTGCTGGGTGCCGGCCTGTGGGCCCTGGGCAGCGCACCCGCGTTCTCCTCGCTGGGCGGCGTTCCGCGCGAACTGGTCATGGTGTGGCTGGCCACGATGATGATGCTGGCGCTGCCTCGCATGATGGGCGTGCTGGCGATCGTGCTCAGAGGCGAGCAGCGCTCTTATGGCGGCGCAGCCCGCCTGGTGCGAGGCACCCTGCTGGAAGGCGGGCTGTCGATGCTGCAGGCGCCGGTGCGCATGGTCGCGCACACCTTGTTCGTCCTGGCGGCGCTGACCGGGCTGAAGCTGGAGTGGAAGTCGCCGCCACGCCAAGCGCAGGACATCGGGTGGCGCGACGCCGCGCACAGGTTCGCGGCGCTGGGCGTGGCCGTCGCGGGCGCGGCGGCATGGACGCTCGCGTTGCAACCCCAGGCCACGCTTTGGTTGCTGCCGACCGGATTGCCTCTGCTGCTGGCGGTGCCGCTGGTCGTGCTGACCAGCCAGCCCGAGCTGGGGCAACGGCTGCTGGCGCGCGGGCTTCTGCTCACGCCGGAGGAGCATTCGGTTCCGCCGGTCCTGAAGTTCGCAGCGCGCTGACCGATCCGTCGGCTCCAGCCTTGGATCGCAGCGCGCCGCGGTCGAGCGGTCAGCATCCGTAGCCGGTGCACGAGGGCTGCGGGCTGGTTGTCACGTCGATCCGGCCGAACACCCCGTCGGCCTGATTGTTCGGGCCTGCGGTGTAGAACAGCGTGTTGCCGGGCTGATTGGCCGCGCCGTTTCCGAATGCCAGCGCCCACAATCCTGGAATGACCAGCTGCTTTCCGCTCGCCAGGCTGACCGGGCCCATGGAGGCTGCGCTGGACGGATTGAAGGCATTGATGGTCCCGTCGCCGAAATTTCCGATCAGCAGCTGTCCCGCAACCGAGCCGAATCCGGCCGGCGCGAGCGCGATGCCCCAGGGGGCATTGAGCACGCCCGCCGAGGCGAAGCGCTTGATCATGTTTCCGTTGGTGTCGAATACGTTGACGTACCCGAGTCCGGCACCCAGCACCTCGTCGTGGGCCGTCGGGTCCTGCTTCGCATAGGTGACCCACAACTGGTTGTTCAGCGACATGATGCCGAACGGGACAAAGCCGGCCGGGATCGTCGCGTCCGCGAACGCTCCGGCCACCGTCACCTTGTGGAAGTGCGTATCGAAAACATCGATCTTTGCGTTGTGCAGGTCGGTTGCGTACAGCAGATTCGCGCTGCCGTTGTTGGCCAGCGCCAGCCCCTTGTACACCGCGCCCCCGGCGCCATCATCGTAAGCGATGGTCGCGGTGCTGCCGCTCACGGTGCTCGACCAGCCTGTGATGGTTCCGCCCTCGCCCGCAAAGATGAACTGCGCCGGCGCCGAACCGGTGGCCGTGGTGATCGCGAAGTCTGTCGTGCCGTTGTAGACCTCGCCGGCCGGATTGGCCGGTCCGTTGGTGCCCGCAGGAATGCTCACGACCAGCGACTGAGGGGTGCCGTTGCCGTCGTAGAGGGTCGATTTGTTGCTGTTGTTGTCGGCGATCCAGAACGGATTGCCCGGCGCCGCGGCCAGGCCCCAGGGGTTCTGCAGGTTGCTGTCGGTGTTGGCTGCGGCAATGACTCCGTCCGACACCAGCGCCTTGTCGGTCAAGCCGGCCGTATGCTGCGCCGCTGAACTGCCCATGCCGCCTGAGCTGCCGCCGCCGCCACATGCGACGAGCGACAGTGCCCATGCAGCGCCCAGCAGGCCCGCTGCGAATGGTCTTGCTGCGAACGGTCTCGTTGCGATTGCCAGATGCACCTGCACGGTTTACCTCCTTGAAGTTGTCGATCGAGAACTCCAGGGTGAGTGCCGCACCGCGCTGGAATGGTTCATCGCAACACGAACGCATCGGGTCCGAGCGCGGTTCAAACCGTTCGTCGACCAGGCATCACCAGGCCACGGACGTTGAACTTTCCTCGCGCGACGAGGCACAACCCACTGACCTAGAATCGCGCTTGAGGCGGTGCCCCGAAATGCTTCTTCTGAAACCGAATTGCGAGTGCTGCGACAGGAACCTTCCGCCGGACAGCATGCAAGCGCGCATCTGCTCGTTTGAATGCACGTTTTGCGCGTCGTGCGCGCGGCAAATCCTGCAGGACCGCTGTCCCAACTGCGGCGGCGAGTTGGTGGCGCGGCCTCGACGGCCGGCAGGAAAGCTCGCGCGCTATCCCGCCTCGTCGGAACGAGTCACCCGACCCGGCGGGTGCAAACGCTCGTCGGGGCCCGATTGAGCGGTAGGTTTCTTGGTAAGGAAGTCGCTCTCGGACCGGGTGCGATTCGTTTAGAGTCAAACCATGAGCCAGATTCCCGACCCCCACGCCGCAGAACGCATACGCGCCAGCTTCGACCGGCAGAATGCGATGCATCTGATACAGGCCACGTTACCCATCGTCGAGCACGGCCGCACGGAAATCCACCTGCCGCACTGGCAAGGCGTGGAGCAGCAGCATGGCTTCGTGCATGGGGGCGTGGTCGGCATGATTGCTGATTCGGCGGCCGGCTACGCTGCGATGACCCTGGTTCCTGCCGCCGCCTCGGTGTTGACGGTGGAATACAAGATGAATCTGGTTGCGCCGGCCGACGGCGAAAAGCTGATCGCCCGCGGCCAGGTCGTCCGCCCCGGCCGCACACTGATCGTCACCAAGGCAGAAGTATTCGCCGTGAAGAACGGCCAGGAAACCCTTTGCGCGCTGATGCAACAAACGATCATGGTCATGCACGGCAAGGGTGAGAAGTGGGATCAGGTTTCGCAGCAGCCAGCGCGGCAGGCCGATTGATCGCGCCTCACCGGATCTGCGCTCCCCGCTCCCCGAGCAGTTGCCGCAGCACGGAGCGGTGACAGCGACTTTCGTCTTCGCAGTAGCAGCCGACGGAAAAGTTGGCCGTCCGGGATAGCGCCGCCAGAAGGTCGAGCAACCTGGCGCGGTCCGGATCGCCCATCTGGGACCGGTACTTCTTCACAAACCGATCCCAGGGCGCCCGGGTACCCGCCGCCTTGGCCAGGGCCATCAGATCCGGGCTCGGCGACAGCATGGGCATCCAGACGTCGTAATAGTCGCGACTGGCGAACTGCGCCTTGGGCACGCCGCGCGGCGGCCGCCGCACGGTACCGATGCGCACCCCCTCGTCACGCGTCCGGGGCGAACCGAGCCGCACAATGCCGATGCTCATCATCCGTCTCCCTCGTGTGGGTGGTTCGTGAGACTCGCGTCGCGCAGATCGAGCTCCCTCTCGATCCGGCGGCGCGCCTCGTCCTTCAGCGTGCCCTGACGATAGAGCTCATTGACCCTGTCCCGCTCGGCCGCGATCAGCAGCAGCTCGATTTCGTCGCGAAGCCTGCCGTGTTCATGGTCGCCATCCGCCCTGTCGTGCCCCTGCTCGAAATGCTTCAAACGATCCCGCTGCTGGACGCGCAGCGCGTGAACCATGTCCTGCGGCAGGTTGCGCTCGGCCGCCAGTCGGTCCAGGCGTTCGATGGCCGATTCGATCGCCTGCCGCCGGGCGCCGATTTCCTCCGTGCGGTCGGCGCGCTGCTCGCGCCGGCCGGCATGCGCGAGGCCGAGCATGCGGATCACCGCGGGCAAGGTCAGGCCCTGGCCGACCAGCGTAACCAGGATCACCGAAAACGTCAGGAACAGGATCAGATCGCGGTCCGGAAACGGCTGGCCGGCTTGGGATTCGAGCGGGATCGCCAGCGCCGCCGCGAGCGACACGATGCCGCGCACGCCGGTGAACGCCAGCGCAAACGGCCATTGCCACGGCGGCGACGGGTCGCTGCGCGCGATCGCCGGGATCAGCTTGCGCGGAAGGTAGGTCGCCGGAAACATCCAGGCGAAGCGGGCCAGGATCACCACGCCGCTGATTACCGCCGCCGACAGGCCCAGCTCGGTCAGGGAATAGCTGGCGATGCCGGCCGCCAGCGTCCGGGCCTGCAGGCCGGTGATCAGGAATACCAGGCCGTCGATCAGGTAGATCAGAACCTCCCAGAAGAAAATGCCTTGAAGGCGCGTGGCTGCGCTGATGATGTTCAAGCCATTCCAGCTGACGTACAGGCCGGTGGCCACGGTGGCTAGCACTCCGGAGCCGCCCAGGTGCGCAGACGGCCAGAACGCCACGAACGGCGTAAGGATCGAAAACAGGATCTCGATTTCCGGGTCATGCACCCAGCGGCGCAGGCGCAGCATCAGCCATCCGACGCCGATGCCCCACACGATTTCTCCGGCGACGATGAAAGCAAACATTCCCGCCGCGCTGCCGACCGAAAAGGCTCCGGCGCTTACCGCCGCGATGGCGAAGCGATACAGGATCAGCGCGGTGGCGTCGTTGGCCAGACCCTCCCCCTCGAGGATCACCAGGATCCGCCTGGGCAATTGCATCCTGCGCGCAATCGAAAGCGGCGCCACCGCGTCCGGCGGAGAAACGATGGCTCCCAGGACGAAACCCACCGGCCAGGACAGCCCCACGATCCAATGTGCCGCAGCCGCTGCCGCGATCGTCGTGAAGGTCACGCACCCAAACGCGAGCAACGATATGGCGCGCAGGTTGAAACGGAACTCCCGCCAGCTCATCGCAACCGCCGACGAGTACACCACCGGCGGCAACACCAGCAGCAACACCAGATTCGGCGCGAGTCTGACCGTGGGCAGCCCGGGCACGAGCGCCAGCGCCACCCCCGTAAGCACCAGCAAAATCGACGGCGGAACGTTCAGGCGCTTCGCGGCGAGCCCGACCGCCGCGATCACGAAAAGCAGCAGCACCAGTACCTGGATCTGGCCGAACATGCTCGCCCTGCCGCTAATCGCGCACCTGGGGCCGCGACCCGATGTAGGCATCGGCGGCCTGGACCAGCGCCATCTTCTCGCCGAACCGGAAGCGGGCAGCCTCCATGCCACGCGCGACCATCGGCGCCATTTCTGCGGGCACGTGGGCGTTGATCCAGGCTTCCAGCTGGTCCAACGGCAAGGAGTCCCAGAAGACCGCAGGGACATTCTGGGCGATGATCACGGACCCGTAGGGCTGATGCGGCTCGATCAGCGCAGCGCTGTTCTGGCTGAACGTGGCCCAGGACAACTGCGGATTCTGGTCGTTCAGCTCGGCCACCAGGTACAGGCGCAAGGAGGCAGCCTGCGGCGGAATCTCCGCCGAGAGCGCGATCGTTGCGGCCTGCGCCGCAAGCTGCGGGTCGGCCACCCGCATCATCGCGGTGTAGTACCTGCGCAATTCGGTTTCGTTCTTCGCCCGCCTGGCCAGGGCGTGCAGCTGCTCGAAAGCGGCCGCATCGGCATTGCGCGCCACGATCGACAGCACGACTTCCTGCTCGTCGGGCGCCAGCACGCCCGGGTCCAGCAGGAACGACGCGAATCGCTGGCGCGCCTGCGTGACCGTCTCCTGATCGCCCCACAGGTCCAGATCGCGCATGACGGTCTGCCGCAGCTTGCGAATGCCCGGCGTGTCCGCGGCCGATGCCTCCCAGCCCAGCTGATTGGCAACGGGCTTGATGATCGACCGCGCATAGGCCGCGAAGGCGTCGTGGCCGAGCGTACCGCGCTCGTCGTGTTCGATCTTGCCGAGCGCCTGCGTGATCTGATTCCAGGCGCGCTCGTTCAGATCCGAGCCCAAGGCCTCCGCCAGCGCGAGATAGCTCGAAAGCTTCTGCGCGCCCGCCTCCACCAACGCCCACTGATCGTCCAGCAAGGCGATCCGGTCGCCCCTGGGGATGGTTCCAAAGCTTCTGATGTTGGCTTGCAGCGTGTCCTCGTCGTATTCGGTCCGATAAAAACCGATTGCCCCGGCATTCGCGCTCAGTGTCTGTCCGCAGCGGCCGGCGGGCACCGTCTGGCCATCCCGTATCAGCAGCACGGCTTGCGGCACGCCATCCGCGCCCGACCGGATCTGCAAGGGAACGTTCCAGTGGGATCCGTTCGGATCGCTGCCCTGCAGGAGAAATCGCCTTTGTGACAGCGTGAGCGTGCGCTTGCCCTGGGCATCGCAGCTCGCATCCGCCGAGATCACCGGAAAGCCCGGCTGCTCGGTCCAGCCCGCCGCGATCTGCCCGACGCTGCGGCCATCGACCTTGCCCATCGCATTCCACAGATCCGCGCTGCTGGCATTGGAATAGGCGTGCGCCTTCATGTAGCGGCGAATGCCGTCGCGAAAGACGTCCGGCCCCAGATAGGCCTCGAACATGCGCAGCACCGCCTGCCCTTTCGCGTAGGTGATTTCAGGATCGAAGGCACTTTGCGCCTGCACGTCGTTGGTCACGTGCTGCTCGATCGGATGCGAGACTGGTCCACGCATCGGCGCGCATCGCGATCTCCTTGCGCGCGTCCTCGACCTCCCACCAGTTCCAGCCGGGATTGCGCGCATCCGTCTCTTTGGCGGCCGTCCATGAAGCAAAACTCTCGTTGAGCCAGAGGTCGTCCCACCATCCCATGGTCACCAGATCGCCGTTCCATTGATGCGCCATCTCGTGGGCTTGAACGCTGAATACGTTCTGGCGGTCGCCGATGGTGCTGGCTGGCGTGAGCAGCAGGATCTGGTCGTTGTACGTGATCGCCCCCCAGTTTTCCATCGCACCGGTAAACCCGCCGGGAATGGCGATCGAATCGAGCTTGGGCAAGGGATAGGGATAAGCGAAGTACTCGTTGTAATCGGCCAGGATCTGTTTCGCGTTCGCCAGCGCGATCAGGCCGTCCTGCTCCTGCCCGCGCGCAGCCCAGATGGCGAGGCGGGTCGCTCCGACGCGCTCCTCGACCTTGGCCAGATCGCCGGCCGTGAATTCGACCAGATACGACGGCATCCTGGGCGAACGCTGGAACGTGGTCGTGGCCACCTTGCCGCGCACCACGCGCTTGGAAACCGGCATGTTGGATACGGTCGCCCATTGCGCCGGAACCGTGGCCGACAATTGGAAGGTGGCGCGAAACGCCGGCTCGTCCCAGCAGGGAAACATGCGCCGAGCGTAGGTCGGCTCGAACTTCGTCCATGTGGCCGGCTCTCCCGACCGCGGAGTACTATCAGTCAGTCTGACTTCCACCCGATCATCAGCCCCTTCTCGCCTCATCGGCTTGGCAGGTCCTACAAGCTTGCGCTTGAACCGGATGGATCTCCCTTGTTCCCGTTGACCCCTTTGGTTGCATGCTGGCGGTACGAACCCCGGGAGCACCCCAGGCCGCTCGCGTTGGCGCGGCCAGCGATTTCGCCTTCCCCTTTGAGCGATAGGGTCGGCTACTCCGATCACGTTCGATTTCGGGGCTATCTTCCCGTTCACTGGTGTTCCGGCCTACAACCTCCCTGTCTACGCTTCGCAGCGTCCGTTACCGGACGCCACGCAAGACTTGGTACGCGGCTGCTCGCTAGTACGACGTTTCCAAAATAACGTACCTATGGGGTCATGCTGCATTGTCGATTTTGTAGCGCCAAGTGTGGACCACTGGCTCGCGATTGATGTCGCCGATGAAGGCGATCAGGCGTTGCTTGAGTTCGTCTTTGGAGCTGACGCGGATGTGGCGCAGCACCGAACGCGCCAGCTTGGAGAAGAAGCCCTCGATGAGATTGAGCCATGACCCATGCGTCGGCGTGAACGTGAAGGTAAAGCGCCCGATTGGCTGCGCGGCAAGCCAGCCCGTGGTCTCGCGCGAGACATCTGGCCAATGGTTGTCGAGAATAACCTCGATCGCGGTGTCGGCGGGGTAGGCGGCGTCAAGAAGCTTGAGAAACTCAATGAATTCACGACTGCGGTGGCGTTCCTTGACGAGAGCGTGGACGTGACCAGTGAGCAGATCGATGCCCGCCATCAGGGTTAGGGTGCCGTGGCGTTTGTACTCGTGATCACGCATCACTGTCGGGCTGGTGCCGGGAAGTGGCGGGCGATCCGGCGCGGTCGTACCGATCGCCTGGATCCCGGGTTTCTCGTCGTAAGAGACGATGGCGAGGCTCGCCACCGCCGCTGTCTTGGCCCTTTGCAGCTTGCGCCACGCAGCATCGCCACTTGCCGGTAGACACAGAGGATTTCGGCCATCTTGGGCTCGAACTCGGGATCACGCTGTTCCAGGTAGTAGCGTACCTTGTGCGGCTTGACTTCGTGCTCGGCCAAGATCTTGCACACCGTCCCCTGGGCCAGCTTGGCCAGGCTCGGATGCCCGGCGGACGGTCCGTGTTGCCGGGCATGCGGCGGCGAGCAGCCGGGTGGTCCACAGTTCGTGGGGATAACCCAGCTCCTTGGCTTTCCGGCACGCCAATGCCACCAGCCAGGTTTTCGCCGCGGCCGTGATGACGGAATCGCGTCCCGCACGCGGACGGTCATCGAGCGCCTCGATCACCCCCAGTTCCGCCGCTCGCTCCAGGCAACGTGTCACTGTCTGCTGCGTCACCCCCATCGTGCGCGCCACGGCGTAGGCCGACGGGTCCTGCAAATAGGCCAGAATGATCCGTGCCCGTTCGACACGGCTCGTCGGCTCGGTCCGAGATCGAGAAATCTCCTGCAAACGTTGCCGCTGCTCCGCATCAGTCGGCAGCGCAATCACCCGGCGAGGCGCTACCACTGGATCCCCCAATCCAATCCCACTACCCCGCCGATCCCGCCATCAACCAGCTCAGCGACCTCGACGCAGCTCCCGCTGGGGTTGCTGGCACGGCTCTTGCGCCAGCGCGCTGGAACCAGCTCATCGGCCGGAATGCCGTTGTTGACCTGCATCGTTCTCCTTTTTTCTCACTAGGCGGGAAAAGAAGATCGAATACATGAGGTTGCCTCTAGGCTCTGGCTACCGTCTGCACGGTGCAGCCTAACAGAGCAAATGCAAGTGCATAGGTACGTGCAGGAAAATTTTGCGCCAGCATTGTGCAAATGGTATGTGCGCGAGCCATTGCCATCGCGAATGCATGCGAAAAGGACACCGCTAACAGCGCCGTTCTCCGCTGCAGCGAGCCGGGATACCCGCCGGCCGGGGTGATCAGGCCGGGGTGATCAGGCCTGGTGACCCGGCCGGGGCGATCAGGCCGGGCAACCATCTTACAATTTATCTAGCCCTTCAGGGCCCATGCGTGGTCCTCAATCTATTTCGACTATTTCAGACCTCGGAAACAACATCTCTAACGGTGAGTCTGCATCAAATGCGCACCAAGAGTGTGCTGGGAACAAATCTTGCAGGAAGTCGGAGAGGAAATATAAGTGCGAATTTTGCTCAATGGGTTTTGAACGACCAAGCAGCCTCAAAGTTCATCGTCGTAGACATACCAAGGAAAGGCCGTTTCCATGTGATGAGTGCGACAAGAAGTTTACGACAGCCAGTAACCTGACACGACATCGACGCAGACTTCATGCACGTGAGGACCCTTTTCTAGAGGGCCCTTCGGATTTAATCGACAAGCGAGACCAGCGGAGGAGGGTTCACCCAACTCCGCAAGATTCTCTTGTTGCGAGAAACCCACAGTCCACAATTGAAAGTTGTCTTGGTATCTCTGTACGATTTGGGACCGATTCAATACGTGGGCGGGATCCATTAAATCTTACTGAGACATCTTTTCAGAGACAACCCCTCACCAATGATCAATCTCATTATCGTCCGTGTCATGGTCGATCGACGGATCAGTCTCAGACTTGCTCTCGAGGATCACGTCATAGTTCGGACGATAGTGATATAGAGGAGGATCTTTGCGACAACGCAGGGGAGGAGAAAGGCGAAAAAAAAAAGTCGTCATCGATCTGATAAAGCGAGCTTAACCAAGTCCAATTATTAACATCACATAATGTAGCCACCAGTCTTGTATCCTTTTTCTTAGATTTACGTTCTATATTTTCTCTTCACAGAAGAATGAAATGAGTGTATATCAATTGTAGATACTTGCACCGTTGATGCAAACCCTCCTGTGCAGGATTTCATTTCAAATCGACCAACCACGTCTATGGTTTTTTAAATTCGTTTGTTTCTTCTAAAATGAGAACCTTCACTCTAGCAATTGTACCAGAGTGGAGAATATATGCTTTAAATGATTCAGACTGTCAGCTATCAACTCAATCTGACAAATTTTAGCTTTTATTTACCTGACCTTGGAACCCAAAAAGACAATCACTCGTCGTCTACCTGCTTGTACAATATTGACGTCACGTACTATCGTCAACGTAGAAGATCGCAGAGTTACCTTCTGACGGTACCTATTTGTACTACTTACAGCCAAAACATTATCTTTGATACTTGCACCCACTCCTAGATGATTCAATACAACCTATCATTAATGCCGTCTCTAAAAAGAATTATACGTGGATGGGAGTCGGAAGGACTGATTGATCGTCTTTTTGAATATGATTTTGATTTAAGAATGGTTTTTCTAATTGTCTTGGAAGTGCAGGTGGTATAATATCATCATCATCCAATAACGGCGACCTCGAGCTATATTGTCCATTGCAACTTGGTGTATCAGGGATCTG
>CAVTZO010000057.1:0-5996 GCA_963739145.1 uncultured beta proteobacterium
TTCTCCGTGGTCTTCTTGGTCGCAGCAGCCAGCTTGTCGGCTTCGGCCTGGGCGCGCGCGGCTGCCTCGGCATCCAGCTTGGCCTTGGCCGCTGCCGCCGCGTCGGCCTTGGCCTTGATCGCGTCGGCCTGCGCCTTGGCCTTGGCGGCCGCCGCGTCGGCTTCCAGTTTGGCCTTGGCGGCGACCGCTTCGGCCTTCGCCTTGGCCGCGTCGGCTTGCGCCTTGGCCTTGGCGGCCACCTGTTCGGCCTTCAACTGTTCGGCGTCCGCTTTCGCCTTGGCCTGCTGCTGGGCCAGGGCCGCCGCCTTGCTGGCGAGCTCCAGTTCCTTGGCCAGTTTTTCGTTGGTCTTCTTCAGCGACTCGGCACGCGCCTGCTCTTCCTTCAGCATGCGCTGCCGTACCTGGGCTTCGTCGGCCGTCTTGGCCGCCGTCCCGGCGGCGGCGGTATCGGCTTTCGCGATCTTTAACTGGTCGCCCGCCTTGACCGGCGCGCTCTTGTCTTCCACCTTCGCGATCACCTTGCCCTGCGCTGCCGTCTTGGGCACCACCGGAGCCGGCGCCGGCGCGGCCGCAACGGCCTGCGCGATTCGACTGCGATAGGCGCTGAAGTCGGCGCTCTGAGCGACCACCTCGCGGTGTGCGTCGGCCGGATCGACTGAGCGCACGTCCGAGTCCGCCGGCATCGACAGCGTGCGCCCGGCCAGCAACAGATTCATGTTGTTGTTGATGAACGCATTCGGATTGGCCTTCAGCAGCGCCACCAGCATCTGGTCCAGGGACACGCTGGCGGCCTTGCTCTCCATCGCGATCCGTCCCAGCGTATCGCCGGGCTTGACCTTGTACGGTTCCTGGGCAGGGGCAGGAACTGGCGCCGGCTTGGCACGGGCGGCGGCCGGAGCAGGCTTCGGAGCCGCTTGCACCGGTGGCGCAGCGGCAGGCGCCGCTGCAACAGGCGGCGGGGCAGCCGGAGCCGGCGCGATGGGCGCAGGCGCCATGGGTGCCGGCGCAGCCGCCATCGGGGCGCTTTCGGCAGGAGCCGGCGCAGGGGCGGCCACGCTCGGGCTGGCCGCCGGCGCCGCGGGTTGGGTCTGGGCCGCGACCGGAGCGACGATCTCGGGCGCCGTCTTCAACGCCGGCGGATCCAGCAGGACGGTGTACTCGCGCAGAACCCGCCCGGTCGACCAGGTCAGCTCCAGCAGCAGATCCAGGAACGGCTCATTGACCGGTTGCGCGGACGTGACGTGTACGACGTACGTGCCGTCGCCGCGCGCCTCGAGGTCGAAGCGCAGCTGCGTCAGGGCCGGATTGAATTCCAGGTTCGCCTGGCGAAACGCCGACTGGGGCGCCAGCCGAACCTGCAGCGTGGGCGCTTCGTCCGCATTGACCGAGGGCACCTCCACGTCTGCGCGCAGCGGCTGACCGAGCGCCGATTGCACGTTCAGCCGACCCAGCCCGGCCGCATGCGCACCGGTGACCGAAAGGCCCAGAATCAGAGCGGCTAAAGCGCCGGCATGCGCAAAAAACGGATGCGCCTTCCGAGAATTCATGTCCGACGGCACGGGTCCCCCCTCAACATCGGAATACAGGGTTTTCGAAAATAACATCAGACACTTACGCGCGCAAGTTTAGAACTACCCGCAACATGTGGTCTCGAAGTATGAGACTGGCCCCGAGCCCCGGTCCGCGGATCTAACCGGGCCTCGGCGGTCAATCCAGACGATCGAGCAGGATCCGCAGCATCCGGCGCAGCGGCTCAGCCGCGCCCCATAGCAGTTGATCGCCCACCGTAAAAGCCGAAACGTACTGGTCGCCCATCGCCAGCTTGCGAACCCGCCCGACCGGAATCTGCAGTCTTCCGCTCACCTGGGCCGGGGCGAGCGACCGGATCGTCTCCTCGCGCCGGTTCGGCACCAGCTCGACCCAGCGGTTGGCGCCGGCGATCAGGGATTCGACCTGCGCCAGCGGTATGTCCTGCGTCAGCTTGATCGTCAGCGCCTGGCTGTGGCAGCGCATCGAGCCGACCCGCACGCAGATGCCTTCGACGATGATCGAACCGGGCTGGCCCATGGCCGGCCGACCCAGGATCTTGTTGGCTTCTGCTCCGGCCTTCCATTCCTCGCGACTGACTCCGTGGCCCAGGTCCCGGTCGATCCAGGCAATCACGCTGCCGGCCAGAGCCGTTCCGAAATGCTCATGCGGCAACTGGTCCGACCGCAGTGCCTGGGTCACCGCCCGGTCGATGTCCAGTATGGCAGAACCCGGATCGGATAAGGGGTCTCGAACGGCCTCGACCACGTGCGCCATCTGCTGCAGCAGCTCGCGCATATTCTGGGCGCCCGCGCCCGAAGCGGCCTGGTAGGTCATCGCGCTGACCCACTCGACCAGGCCCGCTTTGAGCAGCCCGTCGATGGCCAGCAGCATCAGGCTGACCGTACAGTTGCCACCGATGTAGTTGCGCACCCCGCGCGCCAGCCCGGACCGGATCACTTCCAGGTTCACCGGGTCCAGGATGATGATGGCGTCGTCGTTCATCCGCAGCGAGGAAGCCGCGTCGATCCAGTAGCCGCCCCAGCCGGCCGCGCGCAGTTTCGGATGGACCGCCGCGGTGTAGTCGCCGCCCTGGCAGGTCAGGATCGTGTCGCAATCGCCCAACGCCGCCAGGTCGTGCGCGTCCAACAGACGCGGTTCGCCGCCGGCGACCTGCGGCGCGGCAGCACCCTGGTTGGACGTACTGAAAAAGCGCGACCTGAACAGCTCGAAGTCGCGCTCGCTCGCCATCCGCTCCATCAGGACCGAGCCGACCATGCCGCGCCATCCGACGAATCCGGCCTTCATTGCGAACGCTTCTCTTTCACGAATCCGCCCTTGCCACGACTACAGCGCTGCCACCACCAGATCACCCATTGCGCCCGTGCCCACCACATCCCTTGATCCTGCGGCGATGTCGGCCGTACGGGCTCCGGATCGCAGTACGCGCCCCACGGCCTGTTCGATTTTCGCGGCCCCGGCCTCGGACTTGAACGAATACCGAAGCATCATCGCGGCCGACAGGATGGTTGCCAGCGGATTGGCGATTCCCTTGCCGGCGATGTCCGGGGCCGACCCATGGATCGGCTCGTACAGGCCCTTGCCGGACTCGTCCAGCGATGCCGACGGCAGCATTCCGATCGAGCCGGTCAGCATCGACGCCTCGTCGGACAGGATATCGCCAAACATGTTGCCCGTCAGCATCACGTCGAACTGACGCGGCGCGCGCACCAGCTGCATGGCGGCGTTGTCGACGTACATGTGGTCCAGTCGGACATCGGGATAGTCCCGGCCGACCTCGGTCACGACCTCGCGCCACAATTGGGTCGTCTCCAGCACGTTCGCCTTGTCGACGGAGCACACCCGGGCCGACCGCTTGCGGGCGGCCTCGAAAGCGACGCGCGCGATGCGCCGGATCTCGCCTTCGGTGTAGCGCATCGTGTCGAAGCCCTCGCGCTGGCCGTCTGCAAGCACGCGAATGCCGCGCGGCTGCCCGAAGTAGATGTCGCCGGTCAGCTCTCGCACGATCAGGATGTCCAGCGCCTCGACGACCTCGCGCTTCAAGGTGGAGGCCGACTCCAGCCCGGGAAACACCGTGGCCGGGCGCAGGTTCGCGAACAGGCCCAGCTCCTTGCGCAGGCGAAGCAGGCCTTGCTCGGGGCGCTTGGCGCGGGGCGCGGCGTCAAAGCGCGGGTCGCCCACCGCGCCGAACAGGATCGCGTCGGCCGAACGCGCCGTCGCCAGAGATTGCGCCGGCAGCGCATCGTCGTGGGCGTCGAGTCCAGCCCCGCCGATCGGAGCCTCGAGGAATTCGAATTGCAAGCCGTCGACGGCGACGGCCTTCAAGACGCGCACCGCCTGCGCTACGACCTCGGGGCCGATTCCATCGCCGGCAAGCACCGCAACGCGGGCCGCCGTCACGACCCGCTCCGGGCCGCGGGGCCCGCCGGAGCCAGCCAGGGCATGCGCGCCAGGCGCTCGTCCTCGAACGCGTGGATCTTGTCCGAGTGACGCAGCGTCAGCGAAATGTCGTCCCACCCGTTGATCAGGCACTGGCGCCGAAACGCGTCGATTTCGAAGCGAAAGCTCTCCCCGCCCGGGGTCGCGACGGTTTGCTCGGCCAGATCGACGGTGAGCTGGTACCCCGGCTGCGCCGCGACCTCGGCAAACAGCCGATCGACCACCGCCTCGGGCAGCACCACCGGCAGCAGGCCGTTTTTCAGGCAGTTGCCGTGAAAGATCTCCGCGAAGCTCGGCGCGACCAGCGCCCGGAAGCCGAACTCCTTCAGGGCCCACGGCGCGTGCTCGCGGCTCGAGCCGCAGCCGAAGTTATGCCGCACCAGCAGGATCGACGCGCCCTGGTAGCGCGGCAGGTTCAGGAAGAAATTCGGGTTGGGGCGGCGCCCCGCCGGGTCCTGGCCCGGTTCGCCCCGATCCAGGTAGCGCCACTCATCGAACAGGTTCGCGCCAAAACCGGTGCGCCGGATCGACTTGAGGAACTGCTTCGGGATGATCTGGTCGGTGTCGACATTGCCTCGGTCCAGCGCCGCGACCAGGCCGGTGTGCCGCGTGAAATTTTCCATCAGCGGATCTGCCGCACATCGACGAAGCTGCCAGCCAACGCGGCAGCCGCCGCCATCGCGGGACTCACCAGGTGGGTACGCCCGCCGGCGCCCTGGCGCCCTTCGAAGTTGCGATTCGAGGTCGATGCGCAGCGCTCGCCCGGCCCCAGACGATCCTCGTTCATCCCCAGGCACATCGAGCATCCCGGCTCGCGCCACTCGAATCCGGCCTGCACGAAGACGCGATCGAGGCCCTCGGCCTGGGCTTGCGCCTTCACCAGCCCGGAGCCGGGTACCACCAGCGCCTGCTTGACCGACGCTGCCACGTGCCGACCCTGGACCACGCGTGCCGCTTCACGCAGATCCTCGATGCGTGAATTGGTGCACGATCCGATGAATACCTTGTCGATCCGGATATCGGTGATCGGCACACCCGGCGTCAGTCCCATGTAGTCCAGGGCCCGCTCGATTCCCGCGCGCCGCACCGGGTCCGCCTCGCGCGCCGGATCCGGGACCGCCGCCCCGATCGCGCAAACCATTTCAGGCGAGGTGCCCCAGGTCACCTGGGGTTCCACGCGGCTCGCGTCGATCTGGACCACGCGGTCGAAGCGTGCCCCCGGGTCCGAGTGCAGCGTGCGCCAGTGCGCCACCGCGGCGTCCCACTGAGCGCCGGTGGGCGCCAGCGGCCGGCCACGCACGTAGTCGATCGTGCGCTGATCCACCGCCACCATGCCGGCGCGCGCGCCCGCCTCGATCGCCATGTTGCAAAGGGTCATGCGCGCTTCGACCGACAGGTTCTGCACCGTGCTGCCGCCGAACTCCACGGCAAACCCGGTTGCTCCCGCCGTGCCGATGCGGCCGATCAGCGCCAGCACGAGGTCCTTGGCGCCGACCCCCGTGTTGAGCGCGCCGTCGATCTGGACCAGGAAATTGCCCGCCTTCTTGGCCAGCAGCGTCTGCGTGGCCAGTACGTGTTCCACCTCGGAGGTGCCGATGCCGAACGCCAGTGCGCCCAGCGCGCCGTGCGTATCGGTGTGCGAATCCCCGCACACCACGGTCATTCCGGGAAGCGTCGCGCCCAGCTCGGGACCGATCACGTGAACGATGCCCTGTTGCCGGTGCCTGAACGGAAAGTACGCCGCCGCGCCGAAATGCCGGATGTTGGCGTCCAGGGTGACGATCTGCTCGCGCGACACGGCGTCGGCGATGCCCTCGAGCCCGTTTTCCCAGCCTCGCGTGGGCGTGTTGTGATCCGCAGTGGCGACGATCGACGACACGCGCCAGGGTTTCCGACCCGCCAGGCGCAAGCCCTCGTACGCCTGCGGGCTGGTCACCTCGTGGACCAGGTGCCGGTCGATGTAGAGCAGGGTCGTACCGTCGGGTTCGACGTGAACAACGTGCTCATCC
>CAVTZO010000058.1:0-26200 GCA_963739145.1 uncultured beta proteobacterium
GCGCCGGTCAGGCCGCGCTGCGCCAGCAGCGCCAGGGCCGCGTCGGTGCCCGCGCTCGCCAGCGCCGCCAGATCCTGCAGCAGCCGCTGCCGCATCTCCTGTGCCGCGCGCCGCGTGAACGTGATTGCCAGGATCTGCGAGGGTGCGACATCGGCCAGCAGCAGGCGAACGATCCGCCCGACCAGCAGCCAGGTCTTGCCGCTGCCGGCGCAGGCTTCGACCACCGCACTGGCGCCAGGGTCGAGCGCGCGCTGCACGAACAGTTCGTGCGACACGGGTCGGCCGTCCCGAAGGTACTCGCTCAATCGGGGCTCCATTCCGCGCGCCGGCACAGGCCCCGCATGTCGCAACGCGAGCAGGTCGAGGGCACTCCGAGCGCGGGCAGGCCGGCTCCGTCCGCGATGCGGGACAGATCCGCGCGCAGGCGTTGCTCGACCCGGCGCACCCAGTCGACGAAAGGCCCGGCCGCCGCGAACTGTTTCACCGCTGCCGCCGATCGAGCGTCCGGGTCGCCGGCGCGCTCGAAGCTCAGGTAGCTCGCCGCGAGGTTCTCCAGCGGATCTCCCAGCGCCAGCGCATACAGCGGCAACTGGATGTCTTCGCCCGGATCGGCCGCGGACTTGCGCACGGCCTTGTGGTTGCGCGCCTTGTAGTCGATGACTTCCCGCTCGTCGCCGCGAGCGTCGATGCGGTCGATGCGCCCGACCAGCTCGATCGTGCGCGAAGGGTCGATGGCGAGCGGAACCTGAAACGGCGTCTCGGCCGACTGCTGGCGCCAGCCGGCGTCCGACCGCCCGCGCAGCCACCGCACGGTGCCGGGGATCAGATCGAGCACGCGCCGCCGGTAGGCGATCAGCGCCGGACGTCCGCGCAGCTCGCGGCCGAACTGCTCCAGCGCGATGCGCTCCAGCGTCGCCTGCAACTCGGCATCGGTGATCGGCTGCGCCCGCTCCGGATCCAGGTCGCGGTGCAGCCGGTACAGAATCGCGTGTAGGGCGGTTCCCAGATCGCGCTTGTCGGCCGCGTCCGACGCGAGTTCCCGACGACGCAGCGCGAGCAGGTGGCGCGCGAAGAACTGGTACGGGCAGTCGACCAGGCTCTGGCAGGCGCCCACGCTCAGGCGATGCGGGACCCTATGCGCGGCGCTCGGAGCTGGCCGCTGCGCGGGGTGCGCCGCGACCTTGCGTCGCGGCGCCTCGAACCGGATCACCGGATCGGGCCAGCCTGCATGGCCTGCCATCACGCGCAGCCGATCGAGCCACGGCGACAGCGCGCGCGCCTCATCGCCTTCGCGCACGCGCCAGGTGGCCGCGACGCGCGGTACCGAGCACATCAAGGCAGCCAGTTCGACCGCCTGCGCGCGGTGCAGATCGGCGGTCGTGCACAGCCCCAGGTCGCGCCTCACGCCGGCGCCGATCAGCGCCCCCGGCTCGGTCCCCGACGGCAGGTGCTCGGCATCCACGCCGATCAGCATCGCGGCCTCGAAATTGCGCAGGCACGCGCCGGCGAGCGACGTCATGCGAACCGGGCTGTCCGCGCTCGAATCGGTCGCGTAGCTGTTTTCCAGATGCTGCGAAAGCAACTCCCGGAATGCGGACAGCGACATGCGGGTCGAGTTGCCGGCGACCGCCTGTCGCAGCTGCCCAAGCTCGCGCAGCACGTCGCGACCGACCGGATCTGCGGCCAGCGGCTCGCGCATGCCCAGCGCATCGAGCGATGCATCCAGCGCCCCGAACAGCCGGTCCAGCGTATCGGCCGCGAGCAGCCGGCCGGCCTGATCCGACAGACCCGCCAGCACGTCACGCGCCGCGTCCGCTTCGGCCGGCGCGTCGTCCAGCCGCCCCAGCGCCCGCTCGATCGCCCGCAGGCCGCCGGCCAGCGCGTCGGCCCTGGCCAGCCGATCGATCAGGCGTACGATCGCCCGCCGTTGCGGCCGATCCGACAGCACGAAGGGCGAGCGCAGCCAGTCGAGCAGGTCGCGAATCCGAAAGTCGGATCCGGCCAGCTGGACCCAGCGCATCACCGCGGCGGCGGCGCTGGTGGTCGACAGCTTCCAACCGGCCTCATCGGCGACCACGACGCCGCCGCGCTCCAGCAGAGCGCGCACCCGGCGCGCAGTGAGCCGATCCAGCGCAACCAACGCGACATTGACCAACCCCTCGCGCAGCCAGCGGTCGACCTCGCAGGCTGCCGCGCCGGCTTCCTCCTCGAGCGAGCGGGCCTGAATGATGCGCAGGTTCGGCGCGCCCTGATCGCGGGCCGAGGCGCACCGCGCCGCGATCGGCGCCGGGGGCGCCTGCGGGTCGATCAGTTCGGGCCAGGTCAGCGCGAGCCATCCGTGCTCGACCGCCGTGCCCAGATCACCCATCACCACGCACGCGGGCTGCGCCGAGCGCGGGGTCTGCAGCAGCGCCTGCTGCCAGGCCGGCAGCCCGAACGGCGCCAGCAACGCCAGCGGTCCTTCGGCCTGCGCGGTGCGGCCGGCCCATCGCTTCACCAGGGCGGCCGCGCCGAACTGCGGGCTGGCATGCGCCTTCCACAGTTGCAGCACCAGCTGCGACTGCACGTCAGCGGCTTGCGCGGCGCGGCGCTGAAAATGACGAGCCACGCTGTCACGCCAGCGCCCCTCGAATGCCGGGTCGCTTCCGATCGCCGCCAGCGTCAGCTCGTCGCACAGCTGCGCCAGTTCCTCCGCCAGCGCCCACAACGCGGCAGGCCGATCGCCAAAGGCTGCGCGCGCCCACGCGCTGGCGCGCAGCGCCTCGAACAGCTCCACCAGACGCTGCGCCTGCGGCGCCGGATCCATGCCGACCCAGCGTGCCAGAGTCGCGATGCGCGGTGCCACCCAGGCGCCGGCTCCGGGCAACGCCCGATGCAGCGCCGCTCGCAACCATGGCCCATCGGAGATGCGCGGCACCAGCACCGTGAGCGTGCGAAAATCGCGTTCGGGCAGGCCGCAGCGGACGCCGAACTCGAGCAGGCGCAGGGCCGCGACATCCCACCAGCGCCGGTCGAGCGGCGCACCGACTTTCTCCAAGATCACCGCAATCGGTCTTCCGGGTCGATCCGCTAAGGTGTTACCATACGCACCCAGTGCGCTGGTCGTGGCAAGCTCCAAAGTTTCCGATGAGCGAAATCAAGTACGTCAGTGACGCGTCGTTCGAACTGGATGTTTTGAAGGCGGCTGGCCCGGTCCTGGTGGATTACTGGGCGGAGTGGTGCGGCCCGTGCCGCGCGATCGCGCCCCTGGTGGCTGAAATCGCCAACGACTACGAAGGCCGCCTTACGGTGGCCAAAGTCAATGTCGACGAGAACCAGGCGACGCCGGCTAAGTATGGCATCCGCGGCATACCGACCTTGATGCTGTTCAAGAACGGGGCCGTGGTCGGTACACGAGTTGGTCAACTGAAGAAACCGGAGCTGGTCGCTTTTATCGACAGCAACCTTTAAGTGTTGGTCGCGGCGGGCGGCAGAGGCCACCCGTCGCATCCTCGCGGGCCCCGCAAGCCGTCCGGCCCGCTGCAACCCTCCGGCGCAAATCCCATGCGCCTCATCAACGACACCCATCGCGGCAGACGCCTCCATGCAACTTTCCGAACTCAAAGCGCTACACGTATCGGCGCTGCTCGAAATGGCCGCCGGTCTGGAAATCGACAATGCCAACCGGATGCGCAAACAGGAGCTGATGTTTGCGATCCTGAAGAAGCGCGCCAAGTCGGGCGAGCCGATCTTCGGCGACGGAACCCTGGAGGTGCTGCCGGACGGATTCGGTTTCCTGCGATCACCCGAGACATCCTACCTGGCCAGCACGGACGACATCTACATCTCGCCGTCGCAGATACGCCGCTTCACGCTGCACACCGGCGATTCGATCGAGGGCGAGGTGCGCACGCCCAAGGACGGGGAGCGCTACTTCGCCCTGGTCAAGGTCGACAAGGTCAACGGGCAGACGCCGGATTCGACCAAGCACCGGATCCTTGTTCGAAAACCTCACGCCGCTGTTTCCCGACAAGCCGCTGCAGCTGGAGCGCGACATGCGCGGCGACGAGAACATCACCGGCCGCCTGATCGACATCATCGCGCCGATCGGCAAGGGCCAGCGCGGCCTGCTGGTATCGAGCCCGAAGTCCGGCAAGACCGTGATGCTGCAGCACCTGGCGCATGCCATCACGGCCAACCATCCCGACGTCGTGCTGATCGTGCTGCTGATCGACGAGCGCCCGGAGGAGGTCACCGAGATGCAGCGCTCGGTGCGCGGCGAAGTGGTCGTCCTCCACGTTCGACGAGCCGGCCGCCCGCCACGTGCAGGTGGCCGAGATGGTGATCGAGAAGGCCAAGCGCCTGATCGAATCCAAGAAGGACGTGGTGATCCTGCTCGATTCGATCACGCGGCTGGCGCGCGCCTACAACACGGTGGTACCTGCCTCGGGCAAGGTGCTGACCGGCGGCGTCGATGCCAATGCCCTGCAGCGGCCCAAGCGCTTTTTCGGCGCGGCGCGCAACATCGAGGAAGGCGGCTCGCTCACCATCATCGCCACCGCCCTGATCGACACCGGCTCGCGCATGGACGACGTGATCTACGAGGAGTTCAAGGGCACCGGCAACATGGAAATCCACCTGGAGCGGCGCCTGGCCGAGAAGCGGGTGTATCCGTCGATCAACGTCAACCGGTCGGGCACCCGGCGCGAGGAACTGCTGCTCAAGCCCGAGGTGCTGCAGAAGGTGTGGATCCTGCGCAAGCTGCTGTTCGGCATGGACGAGATCGAGGCCATGGAGTTCCTGCTCGACAAGATGAAGCAGACCAAGAACAACGCGGAGTTCTTCGACATGATGCGTCGAGGCGGTTAGCCCGGCGCAGCGGGGTTAACCGCCTCGACGCCCTCCGAAGCCGGCGCAGCCGGCGTAGGAGGGCGAACCCCTGCGCCGGGCCGCGTCGGCGCAAGAGGGGTGGTAGAATTTTGGGTTAACGAAAAACCGAATTCTTAGGCCCCCATCATGAGATCCGGCATCCACCCCGATTACCGGGAAGTCGTGTTCCTGGACACTTCCAACGACTTTTCCTTCGTGACCCGGTCGACGGTCCAGACCCGGGAGAAGATCACCTGGAAGGACGGCAAGGAGTATCCGCTGTTCAAGCTGGACACGTCATCCGAGTCGCACCCGTTCTATACGGGCGCTCAGACCCGAATCGTGGAAGCCGGACGCGTGGAAAAATTCCGCCAGAAGTTCGCGGCCAAGACCGAGGCCGTCAACGCGGCTGCCGCGCAGGCTTCGGCCGCCAAGAGCAAGCGCAGGTAGCCCGCTGCCGGTCTTCCAGCGGACGACAGGAACGGGGGCGGCCGCGGCTGCCTCTTTTTTTACGCGTTTCCGGGGCAGGATAATTGCGCGGCCTCCGGGTCCACCTGCGCGATGAACTTCGAACTTGACCGCCCGACGCCCGCGCGCCTTTCGGCCGAAACGGCCGCGGCCCTGCCGCGCCTGGCGCTGTGGATGCTGCTGCTGCTGTTCGCGCTGCCCGGCGTATTCAGGCGCGACCTGTGGCCGGAGGACGGCCTGGCGTTCGGCCGCATGTGGACCATGGCGCACGGCACGGCCAGGGACTGGTGGTTTCCCAACGTGGCCGGGCTCGCCACGCCACAGGATGGACCGTTTCCGTTCTGGCTCGGGGCCGCCGCGATCCGCGTCTTCGGCGACCGCCTCGGCGAAGTGGGCGCAAGCCGCCTGACGACGCTTTTCTGGTTCTCGGTCGCGACGCTGTCGATGTGGGCGGCCACGCGGCGC
This sequence comes from uncultured beta proteobacterium, assembly GCA_963739145.1. GTDB lineage: Bacteria > Pseudomonadota > Gammaproteobacteria > Burkholderiales > Burkholderiaceae_F > VBCK01. The sequence continues at coordinate 5,782 of CAVTZO010000058.1, forward strand.
CTTGCAACGACCCGGCGGGCGCAGCCGATCGCACCCGCGTTCGGTCGGGAAGCCGAGGCCAGCGACTACGCGCGATTGCTGGCGGACATCGCGGTGCTGATGTTCGTCAGCACGCTCGGCATCCTGGTCAGCCTGCACGTGACCACGGCCGACACCGTGTCGATCGGGATCGTCGCCGCGGCGCTGTACGGGTTGTCGCTCGAGCCGGCGCATCCCGTCGTGGGGCCCGCGCTGGCCGGCCTGTGCGCCGGCGCGCTGGCCCTGAGCCGCGGGCCGTTGCTGGCGGCAGGACTGCTCGCCGGTTGCATCCTGGGCCTGCTGCTCTGCGCCGACACCCCCCGGCGGCGCTGGCTGGGCGTGCTGGCTTGCGTCTCGTGCGCGCTGGCGGTGGCGGTGGTCGCGGCCGCGTGGCAGCTGCCGCCGGGAGCCGAGCCGCTCGCCTCGCGCTGGCTGAGCTTCCTGGCGTCATCGGTGGAACTGCTGAGCCGCGACGACGGCATCTGGCTGCTGCGCAATGCGAGCTGGTACGTCTGGCCGCTGTGGCCGCTGGCCGCGTGGTCGCTGTACGCGTGGCGCCATCACCTGCGAGCCGCGCACATCGCGTTTCCGGCCTCGGTGCTGGCCGGGCTCGCACTGGCGCTCGCGACAGCGGCGCCGCTGGGCGAGTCCAAGCTGGTGCTGACGATCCCGCCGCTGGCCGTTCTGGCCGCGTTCGGCTTTCCGACCCTGAACCGTACCCTCGGCTTGTGGTTCGACTGGTTTGCGATCGCCGTCTACACGTTGTTCGTCATGTTCGTATGGGCCTATTTCCTGGCGCTGATCAGCGGGAGGCCTCGCGCGATGGCTGCCTCGGTGTCGCGCCTGATCTCGGGTCACGCGCCCGGCACCAGCACGGTTCCGCTTCTGATCGCGCTGGTCGTCACCGGCGCGTGGGTCGGCCTGATCGTCTGGCGCATCCGCCGCCGGCCGCGGCCGCTGTGGCGCGGCGCCCTGCTGTCGGCCGCCGGCATGACCTCGCTGTGGCTGATCGCAGTGGCCCTGTTTCTGCCTGCGGCCGACTACAACCGCAGCTACCGGGTCCTGTCCGAGCAGATCGGACGGCGCGTCCCCGCCGATGAGTGCGTGACCGCGGTCGGCATCTCCGCATCCATGCGCGCAGTGATCGCGTTTTACAGCCATGTGCATTTCGCGCGCGATGACGCAGCTGAAACGTGCCGCATGGCGCTGCAGCCCGTGTATCGCAGATCCGGCACGGCGCCGCTGCCGTCGAACCCGCACAGCTCGTGGGACCTGGTCTGGGAGGGACGGCGTCCGGTTCGCACGGACGAGACCTGGCGGCTGTGGCGCAGAGCCCAGCGGGCGAACCTACCCTCAGAGACGAACGAACCATCGCCATCAACCCTCACCCCTGCCCCTCTCCCGCAAGCGGGAGAGGGGAGTAAGTGAGCGGTTCGACGGCGGCCAGCGAACCAGCACCGACGGGTCGTGCCATCCTGGCGCAGACCTGGCCGATGCTGGTTGCCCAGCTCGCGTTCATCCTGAACTTCACGATCGACACGGCGATGGCCGGCCGGCTGTCGGCGGTGCAGCTGGCGGGCGTGTCGCTCGGCTCGAACCTGTTCGTCACGATCATCATCGGCCTGCTGGGTGTGCTCGCCGCGGTCGGACCGGTCGCGGCCCAGCACTTCGGCGCCGGCCGGCTGGAGCAGGTCGGCCAGGACGCAAGGCAGGCGATCTGGCTGGCGGCATTGCTCGCGCTGCCGGGCTGCGCTGCGCTGGTCTGGCACGGGCCGTGGATTCGAATCGCACAACCGGGCCCCGACGTGGCGCAGGTCGCGAGCGACTACCTGACGGCCTGCGCGTTCGGCCTGCCCGGCCTGCTGGGAGCACGCGTGTTCGTGGCCCTGAATTCGGCCCTGTCACGTCCTCAGTTCACGATGGTGATCAACGTCACCGCCCTGCTGGTGAAGATTCCGCTCAATGCCCTGTTCATCTGGGGCGCAGGCCCGGTTCCCGCGCTGGGCGGAGCCGGATGCGCGGTGGCGACCGTCTGCCAGGAGTGGCTGATGTTCGCGCTCGCGCTCGCCTTCTGGCTGCGCCATCCATACTTCCACCCCTTCCGCCGGCGCGCCGCCCGCGACCGGGTCCTTCCGCAATGGCCGCTGCAAAGGGAATTTCTCCGGATCGGCGTGCCCGCCGGGTTGGCGACCCTGTTCGAGGTCACTTCGTTCACGCTGATGGCCGTGCTGATGGCACGGCTGGGCCCGGACATGCTCTCGGGGCACCAGATCGTCTCCAACATCGTGGCGATCCTGTACATGCTGCCGATGTCGACCGGCTTTGCCGTCAGCGCGCTGGTCGCGCAGGCGGTGGGGGCGCGCGATGCCGGCCGGGCCAGGACCCTGAGCGTGCGTGGACTGCAACTGGCGGGCGCCGGCTCCATCACGCTGGCGCTGCTGACGTGGGGCGCGAGCGAGCCGATCATCGCCGCGTTCACGACGGATCCGAAAGTGGCCGCCGCGGCGCGCCAGTTGATCGGATGGGCCGCCGCGTTTCACGCGTTCGACGGCCTGCAGGCGGTCAGCGTCTTCGTGCTGCGCGGCTACAGGGTGACCGTGGCTCCGATGTTGATCTACGGCTTCAGTCTTTGGGGAATCGGGCTTGCCGGCGGTTACTGGCTGGCCTATCGCGGCCTGGGCTCGACGCCGCCGCTGGGCGCGGTCGGCCTGTGGGCCGGCGCACTCTGCGGCCTCGGAGTCGCGGCCGCATGCCTGGTGTGGCTGACGCTTTACGTGTCGCGCAGGCAGGCGGACCCTCCGGGCCCGCCCGCGCGCTGAAAATCAGTTGCCCTGCCCGCGCAGCGCCGCGATGCGCTCCTCGATCGGCGGATGGCTCGCGAACAGCATTCCAAGTCCGCCGGTACCGCCGTTGATACCGAACGCGCTGATCTGGCGCGGCAATTCGCCCGGCTCCATCCCGCCCAGCCGCTGCAGCGCACTGATCATCGGACGGGGCGAACCCAGGATCTGCGCCGAACCCGCGTCCGCGCGAAATTCGCGGCGCCGCGAGAACCAGGCGACGACGATCCCGGCCAGCAACCCGAACACGATGTTCAGGACCAGATCCACCGCGAAGTATCCGATGCCCGGCGCATCGTCCTCGTTGCGCAGGATCATCCGATCGATCACGTAGGCGAGCAGCTTGGACAGGAACACGACGAACGTGTTGAGCACGCCCTGCAACAGCGTCATCGTGACCATGTCGCCGTTGGCGATGTGCGTCACCTCGTGCCCGAGGACCGCTTCCACCTCTTCCTTGCTCATCGTCTGCAGCAGCCCGGTGGAAACGGCCACCAGGGCGCTGTTGCGAAAAGCCCCGGTGGCAAACGCGTTCGGGTCGCCCTCGTAGATCGCCACTTCGGGCATCGCAAGCCCGGCCTTCTGCGCATGGTGGCGGACCGTATCGAGCAGCCAGGCCTCCATCGCGTTGGCCGGCTGCCCGATCGTGCGCGCGCCCGTGCTGAACTTCGCAACGGGCTTGCTGATCAGCAGCGAGAAGAACGCGCCGCCAAAGCCGATCACCGCGGCGAAGGCCAGCAGCATCGGGACATTCAGACCCTGGGCCGTCAAAAACCGGTTGACTCCGAGCACGCTGGTGACGATGCCCAGCATGACAATAATCGCAAGGTTCGTCAGCACGAACAGAGCGATGCGTTTCATAGTCTTTTCACCTTTGTAGTAACCGAAACACGCCGCAGTCTACTTCAGCCGCATGACACGCCATCCTGCGCCGGGTGCCCGCGGCAACGAAGCGACTGACCCAATAACCCAATGCCTCAAATGGGGCTGCCGCGCCGCGATTTCAACCGGGCGGTCCGGCGGTTGGGCCCCCCCCCGGGACCGCTAAAATGCCGTCTGCTTCAGGGGGTATGCCGCCATGGGCACGATACGCAAGGACGACCTGGTCGAAAGCGTCGCAGCGGCGCTGCAGTACATCAGCTATTACCATCCGGTCGACTACCTGCGTTCCCTGGGTCACGCATACAAGGTGGAGGCCTCGCCCGCGGCCAAGGACGCGATCGCGCAGATCCTGACCAATTCGCGCATGTGTGCCGAGGGCCGGCGCCCGATCTGCCAGGACACCGGCATCGTCAATGTGTTCCTGAAAGTCGGAATGGACGTGCGCTGGCAGGGCTTCGACGGCGGCCTGGACGACGCGGTCAACGAAGGCGTGCGGCGCGCTTACCTGAATCCGGACAACACGCTGCGCGCCTCGATAGTCGACCCGCCGGAGGGGGCGCGCCGCAACACGCGCGACAACACGCCGGCGGTGATCCAGGTCGAACTGGTGTCCGGGCGCGAGGTCGAGGTCACGGTGGCGGCCAAGGGCGGCGGCTCGGAAAACAAGTCCAAGCTGGCGATGCTGAATCCGGGCGACTCGATCGTCGACTGGGTCTTGAAGACGGTGCCGACGATGGGTGCCGGCTGGTGTCCGCCGGGCATGCTTGGTATCGGCATCGGTGGCACCGCGGAAAAAGCGGTGCTGCTGGCGAAGCAGTCGCTGATGGACCCGATCGACATGGCGGAGCTGATCGCGCGCGGCCCGCGCAGCGAAATGGAAAAGCTGCGCATCGAGCTGTACGAGAAGGTCAACGCGCTGGGAATCGGCGCGCAGGGGCTGGGCGGACTGACCACGGTCCTCGATGTGAAGATCAAAACCCATGCGACGCACGCAGCGGGCAAGCCGGTGGCGATGATCCCGAATTGCGCCGCCACCCGGCATGCTCACTTCGTCCTGGACGGATCGGGCCCGGCCTACCTGGATCCTCCATCCCTGTCCGAGTGGCCGGACGTGCACTGGGCGCCCGACGTCGAGCGTTCGCATCGCGTGGACCTGGATGGGCTGACGCCACAGGAGGTCGCGTCATGGCAGCCCGGCCAGACGCTGCTGTTGTCGGGGCGCATGCTGACCGGGCGCGACGCGGCCCACAAGCGGATCCAGGACCTGCTGGCGCGCGGCGAGTCCTTGCCGGTCGACTTCCAGAACCGCGTGATCTACTACGTCGGCCCGGTCGATCCGGTGCGCGACGAAGTGGTGGGGCCGGCCGGCCCGACCACCGCGACGCGCATGGATTCGTTCACCGAGATGATGCTGTCGAAGACCGGGCTGCTGGCGATGATCGGCAAAGCCGAGCGCGGGCCGGTCGCGATCGAGGCGATCCGAAAGCACGGGTCGGCCTACCTGATGGCAGTGGGCGGCGCGGCTTACCTGGTCGCCAAGGCGATCAAATCGGCGCGCGTGGTGGCGTTTGCCGACCTGGGCATGGAAGCGATCTACGAGTTCGACGTGAGCGACATGCCGGTGACGGTGGCGGTGGACAGCCGCGGCACGTCGGTGCACGATACCGGCCCGCGTGAATGGCGGGCGCGCATCGGCAAGATTCCAGTGGCGGCCGGATGAGCCGACCGCTGAACGGTCGGACCTGCAGTTCGCAGTGGGCCCAGTGGCCGCAGTTGCCGCAGGTGCCGCAGTTGCTGCCGGGCGGCGCCCGCCTGCGCGCCGCCGTGTGGGCCCTGGCCGGTCTGGTCGGAGCCGCAGCGGCGGCGAACCAGGGCCTGGAGCCGCAGCCGCTCGCGCTGCCGGCCCCGATCGCGGCACCGGTCGACCGGCCCTACCCGGGCGTGCTCCGGGTGTCGGTCGATGCGACCGATGTGCAGCGGCGCATCGTCCGGATCCACGAGACGGTGCCGGTGGTCGAAGGGGCGGACCTGGTTCTGCTGCTTCCGGAGTGGGTGCCCGGCTGGCACGCACCCTTCGGGCGCGAGCACATCAACCGGATCGCCGGATTGCGCATCGTCGCCGGTGCCAGCGCGACCGCGCTGAAATGGGAGCGCGATACGGTCGACGTGTTCGCCTTTCACGTCGCCGTGCCGGCGGGTGTCACCAGCGTCGAGCTGGAATTCCAGTACCTGTCTGCACCGACGGCCGCCCTCGGCGAGCTGGAGATCACGCGCAACATCGCGGTGCTCGAGTGGACGTCGTTCGTCCTTTACCCGGCCGGCTACTTCGCCCGGCAGATTCCGGTGGATGCTGAACTGAAGATTCCGGCTGGCTGGCACCTGGCAACGGCGCTGGAACCGGTCGACGCGCTCGCCGCGTCGACCGCATTCAAGCGCACGGACCTGGACACGCTGCTCGATTCGCCGGCCTACGCCGGCGAAAACTGGAGCCGCGTCGAGCTCGATCCGGGCGCCCCGGTCCCGGTCTACCTGGACCTGTTCGCCGACCGGCCGCAACTGCTGGCGCCCTCGTCCGCGCAGATCGGCGCCCATCGCGCCCTCGTCCAGCAGGCCTACAAGCTTTTCGGATCGCGTCACTACGATCGGTACGATTTTCTGATGGCGCTGAGCGACAACCTCGAGATGAACGGCCTGGAGCACCACCGCTCCAGCGCGAACGCCTCGTACGCGACCTATTTCACGGAGTGGGACAAGACGTCCGATTCGCGCGATCTGCTGCCGCACGAGTTCGTGCACTCGTGGAACGGCAAGTTCCGGCGCCCGGCCGACCTGTGGACCGCGAACTTCAACGTGCCGATGCGCAACAGCCTGCTGTGGGTCTACGAGGGCCAGACGCAATACTGGGGCCTGGTGCTGGCGGGACGCTCGAAGCTGTGGAGCAAGGAGCAAGCGCTGGATCAACTCGCCTACGTGGCAGCCTGGCACACGACGGCGCCCGGGCGCACCTGGCGCTCCGTGCAGGACACCACGAACGACGAGATCGTCAGTCCCCGCGCTTACAAGCAGCCCTGGAGGAGCTGGCAGCGCTACGAGGACTACTACGACGTCGGACAGCTGATCTGGCTCGACGCCGACACGCTGATCCGGCAGCAGTCGAACGGGCGCCGCAGCCTGGACGACTTCGCGCGGCTGTTCTTCGGCACCGACGACGGGCGCTTCGTGCCGCTGACCTACTCGTTCGAGGACGTCGTCGCCACGCTCGACCGCGTGCAGGCGTACGACTGGGCGAAGTTCCTGCGCGAACGCCTGGACGCGGTCAACACCAATGCGCCGACCGACGGCATCGCGCGCGGCGGTTACCGGCTGGTGTTCGACGAGGTGGCCGGCGAGGTCTACAAGTCGCGCGAACGGGGCAAGAAGCTGACCGACTTGACGTTCTCGCTGGGCCTGAGCGTGGACGATGCGGGCAAGCTGAAGGAAGTCCTGTGGGACGGCCCCGGCTACCAGGCCGGATTGACCGCGGGCTCGGTGCTGGTCGCCGTGAACGGCGTCGCGTTCGACCCGGATCGACTGAAGGAAGCGGTCACCGCGGCAAAGGGTTCGCAATACCCGATCCAGCTGATCGTCCGCAGCGGCGACTATTTCCGGGTGACGCAGCTCGACTATCACGACGGGCTGCGTTACCCGCACCTGCAACGCGACCTGGGCCAGGCGCCGCTGCTCGATGAAATTCTGAACCCCAGGAGATGATCGGCGGCACGGCGCCGCAACCCCCGGCGATCCGACGCTTAAGGGTCGCGCGCAACGGCCGATATATCGCTGGTGAAGCCTTGCAGGCCAGGCACCGAGTCGCCATGACCCCAGCCCCGATTCCCGCGGACGACGAAAGGCGCCTGAGCGCGCTGCGCGAGTTGTTGATTCTCGATACGCCTCCTGAAGAGCGCTTCGACCGCATCGTTCAATTCGCGGCGGCGGAGTTCGACGTGCCGATCGCGCTCGTGAGCCTGGTCGACCGCGACCGTCAATGGTTCAAGGCGCGCGTCGGGCTGGACGGATGCGAGACCGGGCGCGAGGAGTCGTTCTGTGGGCACGCCATCGTGCAGCCGGGAATTCTCGTCGTGCAGGACGCGAGCCGCGACGAGCGCTTTTTCGACAACCCCCTCGTGACAGGCGCCCCCAGCGTCCGCTTCTATGCCGGCGCGCCATTGAAGCTTTCGACCGGGGAAGCGGTGGGCACGCTGTGCCTGATCGACACCTCGCCGCGGCTTTTCGACGCTGTGGACGAGGCCATCCTGTCCGCGTTGCGGCAGCTGGTGGTCGAAGAGCTGCAAAACGCCGCAGGGGAGCGCTGATGCGCCGCGCCAGGAAAGCGCCGAGAGCGCTTCTGCTGATCGAGCCGCAGTTCGTGTTTCGACGGACTGTCGCCACCGTCGCGCGTGAACTGAATCTGGCCGATATCCATGAGGCGACCAGCGTCGCGAACGCCGCCCGCATGGTCTCCTCGGCACGTTTCGATGCCCTGATCATCGATCTGGACGAGGAGGGAGCTGCGATCGGCCTGATTACACGGATTCGCAACGGCGATTCGAAGTGCGACAGGACGGTTCCGATTGCGGTGCTCGCCGGCAGCTGCGATGCAACGACGGTGACGCGACTCAAGGAGCTGGAAGTGCGGCGCATCCTCCTGAAGCCCTTCAAGGTGAAGGGCGTGCTGGATTCCGTGGACGCGCTGTTCCGCGTGCCCGACACCGGATCTTGAAGCGCGGTCGATCGTCGGCCGTCTGCGACGCTGTTTGCGCCGCGGTGCCTTGCCTCGCGGAAACTTCTGCGCGCAGTCCACGCCCGTTCTGACAGAATACCGGCTCGCCCGAATTCGATCGCGCGGGACCGCGCAACACGCGGCACGCCTGCAGTCGCCGGGCAAGGAGACGAGCATGGACAAGATCGAGGAGGTGCGCGGCCGCAGCATCGTGATCCGGTTCGACGGCGCGCGCTGCATTCATTCGCGCAATTGCGTGCTGGGCCGCCCCGACGTATTCGTTCCGAACGCCCCTGGCGCGTGGATTCACCCCGATAGCGCCTCGCCCGAGGAGATCGAAGCCCTCGCGCTCACCTGCCCGTCCGGCGCGATCACCTACGAGCGCCTCGACGGCGCGCCGGCCGAGCGGGCGCCGCAGGTCAACGTGCTGCGCGTGCGTGAGAACGGGCCCCTGGCGCTGCATGCTCCGGTCCGAATCGACGGCCGCGAGGTCGGCTTCCGAGTCACGCTGTGCCGGTGCGGGGCCTCCAAGACAAAGCCGTTCTGCGACACGAGCCACGTCGCCGCCCGCTTCGTCGCGAGCGGAGAGCCTGAGACCCGGGAATCGGCGCCGCTGCCGCAGCGCGACGGCCCCCTGGAGGTGACGGCGATTCCGAACGGGCCCCTGAAGCTGGTCGGGGCGCTGGAGATCGTTTCGGGCACCGGCCGCTCGGTGGAGCGATGCACTGAAGCGTTTCTATGCCGGTGCGGCGCATCCTCGCGCAAGCCCTACTGCGACGGCACGCACAAGAAGATCGGGTTCAAGTCCGATTAGCCCTTTTCGCGAAGACCCTCACCCCCGCCCCTCTCCCGCTGCGCGGGCGACGGGCGATCCGCCGCCGCCCACTACTCCGTCCACACATTGGCTGGGGGGAGCACGAGGGGGCCAGCCCAGCCCCTCGTTCTCTTCCTCTATCCCTTTCCGGCCGCAGGCCGGAAAGGGAGGGGGTGAGGGCCTAGGACAGGGACTTATTTGATCAGGCCGGCGCCGCGCGCCCACTGGTACTTGGCGCCGAGCACTGCGACCGGAATCTCGGTGGAGTAGGGGTAGGCCGGGATGCCATGCTCGTAAAGATAGGCGGACGCCTCCTCGACCTGCACGTCGCCGGCGAGCGACGCCACGATGGGTTTTTCGATGCCGAGCGCCCGCATCTCGTCGCGCACTTCGACCACGAGCCTGGCGAACACCATCGGCGGCGTGATGATCGTGTGCCAGTAGCCGAGGATGATCGAGTGGACGCGATCGTCCTGCAGGCCCAGCTTGATCGTGTTCTTGTAGGTCGCCGGAGGCTCGCCGCCGGTGATGTCGACCGGATTGCCGGCGGCACCGAACGGCGGGATGAACTTGCGGAAAGCGGCGTCCAGGTCCGGCGGCATCGACATCAGCTTCAGCTTGTTGTCGACGCAGGCGTCCGACAGCAGCACGCCCGAGCCGCCGGCGCCCGTGATGATCACCACGTTCTCCCCTTTCGGGGTGGGCAGCACCGGAACGCCGCGCGCGAAGTCGAGCAGATCGCGCAGCGAGCGGGCGCGCACCACGCCGGCCTGCTTGAACACGTCCTCGTAGATCCGATCGTTGCCGGCCAGCGCGCCGGTGTGCGAGCTCGCCGCGCGGGCGCCGGCCGAAGTGCGCCCGGCCTTGAGCACGATCACCGGTTTTTTCCTGGACACGCGGCGCGCCACCTCGGCAAAGGCGCGGCCGTCCTTCAGGTCCTCGCAGTGCTGGGCGATCACACGGGTCGCGTCGTCCTGCTCGAAGAACGTCAGCAGATCGTCTTCGTCGATGTCCGACTTGTTCCCCAGGCCGACGATCGCCGAAACGCCCATCTTGGCCGAGCGGCTGAACCCGATGATCGCCATGCCGATGCCGCCCGACTGGGACGACAGTGCCGCCGAGCCCTTCACGTCGTAGGCGGTGCAGAAGGTCGCGCACAGGTTGGCCGGCGTGTAGTAGAAACCGTAGATATTCGGCCCCATCAGCCGGATGTTGTAGCGCTCGCCGATCGCGACCAGTTCGTCCTGCATCGCCTGGTTGCCGGTCTCGGCGAATCCCGACGGGATCAGCACCGCCCCGGCGATCCCCTTCTGGCCGCACTCCTCCAGCGCCTTCGCGACGAGCTTGGCCGGGATCGCGAACACGGCCGTGTCGATCGTGTCGGGCACGTCCTTCACGCTCTTGTAGACCTTGTACCCCATGATCTCGGCCGCGGTCGGATGGATCGGGTAGATCCGGCCGCTGTAGCCGCCGTTGATCAGGTTCTTCATCACGGAATTGCCGATCTTGCCGTCCTCGGCAGACGCGCCGATCACCGCGAGCGCCCCGGGCCGCATGATGCGGTTCATCTGGCCGACGATCTCTTCCTGGCTGCGACGCCGCCGCTGCGGGGCCGGCGCAAAATCCAGCACGATGCGCACGTCGGCCGCGATCGCCGAGCGCGCCGTGGCGAAAACCGGATTCAGGTCCATTTCCGAGATTTCCGGAAAGTCCGCCACCAGGCGCGATACGTTCTCTATCAGGGTGGCGAGCGCCTCGCGGTCGACCGGTTCGGCACCGCGCACGCCCTTGAGCACGTCGGCCGCTGCGATGCCGTCCAGCATCGACAGCGCATCCTCGTGCGAAGCCGGCGCCAGGCGGAACGTGACGTCCTTCAGCACCTCGACCAGGATCCCGCCGAGCCCGAATGCAACCAGTTTGCCGAAGGCCGGATCGGTGACCGCGCCGATGATCACTTCCTGCCCGCCCGGCAGCATCTGCTGCACCTGGATCCCGAGCAGGGTGGCATCGGGTTTGTACTTCAACGCGTTCTGCATGATCGTTCCGAATCCGCGCTCCACCTCGCCCGCGTTTTTCAGGCCGACCAGCACGCCGCCCGCCTCGGTCTTGTGCAGGATGTCGGGGGAGACGATCTTCAGCACGACCGGAAATCCGATCGCCGTCGCGCAACTGGCGGCCTCCGTTGCAGTGGTCGCGATCGCCTCCTTGGGCACCGCGATTGCATAGGCATCACAAACCCGCTTGCCCTCCGGAGCGGTCAACGAATTGCGGCCGCTCGCCCGGGCGGTGTCCAGGATCTTCCTGACGACGGACTGGCTTGGATTCATCGTGTCCTCATGTTGGGAATCCGGATTGCCGCCACCCTCACCCCCCGCCCCCTCCGCTGCGCGGGCGAGGGCGATCGATCGTTGCGAGGGCACGCGGTATCGCCCCTCTCCCGCCCCGCGGGAGAGGGGACGGGGGTGAGGCCAACTGCCTGCATCACTGCACCCGACTCCGGCGCGAGAATCATTTCGCCTCCACGCCGGACTGCATACGGTATGTGATATATCTCGTTTCCGTCAACAGAATCCGATGGCGCAACGCAGAAAGCGACGCGCCGGGCCGGCCCGGGCACGAAGCGTTCCGGCGCGAATATCGTAGCAATTTCAATGTGTTACTCCACTCCGGCGGGTTCCACCGAGGGGTCCCGGAACGCGGTCCCGGAACACTCCCAAAGTCGCGAGCCTTCGTTCACACTGCGGGTGCCCGTCCCACAACACCAGCCTTACAAGATTCGGAGGAGCAATGACTACTCTGGGCTCGCTGTGGCTGCCCGTCCTCGTTTCGGCGATCGCCGTGTTCCTCGCCAGCTCGATCATCCACATGGCATTGCCGTGGCATCGCGGCGACTACCTGCAGGTACCGAGGGAGACGGAAGTGATGGAGGCGCTGCGCCCGTTCGCGATTGCACCCGGCGATTACATGCTGCCGCGATGCTCGAACATGAAAGACATGCAGGGGCCGCAGTTCCAGGCCAAGCTGAAGCAGGGCCCCGTGATGGTGTTAACGGCCTACCCGAACGGTCCGTTCTCGATGGGGCAGCCGCTGGCGCTGTGGTTCCTGTACAGCGTGGTGGTCGGCGTGTTCGCCGCCTACATCGGAAGCAACGCGCTGCCGATCGGGGCGCCCTACCTGAAGGTGTTCCAGATCACCGGTACCGTGGCGTTCACCGGCTACGCGCTGGCGCTGTGGCAACTGTCGATCTGGTACCGGCGCTCCTTGACGACCACGCTGAAGAGCACGATCGACGGACTGATCTATGCCGCGCTGACGGGCGGCGTGTTCGGCTGGCTGTGGCCCCACCTGTGATTCGCGGCGGAGCCGATCAGCCTCCGAAAACCCCGGTCGACAGGTAGCGATCGCCCCGGTCGCACACCACGAACACGATCACGGCGTGCTCGGCTTGCGCGACCACGCGCAGCGCGATCGCAAGGGCGCCGCCTGAGGAAATTCCGCCGAAGATGCCCTCCTCGGCGGCCATGCGAGCCGCCATCGCCTCGGCGTCGGACTGGGATACGTATTCGACTCGATCGACGCGCGAGGCGTCGTAGATCTTCGGCAGATACTCGGGCGACCACTTGCGGATGCCCGGGATGCTGCGAGCCTTCGGCTGGCTGCGCGCCGACGATCTGGATGCGGGGATTCTTCTCCTTCAGGAAGCGCGATACGCCCATGATGGTGCCGGTCGTGCCCATGCTGGACACGAAGTGCGTCAGTTGCCGCGCGTGTCGCGCCACAGCTCCGGGCCCGGTGGACTCGTAGTGCGCGGGCGGATTGTCCGGGTTGGCGAACTGATCGAGCACCCTGCCCTCGCCGCGCGCCTGCATCTGCAGCGCCAGGTCGCGCGCGTATTCCATGCCGCCCTTGGACGCCGGTGTCAGGATCAGCTCGGCTCCGTAGGCGCGCATCGATGCGCGCCGCTCGGCCGACAGGTTGTCCGGCATGATCAGCGTCATCCGGTAAGCCGCGCATGGCCGCGATCATCGCCAGCGCGATGCCGGTATTGCCGCTGGTGGCCTCGATCAGGCGATCGCCCGGCTTGATCTGGCCGCGCTCCTGCGCGCGCCGGATCATCGACAGGGCCGGGCGGTCCTTGACCGAGCCGCCCGGATTGTTGCCCTCGAGCTTGGCCAGCACAACGACGCCGCGCCGCGCCGCTTCCGGACCCGGTATCCGCTGCAGCCGCACCAGCGGCGTGTTGCCGATGGTCGACTCCACCGTGGCAAATTGCGCCGGCACGTCGTATTGCGCGTCGCCGCTGTGGCGCCGCGCCGCTGCCGGCACCTTCGCCGCGATCTTCGCCATCACCTTCGCCGGTGTCCTCATGTGACCTCCAGCTCCTCGAGGCGCCGGGGCGGGTAGCTGTCCCAGTTCGCGCAGCCGGGGCAATTCCAGTAGAACTCCCGGCTGCGAAAGCCGCATCGATCGCAACAATAGCGCGCCAGCTTTTGCGTCTGCGACTGGATCAGCCCGCGCAGCAACGCAAGCTCCGGGTCCGCCTGGACCTGGCCGTCACGGATCGCCAGCAGGCGCTCGAAACCCAGCAGCGACGGATGGCGCTTGAGCTCCTCGCGCAACAGGGTCTCGGCCGCCGCGATGCCCTCCCACTCGCGAACCCATCGATACGCCAGATCCAGCAGATCGATCGACGGGTGCTGCAGCAGGTTGCGCCTGCAGCAGCGTCAGCGCTTCCTCGCGCCGGCCCTCGGCGTCCAGCGCCGGCATCAGCCGATCGATCACCAGCGGCGCATATTGCGGCGTTTCGGTCTCGATGCGCAGCCAGTGGTCGATCGCATCGACGCGCCGGCCGCGCCGCAACGCGACGTCCCCGGCCAGCATCGCCGCGCGCACCGACCTGCGATGCGCCCGCAACGCCGCCTCGAGCTGCGCGCCGGCCCGGTCCAGATCGCCCTCGGCGATCGCCCGCTCGGCCAGCTCGCAGTGAAAATGGGCGGTCGCCACCTGGTGCGTTTCGCCGGCTTCGCGCTCGAGCTGCTGCGCGCATTCGATGGCGCGCTGCCAGTCGCGCTCCATCTGGTAAATGCGCAGCAGCGAGCGCAGCGCTTCGAAACGATGCGGGCGCTCGTCCAGCAGGCGGCTGAAGGAGTTTTCGGCGCGGTCGAGCATGCCGCCCTTCAGGTAGTCCTGGCCGAGTTCGGCCAACGCATTGGCCCGCTCGGCCGCCGGCAGGTCCGCGCGGCTGAGCAGGTAGTTGTGGATGCGCACGGCGCGGTCGAACTCGCCGCGCCGGCGAAACAGGTTCCCCAGCGCGTAGTGCAGCTCGATCGTCTCCGGGTCGAGCTTGACGACCTCGATGAAGGCGTCGATCGCGCGGTCGGGCTGATCGTTCAGCAGCAGCTTCAGTCCGCGAAACAGCGAACGGGGCGCCGCACCCTGGTCGACGGCCCGCACGCGCGCCTCGTAGCCGCGCGCCCACCATCCGACCGAGAAACAGCACCGGCAGCGCCGACAAATACCAGGGCTGCGACTCCATCGGCGGGAAGTACCTTCTCAGCGGCGTCGGCGGGTCTCGGTCTCCAGCCCGCCGACCGCGCCGACGCGGCGCGCCACATCGGTCAGGCTCTCGGTCGCAACGTCGGGCGCGACCGCGGCCGTGGCGGACGAGCGCGTCAGCTGCGAGACGCGCCGGCGTTGCCGCAGCAGGTGCGGCACCATCGCCAGCATTCCGGCCACCGCCCCCGCGACGAAGCAGGCCAGGATCACGACCACCAGGGGGACCTGGTTCCAGCCCTGGGTCGGGCTCAGGCGCAGCGGCACCGGTGCCGTATTCTGCAGCGCGAACCACAGGGCCAGCACGAAGAACACCAGCCGCAACAGATCCAGCCGCATCAGGTCCATGAAGTCAGCGGCGCCGCCCTAACGTTGCGGCGGCGCCGGCTGCCGGTTCGTCGGCCCCGTCGACCCGAACTCGCGCAATTCCTTGCCGGCCTTGAAGTGCGGCACGAACTTGGCCGGCACCTGCACGCGCTCGCCGGACTTCGGATTGCGCCCGACGCGGGCGGGCCGGTAGTTCAGGGCGAAGCTTCCAAAGCCCCGGATTTCGATGCGCCCGGCCTGGATCAGCGCCGCGCTCATCATGTCCAGGATCGTCTTGACCGCTTCGTCGGCATCGCGCGCGACCAGGCGCGGATTGCGCTCGGCCAGACGCGCAATCAACTCCGACTTCGTCATCCCCTGCGACGTGGACATCGGAAAAGCCCCCGTCGTCTACTTGGTCTGAGTGTCCAGCTTGGCCTTGAGCAGCGCGCCCAGGTTGGTGGTGCCGGTGGTCGCCTCCGATTGCATGCGGGCCATGGTTTCGGCCGTCTCGGCGCTGTCCTTGGCCTTGATCGACAGGTTGATGCGTGCGGTTCTTGCGATCGACATTGATGATCATCGCCGTCACCGCGTCGCCTTCCTTCAGGTGGTTGCGCGCGTCCTCGACGCGGTCGGCGCGACAGCTCCGAAGCGCGCAGGTAGCCCTCCACGTCGTCGCCCAGCGTGCACCACGGCCCCCTTGGCATCGACGCTCTTGACCGTGCCGTTGATGAGCGAGCCCTTGTCATGCGAGTGGGCGAAGTTGTTGAACGGATCGCCGCCGAGCTGCTTGACGCCCAGCGAGATGCGCTCGCGCTCGACGTCGATCGCCAGCACCAGCGCTTCGAGGTCCTCGCCCTTCTTGTACTTGCGCACCGCTTCCTCGCCCGGCTCGCTCCAGGACAGGTCGGACAGGTGCACCAGGCCGTCGATGCCGCCGGGCAGGCCGATGAACACGCCGAAATCGGTGATCGACTTGATGGCGCCCTTGACCTTGTCGCCCTTCTTGTGCGACAGCGCGAAGTCGTCCCACGGATTCGGGCGGCACTGCTTCATGCCCAGCGAGATGCGGCGGCGGTCCTCGTCGATCTCGAGCACCATGACCTCGACCTCGTCGCCCAGCTGCACGACCTTGCGCGGGTCGACGTTCTTGTTGGTCCAGTCCATTTCGGACACGTGCACCAGGCCCTCGATGCCGGCCTCGATCTCGACGAACGCGCCGTAGTCGGTGATGTTGGTGACCTTGCCGAACAGGCGCGTGCCATGCGGATAGCGGCGCCCCAGGCCCACCCACGGATCTTCGCCGAGCTGCTTGATCGCCCAGCGAAACGCGGTTCTTCTCCTGGTCGAACTTCAGCACCTTGGCCGTGATCTCCTGGCCGACCTGCACCACCTCGGTCGGATGACGCACGCGGCGCCACGCCAGGTCGGTGATGTGCAGCAGGCCGTCGATGCCGCCCAGGTCGACGAACGCGCCGTAGTCGGTGATGTTCTTGACCACGTCCCGTGCACGATCGCGCCTTCCTTCAGCGTCTCCAGCAGGCGGGCGCGCTCCTCGCCCATGCTGGCCTCGACCACCGCGCGCCGCGACACCACGACGTTGTTGCGCTTGCGGTCCAGCTTGATCACCTTGAATTCGAGCGTCTTGCCCTCGTAGGGCGAGGTGTCCTTGACCGGACGCGTATCGACCAGCGAACCGGGCAGGAACGCGCGGATCCCGTTCGTCATCACGGTCAGGCCGCCCTTGACCTTGCCGGTGATCGTGCCGCTCACCAGTTCGCCGTTTTCGAGCGCCTTTTCCAGATTCATCCACGCGGCGAGGCGCTTGGCCTTGTCGCGCGACAGGATCGTGTCGCCGTAGCCGTTTTCGAGCGACTCGATCGCAACCGACACGAAATCGCCCGGCTTGACGTCCAGTTGCGCCCAGGTCGTTGCGAAACTCCTCGATCGGGATGTACGCCTCGGACTTCAGTCCGGCATTGACGACCACGAAATTGATATCGACCCGGATCACTTCGGCGGTGATCACTTCGCCGGCGCGCATCTCGTGACGCGTCAGGCTTTCTTCGAACATCGCGGCGAAACTTTCGCCACCCCGTTGACCGAGGCTTTCAGCAGCTACGGAAGACATATCGACTTTCGTTCACGCCACAGGCTTGCCCTGCGGCGGGGTTGATGATCGGGCGCAGAATACGAGGTCCGCGCCCCCAGGTCCTGCCATTCAATTCTGCAAAGCCGCTCGATACCAGGCCAGAACTTGCCCGACCACTTCCTCCACGGTCAGGCTCGAGGCATCGAGCTGATACGCATCGTGGGCCGCTTTGAGCGGGGCAACCAGCCGGGATCGGTCCCGCTCGTCACGCTCTCGCAGGTCCTTCACGAGGGCATCGATGCTAGCAGAATACCCCTTTTCGATCAACTGCTTAAGTCGCCTATCGGCACGCACCTCGACGCTCGCTGTCAGGAACACCTTCAGCTGCGCATCGGGAAACACGACGGTGCCCATGTCGCGGCCATCGGCCACCAGCCCCGGCCATGCCCGGAACGACCGCTGCAGCTGCAGAAGCTCTCCGCGCACGCCCGCATGGGTCGCCACGACCGACGCGGCCCGCCCGACCGGCTCGGTCCGGATCGCGTCCGTCAGGTCCTCGCCGTCGAGTTCGACGCGCCCGCCTCCGAAGCGAGGGCGCGCGCCGTGCGCGATCCGGGCCAGCGTGCCGGCGTCCTGCAGGTCGATCGCCCGCCGCAGCGCCAGCAGCGCGACCACCCGGTACAGCGCTCCGCTGTCCAGGCAGACGAACCCCAGCTCTCGCGCCACCGCCTGCGCGATCGTGCCCTTGCCCGAGGCGGTCGGCCCGTCGATCGCGATCACCGGGGGCTGGTTCATCGCGCGTCCCCGTCGCGCAGGGACGCGAGTTGCTCGAAATACGTCGGAAACGTCTTGGCCACGCAGTCCGGATCGCGCACGTGCACCGGGACGCCGCCGGTCGCCGCCAGCGCGAAGCACATCGCCATCCGGTGATCGTCGTAGGTATCGATCCAGGCCTCGCGCAGGCTGCAAGGCCCCTGCACCGAAATCCAGTCGTCGCCGCTGTCCACCGTCGCGCCGAGCTTGCGCAGCTCGGTGCACATCGCCGCGATGCGGTCGGTTTCCTTCACGCGCCAGGAACCGATGCCGCTCAGACGCGTGGTGCCCTGGGCGAACAGCGCCACGATTGCTGCGGTCATCGCAGCGTCCGGAATCGCGGTGCAGTCGGCGCTGACGGCCCTGAGCGGTGCCGAGCCGGCCTCGATCCAGTCCGGGCCCATTTTGACCCGCGCGCCCATGTCCTGCAGCAGGCGCGCGAAGCCCACATCGCCCTGGATGCTGTCGGCGCCCACCCCGTCGACCCGCACCGGCCCGCCCGCGAGCGCGCCCAAAGCCAGGAAATACGACGCGCCGGAGGCATCGCCTTCCACCGCCAGCTGGCCCGGCGACCGGTAGGCGGCCGGCATCACGTGGAACTGCGTCGCCTGCCGATCGACCGCCGCGCCGAATCGGCTCATCAGCGCCAGTGTCATGCGCACGTACGGCTCCGAGATCAGCGGGCCGTCCACCTCGATGCGCAATCCCTGCGCAGGCGCGATCAGCGGGGCCGCCATCAACAGGCTGCTTGCGAACTGGCTCGATACGTTGCCGCGAATCGCGACCCGGTCGCTGGACAAGGTGCGCGCCGGCTCGATCGACAGCGGGGGATAGCCGGGCTGGCCCTCGAAGCGGATGCACGCCCCCAGCGCGTTGAGCGACTCGACCAGGTCGCCGATCGGGCGCTCGCGCATCCGCGCCACGCCATCCAGGCGATAACGGCCACCGCTAAACGCCAGGGCCGCCGCGAGCGGGCGCATCGCAGTTCCCGCATTGCCGAGGAAAAGATCGGCCTGACGCTGCGGGAAGCGGCCGCCGCAGCCGGATACGACCGTGCGGTCGGCGTCGACCTCGACCGCCACTCCCAGCCTGCGCAGCGCCTCGATCATCACGCGCGTGTCGTCCGCGTCCAGCAGCCCGGTCAGCACCGTGCGCTGCTCCGACAGGGCTGCCAGCAGCAGCGCGCGATTCGAGATGCTTTTGGAACCCGGCAACCTGACCTGGCCGCAGGCGTGCACGATGGGCGCCACCGTCAGTACGGAAGACTGCCCGGCGGAAGACTGCCCGGCGGAGGACTGCTTGGTGGAAGACGGCCTGGCGGGCGGCGGCACCGCGTCACTCCCCGCGTTCGCGCCCGTCCATGCGGCGCCGGGCGTCGCTGGCCCGCTGGAAGAACTGCTGCAACCAGGCTCCATCGCCCGCGCTGACGGCCTGGCCGATGCGCTGCAGCGTGGCCGTGAAGGCGCGCAGCTCCTGGCCGAGCGCGTCGCGATTGGCCAGCGCGATGTCGCGCCACATCGGCGGGCTGCTGGCGGCGATCCTGGAGAAATCGCGAAATCCGGGGCCGGCAAGCGACAGCTTGCGCTGCGCGTCCTGCTCGCCCGCGATCTGCCCCATCAGCGCGAAAGCCAGCACGTGCGGCAGGTGGCTGACCGACGCGAGCACGCGATCGTGCTCGTCGGCTTGCATGCGCTCGACCCGCGCGCCGCACGCGCGCCACAGCTGCTCGACCCGGGCCAGCGCGTCGGCCGAGGTCTCGTCCACCGGGGTGGTCACCACGGTGCGCCCTTCGAAAAGGTCCGGATCGGCCCGCTCAAGGCCGGGACGCTCGCCGCCCGCGATCGGATGCGACGGGACGAAGCGCGCGAAGGCCGGCCCCAGCGCGCGCCGGGCCGCCGCCACCACGTCCGCCTTGGTGCTGCCCAGGTCCATGACGATGGCCGACGGGGCGAGCTCGCCGGCGATCTGCTCGAGCAGGTCGGGCATCGATCCCACCGGCACCGCCAACGCCGAAGGCCCTTGCCGTTGTTGGCGCTTGCGGCGATCTGTCCAGGAACTCGTCGCATGGCGCCGCGCGCCAGAAGACCTGACCGAGTTGATTGCGGCCACCGGCCGTCCGAACGCCAGCCGGGCCAGACGTAGGGCCCGCCCTCCTGCGGGAACGCCGAGCCCATCTCGGCGATCGACAGCCCGTAGGGCAGGAAGAAGAAGAGGGCCAGGAACAGCAGCCAGGTGAAGCCCTCCGCTCCGTTGCTCGCGACGGCGCCGATGGTGTCGATCGTGACCACCGTGCAGATCAGGTAGAAGAACATGTCGAAGCGCCGGAAAGTGCCGCCGCAGCT
>CAVTZO010000059.1:0-27582 GCA_963739145.1 uncultured beta proteobacterium
GGCCACTTCCCGCATCGAGTGGCTGACGTAGATCATCGGGATCGAAAGCGCATCGCGCAGGCGCTCCAGGTACGGCAGCAGGTCGGCCTTGCGCGCCTCGTCCAGCGCCGACAGCGGTTCGTCCAGCAGCAACAGGCGCGGGCGCGTGAGCAGCGCGCGGGCGATCGCGCAGCGCTGCCGCTCTCCGCCCGAGAGGCGCTCGGTCCGCCGCTCGAGCAGGTCGCCGATGTCCAGCAGCCGCACCGCTTCGTCGAAGCCGACCGGCTCGGGTCCGACCGCGCGCTGCGCCGCATAGCGCAGATTGCCGCGCACGGTCAGGTGCGAAAAAAGACGCGCATCCTGGAACACGAAGCCGAACGGCCGGCGATGCGCCTCGAGGAAGCGGCCGGTCGCGCTGTCCTGCCAGACGTCCGCGCCAACCGCGATGCGACCCGTACAGGCGCGTTCGAGGCCGGCAAAGCAGCGCAGGCAAAGGGTCTTGCCCGCACCGGATGGGCCGAACAGCGCGCTCACGCCACCGGCGGGCAGGCTCAGTTCGACGTCGAGCTCGAAGCCGGGATAACGCAGCGCGAAGCGCGCCTCGATCGGCAGCGGCTCGTTCATCGGCGCATGGCGCGCCCCGTCAGCGACGTGCCGACCGCGCCGAGCCGGTACATGGCGAACACGACCACGAACGAGAACACCAGCAGGCCGGCGGCCAGGCGACCGGCTCCCGCATAGTCCATGGCCTCGACGCGATCGTAAATGGCCACCGACAGAACGCGCGTTGCGCCCGGAATGTCGCCGCCGATCATCAACACGATGCCGAATTCGCCGACCACGTGCGCGAAGCCGAGCACCACGGCGGCCAGAAAGCCGGGCGCAGCCAGCGGAATGGCCACCGTGACGAACCGGTCCCACGGTCCGGCGCGCAAGCTGGCAGCCGCCTCCAGCGCGCCTTCGCCGACCGAGGCGAACGCGGCCTGCAGCGGCTGCACCACGAATGGAAGCGAATACACGATCGAAGCCACTACCAGGCCGCCGAAGCTGAAGGCGAGCGTTCCCAGGCCGAGCGCGCCGGTCAAACGTCCGATCGCCCCGTGCGGCCCGAGCAGCAGCAACAGGTAGAAGCCCAGCACGGTGGGCGGCAACACCAGCGGCATCGCAACCACCGTCGCCAGCACCGGCTGCAGCCGGGACCGGGAGCGCGCGAGCCACCACGCGATGGGCGTGCCGATCAGCAGCAGCAGGACGGTCGTGACGAACGCCAGCTCGATCGTCAGGCGCAGCGCGGTCAGGTCGTCAGTGTTCAAACTTGCCTTCCGGAAGCTCGTAACCGTACGAGCGGATGATCGCCTGCGCGGCCGGCTGCCAGAGCCATGCGAGCCAGGCTTGGGCTGCAGCGCGGTTGCGGCCGGGCGCGAGCAGCACGGCGTCCTGCCTGAGCGGCGAGTACAGCGGCTGCGGGACGATCCAGGCCGATCCCTCGCGCAGCCGGCCCTCGTCGGTGACCTGCGACAACGCGACGAATCCGAGCTCGGCGTTGCCGCTGGCGACGAACTGATAGGCCTGCGCCACGCTTTCGCCCTTCACCAGCCGTGGCGCCACCCGGTCGTACAGGCCCAGGGCGCGCAGAGCCTGGATCGCGGCGGCTCCGTACGGAGCCAGCTCCGGGTTGCAGATCGCCAGGTGCATGAAGCGGTCCGAGCCCAGCACCTGCCCCCTGGCGTCGACGACGTCGGGGCGCGGACTCCACAGCACGAGCTTGCCGATCGCGTAGGTGAAGCGCGAGCCCGCCACCGCCAGGCCGTCTGCCTCCAGGCGGGCCGGCGTGTCCGAGTCTGCTGCCAGCAGAACTTCGTAGGGCGCTCCGTTTCCGATCTGCGCAGTCAACTTGCCGGTCGATCCGACCGAAAGCGCGACCGTGTGGCCGGTCGCCTTCTCGAAGTCGGCCGCGATCGACCGCGCCGGCGCCGAGAAATTGGCTGCTACGGCGACCCTGACCTCGTCGGCGCGCGCCACGGGTGCCGATGCGAGTGCAACGGCCAGCAGCGTGAGCAAAATCCCGATCCCCATGCGCTCGCTCCCCGCGCGGACACGGCCATCCGCGCACCAATGCGGCCTGCGTTGCGTGCAACAGGAAACCTGCCCGGCGCAGCCGACGACGACCGCACCAGCATGCGCGGCCCGACCTTTTGCGTCTGCAAATTCTGCAGACGCTCCCGGATCGCGCCGCCGATGAAGATCTGAGGCTCGGACGGCGCCAGCCTGGCGGACGATTCGCGCTGCGCGATCAGCTCGCGCGCCCGCTGCATCGCACCCTCGAACGAACCGGTCGCCGGCAAGGCGTCCTTGAAGAATGCGCGGCCGAAGTCAGTCCACTGCTCGCCGTCCCGGCATCCGAACGAGGTGCGATCGGCGCCCGAAGCCGTGATGACCATCGTGTCCGGGCTCGCGAGCGGCTGCACGAATCCGCCCGAGTAGCAGGCCGACACGACCACCACGCGAAACCGGATGCCGGATTCGTCGAGCAGCGCGCGCAGCCGGACCGGAGTCAACGGCTCGAGCTGGTAGGGCGAGAGCGAAACGTCCAGGGTATGGTCGGGCGCGCCGTGCGAGGTGAGGAACAGGAACAGGATGTCTTCGCCGTCGTCCATCCGCTCGGCCACCGTCGCCAGTGCCCTCTGCAGAGCGGTGATGGTCGCGAACGGAGCCTCGCCCGGGCGCTTCTGGCTGTTCGCCAGCACGATGCTGCGGTCGCCGGTATCGAACAGGTCGGACATGATCTCGTTGACGCCCAGCGCCTCGTTCAGGAACACGTCCTGCGATCCGCTGCCGGCGAACACGATCGAATACAGCTCGGTGACGCCCGGCTTGCCGGGGGCGATCCGATCCAGCGAGTCTTCCAGCAGGTCGGCCTGCGAGTACAGGATCTGCTCGGCTCCGGCCCCGGAACGCGCATCGGCGTCGGCGCTCTGCCCCGAGTCTGCCGCCACCCAGAGACGCGTGCCGGCATCGGCCGTCCATTGGGGACCTACGACCAGCGCCGCGGCCAGCGCCACGGCCGCGATGGCGCGCCAGCCACGCAGCGCCGCCAGGGGCGGCGCGCCCAGGCCCCAGGCGACGGCCACCCACATCACAGGCACCCACGTCAGCCACTGATAAAGCCGGTCGACCGCCGGCGAAAAATCGGCCAGCACGGCCAGCGCGCTGCTGGCGCACGATCCAAGGGCCGCCAAGGTAAAGCCCGAGGCCGCCAGGGCTCCGACGCGGCGGTCCGTGTCAGCCTCGCGTCCGAGGTGCGCGATCAGCCACGCCCCCAGCAGCAACGGCAGCGCCCAGAAGCTCGCGGCCGGCAACGCATCCCAGTCGACCCGGCCAGGGCCCGGATAGGCGGCGTAGACGTCGTAGGCCAGGCCCGCCGCCAGGTTGAGCGCGAACAGGGCGATCAGCTGCGCACCGTCGGCGCGCCAGGCCTCGACGCTGCGCCGGCGCAAAAGTGCCAGTGCGACCCCGCCCGCCAGATTGCACAGCAGGTCACGCACGAACCCCAAAGGCTTCCAATCCGGCAGTCCGATCCGATTCATGCGGTCGGCCCCCCGCGGGTGTGCAGTCGCAACATCGCGCGCTCGAACTGTCCTTCCACCATCAGGTCCAGCACGTCATCGATGCGGGCGATCGCGTCGCCGATCGCGACCTGCTCTTCCCGGCGTGGCGGGTGGAGCACGAAATCGGCCACATCCTGCTGCAGGCCGAGGTCGCGCGGGTGCCCGATGCCGATGCGCGCCCGCCAGAAATCCGCATGCGTCAGCCGCGCCTTGATGTCCTTCAGTCCGTTGTGACCGGCCGTGCCTCCGCCCAGCTTCAACCTCGCGTCGCCGGCAGGCAGATCGAGCTCGTCGTGAGCGACCAGAATCTGGTCCGGCAGGATGCGGTAGAACAGCGCCGCCGCAACCACCGCCTGGCCGGACCGGTTCATCAAGGTCGACGGTTTGAGCAGAAGCACGTCCTGCCGGCCGATCGATGCGCGTGCCAGGTCGCCGCTGAACTTGCGCTCGGGCCGCAGCGCCGCACCGATTCTGGACGCGAAGCGGTCGATCAACCAGAAGCCGGCGTTGTGCCGGGTGCGCTCGTATTCCGGCCCGACGTTGCCGAGCCCAACGATCATCCGGATGCGGGGAGCGGAAGGTTCGTCGGCCATGGTGGGTCAGGGGCGCGCCTGCTGGAAAATCGGCCCGCGGCGTCGCAGAACCGCTGCGGGCCGATGCCCGAGCAGGGCGCGCCGCGCTGCCTTGTCAGGGCCCCGAATCCCTGTTACTTCTTCTTGTCGCCGCCCGCCGGCTTGGCCGCGGCCGGCTTGGCTGCGGCGGCCGGTGCGGCGGCCTTGCCCGCGGCCGCAGCCGGGGCGCCCTTGCCAGGCGCTCCGGCCGCCGCCGGCGCGGCCGCGGCCGGAGCGGCGGCGACGGCTTCCTCGGTCGGAGCCGCCTCCTCCTGTTGCACGCTCGGCAGCGTCACGCTGACCACGACCGGGTTTTCCTTTCCACGCAGCGCCGCGCTGACCCCGCCGGGCAGCTTCAAGTCAAGCACGTGCACGGTGTCCTGCGCGGTCAGGTGCGACAGATCGACCTCGATGAACTCGGGCAGGTCGCGCGGCAGGCACGAGACCTGCACCTCCGACCTGACGTGACCGATGATCGCGCCGGACTGCTTCACGGCCGGAGAATTTTCCGCACCGACGAAGTGCAGCGGAACCCGCATGTGGATCTTCTGATCCTCGGCGACCCGCTGAAAGTCGATGTGCAGAACCTGGGGACGGTACGGGTGCATCTGGAAATCGCGCAGCAGCACCTTCTCGGGCCGGCCGTCCAGTTCCATCTCCAGCACCGATGCGTGGAACTTCTCGCGCTTCAGCACGTGAAACAGCGGGTTGTGCTCCAGCTCGATGTTGACCGGGTCCGACTTGGCCCCGTACAGGATCCCGGGCACCTTGCCCTGGTGGCGCAGACGGCGGCTCGCACCCGTGCCTTGCGCCTGACGTGTCGATGCCACAACTTTCATCGTCTTCCTTTCGCCCGGCCCGCGAGTCGCGACCAACCACGACGGGCCATGATGGTTTCGTCCTTCACTCGATGAACAGCGAGCTCACCGAGTCTCCGCGCGAAATGCGCGAAATCGTCTCTCCCAGCAGCGCCGCGCACGAAAGCTGCCGGATCTTGCGGCACGCCGCCGCCTCGGGACTGAGCGGGATCGTGTCGGTGACCACGACTTCGCTCAGCACCGACTGGTTGATCCGCTCGACTGCCTTGCCCGACAGCACCGGGTGCGTGCAGTACGCATACACCTGGCGCGCGCCCGCGCTCGCCCAGCGCCTTGGCGGCCTGGCACAGCGTGTTCGCGGTGTCGATCATGTCGTCCATGATCACGCAGGTGCGATCCTCGACCTCGCCGATGATGTTCATCACCTCGGCCACGTTGGCGCGCGGGACGGCGCTTGTCGATGATCGCCAGGTCCGACTCCATTCGCTTGGCCAGCGCCCGCGCGCGCACCACCCCGCCGATGTCGGGCGACACGACCACCAGCTTCTGGTGGTTGTGCTTCCACAGGTCGCCCAGCAGGATCGGGCTCGCATACACGTTATCGACCGGAATGTCGAAAAATCCCTGGATCTGGTCGGCGTGCAGATCCATCACCAGCACGCGATTGACGCCGACCACCTGCAACATGTTGGCCACCACCTTGGCGCTGATCGCGACCCGCGCCGAATGCGGGCGACGGTCCTGCCGCGCGTAGCCGAAGTAGGGAATCGCCGCCGTGATGCGGCCGGCCGACGCGCGCTTGAGCGCATCGACCATGATCAGCAGCTCCATCAGGTTGTCATTGGTCGGCGCGCAGGTCGACTGCAGCACGAAAACGTCCTTGCCGCGCACGTTCTCGTTGATCTCGACCATGATCTCGCCGTCGGAGAAGCGCGACGCCACCGCGCGCCCCAGCGGAATGTTCAGGTGCTGAACGACGGCGTGCGCCAGCCTCGGGTTGGCATTGCCCGAGAACACCATCAAATCGTCCGACACCAACGCGACCATCAGCGGCCCTTAGATTTTCGCCCTCGAACGCCAGGATGGCGCAGCGGATCGGCTTGATTGCGTCTTGGAATGGCTGGGGAGGAAGGATTCGAACCCTCGAATGGCGGAATCAAAATCCGCTGCCTTAACCAGCTTGGCGACTCCCCAGCGCGCAAACTCTCCTACGCTTCTTCGCAGATCCTACAGTTCGCCGCCGTCCCCCGCCGTCCGCCCGCTGTCTCACCAGACTGCCGGGCCCTTACCATGCAGCCAGCGGATGTTCGCTCAGCCCGGCCACGGCCCAGCAGGACCAGTGAGCCGGCGCGCCGGCAATCGCTTGTTCCGCCTGTGCCTGCGTTTCGAACTGCGCGAACACGCAGGCGCCCGATCCGGTCATTCGTGCCTCGCCGAATCCCGAG
This sequence comes from uncultured beta proteobacterium, assembly GCA_963739145.1. GTDB lineage: Bacteria > Pseudomonadota > Gammaproteobacteria > Burkholderiales > Burkholderiaceae_F > VBCK01. The sequence continues at coordinate 6,462 of CAVTZO010000059.1, forward strand.
AGGTAGCGTAGCGCGGCATCCACCTCGGGCACCCGGCTTCGGACGATCGGCTCCAGATCGTTGCCGCGGTCGCACTCGGGAAAGCCTGAGATTTTGGCCTGTTCCAGGTGTACTGTCAATTCGGGCGACCGGAAGATTTCTGCTGTCGAAACATGTACTTGCGGGTGAATCACCGCGTACCAGCGGGGCGGGATCGAAAGCGGCGACAGCCGCTCGCCGACGCCCTGTCCGAGCGAGGGACCCGGCTGCAGGAAGAACGGGACATCGGCGCCCAGGCGAAGCGCCAGATCCGCAAGTCGCTCGCGCGGCCAGTTCAGGCGCCACAGACGATTGAGCACCAGCAGCGTGGTGGCTGCGTCCGAAGAACCGCCCCCGAGGCCGCCGCCGATCGGGATGCGCTTTTCCAGCTCGATGCGCGCGCCCTGCCCGCACGCGGATTCGTGCTGCAGCAGGCGCGCCGCGCGAAGCGCCAGATCGTGCTCGACCGGTCCGGTCAGGTCGCCGCGCCGTTCGATGCGCGCGTCGTCGAGCCGCTCGAAGTCGAGCGTGTCGCACAGGTCGATCGCAACGAACCCGGTTCGAAGCTCGTGGTAGCCGTCTGCACGACGTCCGATCACCTGCAGGAACAGGTTCAGCTTGGCCGGCGCAGGCAGCCCCAGCATCAACCGCATCATCAGCCCCCGGGATCGAGCACCACGCGCAGCGACACGGCCGGTGCGGCGCCCTGCTGTGGCCGGCTCAGGTCCAGCCGCTGGATCCGCGCGCCGGGGGCGGGCGGCTCGAACCGGATCGTCCAGCCATCCTGCTCCAGCAGCGCGGCGCCGTCCTCGGCGGATCCCAGATGATAAGGGCGCCCCTGCGCGGGCCGCCCTTCGATCCAATCTGCGATGCCCGAAACCGGCAGGGTCCACCCGAGCAATCGCAGGCTCAGCGCGTCGGGATCCGGCCCCGACTCGGTTCGCAGGCCGACGGCCGTCGGCACCGTCACGCGCGCACCGCCCGGTCCGGACTGCACACGCGCCACCGTCGTACCCAGGGGAGTGCTCAGATCCAGCGTCACGTCGGATCGGTCCACGGTCAGCGCGAAACGCCCGCTCGACGCCTCCTGTCGGCTGTCACCGCTGACCACCAGGGCAAAGCGGCCCGCGTAATTGACTCCGCCGGACACCGGCGCCAGCGAAGCGCACGCGGCCACCAGCAGGCCCGCCGCGGCCGCGATCCATCGCGCGGGCCCGCGCAGCGCGGCGCCGCCCGCGCTCACGGCTTCACGTCGAGCCGCTGCAGCGTTTCCTTCAAGGTCTCGTTGTCGGACTCGCGGCGGCTTGCTTCGCGCCAGACAGTGCGCGCGGCGTCGCGGTCCCCCTGGCGCCACATCACCTCGCCCAGGTGCGCAGCGACGTCGGCCTCCGGTTTGAGCCGATAGGCGCGTCCCAGGTAATCGCGCGCAGCCGTCAGGTTGCCGAGCCGGTACTGCACCCATCCCATCGAGTCCAGGATGAAACCGTCGTCGGGGGCCAGCTGCAGCGCCTTGTCGATCAGCTCGTAGGCCTCCTTCAACCGGATGTTCCGATCGGCGAACGTATAGCCGAGCGCGTTGTAGGCGTGCGCGTAGTCCGGCCGCAACTGCACCAGGCGCCGAAGGTCCGTCTCCATCACGTCCAGACGGTCCAGCCGCTCGGCCGACATGGCCGTCTCGTAAAGCAGATTCGGATCGTCCGGCGAGGCCTTCAAGGCGGCGGCCAGCAGATCGTAGGATTCCTGGTAGCGGTGAGCCTCGCGCAGGATCTGCCCCTGCGACAGCACGACCTGCAGCCTGTCGTCGGCGGACTCGACCGGCGCGTCCTGCAGCGTCTTGAGCGCTTCGTCCAGGCGATTGAGCTTGGCCAGCAGAAAGGCCTCGCGGATGCGGGCCGTGAGCAGCTGGTCCGGGCTGTGCACGCGATGCAGCCAGTCGAACGCCTCGTCGTATTTCTGCTCGTCCTCGGCAATGCGGGCCATGTTGAGGTATGCCGGGTCGGGCTCGCGATCCGCCCCGTCTTCGACCGCGGTCAGGTAACGCTGGAAGTATTCGCGCGCCTGCGGCAGCAGTTCCGCCTGCATCGACAGGACTCCCAGCGCGAACAGGGCATCCGGGCTGCGTGGATCGCGCTTCAGAAGCTCCTCGAACTGGGCGCGGGCCGCGTCGTTGCGTCCGTCTCCGATCAACAGCCGCGCGTAGGCCAGGCGCGCCTCGGCCGCGTTCGGATTGCGGTGCAGGAAGTCGGACAGCAGCCCGATCGCATCGGCACGCCCGGCCGCCTCGGTCTTATTTTTACCCTCCAGAATGAATTGAGCCGCCGCAATCGCGGCCTGCTCGGAGTCCGGCCTCATTTTCAGCGCGGCGCGCGCCTCTTCGGTGGCGCGCGCGCCCTGACCGGCCGCATGCGCACCGTGCGCCAGGACCAGGTGCACTTCGAAGCCGACCTTGGGATCGTCGCGGTACGGCGCTGCCAGCGCGTCGAGCAGCGCCATGCCCTTGACCTGATCGGTGGCGCGCGCCAGCAGCCGCTGCACCCGCTCCAGCACAGCGACCGGATCCTGCTCGGCGCGTATCTGCTTCTGCAAAAGCGGCTTGGCGTCGTCGTAGCGGCCGTTGGCCACCAGCAGCGAGGTGTACGTCTGCTCGGCCTCGGCTGAACCGCCGTCCAGCTGGCGCCACAGCTGCGCGGCCTCGAGCGCCTGCGGGGCAGCCCGTGCACCCAGCGCGACCTCGGTGGCCCGGCGCGCGAGGCGCGGATCGCCCGTGTCGTGCGCCGCTTTCATCAGCGTGTTGAAAGCGGCACTGGGCTCGCCACGTTGCACGGCCACTTCGGCTGCCACGATCTCGAACAGCAGCGGCCCGGTCAGTTCGACGTCGGGCAGTGGACGGCCCGGCGCTTCGGCTTCCGCTTCGGCCGGCGCCTTCGGCGCGGCCGGGCCCGGAGCATCGCTGGTGCTCGCGCAGCCTACAATCAGCGCGCACAACATGGATCCCGTCGCCCACGCGCGAGCCGGTCCGAGGGGTCTTGCCTGCATGAATATCTTTCCCTGCGCCTGCCGAGGCGCGATCGGTTCGCCAGCCGACATATTAGCCGTGACCGCAAATGCCGGAATTACCCGAAGTCGAGGTTACTCGCCGCCGCCTTTCCGCCTTGCTGGCGGGCCGTCCGGTGCGCGCACTTCGTGTTTACGAACGGCGCCTGCGCTGGCCAGTGCCGCGCACGCTGGCCGCGATCCTGGCGGGGCGTCGCCTGCGGCAGATCGATCGGCGCGGCAAGTACCTGCTGTGGCGTTTCGAGCACGGCGTGCTGATCTCCCATCTGGGGATGAGCGGGTCCTGGCGCCTGTATCCGCCCGGGCAGATTCCCGAGCGGGGTCCGCACGATCACGTTGACTTGAGTTTCGACACGGCGCTGGCCCGGTTGACCGACCCGAGGCGCTTCGGGGCGCTGCTGTGGCACCCGGCGGCCGAAGGCGACGTCGAGCGGCACCGATTGCTCTCGAATCTGGGGACCGAGCCGCTGGAGCCCGGGTTCGAGGGGGTGCAGCTGTATCTGGCCCTGCGCGGGCGGTCGGCATCGATCAAGCAGGTGCTGCTGGCCGGCGACGTGGTGGTCGGGGTCGGCAACATCTACGCCTCGGAGAGCCTGTTCGACGCGGGCATCGATCCGCGTGTGCCGGCCCAGCGGCTGAGCCGGGCGCGCTGCGTGCGCCTGGCCGCGGCGATACGCCGGGTGCTGGGCGAGGCGATCGAGGCGGGCGGCTCCACGCTGCGCGACTTCACGGGGGCCGACGGCGCCGAGGGGCAATACTCGCTCAGGGCGCGCGTGTACGGGCGCGATGGCTCGGAGTGCCCGGTGTGCGGCCGCCCAATTCGACGGATCATGCAGGGTCAGCGCGCCACATACTGGTGCGCCCGTTGCCAGCGGCGTTGAGCGCCGCGTGGCGGCAAGCGTGCGGTCGCAGCACTGGCCGGTCTGCGCCTGTGATAGATTGGTTGATGGATCCGCGCTGAACACCGGCCGACCGTCGAGCATTCCTGACATGTCGCAACTCGCCACCAGCTTTCAGCAATACGGGGCCTGGCGCGATACTTTGGCGGTTTCGGTCGCCCAGTTGCGAAGGTGGCTGGACGACGCCCATCTGCTGGAAGCCGACGCGGCGCGCCGGCTCGACCTGGCCCTGGAGCGTCTGGCCGGCGACCGCCTCGTGGTCGCCTTCATCGCGGAGTTCTCGCGCGGCAAGTCCGAGCTGATCAACGCGATCTTCTTCGCCGATTACGGCCGGCGCATCCTGCCGTCGTCGGCCGGGCGCACCACGATGTGCCCGACCGAGTTGATGTACGACGAGTCCCTGCCGCCTTGCATCCGGGCGCTGCCGATAGAAACGCGCGCGCGACTCGGAACCATGGCCGATTTCAAGAAGAGCTCCGGCGAGTGGCGCGTATTCCCGGTCGACACCACTTCGCCCGACGGCATGTACAAGGCGTTTCAGCTGGTGGCCGAGACCGTGCGCGTGGGCATCGACGAGGCGCGCATGTATGGCCTGTTCGACCCGAACGACCCGGACCAGTTGATCCAGGACGGCGGGGAAGGACTGGTCGAAATTTCGCGCTGGCGGCACGCGGTGATCAATTTCCCGCATCCGCTGCTCAAGCAGGGGCTGGTCATCCTGGACACGCCGGGGCTGAACGCCATCGGCACCGAGCCCGAATTGACGCTGTCGCTGGTCCCCAGCGCCCATGCGGTGCTGTTCGTGCTGGCGGCCGACACCGGGGTCACGAAAAGCGACCTGGACGTGTGGCGCCACATCATGGGGGATTCGCCCCAGACGGCCAACCACATCGCGGTGCTGAACAAGATCGACGGCCTGTGGGACTCGCTGAAGTCGCAGACCGAGATCGAGGCGGAAGTGCGCCGCCAGATCGTCAGCGTCAGCGAAACGCTGAAACTCGACCGCAAGCGGGTGTTTCCGGTGTCGGCCCAGAAGGGGCTGGTCGCCAAGGTCACCGGCGACGCTCAACTCCTGGAACGCAGCCGGCTGCCTGCCCTGGAGGCGGCCCTGGTCGACCTGCTGGTGCCGCAACGCGCAGCAGATCATTCGCGAGCAGACCCTGGCGGTGAGCTCGCGCGTGATGAACGAGGTGCGCCAGGCGCTGGCCGCGCGCGAACGGAACCTGGTCGAGCAGCTGTACGAGCTGCGCGCGTTGCAGGGCAAGAATCAGAGCGCGGTCGAGCGGATGCTGGTGCGCGCCCAGGGCGAACAGCACGATTTCGAGGACAACGTGCGCAAGGTGGTGGCCGCCCGGGTCGTGCTGGCGCGCCTGGCCGAACAGGCGTACTCGAATTTGCGGATGCAGACCTTGCGCACGGCCGTGATGTCCACCCGCGACCGCATGCGCAAGGTGCGGCTGACGCCCGGGTTCATGTCGGCGGTCACGGAGTATTTCGCGAGCCTGCGCGAGATGATCCGCCGCGCCAACGCGGCGCTGGCGGAGATCGAACGGATGGTGCTCGGCGTGCAGCGGCGCTTCGCCGAGGACATCGGCTGGAGCCTGCCGCCGCCGATGCGCTTCACGCTGGATACGTACGTGACCGAGATCGACCGGCTCGAGGCGGCCTACGAGGGCCATTTCGGCGCGGTCGCCGTGTTCACCCGCGACAAATGGTCGCTGATCGAGCGGTTCTTCGACACCGTGGTCGGCAAGTCCCGCACGATCTTTTCCGCCGCCGAACGCGATACGGAGGCCTGGGTCCGCTCGCTGCTGCCGCCTCTGGAGACGCAGGTGCGCGAGCAGCGCCAGCAACTGAAGAAGCGCACCGACGCGGTGGCGCGCATCCGCGACGCCCAGGAATCGCTGGACGGGCGCATCGGCCAGCTCGAGGACGCGCTGCAGGACGTGCAGTCGCATCTGGACGAGTTGAAAAAAATCGCGGTAGCCATCGCGAACCCGCGCCCGGCCCCGTCGGCCCGGCCGGGAGGCGAAGGACCGCGGCCCGATGCGCACGGACCAGCGCTGCCTTCCTATCTGCGTGTCGAGATCTGAGGGCGGCGGCGCGGCCGCTTTGGCGGGCGACTTCGCGCGGCGCCTGCTCGCCTGGCACCGATCGCACGGGCGGCGCGACCTTCCGTGGCTGCGCGAGCGCGATCCCTACCGCGTCTGGCTCAGCGAGATCATGCTGCAGCAGACCCAGGTAGCGACCGTCTTGCCGTATTTCAGGCGCTTCATCGAGCGTTTTGCCGACGTGCGCTCGCTCGCACGGGCTCCGGTCGAGGACGTGATGGCGGCCTGGTCCGGCCTGGGCTACTACGCGCGCGCGCGCAATCTGCACGCCTGCGCGCGCACGGTGGCCGAGCACCATCACGGGCGGTTCCCGGCCAGTTCACAGGCGCTGGCGTCGCTGCCGGGGATCGGGGCCTCGACCGCGGCCGCGATCGCGGCCTTCTGCTTCGACGAGCGCGCTGCCGTGCTGGACGGCAACGTCAAGCGGGTGCTGGCGCGCCACTGGGTAATCGACGGCGACCCGGGAGCAGCAGCGGTCTCGCGGCGGCTGTGCCAGCGCGCACAGTTCGAGTTGCCGGCCGCCCGGCAGATGGCGCGCTATACGCAGGCGATCATGGACCTGGGCGCGACGGTCTGCACCCGGTTGCAGCCGTCGTGCGACCGGTGCCCGGTGAGCGCAAGCTGCCTGGCTCTGAAGAGTGGTCGCACCGCCGAACTGCCGACGGTGCGGGCGCGCCGCGAGCGGCCGCTGCGCCACGCACACGTACTGGTGGCGCTGGCCGGCCGTTCCGTGCTGTTGCAGCGGCGCGAGCCGGATGGAATCTGGGGCGGACTGATGTGCCTGCCCGAGTTCGAATCGAAGGCGGCGCTGGTAAGGCGCGCCCGCGCGCTGGGTGCCGCCGCGCCGCTGCCATTGCCGCCCAGAAGGCACCTGCTGACCCACCTGGCGCTGACGATAGAGCCGTACCTGGCGCTGACCGCGCGCGCCGAGGTCGAAGCTTCGTTGCGATGGGTCCCGCTCGGGCAAATCGATCGAGAGGGCCTGCCTGCCCCGCATAAGGCGTTGTTGCAGGAGGTGCGGGACCACCCTAGCGCACAGCCCTCACCCCCTCCCCTCTCCCGCGTGCGCGGGCGAGGGGCGATACGTTGTGCCCCGGCGAAGGTCTGAGCATTGCCCCGCTCGATCGCCCCTCGCCCGCGCAAGCGGGAGAGGGGAAGGGGTGAGGGCTGCTGCCAAGAAACAAACCCTCAGCGCGGCTTGTCCTTCTGATACGTGCCGACCAGCTCGGCCTGCGCGAGCACGTGCCCCTGCATCGCCGTGAGCAACTGATCCTTGGTCGGCTGCTTCAGGTCCGGCAGCCTGGCGTCGAGCGCGTACAGCCTGTGGAAATAACGGTGCCGGCCGATCGGCGGGCATGGCCCCCCATAGCCGGTGCGCTTCCAGTCGTTCCTGCCTTGAAGCGTTCCGGACGGCAACGCGCTCGGCGCGATCCCGGCATCCAGATGGGTCGTCTCGGGCGGCAGGTTGTACAGCACCCAGTGCACCCACGTCATCCTGGGCGCCGCCGGGTCGGGCGCGTCCGGGTCATCGACGATCAGCGCCAGGCTGCGCGCGGCTGCCGGAAGGCCGCACCACGCGAGCGGCGGCGACTGGTCTTCGCCCTCGCAGGTGTAGCGCTTCGGAATGCTCGCACCCTGCGCGAACGCGCTCGAAGTAAGCCCCATGCTGTTTTCCATCGCCGCACCTCCTTGCGCTATCGATCGAGCACGCGATGCCGGACCAGGACCCGCTCCTTGCCGCCGAAGCGGCGCGCCAGTTGTTCGACCACGTACGGCGAGCGGTGCTGGCCGCCGGTGCACCCGATCGCGACCGTCAGGTAGTTGCGCCCGTCCTGCACGTAGCTGGGCAGCCAGCGTTCGATGAAGCCTGCGATGTCGTCGATCATCGCGCGCGCCTCGGGCAGATTCGAGAGCATCTCGGCGACCGGCGCGTCCAGGCCGGTCAACGGCCGCAGGCGGGCATCGTAGTGCGGGTTGGGCAGGTTGCGCACGTCGAATACGAGGTCGGCCGCGACCGGAATGCCGTTCTTGAACGCGAACGATTCGAAGGCGAGCGTCAGGTCGCTGCGCGGCCCGCCGACGAAGTTGCGCACCCATTGGCGCAGCGTGCTCGGCGGCAGATCGCCGGTGTCGATCACGTGTCCGAGCGAATCGATCGGGGCCAGGCGCTCGCGCTCCTGCGCGATCGATTCCTCCAGCGTCGGCTCGCGCCCCTGCGTCGTTAGCTCGCGCGACAGCGGGTGGCGGCGCCGGGTTTCGGAGAACCTCTGAACCAGGGCATCGGTCGAGGCCGTCAGGAACAACACCCGGACGTCGCATCCGAGGGAGCGCAACCCGCCCAGCACGCCGGGCAGGTGCGCGATCGGCCCCTCGGAGCGCGCATCGATCGACACCGCGACCTCCGGGTGGCCGTTGGCCGACAGGAAGGCGCACACGTCGGCCAGGAACTGCGCGGGCAGGTTGTCGATGCAGTAGTAGCCGATGTCCTCCAGCAAGCGGATCGCGACCGACTTGCCGGAGCCGGACATGCCAGAGACGAGGACCAGCCGCAATCTAGTTTGGTCCAAAAAATTTACGGGGGACCCTCACGCCCAGCCCCTCTCCCTAAAGGGAGAGGGGAGGCCACGAGTCCCAGATCCTAAGCCCTTCTCCCGCTTCGCGGGAGAAGGGAGGTGAAGGTGTCACTAATGGGCGTGGACGCCAAAAGCGGGCTATCGATCGCCGAGGCCTGGCGCGAGGGCGGCGGGTCAGGTCTTGGTGGATTCCTTCAGGCACTGCGACATGAAGTTCTTGCGGTCGTCGCCCTCGAGGGACTTGTCGGACGCCTCTTTGCTGCAGGCCTTTTTCCTGTCCTGCTGGCTCAGCTTGGAGGACGACAGGCACTGCGACATGAACTGCTTGCGGTCGTCGCCTTTCAACGATTTGTCGGTGGCCTGTTTGCTGCAGGCGGACATTTTTTCCTGCTGGGACGTCTTGGCCTTTCTTTCTGCGAGGAGGCGCACAGCGGTACGGCCAGCAGTGCCGCGATCAAGATCGGCTTGAACATTCGGTCTCTCCTGTTTCGTGGGCGATCGGAAGATCGGTTTCCCGGATGCGATTGCAGCACGGGGTGCCGGCCCTGCCTCTGCCGCACGCGGTAGGCGCGACCGACCGGCCTGGTTGGCCGGGTGCCGCCGGTTCAGGATTCTTCGTCGTCTTCCATCGCTTCGCGCTGGCGCTGCTGGAAATCGTGCATCGTGTCGATTCCACGCAGCTTCAGGATCGTGTTGCGCACCGCGGCCTCCAGCAGCACCGCCAGGTTGCGGCCGGCCGCCACGGGAATCACGACCTTGTGGATCGGAAGGCCGAGCACCTCTTGCGTCGTGCCCGCCAGCGGAAGCCGCTCCAGGCTGTCGGCGGCGCTGCGCCGCATCAGCTCGACGATCAGCCGCAGCTTCATCTTGCGACGGACCGCGGTCTCGCCGAAGATCGCCCGGATGTCCAGCAGTCCCAGCCCGCGCACCTCCAGCAGGTTGGCCAGCAGCGGCGGGCAGCGGCCCTCGATGGTGTCGGGCGCGACCCGCGCGAAGTCGACCACGTCGTCGGCGACCAGGCCGTGACCCCGGCTGATCAGCTCCAGCGCCAGCTCGCTCTTGCCTAGCCCGGACTGGCCGGATATCAGCACGCCCATGCCGAACACGTCCATGAAGACGCCGTGAATCGAGCAGTGGCGGGCCAGCTGCTTGGCGAGGTAGATGCGCAGCACATCGATCACCTCGGCCGCATCGCGCGAGCTGTCGAACATCGGCAGCCCGGCCGCGCTCGCGATCGCCAGCAGTTCGGCCGGCAGCGAGCGGCCTTCGCCGACGATCAGGCCGAGCGGGGCGCCTTCGATCAGCTCGCGCAGCACGTTCTCGCGCCGCCCGGGGGGGATGCGCGCGATGTAATCGACCTCGGCTGCGCCCAGCACGTGGATGCGCTTGGGATGGATCAGGTTCAGATGCCCGACCAGCTCGGCCGCCTGGACGCTGCTGCCGCTGGCATCGGGCAGCACCCGGTGCCCGGCCGTGGGCTCGCTGATCCAACGCAAGTCGAGTGCCGTGCCGTTGTCCTCGAACAGCGACTCGAACGTCAGCATGTCAGGCCGCTGGGCGAATCGGCTCCCAGGCAGCCACGCTGGCGAGCAGCGCCGCGGGTTGCCCGACGGTCAGCAATTGTTCGCGCATCGCCGAGTCCGACAGCATCTGAGCCAGTTCGGAAAGGATCTGCAAGTGCTGCTGGGTCGCGTGCTCGGGCACCAGGAGTACGACCAGCAGCCGGACCGGCGCGCCGTCGGGCGAATCGAACCCGATCGGATACTCCAGGCGCAATACCGCGGCAACCGCGCGCTTGAGCCCGCGCAGCCGTCCGTGCGGAATCGCCACGCCCTTGCCAAGGCCGGTGGAGCCGAGTTCCTCGCGCGCGACCAGGCAGTCCAAAATCCCGGCCTCGCTGATTCCCTGGCTCTGGTGGAGCAGCCGCGCAGCCGATTGCAACGCGCCTCGCTTGTCTTGCGCGTGGACATCCAACTCGACGTTGGATAGCGGCAGCAGATTCGAGAGCAGATTCATGGGCGCCTGACGCCCCTCCGGTCGCACTCGATTCGAACAGAGTATTCGCAACCCGGCGCGGCGATCCCTTAATGGGTGCCTGAAATCGTCCCCCTCACTGCTGCCAGAGCGGCCAACCTCACAAAAACTTATGTGACCGCTTACACCGAACAGTATCCGAGTCTAATTTGGGCCGGATTGCGGTGCAGTATACGCGCGACATCTACGTCAAGAGTCTCGCGTTGCCCTGCAGCAACAGCCCCGATCGGGGCTGGGTGCGTCACTGGGGAGGGATTGCGTCCTGGTGTTTCAGCGGCGTGTGCGCGTGATTCTTCACGCGGTCCTTGTGGCGCAGCACCTGGCGGTCCAGCTTGTCCATCATCGCGTCGATCGACGCGTACAGGTCGGGCAGAACCGAAGCGGCGTGCAGCGCCACGCCCCGTACCCGCAGCGTGATCTCGGCCTTCTGGTCCAGCTTATCCACGGAAAGAACGACGTCGACGTCGATCACGTTGTCGAAGTGTCGGCGCACTCGCGTCAGCTTCTCCAACACGTAGCCGCGCAGCGCCGGGGTCACTTCGAGGTGGTGCCCGTGGATGTTCAGATTCATGCGGGGTCCTTTCGAGGGTTGAGGCGTGCTTCACAGCGACTTGCGCAGCGCCAGCGGAGGAATGTGCAGAAGTTCGCGGTACTTGGCCACCGTGCGCCGCGCGACCACGATTCCCTGGTCGCCCAGCAGCTCGGCGATCCGGCTGTCCGATAAAGGCTTGTTCGAATCTTCGGCCGCGATCAGCTGGCCGATCAGGGCCCGGATCGCAGTGCTCGATGCGGCCCCGCCGGCGTCGGTGGCCACATGGCTGCCGAAAAAGTAGCGCAGCTCGAAAACACCGAACGGAGTGGCCATGTACTTGTTCGCGGTCACGCGCGAAACCGTCGATTCATGCAGGCCCACGGCGTCGGCGATCTCACGCAGCACCAGCGGCCGCATCGCGATCGCGCCGTGCGAGAAAAAATGGCTCTGGCGGTCGACAATCGCCTGCGAGACCCTCTGTATGGTCTGGAAGCGCTGGCGCAGGTTGCGGATCAGCCAGCGCGCCTCCTGCAGCCGCGCCGCCCAGCTTGCGTGTGAGGGCTGGCCTTTCTGACGTTTGAAGATCGAAGCGTAGGCCTGATTGACGCGCAGACGTGGCATGACTTCCGGATTCAGCTGTGCGGTCCAACGGCCCTTCTGGCGCCGAACCAGGATGTCAGGCACGACATAATCCGGCGCTGTCGTGGCAAAGCCTAACCCTGGCCGGGGATTCAGTCCATGGATCAGGTGGTGCACCGCCCGCAACTGTTCGTCGGACGCGCCCGTCAGCTTCTTAAGCTTGACGAAATCCCTATTTGCAAACAACAGCAGGTGCTCACTTACTATGCGCCTTGCGAGGATCACGCAAGGCCGGTTCGAGTCTTCGGCGGCCAAGCCGTTCGCGTGAAGCAGGGCGTCGATCTGCAAGCCCAGGCACTCCTGGAGCGAACGTGCGGCCACGCCGACCGGATCGAAGCTCTGCAGCAGTCGCAAGGCGCACGACAGTTCGTCCGGTTCGACCGCCTCCGAGACCGGGCACATCGCCTGGATTTCCTCCAGCGAGGTCCTCAGGTAGCCGTCCTCCTCGACCGCTTCGATCAGAAGCCCGATCAGCACGCGGTCGCGGTGTGACGCCTGGGTCGAGCTGAGTTGCTGGCGCAGGTGGTCGTGCAGCGTCGTCTCGGCGGCCGCCCAACCCAGCGCGGACGGCTCGTCGTCGTCCTCGCGAAACTCGCGCGAGCTGCCCCAGTCCAGGGCCGGCCCCGGCGAATCCGATCCTTCCTGCGGCGCGCCGGCCGAGTCGGCCGAAGACGGCCCCGCCCCGGCCTCGGCCCGGCCCTCCGGCTCACCAGTGGCCTCGGCTGCCTGCCCGGCATCGAGAATCGACCCGTCGTTGCCCAGGCGCGCGTGGCCCGCCAGCGGATCGTCGTCGCGCTCCAGCAGCGGGTTGTCGACCAGCGCCTGCTCCAGTTCCTGGTTCAGCTCCAGCGTGGACAGTTGCAGCAGCCGGATCGACTGTTGCAGCTGGGGCGTCAGCGCCAGGTGCTGCGCAAAGCGCAGCTGGATCGAGGCTTTCATCGGGATCGGGTGCGGCGCTTCGCAAACGGGCAACCGCGCGACTTCATGCGGCTGAGCATCATCCTCACATCCGGAAGTGTTCGCCCAGATAAACCCGTCTGACCGACTCGTTTTCGACGATCTCGTCGGGCCGGCCCTGGGCCAGCACCTGGCCTTCGTTGATGATGTAGGCGTGATCGCAGATGCCGAGCGTTTCGCGCACGTTGTGGTCGGTGATCAGGACCCCGATATTGCGCTGCTTCAGGAAGCGGACGATGCGCTGGATCTCGATGACCGCGATCGGGTCGACGCCGGCGAACGGCTCGTCGAGCAGGACGTAGCGGGGGCGCGCTGCCAGCGCGCGCGCGATTTCGACCCGGCGCCGCTCGCCGCCCGAAAGGCTCAGTGCCGCGTTGGTGCGGATCTCCTCGATCTGCAGATCCTTCAGCAACTCGACCAGCCGCTCCTCGATGGCCTCTTCGCCCAGGGGCCGGCCGCGATCGTCCTGCTGCAGCTCCAGCACGGCCCGGATGTTCTGCTCGACCGTCAGCCGCCGGAACACGGACGCTTCCTGCGGCAGGTAGGACAGCCCAAGCCGGGCCCGTCGATGGATCGGCAGGTGCGAGATCGATCGGCCGTCCAGGCTTATCGATCCCTCGTCGAGCGGTACCAGGCCGACCACCATGTAAAAGCAGGTGGTCTTGCCGGCACCGTTGGGACCGAGCAATCCGACCACGGCCCCGGGTTCCACCGAGAGCGAAACGTCCCGCACGACCGCGCGCCCACCGTAGCGCTTGGCGAGTCTTTCGACCACCAGGCCGCGCACCGTCGGCCCGATGACGGGCCCCGAACCCGCATCGACCGGCTCCGCGGCCTGCGTCTGGGCCTGCATCGGCGGTTGCGCCAGCGGCAGGGGGGTGGCGGCGTTCATCGCGCGCCGCCCGCCGCCGGATCCGGGCTGGAGGATTCCTGCTTGGACGGGGCGTCCGCCTTGGGCGGGCAGTCCGCCTCCTTGGACGAGGCGTCCGCCTTGGGCGGGCAGTCCGCCTTGGACGCGGCGTCCGCCTTGGACGGGGCGTCCGTGGAGGCAGCTGGTTGCGGGTTACGCGGCGCGATGCGCGCTGTGACGCGGCTGGCCGACTTGTCGGCGGAGCTGGTCAGGTCATAGTGCGACGTGCGCGCGTCGTAGACGATCTGATCGCCGGTGAACTCGTCGCGAGTCACACCGTTTTCCAGGCGCCGCACGACCGCGCGCGTGAACAGCTTCACGGTGTCGGCCCGGTTGTCGTACTCGATGCGCTCGGCCACGCCGTCGATGGTCTCTTCGATTCCCGGGCGGGTCGGGTCGCGCCGCTGATGGAACGTGGCCAGCTCTTCCTCGCCGGCTGTCACGATTGCGTACTGGTAGCCCTCCGCGTCCTCGCGGTATTCCATCCTCTCGCCGGTGACGCGGATGGTGCCCTTGGTCAATACGACGTGACCTGTGAACACCGACACCTGCTTCAGGTCGTCGACCGTCTGGTGATCGGCGACGATCAGGGTCGCCTGGCTGCGATCGGCGCGCTCGGCCCGTGCCGGGCCGAGCACGACGGCTGCCGCGAAGGCGACCAGGAATCCGAGGCCCGGCCAGGCCGGCAGCAAGCGGCGTCTCATTTTCGTCGCGGCGCGATCGTATCGACGACGTTCGAGCCGAACACGACCCGTTGCGTGATGTTGTCCAGGTCCATTCCGGTCGCCCGGATCGAATCGGCACCCCGCTCGACCACGACCGGCAGTTCGGTCGAGTAGCGGTCCTTGTCCGGCAGCACGAGCAGCATCTGCGTGCTGATCCGCAAGGGCGGCAGCCCGCCCGGCGAATCCCGCGTGAGCAACACATCCCCGGACAGCCGGATCCGCTCGCCGTCGTTTTCCACGTGTCCCAGCAGCGCCACCGCCTCGACCCGCGGCTGATCGGGTCGCAGGCTGAACAGGCGCGGATTGATCAGGTCCACATCGTCGGTTTGCACGTAATGCGTCATCCGGTCCGAGAACAGCTTGTACTTGGCCCGCCCGAGCGAGTCGAACTGGATCAAGGTGATGGCATCGGCGTCGGCGTCGACCTTCGGGCGCGCCATCTCGGGTCCTTGCGCGCCGGACTGCAGCGAGCGCGAGTACCAGTAGCTGATGGCTGCCACCAGCGCCAGCAGGACGATCGCGATCACCGAGGCGACACGATCACGCATCGACCGGCCCCGGCGCCGCGTGCCTGTTGCGGCTGCGCAACACGAACTCCGCCAGCGCACGCACCGCTCCGCGTCCCCCGCCAGCGGGTGCGACCCAGTGCGCCGCACGCCGGACTTCGGGCGCCGCATCCGCGACCGCCGCCGCGAAACCAACCTGCGCCATCACCGGAAGATCGGGCCAGTCGTCCCCCAGGTAGGCACACTCGGCAGCCGGCACGCCGACCCTGCGCAGCAGCCGATCCAATCCAGCCAGCTTGTCGCGCTCGCCCTGCAGCACCGGCGAGATGTCCAGCTCGCTCGCGCGGCGCTCGACGATCGGCGAGGCGCGCGACGACAGCAGCGCCACCTTCAGGCCGGCCTCGCGCAGCAGCCGCACGCCGTAGCCGTCGCGCACGTCGAATACCTTCAGCGCCTCGCCGTCCGCGCCGAAATACAGCCGCCCGTCGGTCAGCACGCCGTCCACATCCAGCACGACCAGCCGCACGCGCGCCGCGCGCAAGGCCGCCTGCGACCGGCGCCCGGACGAACTGCGGGCGGGCACCGCTCCGGCACCCCGCGCGATGCGTGTGCTCACCACTTAAATGACCCGTGCCGCCATCAGATCGTGCATGTGCAGCGCGCCGACCAGCCGGCGCTCGGCGTCGAGCACCAGCAACTGGTTCTTGCGCCCGCTGTCCAGCAGCTGCGCGGCCTCGACCGCCAGCGCATTGGGACCGATCGTCAGCGGAGTTGCGGTCATCACGTCCCGCACGTGGGTCACGCGCGCATCGCCGCCACGTTCCAGCAACCTTCGCAGATCGCCGTCCGTGAAGATGCCGGCCAGCTTGCCGTCTTCACCGCGCACCGCAGTCATTCCGAGCCGCTTGCTGGATATCTCGCGCAGCGCCTCCATCACGGTGTCGCCGGCATCGACCACCGGGATCGCGTCGCCAATGCGCATCACGTCGGACACGCGCGTGCAGCAGGCGCCGTCCCAGAGCGCCACCCGGGTGCGAACGCGCGAAATCGTCCGGCCCGAAACCGCGCGCGTCCAGGCAGGCGACCGCCAGGGCGTCCCCCAGGGCCAGCATCGCGGTGGTGGAGGAGGTCGGCGCCAGGTTCAGGGGGCAGGCCTCGCGCTCGACCCGGCAATCCAGGTGCACGTCCGCATAGCCGGCCAGCGAAGAGGCGTGACTGCCGGTGAACGCGATCAGCGGCGTGCCGCCTCGCTTCAGGATCGGAACGATGGTCAGCAGCTCGTCGGTCTCGCCCGAATAAGACAGCGCAATGAACACATCGCGCGCGGTCACCATGCCCAGATCGCCGTGAGCCGCCTCGGCCGCGTGCACGAACAGCGCCGGGGTCCCGGTCGACGCGAGCGTCGAAGCGATCTTGCGCGCGACGTGCCCGCTCTTGCCCACGCCGCTGACCACCACGCGTCCCTTGCAGCCAAGCACGAGCCCGACCGCGCGCAGGAATCCTTGGTCCAGGCGACCGGCCAGCGCCGCCACCGACTGCGACTCGATCATCAGCACGTCGCGCGCCAGATCAAGCGCGGAGCCGCGCGTCTGCGGTTCAGCTGCAGTGGCCATTGCGTGGTCGACCCGATTCATTCGAAATCCAGAAGTCCAGACGGCCCGGCGCCCGTGCCGCGCGACCGAAATTGGGCGGCTCGCTGCTGCGGCAGGCCTTTGGCCGATGATACTCTGGGACCTGAGCCGCTGGCACAGGACTTGCTGCGGCACGCCCCTGCCGAGACTTGATGCTGTCCGCCCTTGAACTGACCCTGTTGCTGCTGGCCGCCTCGGTGCTCGCGGTGGGCGCTTTGCGCAGCCTGCAGCTGCCGCCGGTATTCGGCTACCTGCTGGTGGGCGTGGTGGTCGGTCCGCACGGACTGGCGCTCGCTCCCGACAGCGCCGAGACCTACCGGCTGGCCGAATTCGGGGTGGTTTTCCTGATGTTCTCGATCGGGCTCGAATTCTCGCTGCCGCGGCTGCGCAGCCTGAGGGCGATCGTGCTCGGGGTCGGGCTGTCCCAGGTCGTGATCACGCTGGCCGGGCCGCTCGCGCTCGGTCTGCTGGTGGGCCAACGCATCGGGATCGGCAGCGCCGGCGCGTTCGCGCTGGGCGCCGCGCTGGCCATGTCGTCGACCGCGATCGTGCGAGACTGCTGGCCGAGCGCCTCGAACTGGATACCGACCACGGGCGACTATCGTCGGCGTGCTGCTGTTCCAGGACCTGGCGGTGGTGCCGTTGCTGGTCATCCTGCCGGCGCTGGCGAACCCTCAAGGCGACCTCGGCGATCGAACTGGCATGGGCGGCAGCCAAGGTCGTCGTGCTGCTGGCGCTGCTGCTGGCTGGCGGCAGCGGCTGCTGCAGCGCTGGTTCACGCTGGTCGCGCGCAAGCCGCTCGCAGGAGCTGTTCATGCTCAACCTGCTGCTGGTCACGCTGGGCCTGGCCTGGCTGACGCGACAAGTCGGCCTGTCGCTGGCGCTGGGCTCGTTCGTCGCCGGCATGCTGATCTCCGAGACCGAATTCCGTCACCAGGTGGAAGAGGACATCAAGCCGTTTCGCGACGTGCTGCTGGGGCTGTTCTTCGTCACGATCGGCATGCTGCTGGACCTGCGCGTCGTGATCGGCCACTTCGGCTGGGTGCTGGCCGCCCTGATCGTGCCGGTCGGACTGAAATTCGCGCTGATCGCGCTGCTGGCGCGCTGGCGCGGCGCCACCGCCGGCACCGCGATCAAGGTGGCGGTGCCCTCGCGACGGCCGGCGAGTTCGCTTCGTGCTGCTGAACCAGGCCGGGCAGCTGACAACTGCTTCCGGCCGCGCTGATGCAATCGATTCTGGCCGCGATGCTGCTGTCGATGCTGGCCACGCCGTTGCTGATCCAGTGGAGCCACCGGCTCGCATTGCGTTTCTCGCGCTCCGAGTGGATGCAGCAGTCGCTGCAACTGCATCGGATCGCGACGCGTTCGATCGCCAACGAGAACCACGTCGTCATCTGCGGCTACGGCCGCAGTGGCCAGCACCTGGCGCGCATGCTGGAGCAGGAGGGCTTCGGCTACGTCGCGCTGGACCTGGATCCGGATCGGGTGCGCGAGGCCGCCGCCGCCGGCGATTCGGTCGTCTATGGCGATGCGGCGCGGCGCGAAACGCTGGTCGCCGCCGGAGTATCGCGCGCCTCCGCGCTGGTGATCAGCTACAACGACCTGCGCTCGGCGTTGCGCGTGATCCATTTCGCCCACGAATTGCGCCCGCACCTGCCGGTGATCGTGCGCACGCAGGACGACGCCGATCTGGATGGGCTGCTGCGCGCCGGCGCGACCGAGGTGGTGCCCGAGGTGTTCGAGGGCAGCCTGATGCTGGGATCGCATGCGCTGGTGCTGCTCGGCGTGCCGCTGGCGCGCGTGGTGCGGCGCGTGCAGGACGCCCGCAACACGCGCTACCGGTTGCTGCGCGGGTACTTCCACGGCGCCGACGATCCGGACGACGCGACCGAGGAGGGGGAGCACGTGCGGCTGCATTCGGTGCCGATCGAGGCCGGTTCGGCGGCGGTCGGCCTCGGACTGGGCGCGCTCGGGCTGGCCGCCACCGGCGCCGAAGTGCGCGCAGTGCGGCGGCGCGGAATCCGCGGCGACGATCCCAGCGATGCACTGGTGCTGGAAGCAGGCGACGTCCTCGTGCTGCGTGGCACCGCGGAGGCGATCGAGCGCGCCGAAGAGCGCCTCTCGAGCCCGTAGCAGTCTGCGCGTTGTTCTCCCTCTCCCACTTGCGGGAGTGGGGGTGAGGGTCATCGCACATGAAGGTCGATTGACCCGGCGCGCTGCCTCTGACAGCATGATTGCCGGCAGCGCCGGGCCGGACCGTTCCGCCCGGACCGTTCTGGCCGAAGGCAGGGCTGCGAGGTCCCGATGCAAGAACCGTCGATACAAATCCAGCCGACCGCGTTCCGTGAGGTCGCCTCCGCACGGGGCGCCGAGTGGTGGGGCGGCGCGTGGCAACTGCTGTTCAATCGGGGCGCGGCCGCGGTCTGGATCGTCATGTGCCTGATCGCGATCGTCATCCTGGCGCTGCTGCACGTGGTTCCTGTGCTCGGGGCGATCGCCGCCCAGATCGGCTGGTTCGTGTTTGCCGGCGGCCTGATGCAGGCGGCACGCAAGACCGAGCAGGGATCTGTCCCGGTCGTCGCGGACCTGTTCGCCGGTTTCGGCGCGTCGCTCGGGCCCCTTGCGATCGGCGGCGTGCTGGTCATGGTCGGCGTGCTCGTGGTGGTCGGCGCCGGGACCGTGGCCGGTCTGGGTGCAGTCGGCGGGGCTGTTTACGGCGGCCTCACCGGCAACCTCGGCCTGCTGGCCGGCCTGGGGGTTACGTCGGCGCTGGTGGCGTTGATCGTGTTGCTGCTGCTGACCCCCATCTTCATGGCAAGCTGGCTGGCACCCGCCCTGATCATGTTGCGCCAGCAGCCGCCGATCGAGGCGCTGAAGGCAAGCGTGGGCGCCTGCTGGGCCAACCTGGGCGCGCTGACGGTGTACGGGCTGCTGTGGATCGCGTTCGCGATCATCGCGTGCATCCCGGCGATGCTCGGCTGGCTGGTGCTGTCGCCGCTGATGGTGCTGTCGACCTACGTGGCGTACTGCGATCTGTTCGAGGCCAGCACCCCCCACCCCTCCGCCTGAAAGTCCCAGGCGCGCAGGCCCGGTGCGCGCGCAGCCGCTCTGCCCTCACCCCCTCCCCCTCTCCCGCTGGCGCGGGCGAGGGGCGACCGGTCGTCGCAGGTTCGACACTGTTCGAGGCGGCACACGGTATCGCCCCTCGCCAGCGGGAGAGGGGAGGGGGTGAGGGCAGAGCGGCGAGAGCGCTCAGCCGGCGTGCGGCATCGCACGCTCGATGATGCGGCCGCAATCGACACCGGCCGGCAGCGCGCCGAACTGGTGATGCCCGAGGCCATCGAGGCGCGATCGGCAGAACGCGTCCGCGACCCACGGTGGCGCGTGCTGCGCCAGCAGCGCGGCCTGCAGGCCGGTGGCCATCCGGTCCACCAGGCCGCGCGCACGATACTCGATGTCCGAGACGTCGCGCAGTTCGGCTTTCAGCAGTTCGACGTGGCGATCCAGCGCGCCACACGCGCCGCGCGCCCGCGCCACCTCATCGAAGTAGGCCTGCAGCACGGCGGGCGTCTTGCGCATCGCGCGCAGTGCGTCCAGGCACTGTATGTTGCCGCTGCCTTCCCAGATTGCGTTGACCGGTGATTCGCGAAACAGCCTCGGCATCGGGCCGTCCTCCATCACGCCGCTGCCGCCGATGCACTCCATCGCCTCGAACGCGTGCTGCGGCGCGCGCTTGCAGATCCAGTACTTGCCGACCGGCGTGCACAGCCGCACCAGGCAATCCTCATGCTCCTGGGCGCGGTTATCCAGCGCGCGGCCGATGCGCATCGACAGCACCAGCGCGGCCTCGGACTCGAGCGCCAGGTCCGCGAGCACGTTGCTGCATCAGCGGCTGCTCGACCAGAAGACGGCCGAACGCGCGGCGCTGGCGCAGTGGTGCAGCGCTTGCGAGGCGGCCATGCGCATCCCGGCGCTCGATCCGACCATGCAGTCGAAGCGCGTCATCGCGACCATTTCGATGATCGTGCGCACTCCATGGCCTTCGGTTCGCCGACCATCCAGGCCAACGCGCCGCGCAATTCGGTCTCGCTGGACGCGTTCGAGACGTTGCCCATCTTGCGCTTCAGGCGCAGTACTTCCATCGGATTCTTCGTTCCGTCCGGCCGCCAGCGCGGCAGCAGAAAGCACGACAGCCCGCGCGAATCCTGTGCGAGGACCAGGAAAGCGTCGCACATCGGCGCCGAGACAAAGTACTTGTGGCCGACCAGCTCGTAGGCTTCGCCCGGTCCTTCGGCGCCAACCGGAAAGGCGCGCGTGCTGTTCGCGCGCACGTCCGAGCCACCTTGCTTCTCGGTCATCGCCATGCCGATGGTCAGGCCGCGCTTGCCGGTATCAGGCAGGTTGCGGGGGTCGTAGACGCGCGCCGTGACCTTGGGTTCCCAGATCTTCGCGATTCCCGGCGTGGTCCGCAGCGTAGGCACTGACGCGAAGCGTCATCGTGATCGGGCAGCCGTGACCCGCCTCGACTTGCG
>CAVTZO010000060.1:0-57905 GCA_963739145.1 uncultured beta proteobacterium
GCAGGGCGACGGGATCCACCCCCACGGCATACGCCAGCTCGTCCATTGCGATTTCGGTCGCAACGTGCCCGAGCGCCTCGTGCGGTGCGCGCATCGGCGTGGGCGTATTGCGGTTGGTATGAAGAATCTTGTGCCCTGTCGATATGCCGCCGCTTGCACCCCAGAGCGAGCGACTCGCATTCGCAGCGTATTCAATATAGTCGTCGAATACGGATGTGGGTGAGATGCTGTCATGACGGATGCCCGTCAGCTTGC
Source organism: uncultured beta proteobacterium (assembly GCA_963739145.1). Taxonomy (GTDB): domain Bacteria; phylum Pseudomonadota; class Gammaproteobacteria; order Burkholderiales; family Burkholderiaceae_F; genus VBCK01. Next base: position 256 of record CAVTZO010000060.1, read on the forward strand.
CGGTCTTGTCGGCGGCCAGGGTGATCGTCTGAATTGTGGCCGGTTGATGGCCTGCCATGGAGTACATCTGTGCACGGGTCAATTGAATGCGCACGGGACGCCGTATGACCCGGGCCGCAACGATCGCCAGCAACGTATGCGGCCAGACGTAAGCTTTGCCTCCGAAGCCCCCGCCCACGTAACGCGAAATGACGGTGACTTTCTCTGGGGGATTTCCAGTGCGATCGACACGAAGTCCCGCAGCGCGAAGACGCCCTGACATGCTTCGAAGATCGTCAGACGTCCGCTCGCATCCCAAGTCGACATGGTGGCGTGCGGTTCCATCTGGTTGTGGTGCCGATCGGCGGTGGTGTAGACGCGCTCGATCCTGACCGCGCCGTCCGTGAGCCCCTTGCAGGGTTCCCCACCGAGGAGTTCACCGGCCACAAGAATTGCGGAGGATCGAACGCGCCCAGGGCGGTCTCGGCGTTGAATACGACGGGGGGCTTCACCTCGTACTGGACCGTGATCAACGTCCCGGCGTACGCCGCCTGATCCAGGCTGTCGGCGACTACCAGTGCCACAGGCTGCCCGGCATAGTGAATTTGATCGTCTTGCAGCACCAGATAGCTTTGGCCGTAGGGATGCAGGTGAACCCACGGCTTCTGTATGGGCTTGATGCGAGGCATGTTGCGGTAGGTGAATACGGCCACCACGCCGGGCGCCCTTTCCGCGGCCGTCGTATCAATGGAAATCGTACGGCCGTTGGCGATCGGGCTATGCACGATCGCCCCGTGCAGAGCACCGGTTAGCGGCACGTCCGCCGTGTACTGGGCGCCACCGGTGACCTTGAGCCGCCCTTCGAGACGAGTCAATGGTTGTCCTACGGCATTCATGCGCGTTCTCCTGCCGTCTGCAGCGCTCTCAATGCGCAGCGCTGAGCGAGTTCGACCTTGAATGCGTTGTGCGCAAGAGGCCGGGCATCGGTGAAGGACGTGGCGATCGCGGCCTTAAGGCGAGGTCGATCGTCCAGTGATAGCCCACGAAGCGCCGCTTCGGCGGCGGCCAGCCGCCATGGCCTATGTGCAACCCCGCCCATCGCAAGCCGCACCGATCGAATGGTTCTCCCGTCAATCGCCACAGCGGCAGCCGTGGAGACGAGTGCAAACTCGTACGATTGGCGATCACGAACTTTCAGATAATGGGAGGCTCGCGCCTCTGCGCGTGCCGGAACTTCAATGCCGACGATCAAGTCGCCACGCTCGAGCACATTATCCTTCTCGGGAGTGTCACCCGGCAGCCGATGGAACTCGGAAAAGGCAATCACGCGATCGCCGTGTAGACCTCGCACGTGTACGGTTGCGTCCAGCGCTGTCAGCGCTACGGCGAGGTCTGACGGATGCGTGGCCACGCAGGACTCTGACCAGCCGAAGATCGCGTGGCTGCGGTTGAGTCCGTGCAGCGCGGAGCAACCCGACCCAGGCGCTCGCTTGTTGCAGGGAAGACCGTCGCCATCTCTGAAGTAAGCACACCGAGTACGCTGCATGATGTTGCCGCCGATCGAGGCCATATTGCGCAGTTGTCCGGACGCAGCGAACAGCAGACTTTCAGTAATGACGGGAAAGCGCTGCCGCACGACCGGATGTGCGGCCACATCACTCATTCGCGCGAGTGCGCCTATGCAGGAGACTCCCGTCCGGACGCACATCGATCGCGCTGCCATTCCGGGAAACGTGTTGATGTCGAGCAGGCGCGCTGGAAGTGTGGCCCGGTCCTTCATGAGACCCACGAGGTCTGTCCCGCCGGCGATGAAGGCCACGCTCACGGTCGATGCCGTGCGCCGCGATCGCGCTTCGCGGCATCGTCGGCTCGCGAGAACGTGAACGGTGCATGCTCACACCTCCTTCGCGGCCGCCTTGCGACGGCGGCGACGATGTTCGGATAGCAGGCGCAGCGGCACAGGTTTCCGCTCATGCGCTCCCGGATCTCCGCTCTTGGTCAGGTCCGCGAGCGTGAACGGCTTCGTCACGTCGGCGGTTGCCGCGCTCGGCCAGCCCGCGCGCGCTTCTTCGATCAGCGCAACGCCGGACATGATCTGACCGGAAGTGCAGAACCCGCACTGGAAGCCGTCGTGCTCGATGAAGGCCGCCTGCAGCGGATGGAGCTTGCCGTCGCGCTCGAGTCCCTCGATCGTCGTGATGGCGCTTGCCCTCCTGCATCACGGCCAACGACATGCACGAGAGAACGCGGCGCCCATCAACGTGCACCGTGCAGGCGCCGCACTCGCCGCGATCGCAGCCCTTCTTGGTTCCGGTCAGTCACCAGTTGCTCGCGCAAGCGCGTCGAGCAGCGTCGTGCGCGGCTCGACCGCGATCGTGCGCGGCTGCCCGTTGACAACAAAGCTCACCGGCAGGCGCGCACCTCGATCCGCTGCTTGCGCCGCCTCGCCAGCGGCGGCGCCCGAGTGAACGTCCCCGTAGCCGGGCCTCGCCGCCGAGTGCGATTGCGCCAGCAGCCGACCGGCCTGCAAGTCGTAGGAATCGCCTGCGCGTAAGTTCGTCGCCCTTGTCCGTGGTCGACATCGTCGTCTGCCGTATCAGTGCTAACCGCGACCTTCAGCCTTTTGCCCCTTCAGCGCCGCGACCTGCGCGGCGGAGATCCCCTCGAGGGCAAGCCCATGGGTCATTAATAGCCTTTCAATATGAGTAGTCATTAACGGATCCTCCCTCCAAGATGCTCCAACGCCTCCAATCGGCCCATGGTCCTGGCTGCGGTGATCTTTCGAGTAGGGTTCCAAGTCTCGTATTTTTCGCAGCGCTTGCTGCCCGTGTAGCTCCGAATAAGTCAACTGAGCCCGAAGCGGCTTTGATGAGGTGTGCTACAGGTTCGCTCGTTCTGGGAAATTACGGTAGCGGCACCAGCGTGATATGTTTTATTCTCGGAGGGAATGGCGATGGACCGGCATGGCGCGATGGGAGCCTTCGTCGCATGATAGAGACCGGCCTCCGCCGCGAGCTTGGGAGTTGGCACGACATATGAAGAAGCAAAACCCGCTCACCTTGCGTTACACGCGAATGGCGCTGTCGAGTCACTTCCGCCGCGGGCTTCAAGAAGGACTGTCTTACGGACTTGCCCTTGAGGGCATCTCCGCCGCGCAGGTCGCGCTGGTGAATGCTCAACAGCCCAAAGGCTAACGTCAAGACGGGGGCCGTACGGGCGGGGGCGATGCGCGCAATACGTGCGGCGGAGGACAAACTGGCAGGAGATCTCGAAGAACGCGTTTTCACGGCGAAACTCATCCGGATTCGCCGACTATCGGCAGAACGTCCTCGAGCAGGTTTTAAGTGAGCACTGGAAACCGTCATGAGTATCCAACCTCACGCGCAGCCAACCGCGCGGGCGCATGTTCTCGACGTCGACAACGATCCCATCATTTGGGATGGCGATCGCCGACTATCTGAGTCAGTACGAGTTCCGCGTCACGGCCGTCGCCGACGGGGGCGCAATGCAGGCCGTACTGGCGCGCGAAGTGGTCGATCTGATCGTGCTGGACGAGCTTCGTCTCACGGATGTAGACGCGACCCCCGCTTCTTCGATCGTGACTTTCACGGTTGTAAAATGAACGGACTGAAGAAAAAGCCTCGGGGAAGGGCTTTGTCGCAGCAGCAGGGAAGGGGGACTAGCGGACTTTCTTCTTAGCTTTAGGACGTGTGCTGTTGCCCTTCCTGGCCCACGGAATCCACATCTTCTTCCGGATCGTATGTGTATCCGGGCGGTGTCTCAGGTGGCGGGGGGACCGCGCGCTTAGTCATCGCCCGGCCCTCCGCTTACCGTTCGCTGCGCGCAGTGCCGCATGCACGTCGTGCGCGCCGAGGTGCGTATAACGACGCAACATCTTCCAGTCTTTGTGACCGCTGATGATTGCTACATGCTGGATAGACAGCCCTTTCGCGAAGAGCCGATAACATGCCTCGTGCCGCAAGTCGTGAAATGTCAGATCGGGTAGCTCCAGCACGTTGACAGCGCGTGCATAGAGTGTCCCGACACTGTGATCATTGAACGGGAATATGCGCGGATCATCGGCGCGCCGCTGGCGTTTGATGATCCGGAGCGCCTCGGGCAGGAGCGGGACTAGCTGATGGTTGCCGTCCTTTTTGCGCGGGTCCTTTCGATCGCGAATCAGCACGGTCGCGGCTTTCGCATCAAAGTCGCGCCACTCGATGCGCGTGATTTCTGACAGACGCATTGTCGATGCGACGGCGAATTGCACGATGTCAGTGAACGGGATACTGCTGTCTCGCTTCTTGAAGTAGTCGCACAGCTTGCGAATTTCCGACTCGAGCACGCGGCCGCCGTTGACCGAGCGCACGCGCTCCTCGGACTTACCTGCCAAATCGTTCGCGGTGAGACTTTCGCGGGCAGCCTCAAGCACATGCAGCGGCGCGTCGAGGTGCCAGAGCGATTGCGCGACCTTGAAAACGGTGATGAGGTATCCGATCTGCGCACTGATCACCACACGGCCCGATCCTTCCGCATGCCGGCGCCGGAAGTAGTCCACGACGGCCCGAGTGGTCAGCGAACGTACGGATTCGCCACCTAGGTCGCGCTCCAGTCGCGCAAGGTCCGCGCTCTTGCTGCGGCCCCATCCCTTCGATGTTTCGAATTCTTCGACATAGCGGCGGATTAGATCTGCAATCGTCTCCGAGCGCGATACAGGCATCCGGCCGGTGCCGCGTGCCGCTTCGAGATTGCCGATCTGATCGTTGGCCCACTTCTCGACCGCGCTCCACGTGCTGAACGTCTGAGACTTCCGGGGCAGTCCGGTCACGCGCAGCCGGGCGAGTAGTTCGTACGCCCGTTGGAGTCGCGCCGCTCCTCGACCGTGATACCGCGCGGCAACGTCTTACGCGACGGCCCGCTATGCTGACGTCGCATGCGTTCTATCCTTCCAGGTGTGGCAAGCGCTAAATGGCAAATGAGTGGCAAAATACGCGTCAGAATACGGGAAATGTCGGGAAGATTCAATGGCAAACGGGGATGATTACAGTAGGTAGTCGTCCGATCCAACCCGTGGCGGCTATGTGTCGCGCCCATGATGGACTGGACCGACCGTCATTGCCGGTACTTCCACCGCGTCCTGAGCCGGCATGCGAGGCTCTACACCGAGATGGTGACGACGGGAGCGCTGATGCACGGCGATCTCGCCCGCCACCTGGATTTCGACCCTGCCGAGCGCCCGGTCGCACTTCAGCTCGGCGGCTCCGATCCGGCCGGGCTGGCCCACTGCGCGCGGCTGGGACAGCGCTGGGGCTACGACGAGATCAACCTGAATTGCGGCTGCCCTTCGGAGCGCGTGCAGCAAGGCGCCTTCGGGGCGTGTCTGATGGCGGAGCCGGCGACCGTCGCCGATTGCATCCGCGCGATGCGCGACGCGGTCTCGATCGAGGTGACGGTCAAGCACCGGATCGGGATCGACCGGCAGGACGAATACGGATTCGTGCGCGATTTCGTCGGCGCCCTGCGCGCGGCCGGCTGCTCCACATTCATCGTGCACGCCCGCAGCGCGTGGCTGTCCGGATTGAGCCCGAAGGAAAACCGCGAGGTGCCGCCGCTGCGCTACGAGGCGGTGCGGCGCCTGAAGTGCGAGTTCCCGGACTGCCGGTTCGTGCTGAACGGAGGGCTGGCGGCGGTCGACCCGGTGCTGCGCGAGCTCGAGAAGGTCGACGGGGTGATGCTCGGTCGGGCCGCGTACCAGTCACCGGAACTTCTGGTTCACCTGGAGCGCCGCCTGTTCGGAGCCGAAGGAGCGCCGACCAGCCTTTCGGCAGTGATCGCGATCATGAGCGAATACCTGCAGCGGGCCCACGCGACCGGGGTGCCGGTTCGCTCCGTGACGCGGCCGATGCTCGGCCTGCTTCACGGTCAGCGCGGCGCGCGCGCGTGGCGACGCCTGCTTTCGGATCCGGCGTTCCTGCAAGAGCACGGGCCCGACTCGCTGCGTGCTGCTGCGGACCGGGCGATGGAAGGGGTCGAATTCAGCGACGGCGGTTCGACTGCGCGTTCGCTGCAGGCCGCTCCCGCTTAGGCAGTGGGCCGGGCTTACCGGCGCACCGCACACTTCTCTTCGTGTTCGGCCTGCAGCCTTCTGAGAGACAGTTCAGCCGAGGCGCGCTCGCTGTCGGAGGCGGCGCTCAAATCGTGCTGCGCATATTCGATGCGACGCACCAGATCGTCGCATTGGGCCAGCTTCATCTTGCGCAACTCGGACGCGGCTTCAGGATCCGCCGCGGCGGAATCCGACTGGTTGCTGCGCCGCACGGTTCCGGAGCTCTTCGCATCGGAATTGCGAATCTCGCGCGGAGATTTGATCACTTCGACCGCCGGCTTCTCGTCGACCGTGCGCGTGCGCTGCGCGCCCGCCGGGCAGGGTTCATCCGAATAGATGACGCGGCCGTCTGAAAATTCACAACGGCTTATGGGAGCGGCCTGGCAGGCGCAGCCGGCGCCAACTCCCAACAGCAGAACGATCAGCCAGGCGCGCATTGTTGTCTCTTGCTGCCGCTTGTGACACCGCTTGTGACACACCTGATACTTCTGATACGAGGCGAACTCATCGAGTGTAGCCCGATTGGGTTGACGCTCAAAGCAATTTGCCCGGGTTCATCCGTCCGTCCGGGTCGAGTGATGACTTGATCGAACGCATCAGTTCGAGCTCGATCGCCGATTTGTATCGAACCGCGGCGGCGCGCTTGAGCTGTCCGAGCCCATGCTCGGCGCTGAACGATCCGTGCAACCGCAGCACGGCTTCGTACACGACTTCGTTCAGCTCGGCTTCGTGGTCGAACGCGACCTGGGGCGAATGACCGTCCCGGCAACCGATGTTGTAATGCAGGTTGCCGTCTCCCAAATGCCCGAATACCAGCGGTTGTGCCCAGTCAAATCGGTGTTCGATGGCGGCTTCGGTTTCGCGCACGAAACCGGCGATCGCGGAAAGCGGAAGCGAGATGTCGTGCTTGACGTTTCCACCGGCGCGCGCCTGGGCCTCCGGGATCGTCTCGCGCAGCCGCCACAGCTGTTCGGATTCGGCGATCGACCCGGCCAGCACCGCGTCGATGATGGGCGCGCCGGCGTCCGGATCCAGTCCCGCCTCCAGCATCGATCGAGCGTGCGACTCTTCGTCGTGATCGGAAATCTCCAGCAGAACGGTCCACGGCGCGACCGGCTCGAGCGGGAAGCGCTTCAACCCCAGCAGCCGCGCAACGGGCTTTAGACTTTCCCGCGCCATCAACTCGAAGGCGGTCAGCGTCGGCCCGGCAAACGAGCGCATCCTCTTCAACAATTCGACCGCCGCCTCGACCGATTCCAGGCTCGCCAGCGCGGTCAGGCGCGACCGCGGCCGCGCAAAAAGCTTCAGGGTGGCAGCCGTGATCACGCCCAGCGTGCCTTCCGATCCGATGAACACCTGCTTCAGGTCGTACCCCGAGTTGTCCTTGCGCAGTCCGCGCAATCCGTCCCAGACCACCCCATTGGCCAGCACCACTTCCAGCCCCAGCGCGAGCTCGCGGGCATTGCCGTAGCGCAGCACCTGGGTTCCGCCTGCGTTGGTCGCCAGGTTGCCGCCGATCGTGCAGCTGCCCTGCGCGGCCAGGCTCAGCGGAAAGAGGCGTCCGGCCCGATCCGCCGCATCGCGCACCGCCTGCAAGGTGCAGCCGGCTTCGACCGTGACCGTGTCGTTTTCGGTGTCGACCTCGCGCACCCGGTTCATGCGGCGCGTGCACAGCACGACCGAACGGCCGCCCGGCGCCGGTGTGGCACCGCCCGACAGGCCCGTGTTGCCTCCTTGTGCGACGATCGCCGCACGATGGCGCGCGCACGCCTGCACCACCGCGGCCACCTCGCTTGTCGTCGCCGGCAGCGCCACCGCGTCGGCCCGGCCCGTGAAGCGCCCGCGCCAGTCGGTCAGGTAGGGTGCCGTGTCGCCCGGCTCGGTCAGCACATTGCGCACGCCGACGGCCTCGGTCAGCTGCGCGAGAAGGGGGGAGTTCGACAAGGCGTGCAGGCGGATCGAGGAATCGTGCTAAAGGAGCGGCGGCTCGGCTCGCAAACGACGCTGGGCGGAGACGATTATATTGAGACGGGCCCAAAACGAGTAAAGACAATGGCGCTGAGACAGGCTTCGAACGATTCGAATGCGCGCAAGGCGGCGCTGCTTGCGCCCTGGGACCACCTGCTGCGGCCCCGCCTGGAGCGCGCCCGCGCGGTTCTTGCATTCGCGGCCCGGCGCGCGAACCAGGCACGGCTGCCTCAGGTCGCCGGCAGCCTGACCTTCTCCACCGTGCTGTCCCTGGTTCCCCTGCTCGCGGTCGCGCTCGCGCTGTACACCGCCTTTCCCCAGTTCGGCGACCTTCGGGATTCCCTCGAAAAGAGCCTGCTGCGCGGCCTGCTGCCCGACCCGTTCGCCAGCACGATACTGCGGTACCTGAGCGAATTCTCGGCCAAGGCGAGCCGCGTCGGCGAAGCAGGACTCGTCGTGTTCGTCGTGACCGCGTTGACGATGGTGATGACGGTCGATCATGCGCTGAACGACGTGTGGGTGGTTCACGCCCGCCGCCCGCTGATGCAGCGCATTCTCATTTACTGGGCACTGATCACGGCCGGGCCCGTGCTGATCGCGGCCAGCCTGACGCTGACCTCGATGGTCGCTTCGAGCTCGTTCGGGGCGGTGCCTCCGTTGCCGCCGGCCATCGGATCGGCGCTTTCGGCCGCACGCATCCTGCTCGGCTGCCTCGTATTCACGACCCTGTACGTGATCGTTCCCTTCCGGCGGGTCGACTGGCGCGACGCGCTGACCGGGGGACTGGTCGCCGGCGTCCTGGCCGACATCCTGAGTCACGGCTTCGCCTCGTACATCTCGCGCGGCAGCGTGCTCACGGTGTACGGAGCTTTCGCGGTGCTGCCGATCTTTCTGCTGTGGATCTACTTCTCGTGGTTCACGGTGCTGTTCGGAGCCGCGATCGCGGCGACGGTATCGGGATTGCGCGCGACGCGGTACTGGGACGAAGCGCGCGCGGGCAATCGCTTCGTCACGGCGGTCGGACTGCTGAAGCTTTTGCTGGAGGCGCGCACCACGTCCCCGATCGGCGAGATGTCGACACGCGAACTGGCGCTTCGAATCCGCAGCACCGAGGAGGAGGTCGGCGACCTGCTGGCCGAGATGGAACGGCTCGGCTACGTGCGCCAGTTGGTGTCGTCCCAGTCGGGTCGCGCGGGCCGCTGGCTCCTGACCTGCGATCCGGCCCAGGCCGGCCTGGCGGACCTGTTTCATCGATTCGCGGTCGACCCCGGGAACTCGCTGCTGGCGAGCCGCCCCGGGCTGGGGCTGGAGGAATGGCTGCGGCCGGGGCTGAGCGGCGCCTGGCTGCAAACGCCGCTGGCGGACTTGATGCGCCAGTCCCAGCAAGCGCCGTCGTGACGGGCGCCTATGGGTGCGTGCGTTTTTCCGTTCCGGAGCTCACTGCGCTGGCAGGCAAGACTGCATTTGCGAGCTCAGGATCGCGAGATGGGGCGGCCTTGAACAGCGCCGTGCCGCGAACGACCGTGATCTGCGCGCGGGTCAGCGAGTCTGCGTAGGCTTCTCCCGCCAGCACCCCCAGCTCCATTCGGCGCGCCGCGCCGATGGCGTCCTTCGCCGAGGCCCTGGCCGATGGGTGACACATGAAAACGGTGCCGTCGGGGCCGGCCTTGAACCACTGGCGCACACGCGCCAGGTAGGCGTCGCGCTTCAGATTGAAACCGTAGACCCCGACCAGGCATTGGTTGGTCGGAAAGCCGGCCTGCCGCGCGTCGCGCAGCAACGCTTCGGCCCCGAGCAACCCGATCAAGCGGGCTTTTCTGTCTGCCACATCGGGCGGTGGCAGCCCGATGCGGATCCAGGGCGCTATCTTGGCCTCTCGCGCCAGCAGCGACTCGATCAATTGATCGCGCACGACCGGCAACTGGTGCACGTGACGGTGGCCGTCCACGAAATCCGGCAAACGGCCGAACGCATCGGTGAACGCGTCGAGCTGGCGTTCGAATCCTTCGCGCACGCGCCAGCGCGGCAGCAGGCGGGACATCGACTGGATCCACAGTGACGGCAGCCGGATCCGCCAGGCCGAGGCGCCGTCCTGCAGGGCCTCGGTCAGATTCAAGTGAAGACCGACGTCGGCGTGTTCCGAGACGGCCTTCAGATCCGGCGCCGCGGCCTTCCAGTTCGGAGAATCCACCAGCACGCTGGTCGCGCTGATCCGGCCCAGCTTGATCAGGGCCAGTGTCGCCTCGATGGCGCCGCGATCCAGCGCGAAGTCGTCGGCGCAGACGACCCAGCGCCGAGCCGGGCGGGGAACCGTCGCGGCCCGGCTCATCGGGACGCTGGCGGCGGATCGAATGGGCTGTGTCCCAGGCGACGGGCCACCAGGTAGCGCGGCCGCCGCTTGACCTCGTCGTAGACCCGTCCCAGATACTCGCCCAGGATTCCGATGGTCAGCAATTGAATTCCGCTGAAAAACATCAGTCCGGCCACGATCGTGGCCCAGCCGGGCACGTCATTGCCCCGCGTGAAGTGTTCGATGACCACCCAGATGCCGTACCCGATCGCGATCAACGCCAGCGCGGTTCCCAGGGCGCTGCCGATCCGCAGCGGCAGGTTGGAAAATGCCGTGATGCCGGAAGCGGCCAGCGACAGCAGCGCCCTGATTCCGAAGCCGCTGTGCCCGCCAGCCCGGGCCGGGGGATCGAAATCGATCGCGCGCGATCGGAACCCGACCCACGCGTACAGCCCTTTCATGAAGCGGGTGCGCTCGGGCAGGCTGCAGACCGCGTCGACCACGCAGCGGTCGAGCAGACGAAAATCGCCCGCATTGGGCGGGATCTCGATCGATGAGCCGAACTTCATCAGCGCATAGAACACGCGCGTGCCGATGCGCTTGATGGCCGATTCGTCGCGCCGGTCGCGCCGCACGGCGTACACCATGTCGGCACCGTCGCGCCACGCCTGCAGCATGTGCGGAAGGAGCTCCACCGGGTGCTGCAGATCCGCATCGAGCGTGAAGACGACGTCGCCCTTGGCGTGATCCAGCCCCGCGCCGAGCGCAGCTTCCTTGCCGAAGTTGCGCGAGAGCTGCAGGCATACCACGCCGGGCCGGGTCAGCCATGGGATGAGCGCCAGTATCGTCTCGTCGCGGCTGCCATCGTCGACGACCACGATTTCCCAACGAGGCGACATCGACTGAAGCTGGTCAGTGAGCTTTTGCAGCAGCACCGGCAGGTTGGCCGCCTCGTTGCGAGCCGGTACCACGCACGACAGGGAGGGCTGCAACGGCCGAGGTGCGGTGGCGAGCGGCGCCCCCGCGCGCCCCTGATCGGCCTCGCGTTCGTACACTTTCACGGGTGGCTGATCGCCCATGGGCCGGAACTTTACGCGAACCGTGCCCACCCCAGCCAATGCGAAGGTCTGAAAAACGCCACGGTCGATCACCCCTCTCCCGCCTGAGCGGGAGAGGGGTCGGGGGTGAGAGCGCGCGATAAACTCTTGGGTCGTACGATCGAAGTCAGGTGCCATCACCGTGGATTACTGTTTTCCCGCACCGCCGCAACCGTTCGTTTCGATCGCAGAAAGCTCGCAGGCATATCCGGTGCACCGGATCTACTGCGTCGGTCGCAACTACGCCGATCACGCGCGCGAAATGGGGGCGAGCGGCCGCGAGGCGCCGTTCTTCTTTACCAAACCGGCCGATGCGGTGCTGCCCGCCGGACTCGAGTCGATCGCGATCCCGTATCCGGATCGGACCTCGGACCTGCAACACGAAGTCGAGCTGGTGGTCGCACTGGGAGCGCCTGGATACCGCGTGACGGGCGAGCAGGCGGCTCGCCTGGTATGGGGCTACGCGGTCGGCCTGGACCTGACGCGTCGCGATCTGCAGGCCGAGGCAAAGCGCACGGGGCGTCCGTGGGATGTGGGCAAGGGCTTCGAGCGGTCGGCGCCGATCGGCGCGATCCGGCCGGCTGCCCAGGTTGGCATCCTGGGCGGCCGGCGCATCTGGCTGGACGTGAACGGCCAGCCCCGGCAGGTCGGGCAACTGTCCCAGATGATCTGGAGTGTGGAGGAGACGATCGCGCAGCTTTCCGGGTACTTCGAGCTGCAGGCCGGCGACCTGATCTTCACCGGTACGCCGGCTGGCGTCGGGCCGCTGGTGCCGGGCGATCGCGTGGAAGCCGGAATCGACGGGATCGGAACCATCAGGATGCGCATCGCCGATCGATGATGAGACTGTACGGCTACTTTCGTTCGTCGGCCGCGTTTCGCGTCCGGATCGCGCTGAACTTCAAAGGCGTTGCCTTCGAGAGCGTGCCGGTGCATCTGCTCAAGGGCGGAGGCGAACAGTTCTGCGAGTCCTACCGCCAGATCAATCCGGCCTCGCTGGTGCCGGCGCTCGAAGACGATGGCCACGTGCTGACGCAGTCGCTGGCGATCATCGAATACCTGGACGAGCGCTTTCCGGAACCTGCGCTGCTGCCTTCGGAACCCCTGGACAGGGCGTACGTGCGTTCGATCGCGCTGTCGATCGCGTGCGACGTCCACCCCTTGAACAACCTGCGCGTACTGCGCTACCTGGTGCGCGAGCTGGGCGTTTCCGATGAAGCCAAATCGGCCTGGTATCGCCACTGGATCGAGCTGGGCCTCGGCCAGCTGGAGCAGTTCCTGGTGTCGGCGGGCCGCAGTGGCCTCTATGCGCTCGGCGATCGGGTCACGATCGCCGACGTGGTGATCGTTCCTCAAGTATTCAACGCCAGGCGCTTCGGTTGCGACCTGGCGCCTTTTCCGACGCTGAGCGCGATCGCCGATCGTTGCATCGAGCTCGACGCGTTCGCCCGGGCCCAGCCCTCGGCTCAGCCGGATTCGGAGTGAAGCGGCGGCGGGCGGTCGCTCACGCCGTGTTCGGCAGTGGACGAAAGCGCCTGACGCGAGATCTGAGCGCTCGCAGCTCGGCGGGCCGCAGTGCGGCGCGGTTGCGCCGATAGCGCGCATCCTCCAGGGCCTGCAGCAGGGCTGCCGCTTCCTCGGCCTGACCCGGCCGCAGGCGCTGCGCGACCCGTCGGCCCAGGTCGGACAGGCCTTCGCTTGCCGGCGAGCTCAAGCCAGCCTGCGCCAGCCTCGCTCGCAGTTGGGACACCAGTTCGGCCAGTGGATCGCGTACCTCGCGCTGGCGCAACGTCAGCACGGCGAGCAGCACCAGCACGGCCGAGACGGTCGACGCAAATGCGATCGCCAGGTTGCGCCATGACGGCACCACGCCGAGCTGCGCGATCACCGACCGCTGTCGTTCCGCGCTGTAGTTCAGAATGGCCTGGTTCCAGACATTTTCGAGCGCCTCCCAGTTCATTTTCCAGGTCGCGACCCACCCGAGCAGACCGCCGGCGCCCCGGTAGCGCGACAACCCGAGCTCACTGGCGAGCCCGGCCTGACCCTGTTCGATTCGAACCGGAGAGACCACGGCCGTGGGGTCGACCCGCCGCCACCCGCGCCCGGGCAGCCACACTTCGGCCCAGGCATGCGCGTCGGACTGGCGCACGGTCAGGTTGCCGTCGACCGGATTGACCTCGCCACCCTGATAGCCGGTGACGATCCGGGCCGGAATACCCACCGCCCGCATCAGGACGACGAAGGCGGCCGCGTAGTGTTCGCAGAACCCGAGCCGGGTCTCGAACAGGAACTCGTCGATCGAATCGCGCCCAAGCAGGGGCGGCTGCAGCGTGTAGCGAAAGCCGCCCCTGCGGAAGTGATTCAGCACGGCGTCGAGCAGTTCCGCATCGCGCGCGTGCGAATCGCGGGAGGTTGGATCGACGATCTGGTTGCGCAGGTCCGCGGCGAACTGAAGTGTTCTGGGGTTGTACTTGGGCGGCAGCTGCAGCCACCGGGCAAGATCCGGATCCGCGGCGAGCGGGCCGATGCGAAACGAGGTATAGCTGCGAACCCGATAACGGACCCGGTCCCGGATGATGGCGTCGGCGATCGGCTGAAGATCGTCGGCCAGGAACGATTGGAACAGGCCCCCGTCGACCGATATGGGCAGCTCCAGGGCCAGGATCCAGCTCCGGTGGGTCGGTTCCAGCGTGATCGTGTAATCGACCGCGCTGGCCGGGTCGACGCTTACCCGCGTTTTGTCGATCGCGGACAAGGCGTGAGTGGGCTGGCCCGACCAGGTCCGACCGTCGAAGAAGCCGAATACCGGACCTCTCCAGTACAGGCGGCCGGGCCCCGGAATGGCGCCCGCGAACTGCGCACGCAGCACCACCGCCTCCGATTCGATCAGGCGGTTGATCGATCCGGGCGTCATCGTGTCGGAAAGCCCGGTCGAGGATGCCTCATCGACGCGGGAGAACGCGAACAGCGGCCCCTGCAGCCTCGGAAAGAGCAGGAACAGCGCCACCACCAGCGGAATCGATCTTGCGAACATGCCCAGCACCAGAGCGAACTTGCGCCGGGCGGTCAGATCCGTTTCGGCCAGATTGATGCTGAGCAGGACAAAGAACAGCAGCAGGGTCGTGCAGATCGACAGCAGCGCGACGAGCAGACTCTGGTCATAAAGGAACAGCGTGATCTGCACCACGAAGGTCAGGAACACGATCAGGTACAGGTCGCGCCGCGTGCGCAGCTCCAGCAGCTTCAGCGCGATCAGCAGCAACAGCAGATTCGCGCCCGCCTCGTGTCCGATGATCTGCCCGTGTTGAAGCCAGACCAGGGTGGTGGCCGTCGCCAGCAGCGGGACCATCGCGATCTTTCCGGGCGGAGGCCGCCGCGCGATCGTCAGCCAGGCGCGCCAGAACCACAGCAGGCAGATCAGCGCGGTCGACCACCACGGAAGGTGCCAGAAGTGGGGAGTGACCGCGATCAGCACGGCCACGAGCAGGATCGCGATGTCGCGGCGGTCGCGCGCGCCGCTCGAAACATGGGGTTGCAGCCACCATCCGATCCGGCGCCGCAGCCGGTCCGACCAGGTCAGGCGAGGCCGCATCGTGGAGGAGGAAAGCGCCGCCATCGCCTCGCCTCAGAGCTCGAACAATGCCAGGGCTTCCAGGCAGCGCTGGCAGTGCTCGCGCCCGCGTCCGCGCTCGATCCGGGTGTCCGGCAGGTGCAACTCGTAATTCAGGCCGGCGGCCTCGGCCGCCAGCACCCAGTGCGCCAGGCGCGCGATGCGTTGCTCCACGTTCAAGGGCACCGGCAGCGAATCGAAATCGAGCAATACGTCCCCGCCACTGGTCGACTCGAAAAACTTGACGGACAGTTCGTCGCTGCGGGCCGCCAGGCGCCAGGCGATCATCCTGCGCGGATCGCCGGCTTGATACGGGCGAACCCCGGAAAACTCGTCGCCCCCGGCAGTGACGCCGCTGGCTTCGGCGTAGCCGATCCGGGTCGCAGGCAGCGGTGGGGCATCGCTCTCGGGACACGGATAGATTACCGTCGACAGGTCGGGCCTCACGTACGACCAGGCTTCCCACAGACCAAACGGAAAGCGCGTCGACAGCCGGATGCGCGGGCAATCGCGCCGGCCGCGACGCCGCGTCGGCAGGCCCACGCCGACCCGGCACACGCCAGCGGCCGGCACGTCGACCCAGGTGCCTGGCATCGGTTCCTCCAGTTCCTTTTCGGGAACGCGCCAGCGCCGCGCCGGCAGCATGAAGTTGAAGTTCAAGGCGTGGCGCTCGCTCTGAAACGGGTTGCCGATCGTCAGCTCGAACGAGGCCACGTCGCCGGCGTGCACCGGCTCGACCCGCTGGCCGCGAATCGTCAGCCCCGACAGGTTGCGGTGCGTGTGATACATGCTGACCAGCGCCATGCTGACGATCGTGAAGGTCAGAAGGTAGCCGAGCTGGAGCGAAAAATTGATCGACCCGATCATCAGCACCATCACGACCAACCAGAAAACCAGGCCGGTGCGGGTCGGAAGGATGTAGATGCGGCGGTGGTCCAGCAGGACGTCGCCGGTTTCAACGCCGCGATACCTCTCGATCCAGTCGGCCAGGAGCCGCGACTGGGGCAGCACGGCCATCTAGTGGCCTCCGCGGCGCGCGCCATTCGGCGTTGCGTGCTGCGATCGAACCGTCATTTGCGCCTCGCTCAGGGCACTGCGACCACATCGAGCAGCTGGGCCGCCAGGTCGCGGCCGTGCAGCGCCTTGGTTCCCTCGCGACTGGCCGCGCGCAGCCGATGGCTGGCAACCGACGGAAGTACGTTCTGTATGTCCTCCGGAATCACATGGTTGCGCGCGTCCAGCCAGGCCCAGCCGCGCGCGGCCGAAAGCAGGGCCAGGCCTGCCCGCGGGCTCAAGCCCTCCGAGAACTTGCTCGAATTGCGCGTATGCGCCAGCAACGCCTGTACGTAGTCGAGCAGGGCCTCCGAACAGAACACCTGCTTCACCTCGTGCTGGGCCGCGAGCAGATCGGTGCTGCGGGCGACCGCATGCAGGGACTTGAGCATGTCGCGGCGCGGTGCCCCGGCCAGCAACTGGCGCTCGGCGGCCCGATCCGGATACCCGAGAGAGATGCACATCAGGAACCGGTCCAGCTGGGACTCCGGCAGAGGAAAGGTCCCGACCTGGTGCAGCGGATTCTGGGTGGCGATCACGAAAAAGGGCTGTGGCAACGGGCGCGCCAAGCCGTCCACCGACACCTGGCTCTCCTCCATCGCCTCCAGCAGCGCGCTTTGCGTCTTGGGGCTGGCCCGGTTGATTTCGTCGGCCAGCAGCACCTCCGAGAATACGGGCCCGGGATGGAACACGAACTGGCCGCTGTTGCGGTCGTACACCGACACGCCGGTCACGTCCGACGGCAGCAGATCGCTGGTGAACTGGATCCGGCGAAACGGCAGGCCCAGCGACATCGCGATCGCGTGCGCCAGGGTGGTCTTGCCGACGCCCGGCGCGTCTTCGATCAGCAGATGGCCGCCGGCCAGCAGGCAGGTCAGGCTTTGCCGGATCTGCAGATCCTTGCCGACGATGATTGCGGCGATCCGGCTGGCGCAATCACGGATTTTCTCTAACATGGACACTCCGTAGAGTAAGTCGGCGTTTTGGTGGACGCGGTTGCCCGACCAAGCGGCCTGCGCCGAAATGCGGTCGACGCCGCGGTGCCGACACCCGGTTCATAATTGGACGAGGAGACGAAGGTGAAGACCGGGCTGTTGTCCCATCCCCTTTGCACAGCCCACGAAATGGGCAGCTGGCACCCGGAATGCCCGGCGCGCCTGGCCTCGATCCAGGACCAGCTGATCGTGTCCGGACTGGCCCCATTTCTGGAATACATCGACGCTCCGCAAGCTTCGCTCGCAGCCATTATGCGGGCACACGCGCCCGAATACGTGGAAACGCTGCAAAGCCGGGCCCCCGCGCGCGGATACATGCCGCTCGATCCGGACACCTCGATGAACCCGGCGACCTGGCCGGCGGCCCTGCACGCCGCCGGCGCGGTGATCGAGGCGGCCGACCGGGTGATCAACGGCTCGCTGGTCAACGCCTTCTGCGCGGTCCGCCCGCCGGGGCATCATGCCCGGCCGTCCACCGCGATGGGCTTTTGCCTGTTGAACAACGTTGCGATCGGGGCGTTGCATGCGCTGGAGGTTCGGGGTCTTGAGCGGGTCGCGATCGTCGATTTCGATGTCCACCACGGCAACGGGACCGAGGAGATATTTTCGGGTGACGAGCGGGTCCTGATGGCCAGTTTCTTCCAGCATCCGTTCTACCCATACTGCGGCACCGAAAATCCAGCGAAAAACATGGTGAACGTGCCACTGCCCGCCGGAACGGATGGCGAGAAAGTGCGCGCTGTCGTCGACGAGATCTGGATGCCGCGCCTGGATCAGTTCGAACCGCAGCTGGTCATCATATCGGCCGGATTCGACGCGCATCGCGAGGATGACCTGGGCCAGATGGCCCTGGTCGAGTCCGACTACGCCTACATGACGCAGCGGCTGATGGAGCTGGCAGCCCGCCACTGCGACGGCCGGCTGGTGAGTTCCCTGGAGGGCGGCTACAACCTGAGCGCGCTGGCGCGCAGCGTGGTCGCCCATGTGCGCGCACTGGCGCAAATCTGACGTTCGTCTCGCGGCGGGCACTGCCATGAATGCACCCGAATCGACCCCCCAATCGCTTGAACCTTTCGTGCTGACCCGCGTCAGCGGGGCAGTCGCGCATCTGACCTTGAACCGGCCGCAACAGCTCAACGCGCTGTCCGAACAGATGCTGGCGGCGCTGGGAGGCGAGCTGGAGCGCGTCGGCGCCGATCCCTCGGTGCGCGCGGTCGTGATCGGCGGTGCCGGCAAGGCGTTTTGTGCCGGCCACGACCTGAAGCAGATGCGGTCCAACCCGCGCCTGGAGTATTACCAGAGGCTGTTCGCGGATTGCGCCCGCATCATGCGACGCATTCAGACGCTGCCGCAGCCCGTGATCGCGCGTGTGCAGGGCGTGGCCACCGCGGCCGGCTGCCAGCTGGTGGCGATGTGCGACCTGGCGGTAGCGGCCGATGTGGCGCGCTTCGCCGTTTCCGGGATCAACGCCGGCCTTTTCTGTTCGTCGCCCTCGGTCGCTCTGTCGCGCAATATAGGACGCAAGCAGGCGTTCGAAATGCTGGTCACCGGCGAGTTCATGGATGCCCAGTCGGCGCTGGCGCGCGGGCTGGTCAACCGGGTGGTCGCGTTGTCCGATCTGGATGCCGCGATCGAGCGGCTGACCGCCGCGATCGTTGCCAAGCCGGCGCTGGCGCTGCGGATGGGCAAGGATCTGTTCTACCGCCAGCTCGAAATGGGAATCGACGCCGCCTATCAACTGGCGGGGCAGACGATGGCATGCAACATGATCGACGGCGTCGCCCAGGAAGGCGTGGACGCGTTCATCGAAAAGCGCACTCCCAATTGGTGAGCGCGCTCGCTGCTGGGCGTGTGCCGCGCCGTTCCTCCCCCCTCTCGGGAGAGGGTTGGGGTGAGGGTCGTCGCTTGGCTGAAACCCTCACTCCCACCTTCTGTCGCGCAGTCTCTCAGGCCGCCCGTTTCAGGCCCATCGCATCGGTGCGCGCTTGCTGCAGGCCGGGCCGGCTCGAGTTATCCAGCCTGAGCGTCAGGCAGTAGGCCGAGCCGCCGGAGCGATTGAACGACTCCAGCGGCACCACGTGTACGCCGTATCCGCGCTCGACCAGCTCGCCGCGCAGAGCATCGCTCGCGTGGCCCAGGACGACCTGATCGCCCAGGCAGACCGAGTTCACGGCCAGGTGCTCGGCGTCCGCCGCGCTCGCTTCGATCAGAAGATCCCGGCCCACCAGGTCGCGGATCGTGGCGCACGATTGCGGCGAAAACGCGGCCGGGTGGTACAGGACCTCGCCGCCCGACAGGATGCAAAGACAAGTGTCCAGGTGATAGAAACGCGGATCGACCAGCTCCAGCGGGGCCGTCGGAACCGAATAGAGCTTTGCGATGACGTCGGACATCGGACGGCTCGAGCGCTGGCCCCAGCCGGTCCAGATCAGGCCGCGCGTCGCATCCCAGATCGCGTCGCCGGCGCCTTCGAAGTACAGGTCCTCCGGGGTTTCCACGATCGAATCGATCCGGCCGCGCGAGCGCAGCGCCTCGAAAAAGGCCCGGTTGTGGGCGAGCTCGGCACGCCGTTCCAGGGGCCGGAAGCGGGCCAGCAGCACGGTGCGGTCCAGAACCACCGCCGAGTTCGCGGTGAACACCAGGTCCGGCAGGCCGGGGTGAGCGGCCTGCACGTCGATTTGCGCGCCCAGGCGCTCGTACGCGTCCTTCAGCGATTTCCAGCTGTGCTGGGCCTGGCGCCGCAGATGCTCGGCGGAACCTTCCCACTGGGCCGGGTCCATCCAGGGATTGATCCGGTAGCTGACCTCGAAATGATCCGGCGCGCTCATCATCAACTGGGCATGCCGGCTGCGGCCGGCGTCCACCACGGCGGCCGGCCCTCGCGCAGCGCGCTTCGCGGGGCGCGCGACCGAACTGGACGGCCCTGTCTCGAACTGGCGCAGCGTTTCGGCAAACACGTCGACTCCCCAGTCGAGCGCCTCGCGCGATATCGTCAGCGGCGGCGCAAACCGGATCACCGTCGAATGCGTGTCCTTGGTCAGGACGCCGCGCTCGGCCATGCGCTCGGCCACCTCGCGCGCCGACACCGCGCTGTCCAGTTCGACTCCGACCCACAGCCCGCGGCCGCGCACCTGGCGAATCAGCGGGCTTGCGATGGCGCGCAGGCGGTCGATCAGGTGCGCGCCAAGCGCAGCGCTGCGCGCCACCAGCCCCTCGTCCTCGATGACGCGCAACGCTTCCAGCCCGACCGCGGCCGCCAGCGGGTTGCCGCCGAACGTGGAACCGTGGCTGCCGGGTTCGAACTGGTCCATCACTTCGCTGGTTGCGACAAAACAGCTCACCGGCAGCAGTCCGCCGCCGAGCGCCTTGCCAAGGATCAGGCCATCGGGTCGGATGCCCTCGTGCTGATACGCGAACCAGCGGCCGGTCCTTCCGAGTCCGGATTGAACTTCATCCAGGATCAGCAGGATGCCCCGCTCATCGCACAGCGCGCGAACCTCGCGCAGGAAACCGTCCGGGGGCAGCACGATGCCGGCCTCGCCCTGGATCGGTTCGATCAGGACGGCACAGGTATTCGGACCGATGGCGGCCTTCAGCGATTCGATGTCGCCGAAATCGAAATGGCGGAACCCCGGGCTGAAGGGCCCGAAATCGGCGCGGTAGGCCTGCTCGGTGGAAAAACCGACGATCGTGGTCGAACGCCCATGGAAGTTGCCGCGCGCGACCACGATCTCGGCCTGGTCGGCCGCGATCTTCTTCACCCGGTAGCCCCAGCGCCGCGCCGCTTTGATTGCGGTCTCGACCGCTTCGGCGCCGCCGCTGGACGGCAGCGCCTTGTCCAGGCCGCACAGCGCCGTCAGATGCTCGAGGAACGCGCCCAGCGTCTCGCTGTAGTAGGCGCGCGATGTGACCGCGACTCGCGCCGCCTGGTCGGTCAGCGCCTTGACCAGCCGGGGATGCGCGTGACCGTGGCTGACCGCCGAATAGGCGCTCATCAGGTCCAGGTAGCGGCGTCCGTCCACATCGAACAGCCACTCCGCGCACCCGCTTTGCAGGACCACCGGGATCGGGTGATAGTTCGGCGCGGCGACTCGCGACTCCAGGTCGATTGAGCGATCGGCGGCGGCGCTTCGCGGGGACATGTGCGGACTCCGGTGTGGGTTGAACCTCACCAGTCTATGGCGCGTGCACGCGCATCGGCGGCGCTTCGGAGCGGCAGTGGGTGCCGACTTGGAAGTGCCGCCCGAGCAGGGCTGCAGAATCGGCGGGGCGCCGCAACGAGGCGTCAGCGCAACGGAAAACCGCGGAACGGCTTGATCGTCTGCAGCTCGGGTTTCGAGGAGATCCGCTCGATCCCCAGGGTCACATCGTCGGTCCAGGCGTTGGTCAGGTCGCGATAGTGATCCAGGCTCTCGCAGGCGATCCGCATCACGTAATCGGACTGCCCCGAAACCAGGAAGCACTCGATCACCTCGTCGCAGGCCCGCATCCGGGCCTCGAAGCGCGAATGCGTGGCCGCCGACTGGTCGCGCAGCGATACCTCGACCACCACCGTCAGGGCATTGCCGATCTTTCGCAGGTCCAGCAGCGCCATGTAGCCGCTGATGATCCCGGCGCGCTCAAGGCGCCGGACGCGGTCCAGGCAGGCGCGCGGGCTGAGCGCAATCTTCTCGGACAGGGCCTGGTTGGTGATGCGCCCATCGCGCTGCAGCAATCCCAGGATCTGGCGGTCGATACGGTCCAGTTCCTTCATGCCTGGGACTCAGCCTTCGGAAAACGGTCGAAGACCGAAATTTCCCCTCTCCCCCTTGGGAGAGGGGAAAGGGGTGAGGGGGGACCTGGCACGCTCCTCAACGGGATTCTGAAAGTTCTCTAGGCGGACGCTACGGCAGTACGTATCTGCTCCAGCGCGGTCGGATCCTCGATCGTCGTCAGATCGCCCGGATCGCGCCCCTCGCAGATCGCCTGTACCGAGCGGCGCAGCATCTTGCCGGACCGGGTCTTGGGCAACGCGGTGACGAAGTGAACCCTGGCGGGGCGCGCCACCGCGCCCAGCTGCGAGTCGACCTGCTTCATCACCTCGGCCTCGAGCGCCTTGCGCTGCTGCGGCAACTCGATCGACCGCGCATCGCGCACGACGGCAAAGGCGACCGCGACCTGCCCCTTGATCGGATCGGCCACTCCGACCACGGCAACCTCGGCCACGCCCGGATGCGAGCAGATCGACTCCTCGATCTCACGGGTACCGAGTCGGTGGCCGGCCACGTTGATGACATCGTCGGTGCGGCCCAGGATGAAGTAGTAGCCGTCGTCGTCCCGTATGCCCCAGTCGAATGTCGAATAGACGCTGCGGCCCGGGATGCTGTGCCAGTAGGTCTTCACGAAGCGCTCGTCGTCGCCCCAGATGGTGCTCATGCAACCCGGCGGCAACGGACCTTCGATCGCCAGCACACCCTTGGTGTTGGATCCGACCTCCTCGCCTGTGTGCTCGTCGTACAGCTTGACCGAGTATCCGAAGCAGGGCAGTCCGGGGCTGCCGAACTTTGAAGGCAGCGCCTCGACACCGCGCGAGATCGCCAGGATCGGCCAGCCGGTCTCGGTCTGCCAGTAGTTGTCGATGATCGGCTTGCCCAGGCCCTGTGCGATCCAGCGGGCGGTCGGCTCGTCCAGCGGCTCGCCCGCCAGAAACAGCAGCCGCAGCGAGGACAGGTCGTACCGCTTCAGAAGCGCCGGATCCATTTTCTTGAGGACCCGGATCGCGGTGGGCGCGGAGAACATCACGCTGACGCGGTGTTGCTCGACGATGCGCCAGAAGATCCCGCCGTCCGGTCGGATCGGCGTTCCCTCGTAAAGCACTGTGGCCATTCCCGCCAGCAGCGGGCCATACACGATGTAGCTGTGGCCGACGACCCAGCCGATGTCGCTGGTGGCGAAGTACGTCTCGCCGGCGTTGCCGCAGAAGATCCTTTGCATGGACGAGGTCAGCGCGACCGCGTAGCCGCCGGTGTCGCGCTGCACGCCCTTGGGTTTGCCGGTCGTGCCGGACGTGTACAGGATGTACGAGGGCTCGCTCGATTCGAGCCACACGCAGGGCGACCTGCGCATCCAGGTGGCGATTCCTGCAGCTCGGCGTAGTCGTGGTCGCGCCCGGCGACCCGCGGCATCGGCGCCAGGCGCCGGTCGACCATCAGCACGGACTGGGGCGGCGCCGCGGACTGCGCGATCGCCTCGTCGAGCAGCGGCTTGTAGGGGATCACCTTGCCGCCGCGCGCGCCGGCGTCGGCCGACACGATGACCTTGGGGCGCGCGTCGTCGATCCGGGTGGCCAGGCTGACGCGAGGCAAAGCCGCCGAAAACGACCGAATGAATCGCGCCGATCCGCACGCAGGCCAGCATCGCGAACACGGCCTCGGGGATCATCGGCATGTAGATCAGCACGCGGTCGCCGCGCTCGACGCCCAGCGACTGCAGCGATGCCGCAAAGCGGTTCACTTCCCGGTGCAACTGGTGGTACGTATACGTTTTCGCGTCGTCCACCTCGGTGGACACGTAGATCAGCGCCGCCTGATCGCCACGGGCCGCCAGGTGCCGATCGACCGCGTTGTGGCACAGATTGGTCGTGCCGCCGACGAACCAGCGCGCAAACGGCGGGCGCGAATGGTCGAGCACGCGTTCAAACGGCTGTTTCCAGTCGATCAGTCCGGCTTCGTCGGCCCAGAAGGATTCGGGCTTCTGGATCGATCTACTTAGGCATTCGCGGTAACTTGTCACCCGGACTTTCCCCCTCGGTCTTTGCAGCCTGAAGTTCCTGCTGCTGGCGCACCAGGCGCAACAGCGGATTGAGTTGTTCGAGCAGGCGCGGCAGGTGGGCAACCACCTCGCCGCCGCGCCCGGCGCGGAGCAGGGCAAGCGCGAGGTTCACGTCCATCGATCCGTCTTCGCCGCGGCCGTCCAGCGCCCCCGGCGCGGCCCCCTCGGCCGTGCCCAGGATGATCCGGCGCGATCGGGTGGTCTGGGCCTGCTGGGCCCGCTTCTGGGCCAGGCCTCGAAGCTCCTCGGCGCTGCGCCGCAGTTCCTCGGACAGCGTGGCCACGCCGATGCAGGTCCACACCTCCACCCCGGGACCGGCGGCCTCGACGTTTTCGAGCACTTTGCGCAGGCGCGCCGCGAATCGCAAAATGCCCGACAGACCGCTGCTCTGCGTGGCGACGCAGAATTCGAAGCGATCCGAGCGCGTTCCGAGGTCTTCCAGGCGGATCGACGCCGCCAGCGTGCGGCCGACCAGCTTGACCCGTTGCTCGACTTCGCCTTCCCAGGAGTCCGCCTGGGAAACGGACAGCTCCACCCGCACGCAGATCAGCGCCAGGTCCGTCAGGTTGCGCCGCGCGTACGACACCAGCTTGTCGACCTGCTTGTCGAAGAACGACAGGTTCAGCAGCTCGGTGTCAGGGTCGACCGTGCGGGACGATTCGAGCGTGGCCTGCGTCTCGGCAAGGGCCTCGCGCGTTTGCGAAAGTTTCAGCAGCACTTCGAGCCTGGACACCAGCTCGGCGCGCGGCATCGTTTTGGCGAAGTAGTCGGTCACCCCCAGGCCGGCCACCCGCTGGCGGTCGTGGCCCTCCTCGTCGGTGCTCATCACGACGACCGGCAGTTCGCGGATCCGCTTGACCTTGGAGCTGCGCACCCGCGTCAGCAGGTCCAGTCCGCTGACCTTGGTCAGGCCCAGCTCGGTCAACAGGACCCGGATGCTGCCGTCCAGCAGTACGGCCTGCCAGGCCGCCTCGCCGTCCTCGGCCTCCCGGACCTCGAAGCGGTCGCGAAGCTGGTTGCTGAGTGCAGCCCGCACGCTGCGGGAAGTGTCGGCGATCAAGACGCGGGCCTTGGCCACGCTCGCCGTGGTCGAAGATGGGACCTCGGTAGCCACACGAATCCTGGTTGGACGACCGCTGGAAGCCGGCGGCACGTACCGTGTTTGCCTTAAATGTACCGGATTCGCAAGCCCCGGGATCGGGGTCGGGTCAAACTCCATCGAGGTCGCGCGGGCGGCAGGCGTCGGCGCGGTTTGTCATGGAACAACCGGATTAGCGTGTTGCGACAGAACCGGTAGCATCCGGCGCGGCCCTGGGGGTAAGGCAAAGATGGATTTCGTGGACGTCATCGTGATCGGGGCCGGGCACAACGGCCTGACCTGTTCCTGCTATCTGGCGTCGGCCGGATTGAAGGTCCGGGTGCTCGAGCGCAGGGACGTCGTGGGCGGGGCGGCGGTGACCGAGGAGTTTTTCCCCGGATTTCGCAACTCGAGCGCCAGCTACACCGTGAGCCTGCTTAACCCGGTCGTGATTCGGGATCTGCACCTGGCGCAGCGTGGATTGAAGATCGTCGGGCGCCCGTTTTCGAATTTCCTTCCCACCCAGGACGGTCGCTACCTTAAGTTCGGCGGGGCTTCAGCGTCCGCGCACGCTGAAATCCGCAAGTTCTCCAGTGCCGACGCGGACCGCTTCGGCGAGTACAGCCAGCGCCTGGAGCGGATCGCCTCGCAGGTGAAGGACTGGGTGCTGCGGGCGCCACCCGAGCTGGGCGGCCCGCTGGTTGCGCGGGGCTGGCGCGACCTGGCGGGTGCGGCCCGCCTGCTGTGGGGCTTCGGCCGTCTTCCGCGACAGGTCCAGCGCGACTGGGTCGAGCTGTTCACCAAGAGCGCCGGCGACTGGCTGGACGAAAGCTTCGAGTCCGATTGCCTGAAGGCGGCGCTCGGCTGGGACTCGATCGTCGGAAACTATGCGAGCCCGTATGCGCCCGGCTCGGCATACGTGCTGCTGCACCACGCGCTCGGACAGGTCGACGGCAAGGCCGGTGCCTGGGGTCATGCGATCGGCGGAATGGGCCGCATAACCGCGCTGATGGCCGAAGAGGCCCGTTCGCGCGGAGTGCAGATCGACCTTCAGGCCGGGGTGTCCAGGATCCTGGCCGAGCATGGGGTGGTGCGGGGTGTGGTTCTGCAGGACGGCCGTGAGCTGCACGCGCAGGCCGTGGTGGCCGGAGTCGATCCGAAGCGGCTGTACCTGAAGCTGCTCGAGCCGCAGGCGCTGCCCGCGGACTTCCTGCGCTCGATCCGTTCGTACCGCTGCGGATCCGGGTCGATGCGAATCAATGTCGCGCTGTCCGAACTTCCGGACTTTCGCTGTCTTCCCGGCACGCAAGCGCAGCCTCACCACGCCAGCGGGATCCTGCTCGCCCCGTCGTTGCGCGCGATGGACCTTGCCTGGCGCGACGCACTGCACGGCGGGCATTCGAAGGCCCCGATCGTCGAGATGCTGATCCCGAGCGTGGTCGACGACACGCTGGCGCCGCCCGGCGCGCATGTGGCGAGCCTGTTCTGTCAGCACTTCGATCCCGACCCGCCCGCCGGCTGGGATGCGCTGAAGCCGGCCGCGGTGGAGGCCGTATTCGCGCAAGTCGAGGCTTTCTGCCCCAACTTCCGGCGCGCGCTGCTGGGCTACCGTGCCTGGACCCCGCTCGATCTGGAGCGCGATTTCGGCCTGACCGGAGGCGACATCTTCCATGGGCAGCTGTCGCCCGATCAGCTGTTTTCGCTGCGGCCGCTGTTCGGCTATGCGCGCTACCGCGGGCCGCTCGAGGGCCTTTACCACTGCGGTTCGGGCGCGCATCCGGGCGGCGGCGTCAGTGGTGCTCCAGGCCATAACGCGGCGCGCGAGATCGTGCGCGACCTGGGGCGGCGCCGCGCCGCCCGCGCGTCGTGAGCGCGGCGCGGTGCCCTTCGTATAATCGCCCAAGGATGGCGCGATTTGCCGCGCCCGGGGCGCCAAGATGAAGATTCTGGTTTGCGTCAAGCGCGTCGTCGACTTCAACGTCAAGGTTCGGGTCAAGTCCGACGGCAGCGGCGTCGACATCGCCAACGTGAAGATGTCGATGAACCCTTTCGACGAAATCGGCGTCGAGGAGGCGGTGCGGCTGCGCGAGGCGGGCGCCGCGACCGAGATCGTGGCCGTGTCGTGCGGCGTGACCCAGTGCCAGGAGACATTGCGCACCGCCTTGGCGATCGGAGCCGACCGCGCCATCCTGGTCGAGACCGACGAGGACCTGCAGCCGCTGGCGGTCGCCAAGCTGGTGAAGGCGATCTGACGACCGGGAGCAGCCTCAGCTGGTGATCCTGGGCAAGCAGGCGATCGACGACGATTCCAACCAGACCGGGCAGATGCTGGCTGCGCTGGCGGGCCTGCCGCAGGCGACGTTCGCCTCCAAGCTCGTATTGGCCGACGGCTGGGCGCGAGGTCACGCGCGAGGTCGACGGCGGCCTGGAGACGCGTGGCGGTCAAGCTGCCCGCGGTGATCACGACGGACCTGCGCCTGAACGAGCCTCGCTACGTGACGCTGCCCAACATCATGAAGGCCAAGAAAAAGCCGCTGCAGACGCTGACGCCCGTCGGATCTGGGGGTGGACGTGCGCCCGCGTTGAAGGTGTTGCGCACGGCCGAGCCGCCGCAGCGCAAGGCCGGCATCCGGGTCCCGGACGTTGCGACGCTGGTGCACAAGCTGCGCGACGAAGCCAAGGTGATTTCCTGAAAGCTCGCGCGCGGCCCACAAGAACAGGACTCCCATGGCGGCACTCGTACTGGCGGAACACGACAGCGGACGGCTCAAGGCCTCGACCTTGAACGTGGTCACCGCGGCGCGCAAGATGGCCGGCGAGGTGCACATCCTGATCGCGGGCTTCGAGTGCTCCGCGGTCGCGCAGCAGGCGGCACAGGTGGCAGGCGTATCGAAGGTGCTGCTGGCCGATGCGCCGCACCTGGCGCACGAGCTGGCCGAGGGCCTGGCCGAGCAGGTCGCGGCGATCGCCCCCGGCTATACGCACGTGGTGGCGCCGGCTACCAGCTTCGGCAAGGACGTATTGCCCCGGGCCGCCGCCCGCCACGACTGCGCCCCGGTGTCGGAGATCATCGCGGTCGAGGCTCAAGACACGTTTGCGCGCCCGATTTACGCCGGCAACGCGATCGCGACGGTTCGTTGCGACGAACCGATCAAGTTCGTCACCGCACGCCCGACCAGTTTCGATGCGGCGGCGCCTGACGGCGGCTCGGCGCCGATCGAGACGGTGGCCATCGTGGCCGACACCGGCCTGTCGCGCTTCGTCGCGCGCGAGCAGGCCAAGCTGGATCGGCCGGAGTTGCAGGGTGCGCGCGTCGTCGTGTCGGGCGGGCGAGGGCTGGGGTCGGCCGAGAATTTCAAGCTGCTCGAAAAACTCGCCGACCGGCTGAACGCCGCCCTGGGCGCCTCGCGCGCCGCGGTCGATGCGGGATACGCGCCCAACGACTGGCAGGTCGGTCAGACCGGAAAGATCGTCGCTCCCCAGCTGTACATGGCGATCGGCATTTCGGGCGCGATCCAGCACCTGGCCGGAATGAAGGACTCCAAGGTCATCGTCGCCATTAACAAGGATGCGGACGCGCCGATCTTCCAGGTGGCCGATTACGGCCTGGTGGCGGACCTGTTCGAGGTTTTGCCGCAGCTGCTGAAGGAGTTGGGCGGATGAGCTATCTGGCGCCTCTGCGCGACATGCGATTCGTGCTCGATGAGCTGGCCGGGCTGGGGCAGCTGCAGCGGCTGCCGGGCTTCGAGGAGGCCTCCGACGAGACGGTCGACGCCATTTTCGAGGAATGCGCGAAGCTCACGTCCGAGGTGATCGCGCCGTTGAACGCGTCGGGCGATCGACAACCTTCGTCCTGGGCCGACGGCCGGGTGACCACGTCGCCGGGTTTTCGTGCCGCATTCCGTTCGTTCGTCGAGGGCGGCTGGCAGGGGTTGCAGCATCCGACACGACTTCGGCGGCCAGGGACTGCCCAAGGTGATCGCGACGCCCTGCCTGGAGATGCTGCAGGCGGCCAACCTGTCGTTTGCGCTGTGCCCGCTGCTCACCGACGGCACGATCGAGGCGCTGATGACGGCCGGCACCGAGCGAGCAGCAGTCGGCGCTACGTGCCGCATCTGATCGACGGCAGCTGGACCGGGACGATGAATCTGACCGAGCCGCAGGCCGGCTCGGATCTGGCGCAGGTGCGCACGCGCGCCGAGCGGCAGGCCGACGGCAGCTACCGGATCTTCGGCAGAAGATCTTCATCACCTACGGCGAGCACGACCTGGCCGCAGAACATCGTCCACCTGGTGCTGGCGCGCACGCCCGATGCACCGGAAGGCGTCAAGGGCCTGTCGCTGTTCGTCGTGCCCAAGTTCGTGGTCGGGCCGGACGGCGCAGTGCGGCGCGCGCAACGACGTGTATCTGCGCATCGATCGAGCACAAGCTGGGCATCAAGGCGAGCCCGACTGCGGTGCTGATCTACGGCGAGGGCCACGGCGAGGTCGGAAACGGCGCCGTGGCGGAGATCGTCGGCGAGGCGAATCGTGGCCTCGAATACATGTTCATCATGATGAACGCGGCCCGCTTCCAGGTCGGCATGCAGGGCATCGCCGTGGCCGAGCGCGCGTACCAGCAGGCCGCGCAATTTGCGAAAGAGCGGGTCCAGAGCCGGGCCGTGCGAGGGATCCAGCGGACCGGTGGCGATCATCGAGCATCCGGACGTGCGCCGCATGCTGATGACGATGCGCGCGCAGACGCAGGCGGCGCGCGCAGCTGGCGTACGTTGCGGCCGCGCACAGCGACCTGGCGCACCAGCACCCCGACCCGGATGCGCCGCGCGCAGGGCGCAGGCGGTCTACGAGTACCTGGTGCCGATCGTCAAGGGCTGGAGCACCGAAATGGCGGTCGAGGTCGCCTCGTCTCGGCATCCAGGTGCACGGCGGCATGGGCTACATCGAGGAGACCGGCGCGGCCCAGCATTATCGCGACGCGCGCATCCTGCCGATCTACGAAGGCACGACGGCGATCCAGGCCAACGACCTGCTGACGCGCAAGACGGCGCGCGACGGCGGCGCCACCGCGCGCGCGCTGATCGGTCAGATGCGCGAGACCGCGGCCGCCGCGAAACAGCGTGCCGGCTCCGATTTCAGCGCGATACACGTGCATCTGAGCGCGGGCATCGACGCCTACGAGGGTGCGGTCGATTACCTGGTGCCGACCGTCGCATCGGACGTTCGAGCCGCTTTTGCCGGGGCCGTGCCCTACCTGCGGCTGGCCGGAATCGTTCACGGGGGCTGGCAACTCGCGCGCTCGGCGCTGGCGGCCGACCGCGCGCTCGCTGCCGGCCCATCCGATGCTTCCTTCCTGCGCGCGAAGATCGCAACGGCGCGGTTCTTCGGCGACCACGTGCTCACCCAGGCCGGCGGGCTTGGCGCTTCGGTGCGGTCGGGCGGAGCCGGCGCGCTCGCGCTGTCGGTCGAGGATTTCTGAGCGCAGCCCTCGGCCGTCCGGTCCCCCGGCGCTTCGCGCGGGCGTCGAGCCGGCGTGGATAGTCATCAGCTATCGAAACAATAACGACAATTCAATGGATTGATCGGGCGCCGGCGCGTAGATTAAGGCCCGACCGGGCGCCTTGTCCGGGCCGGCGAGGCCTTGGCATCGCCCGACCGTCTTGAAGGGAGAAACTTGATGAGCAAGCTGAAGGGAACGAAAACCGAGACCAATCTGAAGGACGCCTTCGCGGGCGAATCGCAGGCGAACCGGCGTTACCTGTATTTCGCGGCCAAGGCCGACATCGAGGGATACAACGACGTCGCGGCCGTGTTTCGTTCGACCGCCGAGGGCGAAACCGGGCACGCGCACGGGCACCTGGAGTACCTGGAGCAGGTCGGCGACCCCGCCACCGGGCTGCCGATCGGGCCGACGCGCGCCAACCTGAAGGCTGCGATCGCCGGTGAAACGCACGAGTACACGGACATGTACCCGGGGATGGCCAAGGCCGCGCGGGGCGAGGGCTTCGACGAGATCGCGGACTGGTTCGAGACGCTGGCCAAGGCGGAGCGCTCGCACGCCAACAAGTTCCAGAAGACCCTGGACGCGATCGTCGACTGACGGCAATTCGATTCGAACGCGGCGCCCGCCCGAAAGCGGCGGGCCGCGCTCGTCATCTGAAAGATCATCCAGGCCATGCGCAGCAGGGAAGGCAGCCTCGAGGCGCCGACGCGTCATCCGATCGACTGGCGCAGCGACGAGTACTACGCCGAGGATCGTCTCGAACAGGAACTGGAGCGCATATACAACATCTGTCACGGTTGCCGGCGCTGCGTGAACCTGTGCGGAGCGTTCCCGACCCTGTTCGACCTGGTGGACAACGCGGCCAGCGGGGAACTGGACACGGTATCGAAGGCCGACTTCGGCAAGGTGGTGGACCAGTGCTACCTGTGCGACATGTGCTTCATGACGAAGTGTCCGTACGTTCCACCGCACGAGTGGAACGTCGATTTCCCGCACCTGATGTTGCGCGCCAAGGCGGCCGAATTCCGCCGGACCGGTGGCCGGCTGCGTGATCGGGTCCTGTCCTCGACCGATACGATGGGGCGCCTGGCCGGCATTCCGGTCGTGACCGAGGCGTTCAATGCGCTCAATCGCAGCGCACCGGTGCGGCGGGCGGTCGAGACGACGCTGGGTGTGGATCGCGATGCATGGCGTCCGGAATACGCGCGGCGCAAGTTCCGTTCGAGCGCCCACGCCGACGGGGCGCCGCCCGTACGCGACGGCGAGCGCACGCCGGGCAAGCTGGCGCTGTTCTCGACCTGCTATGTGAACTACAACGAGCCGGGCATCGGCCACGACCTGCTGAAGATCCTCGCCCACAACCAGATTCCGGTGATCCTCGTCCGGAAGGAAGCCTGTTGCGGGATGCCCAAGCTGGAGCTGGGCGACCTGGAGGGAGTCGAGCGGCTGAAGAACACCAACATACCGGTGCTCGCGCAGGTTGCCCGCGAGGGCTTTGCGATCGTGTCGGCGATCCCTTCGTGCACGCTGATGTTCAAGCAGGAGCTGCCGCTGCTTTTCCCGGACGACGCCGACGTCAAGGCGGTCGCCTCGGCCTTCTGGGACCCGTTCGAATACCTGGCGGCGCGCCGGCGCGACGGCTTGATCCGGACCGACTTCAGTCGAGCGCTGGGCCGCGTGTCGTACCACGTCCCTTGTCACAGCCGCGTTCAGAACATCGGGCGCAAGACCGAGGAAGTTCTGAAGTGGCTGCCCGGCACCGAAGTGACCACGGTCGAGCGCTGCTCGGGCCACGCCGGGACCTGGGGCGTGAAGAAGCAGTTTCATGCGACCGCGATGAAAATCGGCCGCCCCGTGTTCCGTGCGATGTCCGAGCCGGGACCGGACTACATCAGTTCCGATTGCCAGCTGGCCGGTCACCACATCGAGCAGGGCATCGGTGCGCTGGCCAGTGGCGAGCGCGCCGCGCCCAGGCTCGCCCATCCGATCACCCTGGTCCGAATGGCTTATGGAATCGAGTGAAATTCATGGAGAACCACGTGACCTCGATCGCGCGTGACAGTCTGCTGACGCTCGAATCGTACGCACGGCAGCGCGCGGAGTTCCGCGCGCGAGTGCTTGCCCACAAGCGCAACCGGACCGTGCATATCGGAGATCACGTGACGCTGGTCTTCGAGGACGAGCTGACGGTGCGCTATCAGATCCAGGAGATGCTGCGCATCGAACGCACGTTCGACGAAGAGGGGATCCGGGCCGAGCTGGACGCCTATACGCCCTTGATCCCGGACGGCACCAACCTGAAGGCGACGATGCTGATCGAATTCGAGGACCCCGAGGAGCGCAGAATCGCGTTGTCGCACCTGAAGGGGATCGAACGCGCTGTGTATCTGCAGGTCGTGCCCCTGCCGAAGATCTTCGCCATCGCCGACGAGGACCTGGAGCGCGAAAACGAGAGCAAGACCTCGGCCGTGCACTTCCTTCGATTCGAGTTCGAGCCGACGGCCGTGGCCGCATTGCGCCAGGGCGCCTCGCTGGCGGCGGGCGTCGAGCACGCGCAATACCCCAGGCGGATCGACGCGCTGCCGCCGGAAGTCACGGCGTCGCTGCTGCGCGATTTCTCCTAGCTTCCGGCCCTCACCCCCCTCTCCCGCCTGCGCGGGCGACGACTCCGCCTCTTCCACGCCCTCACATTGGCTGGGGGAAGCACGAGGGGGGTCAGCCCAGCCCCCTCGTTCTCTTCCTCTATCCCTTTCCGGCCCCAGGCCGGAAAGGGAGGGGGTGAGGGCTGATTCAGTCGAAAAGACTCATCTGCGGACTCGGGGCCGGTGCAGGTTCGCGTGCCGGCGCAGGCGCGGGCGGCGCGGCGTCCGTGCGCGAGTGCGCTTCGATGCGATGCGGGTTCAATCCAAGACGCTTGCAGGCGATCCTGAAGCGCCGCTCGATAAGGTCCGAGATCGGCCCGCTGCCGCGCATCCGGGTTCCAAATGTGGAATCGTTGTTCCTGCCGCCGCGCATCTGGCGGATCAGGCTCATCACGTGCGAGGCGCGCTGCGGATAGTGCGCTTCGAGCCATTCGACGAACAGGTCCGCGACCTCCATCGGCAAGCGCAGCACGACGTAGCTCGCGCTGCTCGCGCCTGCGGCGGCGGCCGCCTCGAGCACCCGCTCCAGGTCCTGATCGGTCAGCGCCGGCACGATCGGGGCGACGATCACTCCGGTCGGGATCCCCGCTGCACTGAGCCGCGCCATGGCCTGGATGCGGCGCGCCGGAGCATTGGCGCGCGGCTCCATGGTCCGGGCGATGTCCGCATTCAGAGTGCCCACCGAGATCATGACGCTGGCCAGCCCCTTGGCCGCCATCGGCGCCAGGATGTCGATGTCGCGCGTGACCAGGGTCGACTTGGTGGTGATGTTGACCGGGTGTCCGAATTCGCTCAGGACACCGAGCACGGAGCGGGTGATCAGGAGCCGCCGTTCGGCCGGCTGGTAGGGATCGGTGTTCGCGCCCAGCGCAAGCAGCGCGGGAACGTAGTCGGCGCGCCCCAGCTCCTTTCGCAGCAGCTCGGCCGCATTGGTCTTGGCGAAGATCTTGGTTTCGAAGTCCAGACCCGCCGACAGCCCCAGATACGCATGGGTCGGTCGCGCATAGCAGTACACGCAACCGTGCTCACAGCCCCGGTACGGGTTGATCGAGCGGTCGAACGGCAGATCGGGCGATCGGTTGGTCGAAATGATCGAGCGGGCGATCTCGATTCGGACTTCGGTCGAGGGCGACGTCTGAGGCTCGTCGGCCTCGGGCTCGCCGGCCGCCTGATCGGGCTCATGCCGGATCAGGCTGTAGCGGGATTCGCGGTTGGAAACGCTGGCGCGGCCCTTCCATACGATGGGCTGCGGCAGGGTCGGGTCCTTGGTCGGCTGGGCCATGGTACTGAATAAATATACAGTACCTGCCCACACGGGGGGAATACCCCTTGCACGCGTCGTTACCGTGCTGTGGTGCAACACGCCTTGCCCTGAAGCGGCAGGCCAAATAGAATCGCAGGTTTCCCGAATGTTGTGGCCCGCATGCGTGGGTCGGCGGGACGGGACGAATGAAGGAATCCGGATGGTTGTGATTCGGTTGGCACGGGGCGGCGCGAAAAAGCGTCCGTTCTTCATGATTGTCGCGACCGATTCGCGCAGCGCGCGCGATGGGCGTTTTGTGGAGCGCGTGGGTTTTTACAACCCGAAGGCGACCGAGACCGAGACGAAATTCCGGGTGGCGCAGGATCGGCTGGAGCACTGGCGCAACGTTGGCGCGCAGATCAGCCCGACGGTGGCCCGATTGGTGAAGACGTTCGGCGCCTCCGCGCCGGGTGAGGCTCCCGCTGTGGTCGTGCCCGAGGTTGGGTCCGAGCCCGCCGTGCAAGGCACAGAGGCGGCGTAGCTGCGGGAGCCGGCGGTCACGGGGCGCGCAAGCGCGGAATCGACAGCCGATTCGACAGCGCTGGTCGAGTTGGGCCGCGTGCGGGGCGCCTATGGCGTGCGCGGTTGGGTCAGGATCGCGCCGCACTCGCCCTCCGGCGACGTGCTGCAGTCGACCCACCGCTGGTGGTTGCTCGGACCGGCGCCTGCGCGCGAGTTGCAGGTGAGCGCGGTGCGGCGCCAGGGCGCCGGCCTGGTGGCCAAATGGGACGGCTGCGACAGTCCTGAAGCGGCCGAAGCGCTGAAGGGTGCGGCGGTCGCGGTGGCGCGGTGCGATTTCCCGCGACTGGACGGCAAGGAGTATTACTGGGTCGACTTGATCGGTTTGCAGGTGATCAACCGGTCCGGACGCGAGCTGGGAGTGGTAAAAGGACTCCGGTCCAGCGCGGCGCATGATTTGCTCGAAATCGGGCCCGCGTCGCGGGTCCCGGGAAATCCGGGGTCGGAAGCGGGCTCGGATGACGAAAAAGCGGACGAAAAAGCGGTGAAGCCAGGTCCGCTGATTTTGGTTCCGGTCGTGGCCGACTTCGTCGACGGCATCGACCTGGATGCGCGCACGGTTCGCGTGAACTGGGAACCGGAATGGCTGGCATGAGATGGCGGGTGTGAGCCGGTGGCGGCTCTTCAAGGACCTGGCGGAAGCGGCATGACGCGGTTCGACGCGATAACTCTATTTCCGCAGATGTTCGACGCGCTCGCGCAGTACGGCGTGACGCGGCGCGCTCGCGAGCGCGGCCTGTGGCATCTGCGTGCGTGGAATCCGCGGGATTTCACGCAGGATGCCCATCGCACCGTGGACGATCGGCCTTTTGGCGGCGGCCCGGGCATGGTCTTGATGGCCGAACCGCTGGCGCGCGCGGTCGAGGCGGCGCGCGCCGAATGCGCTGCGGGCGTTGCGCCCGGTGCGCCGGCGCCCTGGGTCATCTGCCTTTCGGCGGCCGGCCGGCCCCTGACCGACGCGCGGGTCAAGCAGCTGGCGGACGAGGGCGCGCGCGGCCGCGGCTTGATCCTGGTGTGCGGACGCTACGAGGGCATCGATCAGCGCTTCGTCGAGGCCTGCGTGGACGAGGAACTTTCGATCGGGGATTTCGTGATGTCGGGCGGCGAGATCGCCGCCATGTGCCTGATCGATTCGGTGGTGCGGCAGCTTCCCGGCGCGCTGAAGGAGGAGTCGGTACGCGACGAGTCCTTCGGCGACGGGCGTCTGGACGCACCCCAGTACACGCGACCGGAATCGTGGCGGGGACGGTCGGTGCCGGCGGTGTTACTGTCGGGGGACCATGCCAGGATCGAGCAATGGCGGCGCGCCGAATCGATCGAGCGCACCCGGCGCACGCGCCCTGACCTGCTCGTTACGTGAAGAGGTACGGAGAATCGAAATGAACCTGATCCAGCAAATCGAGCAGGAAGAAGTGGCTCGGCTCAGCGCGAACAAGGCGATACCGGATTTCGGCCCCGGCGACACGGTAGTGGTCAACGTCAACGTCGTGGAGGGCACGCGCAAGCGGGTTCAGGCCTACGAAGGCGTCGTGATCGGCCGGCGCAACCGCGGGCTGAATTCGTCGTTCCTCGTGCGCAAGATATCCAGCGGCGAGGGCGTGGAACGGACGTTTCAGCTGTATTCGCCGGCGGTGGCCTCGATCGAAGTCAAGCGGCGGGGGGACGTGCGGCGCGCCAAGCTGTACTACCTGCGCGATCGCTCCGGAAAATCGGCGCGTATCCGCGAAAAGCTCGAAGGCAAGGCCGAAAGCTGATAGGCGCGCGGGAAGCTGGCGGTGCCGGGGCCGCCCGGCCCATGTCCATCGATCCGCGACAGTTGCCGCTCGACCCGGGCTTCGACGACGTCCGGGTGCGCGGCGAGGCGCTGGCGCCGGAGCGGTTGACGGCCGCTTGCGTGCGGGAGCGCTTTCGCAATCCCGGAACCTGGACGCCCGAGCTGCGATCGGATGCACGCCTCACGCCGGGTGCGTTCGAGGATCCGAAGCCCGCGGCCGTTCTGGTGCTGCTGGTTCAGCGGGCCGGGCAGCTCCACGTGCTGCTGACGCATCGGGCCCGTCACCTGCAGGCGCACGCGGGACAGATCAGCTTTCCCGGGGGGCGTATCGAGCCCTCCGACGACGGCGCGGTCGCCGCCGCGTTGCGTGAGGCGTCCGAGGAAACAGGCCTTGCGATCGATCGCATCGAAATTTTCGGCACGTTGCCGAACTACCTGACGGTGACCTGGTTCGACGTGACCCCGGTGGTCGGCACGGTCGCCGCTCCAATCGCGTTGAAGCTCGAAGCTGCCGAAGTGGACGACGCGTTCGAAGCGCCCCTGTCGTTCCTGATGGATCCGCGCCATCATGAGCGGCGTGTGGCCACGGTGCAAGGCGCGCGGCGGTTCATCTACGTGATGCCGTACGACGACGGCAATCGGGAGCGCCTGATCTGGGGCGCCACCGCCGCCATCGTGCGCAATCTGTACGGATTTCTGAGGGGTTGAATGTCCTGGCTCGCGCTGCTTGCGACTCTGATGCTCGAGCAGGCGGTCGCCTTGCCGCGCAACAACCCGGTGTACGCGTTCGCGGTCGCGCTGTCGGATTCGACGGCGCGGCACTTGAACGCGGGGCGGCCGCGCCACGGCCTGTACGCCTGGTTTGCGCTGGTGGGAGGCGCGGTGCTGCTCACGTCGGGGGCATTTTACGCGGCGCGCGCGCTCCACTGGACTGCGGCGCTGTTGCTGGACGTGGCCGTGCTGTACTTCGCGTTCGGCTTCAGGCAGTTCAGCCATCCGCTCACCCGCATCCAGGCTGCGCTCGAGTCCGGCGACGTCGCGACGGCACGCCAAATGCTGATCGAGCTGAAGCGGCGCTCGGATCCGGCATTCCGGGGCGCAGACCTGGGTCCGGGGGAAATCACGCGCCAATCGATCGCGTTCGGGCTGCTCGAGGCGCACCGGCATGTGTTCGCCGTGCTGTTCTGGTTCGTGCTGCTGCCGGGGCCGGTCGGGGCGGTGGTGTACCGCCTGGCTGAATTCGTCAGTCGCCGATGGAATCCGAGGCCGACGCCCGGCAGCGCTGCCTTGCCGGCGGACCGATTCGGCGAGTTCGCGTTGAAGGCGTTCCAGGTGATCGACTGGCTTCCGGCGCGCCTGACCGCGCTCGGCTTTGCGATTGTCGGCGACTTCGAAGGGGCCGTTTACTGCTGGCGCCGGATCGCCGCCGCGGCCCGCTCCGACCCGGTGAAGTCCGAGGCGCTGATTCTGGGCGCGGCGGGCGGGGCCCTGGGCTTCCGCATTCTCGCCGAGAGTGAGGCGACCCGACTGTTCGATGAACCCGGACAGGAAGGCGCCGGACTGAGCGAGCCGGATCCGCGCGCGATGCGGTCGGCCGTCGGATTGGTCTGGCGCGCGCTGGTGCTGTGGATGATCCTGCTGCTTCTGCTGACGGCGGCTGCGCTGATCTAGAGGAGTCTGCCCGGCAGACCGCCAGAAGCCGCGACGTTTTGAAGTTCCCCCTCTCCCGCGGAGCGGCAGAGGGTCGGGGTGAGGGTGGTTGCGATGCCGTCGTGCGGGCGAAGGCGCGCTTTGGTCCGGACGGCGTCAGCGCGCCTCGCCGCACTGCCAGCACGCGCCGAATTGGGGCTCGATCAGTTCCCCGCAGCCTGTGCATTGCCACGACTCACCGACGCTGGGCGCAGACAATTCCTCGAGCAGGCGGTGCGCCATCGCCTCGTCCGCGTCGTGGCGCAGCCAGATCTCGGGAGCGCATTCCTGCCATGGCAGGTCGCCCACCGCGCCGTACAGCGCGGTGCGGCGCACCTCGCAGGCAAATCCGCCCGCGCGCAACACGTTGGCCAGGTGCTCGGCCTGCAACGGGTGATCGCAGCGCAGGATTCGCTTCATGCGGCCGCGCTTGTGCCCACGCAGATGTTCAGGAAACCGTCGCCGGCGGCTGCAGTCTGAGCAGACGCTCGATTCGAACCGACGCCGGAGGATGGGAGTTGTAGAAAGTCGAATGGATCGGGTCCGGCGTCAACGTCGTCGCGTTGTCCTTGTAGAGCTTGATCAAGGCGGCGATCAGCGCACCGGGCGACGCGTGGCGCGCCGCGAACTCGTCGGCCGCGAATTCGTGGTGGCGCGACAGCAGGCTCGCCAGCGGAGCGAGCAGGAAGGTGAACACCGGCATCACCAGGATGAACAGCACGATGGCCACTCCGTCGTTGTGCGACTGCAGCAGCGGCTGCACGCCGAGGCCCTGGTAGAACCAGGCGCGCTGCGTCAGCCAGCTCAGCGCGAACAGCACCAGGAGGCTCGCCGCGAACCCGAGCAGCAGCCGCTTGCGGACGTGCCGCAACCTGAAATGACCCAGCTCGTGCGCAAGCACGGCCTCGATCTCGAGCGGCTGCAGCCGCTCCAGCAGCGTGTCGAAGAACACGATCCGCTTGGCCGAGCCCAGGCCGGTGAAATAGGCATTGCCATGGGCGGATCGGCGCGACCCGTCCATCGTGTACACGCCGCTGGTGTGAAATCCGGTTCGCCCGAGCAGGGCCTGGATTCGCTGCAGAAGCTCGGAGTCGGCCAGCGGCGTGAAGCGATTGAACAGCGGCGCGATCACGATCGGAAAAAGGACCGTCAACAGCAGCGTGAAGCCGCACCACACCAGCCAGACGTACACCCACCAGTAGGGCCCGGCGCCCTGCATCAGGGTCAGGACCAGGGCCAGCAGCGGCAGCCCGATGGCGACCGACAGGCCGATCGACTTGACGGTGTCGGCCAGGAACAGCGCGGGAGTCATCCGGTTGAATCCGAACGCCTGCTCGACGCGGAACTGCCGGTGCCACTCGATCGGCAGGTCCACCAGGCTGACGATCAACACGACCGAGGCCGCCAGCGCGAGCTGGAACGGCAGGCCGTGGCCGAGCCATGCGCCCAGCACGTCGCACAGCAGTTGCAGTCCGCCGCACAGGGTCAACAGCAGCAGCAGCACGGCGCTGCAGCCCGTCTCGATCATCACCAGCCGCTGCTTGGCCACCGTGTACGAGGCGGCCTTGCGATGGGCCTCCAGGCTGACCTGGTCGGCGAACTGCACAGGCACCGCGTCGGAGCGCTGCTGCACGTAATGCACCTGGC
The DNA here is from genome assembly GCA_963739145.1 of uncultured beta proteobacterium. GTDB lineage: Bacteria > Pseudomonadota > Gammaproteobacteria > Burkholderiales > Burkholderiaceae_F > VBCK01. Next base: position 40,315 of record CAVTZO010000060.1, read on the forward strand.
GCGAGGCGAGCCAGTACTTCAGCCCGACGTTCAGCGCCAGCACTGCCAGGAAGATCCAGGTGAAAAGGGCCGCAGTCATCGCCGATGTGTGCTCGCCGTGCGAGAATCGCCCGCACCCGGCAAAGCGGGTTCGCCCGTTCCGGGCGACTCATAGGAAATTATGTCACAGCAGGCACCGCAGTCCGAAGCGAACACTGTCCCTGCGCCGACGGTCGACGAGAATCGGCTGCTGTGGGTCGACATGGAAATGTCGGGCCTGAGCCCGGACACCGATCGAGTGCTCGAACTGGCGATCGTGGTGACCGATGCGGACCTGAACCTGGTGGCCGAAGGGCCGGTGATCGTGGTTCACCAGGACCCGTCGGTACTGGATCGAATGGATGCCTGGAACCAGTCGACACACGCGCGCTCGGGCCTGGTGGCTCGCGTACGCGAGTCCCGCATCGATGAGGCGGCCGCCGAGCGGCAGATGCTCGATTGGGTCGCGCGTTACGTGCCGGCCGGCCGCTCGCCGATGTGCGGCAACTCGATCTGCCAGGACCGCCGCTTCATGGCGCGCTGGATGCCGCGGCTGGAAGCTTTTTTCACTATCGCAACCTCGATGTCAGCACGCTGAAGGAGCTGGCGAGGCGCTGGAAACCGCAGATTTACCGTTCGTTCGAGAAAAAGAGCCGCCACGAGGCCCTGGCCGACATCTACGAATCGATCTCCGAATTGAAGCACTACCGGACACACTGGCTCGGCCCTTGAGGCGACGCCTTTGCCTGCAAATTGCCCGCTGCACGCAGGCGGGCGATTTGGCGGTTTCCGGACAGACATGCGCTTGCGCCTGGCGTAGCGTGCCCGTACGTGGGGTGGCGCAATCCCTGCCGCCGCACTTTTCTCACAGGGGGAACAATGAGCAAGTCGATCGTGCTGGGCAGGACCCTTTCCGTGCTTGGCCTGGCAGTGGTGCTGGGCGGGTGCGCATCCGAATACAAGAAGCAGGAGACGGCGGCCGAGGCGATGCCGGTGAACTGCGCCACGGCGGAGGGTGACCTTCGCACGCTGAACAACGAAAAGGCCAACGTCGCACAGCAGATCGGCATGGGCGTATCGGCGATCGCTCCGATAGGCTTGGTGGCAGGCCTGCTCACGGGGACGGAGAAGACGAAGGCCAAAGTGGCCACCGGCGATTACAACAAGGCGCTCGACGCCAAGATCGCCGAGATCAAGACGACCTGCGGGATCCAGTAGCCTCGTTGTCGCGCCGGCCAGGCGCTCTCGGGTTGGGTGACGAGATTGGCGCCCAACCTCGGGCCTGCGCGCAGTGTGCGTGCGCTGGAAAGCGGCTAAGGCGTCCAGCGCCTAGGGCGCCGCGGCCCGTCGCAGTTTTCGCATGAATCCGGGGCCGCGGTCCTGCCCCGGGATTTCCTTTGCCCCTCGAGCAGGTCGCGAAGGGGGCCCCCGCGCGCCGTGCCGAGGGGCCGGTCTGCAACACAGTCAATGCCGCATCAGCGACAGCAGGAGCGCCAACGCTAGCAGCGCGGCGAGGGCCTGCCAGAATCGTAGCGGATGGCGTTCGTAGAGCGTCAGCGGTCGACGGGTCAGAATCGGTGCGCGTGCCGGTCCTGCCTCCATCTCCGCCGCAAATTCGTTCATGTCGCGAAAACGTTGAGCGGGATCAATTGCGATCGCTCGCCCGAGCGCAGCTTGAAGCCACGCAGCTAGATCCGGGCGCAACACCGTGAGTGCCTGCGGCCGATCCCGGCTCGGCGGCCTCTCGGCATCGGAATTACCATAGGGGAACTCGCCGGTGAAAGCGCGAAACATGGTGACGCCCAGGGCATAGATGTCGGTGGCTTCATTCCCGGCTTCACCGGCGAACATCTCGGGCGCCACGTAGGCACGAGTTCCGGGAATCTGCTCGGGTGGGGAGTCCTCCAGACCGCGTGCGCGCACCACGCCCAGATCGATGAGCTTCAGCGAACCGTCACCCTCGAGAATCACGTTGTCCGGCTTGATGTCGCGGTGAATGATGCCGTCGCGGTGTAGCGTCGCCACCGCTCGGGCCAGCTTGATCGCGATGTTACGACCCTCCTCGAGACCCAGGGACGGCTGGCGCGTCAGGCGCGTCTCCAGAAGCTCGCCTTGATAGAGCGGCATGACCGTGTACAGACAGGTCTGCCGCCCGTGCGGCAGTTCAAGGACTCGGCCGAGCCCCGGGCTGTGCACGCGCGCGCCCACCCACGCCTCGCGCACGAATGCCGCACGAAGCATGCCCGCATCGGCCACCTTCGGCTTGGGGAACTTCAATACCAACTCGCCCCCCTCGATCTCGTCCGTCGCAGCGAACAGGCGGCTATAGCGCCCGTCTGATATCAGCGCTTTGAGCACAAAGCCGTCGATCGTCTCGCCGCCGAGCGGCACCGGGATGATCGGCAGCATGGCGGTGCCGATGCTCGCTGATTCCGCCGTCGGTAGCTCGACCACGTCCAGCACCAAGGCCGTACAGTTGTCGCTGCTGCCGGATTCGAGCGCGGTTGCGACCAACGCTCGGGCCGTGTCTGCGGGCGCAGAGCGATCGCGCAGAGTATCGGCAATGGTCTCGTCCGTGAGCGACCCGTACAGGCCGTCGCTGCAAAGGAGAAATCGGTCATGAGGCGCCATCGGCTGGGCGGTGTACTCCAGACGCAGTTCTGCCTCCACACCGAGCGCACGGTACAGGGTATTCGACCGGCCTGCGCCATCCTCCCGCGCATGGTCGGTGGTCAGGCGAGAGAGGCGATTGCCGCTTAAGCGATACGCGCGAGTGTCGCCGATGTGCACGACGTGCGCGATGCGGCCGCGCAGCATCAGCGCGGTGAAAGTGCATCCCATGCCCGCCAGGTTGGGGTCCCGGTAGCCCTGGGAGTGCATCCAGGCATTGAGCGCGTTCAACACGCGGGCCGCCGAGCGTTGCACCTCCGCGGTCTCGGGAAGCTCGCACATTCCGTCCAGAAAGCCGCGCACCGCGGTTTCCGCCGCAATGCGACCGCCCTTGGCGCTCCCGATCCCATCGGCGATCGCCGCAACGACGTCCCCACGGGGCTCGGCCAGCTCCGGGCCGAAGACGGCGCCAGCGAAGTCCTCATTGTCGGGGCGCGGCCCGGTCGCCGAGTAAAACCCGACGCTCGCTCTAATGGCCGAAATGCGTGCAACCATCGCGGCCGCTCCGATTGGGCTGCACAGCGGGTCGGGGGGTGACTCGGCGGCGCTGCTGCGATTCTAGGTTGTCTTCAATTCTGCAGGCTGCAGCGATCATGGAGGAAATAGCCGCCGGTGCTGGAGGCGAAGATCACCGTGAGGCTTCCGGACTTGCGGTCGAGCGTGTAGTTGCCGCCATCCGTTGCGTCGCGCCACGAAATCTGGGTGCTGGTGATCTGGGCGGGGTTGGAATCCACAGTGCTTTGTTCGAAGTCGATTCTGATCTGCCAACTGAAGCCACTCACGAGATTGGTGCACGTGAGGATCGTAGCCGGCTCAGCTGCACCAGAAATGGGCAGGACGAGCACGCATGCAGCCAACGCCCCGAACCCGGCCGCAAAGGTCCGCCTCAGAAACATGTCTGCAATCGCGCGGGCGGGACTGCAGGTGGGTTCGACTGTCCTCAATTTCGCCTCACCCGGCAGTGTGTCCAAGGCGCCGAATATCTGTTCGTTTACGAGCACTTATCCGAGATTGATCAGCACTAAGTGACATGGCGGAGACAATAACAAAGTCGCAGCGGGCGCTCCGATGACTCGACTTGTCTCCCGGGCGGGCCACCTTGAGCACGATTCTTGCGCGTCATGCTCGCCCGACTTGCTACGGCAAACCTAAAAAAGGGGGACAAGTCATGCTCGTTCCGTCACCAAAATGGCTCGACTCGGGAAACAACGCGTGGCAGCTAGCGGCTGCGACGTTTGTCGGCCTTCAAAGCGTTCCTGGGCTGATGGTTCTTTATGGCGGCCTCGTCAAGAAGAAATGGGCGATCAATTCCGCTTTCATGGCGCTCTACGCGTTCGCTTCGGTCCTGGTCGTCTGGGTCTTGTTCGACTACAACATGGCGTTCGGGCCCAAGTGGTTCCCGTTCCTTGGTCAGCCGATGCTCGCCACATCGGCCGCGTTTACGACCGGCCAAGCGACCATTCCGGAAGCAGCCGCGGGCATGCCGGCCCTCACGTTCCCAATGGCGACATTGATCTTCTTCCAGTTCGTATTCGCTGCGATCACCGTCATCATTCTGGCCGGCTCGGTGCTCGGTCGAATGAGCTTCAAAGCGTGGATGATCTTCTGCCCCGTGTGGATGACTCTCGTTTATACCGTGGGAGCGTTCAGCCTGTGGGGTGGCGGCTGGCTGGCCGCCCTGGGCGTGGCGGATTTTTCGGGCGGCTACGTGATCCATCTTGCCGCGGGCGTCTCCGGCTTCGTCGCCGCGGCGATGGTTGGGCCGCGCCTGCAGCAGGACCGCGAGCATTTTCCGCCGAATAGCCTGCTCGTCACGTTGGTCGGCGCCGGGATACTGTGGCTCGGTTGGAATGGCTTCAACGGCGGAGATCCCTACTTCGCGAACGCCAACGCGGGCGCAGCCGTGCTCAACACCAACACAGCCACGGCCGTAGGGCTCCTGGTCTGGACGCTGATGGACAAGATGGTGTATGGCAAGCCCTCGGTGATCGGGGCGGTCAACGGGATGATCGCCGGCCTGGTGGCCATCACGCCCGCCGCGGGTTACGTCGATGGCTGGGGCGCAATCATCATCGGCGTGTGCGCGGGGATCATTCCCTGGCTCGCGATGAACAAGCTCCAGAAGACGAAGCTGATGATGAAGGTGGATGATACGTTGAGCGTATTCTCCACGCATGGTTGCGCCGGGCTCATGGGCGGCCTGCTGACGGGCATCCTCGCGAACCCCGAGATGCTTGAATATATCGGCACCGACAAGGACGCACCCGGGGTGAACGTAACTGGCTGGATCTACGGGAATTTCCATCAGGTCGTGCTTCAGGCCGAGGGGGCAGCGTTCATCATCGTGTACAACGTCATAGCCACCTTCATCATCCTCAAAGTCATCTCGTTCATCACGCCGCTCCGCATGGATGAGGCGACCCTAAAGGTGGGGGACGACGCGGTTCACGGTGAGACCGCTTACGCGATCGGCACGGAAGGCGAGTAGTCGGACGCCACGCGTCCAAGGCGGTCCGGATTCCGTTCTGGCAAGTTGCCGGCTGGCGAAAAACGATTCGCAGCCGACACGCCAGGACGAGAAATGCAAGGGGCCCGGCGGTCGCCGGGCCCCTTCTTGAATTGCCGGACTTGGCTGGTCGGTTCGGCCACCCGCTCGGAGAATTCCTCCCGAGCGACGGTGGCGCGCGCTCGACGCAAGCTCATCCCTCAGGTGCCTATCGTCCGGATCGCAACAGCGCCCAGCACGCGGCAGTAATGGTATTGAAAGCGATGGTCACGGTTGCCAGCACGCAAAAGAACGCCGATAAAGTGGGACTGCTTAGAACGTCTTCGCAAAATGCCGCCATCGCGAGCAGCAAGCCCGCCATCAGAAGCCAACGGCGAAGGTAAGTTGGCAGCCACCTTGATTGCTCTCTATTGTGGGCCAACGCGGCCGCCCTCTCCAAGAAAGTGCCAACCATAGCGTCCTGGAATAGCCAGCCATAGAAGAAGAAGTGATGGCATAAGGGAAAGCCACGCGGACGAATCATGCGGATGCCCCTGCAACAGCTCTGGCACGCCTGAAAGCAAGGATTGAACTCTGAACATACCAACCCTTCCAACGTTACCCGCCCCTTCTTCTAGAAGCAACTGGTTCGCGATGCTCGCTAACCGGATCGACGCAGGCGCCACGTGCGCCATCAGACCCGGTTGACCCTGTTTTCCGCGTTTACCGATTCCTGCGAACGTACTGCGCGAGCTTGCCAGGGAGATGGGTCGTGCGGACGAGTGAAAAGGAAAAGGCGTTGCAGGCGCGCGATGCCAAGCGCGATATTGGAGCCGAACTGCTCCAGGCCGTGCGTGCGGTCAAGGCCGGTCGGGGCAAGGCTTATACGATCCCGGCCGCGGCTCGTGCGCGGCAAGAGGCCAGGATGTCTCGGGCGAAGTTTGCCGACATGCTGGGCGTGTCAGCACGCACGCTGCAACAATGGGAACAGGGCAGGCGTGAGCCGACTGGTGCTGCTCGCGTGTTGATCGAGGTGGCGCGGCGCAATCTGCAGCTGGTACGGACGGCAGCCCGGTCGGTGCAGACCGAAACCGTGGAGCGCGGCGTTACGTGCAAGCCGACGCGGCGCAGGGAAGCTATCGCTTAGCGACGCGGCAGCTGCTATGCAGGAGCATGGTTACCTTGCAAAGATCTCCTGAAGCGTATTGAGGGTGACTGTCAACGTCTTGACGGATACGGCACCCAATTTCTTGGCCAACCGGATCTTGTCAACGGCCCGAACCTGATCAAGCAGGATAAGCCCCTTCTTGCCAGAGTGTGAGACGGCAACTCGAAAGGGCGCCGCTCGACTCTTCGTCGTCATGGGGGCGACAATGACTGTTCGCAGGTGATCGTGCATCTCGGGCGGCGAGACGATAACGCAGGGCCGAGATCTCCGAATCTCGCTGCCGACGGTAGGATCAAGGTTGACCAGCCAGATTTCGCCGCGTACTACCACGGCAACTCCGCATCACCCTCGTTCCCGAACTCACCCATTACCAGAGCGTCGTCGCTGAATTCTGCGATCTTCTGTGCGGCCGCCGCCCACCCGGCACGCACCGGGTGTGTCGGCTTGCGCAGCACCAAAGCGCCGCCCTCAACCGTGATCTCCGCCTCGCCCTCGAACCCAACTTGCGCAAGCAGCGGCTTCGGAATCACGACGCCCTGCGAATTGCCGATTTGACGAATGGTGATGGGGATAGGCTTCATAGTGTTAACAATGTTATCACGCACCGGATTCGTCAGTCAACCGGATGCGAAGTAACGATGGTGGAACCGCAGCCAAGTGCGAAGCCTCGGAAGCTGGCCTTTCGACGCAGAAATCAGGTCCGATCCCTGCCATCGCGGGTACGGTTGCGGCGTCGCCCGGCCACCGGATCAGGCCGACTTGGCGCACCTTCCGCTCTTAGGGGGTCGCGTGAAGTCGAGCGCGAGTTGCTGGTACAACTCAGGCCCCAAGCGCTCGCTGATGGCCTTGGCGAGCAGGGCCGTGGCCATCAGGCTGATCACCATCGAATGCCCGTCGACCATCTCCATTACGATGATGGCCGAGGTGATCGGCGATTGTGTGACCGCCGCCAGAAACCCGGTCATGCAAATGGCGATCATAGGATGCGCAGTCATTCCAAAGCCGAACCAGCGCGAAAGGTCAAAGCCGATCGCCGCGCCGACCGCCAACGCCGGTGCGAAGATTCCGCCCGGAATGCCGCTGAAATAGGTAATGACGGTTGCTGCAAAGCGCGCAATCGGCGTATACCAGGGCAGCTCGATCGCACCCCCAATCGCCTGCGAGGTAACGGCATAGCCGCTTCCGAGCGAGACGCCGCCACACGCCCATCCGATTAGCGCGACCGCGAGGCCGCAGGCCCCCGCGAACAGCACTGGACGCCGGCTGCGCCAGGCCCACAGGCGACCGCCCGCTGCGCGCTGGGGCCACAGCAGAAGTCGGCTGAAGGCGCCGCCAGCCAGGCCGCAGACGATGCTGCCCGCCAGGACCGCCGGTAGGATGCCGGCGCCGACCGAGTCGACCGTCAACTGGCCGAAGTAGCGATAATTACCTTGCAGCGCGATCGCGGTTAAGCCCGCAACGATAATTGTGCTGAGCAGGATGCCGCTCGTGCGCGCCTCAAGCCGGCGGCCGAGTTCCTCGACCGCGAAGGTAATGCCGGCCAGCGGCGTATTGAAGGCCGCCGCGATGCCGGCGGCGCCGCCCGCAAGCACGAGATCGGGTGCGCGTATCGCGCGTGCATAGGGTAACAGTCGATGCGCGAAATGCATGATCGATGCGGCAATCTGCACCGATGGCCCTTCCCGGCCGGCGGAAAAACCCCCGAGCAGCCCCAGCGCGCCCAGGCCGATCTTCCCGCAGGCAATGCGCAGGGACAGCAGCCCATGCACCTCTCCGTCATGGTTCAGCACGCGGGTTGCGGCGATGGTCTGCGGGATGCCGCTGCCCTGGGCACCGGCAAAGTGCCGACGGGTGGCCCAAACGACCAACATGCCTATCGATGGCGTCAGTGGAAGCGTCAGCCACAGATGGCTGCGAGTCATCGCGTTAAAGCCTCGCAGGGCGAGGTCCGACAGGGCGGCAAAACCTACGGCGGCGAGGCCCGCGAGCGCGGCCGCGACCCAGACGATCGCGCGCAAGCGCCAGCGCGCCGAGCTGAACAGCCCCCTCGGAAGCCGCGAGGAAAGGTCGATCACGTCAGCCGAAAGACTCGATCAAACGGTTCATCGTCGCATTGCCTCATGGCAGACTACGTGCCTTGTCCGCGTCTTGGGGCGCTTTCCAACATTCGTCGATCATGGTGACGAACAAATCGAAGATTCGAGCAAAGCCGGCGAAGCGCCGCAGCGCTGTTGCCTCGGCACGATTTCAAACCAAGGGCCGCTCCGCGGCAATAGGCAAACGCGACGCAAAGGCGTCGAAGTCCGTGCACGCTGTGCATCGCCCACTCGCGATAGCCGTGCTTGAGCAATTCCGCCTGATCTTCCGTTCCGCGAAGAGGCATTTCCAGTGGGTGCAGGAGCGGACCGGGGTCAGCGCCGCGCAATTGTGGGCGCTGGCGGAATTGCGCCGAAAGCCTGGCATGGGCATGACTGAACTGGCCCAGGCGATGGCCGTGCAACAGTCGACGGCCAGTAATCTGATCGATCGGCTTGCAAAGAGCGGCCTGATCCAGCGCGACCGTTCTGGTGAGGACCGGCGCGTCGCTCATCTGTCGTTGACCAGAGCCGGCCGCCAGACCGTGGCGCGCGCGCCCCTGCCGCTCGAGGGCGTGCTGCCTGACGCGTTGAACTCGCTCGACGACGCCGACCTCGTCGAGTTGCAGCAGCGGCTCGAAAAGCTTGCAAGCCTCATGAAAGTGCGCGACCGCGCTGGCAAACGTATTCCGCTTGCGGAAATGTAGGAAAGAAAGCGGCGGCTTCCGAGCACGGAGCCGCCGCAATTGCCGCCCTCTGGGGGATTTCTTGGTCTCGTTTGAGAGGGCTCACTTCCACGCGTCGACGAAGTCCGCGCGCCGGTTTTCGGCCCAGCATCTTTCCTCGTGACACAGTTCACGCGGCTTTTCCTTACCGTAGCTCACGGACTCGATGCGGGCTTCAGGAACACCGAGCAACACCAGCTTATGCCTGACCGACTCAGCGCGCCGTTGGCCCAAGGCGAGGTTGTACTCGCGGCTGCCACGCTCGTCGCAGTTGCCTTGCAGCGTGAGGTAATCGTTCGAATACGCGTTGGCAAGCTTCGCGTGTTCGGAGATCAACGTATCGAAGTTCGGCTTTATCGCGTACTTGTCGAAATCAAAATAGACGCTCTGATTTGCCACGCCCGCGCGCATGCGTTCGAAGGCCTGAATCGGCGATTCGGTCTGCACCACAGGCGCAGGCCTTGCGGGCGGCGGGGGCGGTGGCATGGGCACCGCGGCCTGGGGCGCGGCTGCAGGGGCGGGCGCCAGAGCAGGTGCGGGCGGAGTCGTGGTTGAGCAAGCGGCCATGAGAGATGCCAGCGACAGCAAAGCAATACGTTTCATGATTAGAGCGAAAACTCCTGAAAGTCATCAACTGAGGGACAGTATTTTTATATTTATACAAATATATTAGCATCAATTGCATTATGGGCAAGTGCAGGGGTGGACCTTAATGGGCTGTAACGATTGATTCGGTAGGTTGAAGTGCAGATGAACATTGGCGTGCTCGGCCAAGAACTCGTCGACTCGCTTCGTCTTGTGCGTCGAGAGGTTGTCGGCGATGAGGCTCGGCAGGATCGCAATTTGCTGCGGGGTTGCGCTCCCGATCGACGGCAACGCCGCGCTTGACACTTGCGAATACATTTGTTCAAATGCATTATAACGCGTTTTTGGGATGTATTTGTATCGGGTGCAAATGCTGCGGAGCATGTTGGAAACCTCCATGAGCGATGGGCGAAACGATTCATCCATAAACTGCCGCGTGCGCGCCGCACAGGTGTGGATTGCGGCGCCGGTCGTCGCCGCAATCTGGGTTCTGTCAGCAACTCTGGCTTGCGCGGATGAAAAAGCGCCGCCAAATCAGAACCTGATGCAGGATCATCGAATGCAGGACGACGCTTCGGCCGACCCGCACGCGCATCACCACCATATGGCAATGGCGCCGCCGCAAGTCACGCGGAGCATCGCTAACTACTTCGTTCCTGACACCATCACGCTGGTTCGCTCGGACGGCGCGCGAGTGAGCTTTGCACGAGCACTAAACGACGGGAGTCCGGTGCTGCTCGATTTTATCTACACCACGTGCACCACGATCTGCCCCGTCCTGAGCCAGACCTTCGCCGAGGTGCAGAAGCGGCTCGGAGCGGACGCCGCCAAAGTGAAGATGCTGTCTGTGTCGACCGACCCGGAACAAGACACACCGGCTCGCTTGACCGAATACGCCAAGCGCTATCGGGCCGGCGCGGAATGGACCTTTTACACCGGGACCGTTGAGGCGAGTATCGCTGCGCAACGCGCGTTCGATGTCTATCGCGGAGATAAGATGAACCACACGCCCCTGACATTTTTCCGTAGGGCGCCGGGGCAACCGTGGGTCAGGCTGGACGGCTTTGCGACGCCCGATGCGGTGATGGACGAAGTGGGGGCCAAGGTGGAGCAGAGGCAGTCCTCATAGATATACACTTTTTCACTCGCCGAACCATTGTGCGACCGCAACGCCGCTTTGACCGAGCGCGAGGGCAGGGGATTTACCCCCGTGATGTGAAGTCGGTGGACGAAGCTGATTGGTCGTGATTTCAGACGGCGGGCACCGCAGGACGCCCATTTACCGTGCGATCAATATCGGCCTCGAAGCAGTGTGCTCTTCGATTGAGCGTTTGCCGTCGCTTCAGCCATCAATTGTTCGCGATGAGGCGGATGAGCATCGATCCTCGATTGACTGGGCGGGGTTACTCTAATTGAGCCTGGACGACTCGATTTCCCCTCAGGGGTCGGTGAGCTCCGGAGCGAGGAGGGCGGGCACGTCGCCTCCCCGGCGAGGCGCACGTGCTGCGACGCGGCTTGGTATTTGCGAGCTAATGATTGCGGGCTATTAGCTCTTAAGCGTGATCGACACGCCCTGTGCTCCAAGCTGCAGGCGCACGCCCTTCTCGACCCCATGAAGTCGCAGAACCACGCCATGGTCGTTTCGCATGATGACGTCGTTTGCGCCGCCCGCGACTGCGAGGCCCGCGGCCCCTGCGACGTAGTTACCAGCAAAGTCCGCCGGATTCTTCAAATTGAACACCTCTCCGGCCGTCGTTATGGTGGATACGCCAACGTCAACGATGGTCAGTCCCTGCAGCGAGAACTTATGATTTCTCCCTTGAAAGTGGAGCGTTCCATCACCCCATACGGCACCCACGCCAACCGCCACCGATTTGCTGGCGATATCAACGCTCCCGGAGGGCTGCGGCTCCGCTGCAGCATAGGCAACGCTCAATGCGCCAAGCAAGCTCAACCCGATCGCCCATTTCCAAATCCTATTCCATGAACTCATCATGACATTTCTCCCCGGTAAGAACAGACTGAAGGGTGTGGAATTCCGCAGGCCCCTGCGCCCTAGGCGGCAGGCTGCATCGCAGCCGCCGCCCCCGGTGGCTCAACAATTCTACAAATTTACTGCGGCAGCGCGAACACCGTAAGCGTGCCACCCAACTCCGTGTATTTGGCCAGGTCCCGGTAGCCGCCGACCGCGCCCAGACCGTCGGTGTCCTTTTCCAGGCCTGCAGCCATGCCGATACCGGCCCAGCCACCGATCCCGGAAAGGACGCCGAGGTACTGGCGACCGTTGTACATCCAGGTGTTGACGTTGCCGATGATGCCCGACGGCGTCTTGAACTTGTACAGCTCCTTGTTGACGTTGTTCGCATCGACGCACTTCAGGTAGCCCTCGAGGGTGCCGTAGCAGGCGATGCCGCCGTCGGTCGTCAGCACGCCGCTCCACACCGAGAACCTCTCGGGATGGGACTTGACGATCCTGCCGGTGCCGGCGTCCCACTCGATGAAGGCACCCATGCTGCCCCGCATGTCGTTGGTCGCCGTGGTCGGGCCCGGGAACATCGTCAGCGTGGCGCCGACATAAGGTTGCCCGGCCGTGTACTCGACCTTGAAGGGCTCATAGGTCATGCATACGTGATTGGTCGGCACGTAGAAGCGATCGGTCTGCGGGTCGAACGACGCTGGCTGCTCGTCCTTGGTACCCAGGGCGGCCGGGCAGACGTCCTTGGTGGTGACGTCCACGCCGTTGTGCTCGGTGGAGTACTTTGCAACGCCTACCGGGCGACCCGTCTTCATGTCGATATGCGTTGCCCAGTTCACGGCCGGGTCGTACTTCTCGGCGACCAAAAGCATGCCGGTGGCACGGTCCAGCGTGTACGCGAAACCGTTGCGGTCGAAGTGCACCAGCGCCTTGGTCGGCTTGCCGTGCACCGGGATGTCCGCCAGGATCATCTCGTTGATGCCGTCGTAGTCCCACTCGTCGTGCGGCGTCATCTGGTACACCCACCTGACCGCGCCGGTGTCGACATCGCGTGCCCAGATCGACATCGACCACTTGTTGTCGCCCGGTCGCTGCGCTGGGTTCCAGGTCGACGGGTTGCCCGAGCCGTAGTACATCAGGTTCAGCTTCGGGTCATATCCGTACCAGCCCCACGTCGTGCCGCCGCCAATCTTCCACTCGTCGCCCTGCCAGGTCTTCAGCGAAGAATCCGCGCCGACCGGCTCCATCCTGCCGTCGCGGTAGGTCATCGTCTTGACCGGGTCGATCAGCATGTCCGAATCCGGTCCCGTGCTGTAGCCCTTCCAGACCTGCTTGCCGGTGCTGATGTCGTACGCGGCCACGTATCCGCGAACGCCGAACTCGCCTCCCGAGATGCCCGTCATCACCTTGTCCTTCATGACGAACGGGGCGTTGGTGTTGGTGGCGCCGACCTTCGGGTCGCCGTTCTTCACCGACCAGATCACCTTGCCGGTCTTGGCGTCCAGAGCGACCAGCGTGGTGTCGGCCTGCTGCAGGAAGATCTTGCCGTCAGCGTAGGCCAGGCCGCGGTTCACGGTGTCGCAGCACATCACCGGAATGACCGACGGATCCTGCTTGGGCTCGTACTTCCACTTGATCGTCTGATCTTCCAGGTTGATCGCGAACACCTTGTTCGGGAACGCCGAGACCAGATAAAGCGTATCGCCGATCACCAGAGGACCGCCTTCGTGGCCGCGCAGCACTCCGGTGGAAAAGGTCCATGCCACCTGCATCTTGTGCACGTTGCTTCGGTTGATCTGGGTCAGCTTGCTGTGGCGGTGCAGGGCGAAATCGCCCGATTGCGCCGCCCAGTTGTCCGGATTGGCTTCCAACTTGGCCAAGTCCGAATTCGCCATCGCAGTCCCCGTCAATGCCGCGGTCGCTGCTCCGAAAAGCAGAAAACGAATTGTTCTACACATCAGCGCCTCCTGAGGTCTCGGCGCGCCGGCAATGCAGCCGCATGCGAGCGTGGAGCTGCCCGGGCTCGCACTTGGTCGATAACGCGTCGGTCGTTCGATAGATCAAATTACGATGCAAATTTAGCGGTAACACTCTCGATCCAGCCGCCGTGAGCAAGCCAAGGCTCGGACCGACACAGGACGCTCTTCAAATCACAGGAGCTCCCGCGCGAATTGAAGACCGCACAGAGTCCTTTCGACAAATTCTCGACATTGGAGTTCCACACCAGGCCCGCCTCCGCGAGTCGATACAGCAGGTGGCCGAACGCCCCGTTGGCAATCGCGACCAGAGCCAGCGGCCCGACCGGCCGCAGCAAATGCTCGATGAACTTTGTCCGAACGGGAGTGGGCGCCTGTTCGTACGCCGCGGACACCAGTTCGGGCAGTCCATGCGTCGAGCTGCATTCGGCCATGAGGTGATATTGGCGGTCGCGTTCGTCCGGCGCTTGATCGCAGGAATCGTCGAATTCGACTGTCATATCGCTACCTGGTTGGGCCGACTCGCCGGAGCGAGTGTTCAGCCGGTGTGGGTGCCGAGGTTGAGTCTTCGAAGCCGGCGAACGTCGCGCTCGCGCCGTGTGCGCGCCGCGCCTTACTTCTTCGCGACGAAGTAAACGGCCACGGCCAAGATCAGCAGGCCAACGGTCAGTTCAATCATGAGTACCCTTTTCCTTCTAGGGAAGCTATGCCACCCGATTATTCCATTTGTACAAATATAATATCACAGCACAGGGTGCGAGGGATTGCTGTTACCGCGGTCTCAGGTCCTCGTGAAACCGGATTTCCGATGTTCTGGCCGAGCTTGAGCTGTCCCGCGATCTCGCTGGGTTGCGGCGATCGCTTCGGCGCAATCGTCCCGAGTGGATCGGTCGGCGATGAAGCGGGCCTCACGGCAGATGTCATCGGCCTCCACGTCGAGACCTGCGAAAAGGAACAGGGCCACGATCTCGAGCGTGGAGAGTAGGGTGATCGTGCTGTCGTTGCGAAGAAGCCAGAGTTCTGGGCCCGCCACCGCCCCGAGCGCAATACTGGTGATGGCTGCCGGCACCATTAAGCGCTGGAGAAGCCTTGGTACCACGAAAAGTCCGAAGAGGAGTCCGACGTAACCGAGCTCCGGGGAAGCTTCGAGGAGTGTTCGATGGAAAAGTCCATTGCGTCGTGGCGTCCTCCGATGAAAACGGCCGCAATGCGAAGGTGTGGACGCCGCGGTTAGCTTAACCCGCGCCGGCAGGGCTGCCGATGGAAGACCCGCTACGCGGTTTTATTACAATGCCAGCATGTCGTTCGCATCTGAGCTTGACACGACGACATGGAGCCGGTCCCAGGAAGCGCCTTGGTCATCGCGCCACGCAAGGTAATCGCGGCGTTGCTGTTGCCTGCGAGCATCTTGTCTGGCATCGCGTGCGGATCTGCTCAGGCCCGCTGCCGGTGAGACGCTCGCCCAAGTGAAGGCTCGCGGCGCCTTGCGCTGCGGCGTTGGCGAAGACGCCCCTGGGTTCGCCGCCAAGGACGCCGCTGGCCGCTGGTCGGGGCTCGACGTGGATTTTTGCCGGGCGGTCGCTGCTGCGGCGCTAGGCGATGGCGGCGCGGTCACTTGTTCCCGCTGCGCGCCCGGAGAGATTCCCGGCGCTGCAAGAGCGCAGCATAGACCTGCTGGTCCGCCAAATCCACCTGGACCGTGTCGCGCGAGGGGGACCTCAAGGTGCTGTTTGCGGGCGTCTCTGCTTTACGACAGCCAGGGATTCCTGGCGCCGGTCGAGAGCGGCATCAAGACGCCCGCAGACCTGAGGGGTGCCACCGTGTGCGCTGGTGAAGGGCACCACGAGCGGCCAGAATCTCGCGGACTACTCTGTGGCAAACGGTCTGGATATCAAGGCACTTGTCAGTGAATCCATGAGTGGGTCTCTTGAGACCCTGTTCGGCGGCCGCTGCCGCGCCCTGACCTCGGATGCCTCGCAACTGGTCGCCGCGCGCCTGCGCGCCCCAGGAGGGCCGGGCGCCTACGTCATCCTGCCCGAGCGGATCTCGAAGGAACCGCTCGGTCCGGTGGTGCGCTCTGGCGACGACGACTGGTTCAGGCTGGTGCGCTGGGTACTGTTCGCGCTCGTTGCGGCCGAGGAAGCCGGCCTCACGCGCGAAGACGTGAGCAAGCGAACGAGCGACCCCGAAACGCTCAGGTCCCTTGGCACCAGTAACAATTCAACCGAGCGCTCGGCGTCGACGACGGCTGGGCCCTGCGGGCCGTGCAGAGCGTCGGCAATTACGGCGAAGTCTTCGAGCGCAATCTCGGCCGCGACAGCCCGCTGAAGATCGAGCGTGGATTCAATGGACTGTGGACCCACGGCGGGCTGATGTACGCGCCACCGTTTCGCTGACCGCGTGCAATGGTTCAATCGATCGTGTTTTTCGTGCCTCAGCCGGTGTCCGACAAGGCAGCTGCAGACACGCGCGCTCCTGTAACCGCATTCTAGTGGACTGTACCAACTGATTGTGTACTGATGTGGCGCGACGGATCGGCGTATTTCCATTTCACGGTCCGAGGCGACTCGTTGTAGTGACGGATGTAGTGCATGAGCTTTCGCTTGAGGTCGGTGACCGAAGTGAACACGCCACGTGCGATGACGTCGCGCTCGATCTTGCCGAACCACAACTCGACCTGGTTAAGCCAGGACGAATAGGTCGGAGTGAAGTGCAAGTGAACCTTGGGATGCGCAGCCAGGAAGTCTTTGACGGTTTGACTTTTGTGAGCCGAGAGGTTGTCGGCGATCACATGGATCTCTTTGCCACGCGGTTGGTTGATCACGATGTCGGTGAGGAACGCGACGAACTCGGCGGAGGTGTGCCGTTCAGCAGTCTTGCCCAGCACCTCGCCGGTCTTGGTGTTGAAGGCCGCATACAGCGACAGGGTGCCGCGACGGTAGTACTCGAAGCCATGCCGTTCCGCTCTGCCCGGAGAGAGCGGCAAGACCGGATCTTTACGGTCCAAGGCCTGGATGTGCGTCTTTTCATCGACGCAGAACACCGCGGCGTGCGCCGGTGGGTTCAGATACAGGCCAATAATGTCCGCCGCCTTCTTCTCGAAGTCCGGATCGTTCGAGGCCATGTAGCGCTCGATCTGATGGGGCTTCAGACCGTGCTTTCGCCAGACGCGCGCGACCATCATGTGGCTGATGCCCAGATGAGCGGCCAGCTTGCGCGTGGTCCAATGCGTCGAACTGCTCGGCGCGTGGCGCGTGGCCTCCAAAATCCGCGCTTCCAATTCCGCGGTGAGCACCGTGGCCACCTGGCCGATGTGCCGGCTATAGAGGCCCGCCACACGTTGCTCAGCGAATCGCTTGGCCCAACTGGCCACAAAGCCTCGGCTGCAATCAATCCGCTCCGAGATTTCATCCCACGTATGGCCTTCGGCCAGCAACAAGATCAGCCGCGCTCGTCGGGCATCTTCCGCCCGATCCGTCCGGCTGGTCGCTCGCCGCGTCAGCTCCATACGCTCCGCGTTCGTCAAAGTGATGGCGTCTCTCATGAACGCCATTGTAGTCTACAAATGACTGTTACAGTCCACTAGTGAACCCACATCATCGGATCTCGTCGATCACCGGGTCCTTGCCGCTCTTAGATTTTGTCTGGCCGGAGGCGGGCGTTCCTGTAACCGTATTCCAGTTCGGAACGGCCTCCTTCCTTCGGCAATCGGATCATGACGTGGCCGAGGAGCACTGTCTGGTGTGCCCCGGTGTGCCCGATTCCTCACTGACCCTGGAAGCTTGAGCGCGTTGAAAGCAAGACTATTTCGGCGCGAAGTCCTGCTGTTCCTGCTGATCTTCTGTGCACTGGCCGCTGCCGCGCTGCATTCATCCCTGGTACGTGATTGGGTTCTCGAGGCGTGCATAGGCGAT
>CAVTZO010000061.1:0-6461 GCA_963739145.1 uncultured beta proteobacterium
AGCGCCATCGCCAAATGGTGCCGCTCGGGCCGTCCTCCAGCATCACCCCCTGTTCCAGCAATTCCTGGCGGATCCGGTCGGCCTCCGGGTAATCGCGCCGCGCCTTCGCGGACGCGCGCGCGACGATCCGCTCGTCGATGGCCGCGTCGTCCAGGGCCGACGGCCCGGCCGCGGAGGGCCTGCCCTTGAGAAACTCCTCGGGGTCGCGCTGCAACAGCCCGAGCAACGCGCCCAGCGCCCGCATCTGAGCGCCGAGCGCGGGCGTTGCACCGCGGTTCAGCTCCGCGGCCATTTCGAACAGCACCGCAACGGCCTGTGCGCTGTTGAAGTCGTCGTCCATCGCCTCGGCAAATCGCCGCGCGTACGCGCCTTCCCAGTCGATCGGCGCGCTGGCCGCCGGTACCGCGCGCAGGGCCGTGTAAAGGCGCACCAGCGAGGCGCGCGCCTCCTCGATCATCCCGCTGCCGAACGCGATCTGGCTGCGATATTGCGAGCGCACCAGGAAAAAGCGCAGCACCTCGCCGTCGTACCTGGCCAGTGCGTCGCGGATCGTCAGGAAATTGCCGAGGGACTTGGACATCTTGTCCTCGCCCACGCGCAGCGCGCCGCAATGCATCCAGACCCGTGCGAACGGCACATCGAGCGCGCCTTCGCTCTGCGCGATCTCGTTTTCGTGGTGCGGGAAGATCAGGTCGGGTCCGCCGCCGTGGATGTCGAACGGCTGCCCCAGCGTCTGCCACGCCATCGCCGAGCACTCGATGTGCCAGCCCGGGCGGCCCGGCCCCCAGTGCGACGGCCACTGCGGCTCTTCAGGACGGGCGTGCTTCCACAGCACGAAATCGAGCGGATCGCGCTTGGAGCCGTCGATCGCGACGCGCTCGCCGGCACGCAGCTCGTCCAGGTTCTTGTGCGACAGCTGGCCGTACCGGGCAAAACTGCGCACCGCGAAATTCACATCGCCGTTGTCGCCCTGGTAGGCATGCCCTCTTTGCTGAAGCCGCTCGATCAGATCGAGCATCGGCGCGATGTAATCGGTCGCGCGCGGCTCGATGTCCGGCATCTGCACCCCGAGCGCGCCCAGGTCCTCGTGCATGTACTGGATGAAGCGCTCGGTGAGCGACTGGATCGGCTCGCCACGCTCGGCCGCGCGCCGGATGATCTTGTCGTCGATGTCGGTGATGTTGCGAACATAGGTCACGCGCAGCCCGCGCGCCCTGAGCCAGCGCTGCACCAGATCGAACGCCACCATCAGGCGACCGTGGCCCAGGTGGCAGTAGTCGTACGTGGTCATTCCGCACACGTACAAGCGCACGTGGCCGGGCTCGATCGGCTCGAGCGGCTCGACCCGTCCCGTCAGCGTGTTATAGATCCGTGTTGAAGCGCCGCGCAAATCGCGTACGTCCGGCATTCGCCTCGCCTCTGGAGCCTCGCAGGCGGCGCCGTCCTGCGTTGTTAGAATGTCACCGGAGTATATCAACGCCTCGCGCAAGCGAGCCGCATCCTGCCTCATGTTCCGCGCGCGTTGCATCGCTGCGATCGCACTTCTGGCGGCCACGCTGGCCACTCCGGCGTCGGCTCAGCAGCCGACCCAGTGGTCGCCCTGGTCTCCGGACCTGCTGCCGGCGCCCCGCTCGGAGGCCGCCGAGATCTCCGCTCTGGTGCAGGCCGGCAAGAGCGAGGACGCGGTGAAACGCGCCGACAAGTTCCTGGCGGACAAGCCGCGCGACCTGCAGGTGCGTTTTCTGCGCGCCGTGGCGCTGGTCGATCTGGGTCGCAAGCCGGACGCGATCGACGCGTTGACGAAGTTGACGCAGGACTTCCCGGAGCTGCCCGAACCGTACAACAACCTGGCCGTGCTGGCGGCAGCCCAGGGCGGGCTGGATCACGCCGAGCACCTGCTGCAGCAGGCGCTGGCCGCCCAGCCCAACTACATCACCGCGCAGGAGAACCTCGGAGACCTGTACGTGGCGATGGCGGCAGCCGCTTTCGAGCGCGCCGCCAAGCTCGATCCTGCCAACAGCGCCTTGAAGTCCAAGCTGGCGCTGGCCCGAGATTTGACCACCAAACTGAAGGCCGCCCGATGAATCATTCGAAATTGTTGTCGTTCGCAGTACAGGCGTTCCGCCGGAACGGGTGCCTGCCGGTGGCGCGCATCGCCTGGCTCGCCGCGCTGGTTGCGGGTGCGCAGGCGTTCGCGGCCGCGCCTGCGACCGCCGCGCCGACGCGTGTCGTGCTCGAAACCAGCGCGGGCCGCATCGTGATCGAACTGCAGGCCGACAAGGCGCCCAAGACGGTCGCCAATTTCGTGAAGTACGTGCAGGACGGCTACTACGACGGCACGATCTTTCACCGGGTGATCGACCGCTTCATGATCCAGGGCGGCGGCTTCACCGAAGGAATGATCCAGAAGCCCACCCGGGCGCCGATTCCCCCCGAAAGCAGCAACGGGCTGAAAAACGTGCGCGGCGCGGTCGCCATGGCGCGCACCTCGGATCCGAACTCGGCCACCTCGCAGTTCTTCATCAACGTGGTCGACAATCCGCGCCTCGATTACCCCAGCTTCGACGGCACCGGCTACACGGTGTTCGGCAGCGTGGTCGAGGGCATGGACGTGGTGGACAAGATCCGCGCGGTGCCGACCGGGCATCGCGACGCCTCCGAAAACGTTCCGCTCACGCCGGTCGTGATCAAGACCGCCCGCATCGCCAAATAGCCGGAGCCGACATGTCGACCGTGCGTCTGAACACCTCGATGGGCCCGATCACAGTGGAACTGGATCGGGAACGCGCGCCGGGCACTGTGGAAAATTTCCTCGGTTACGTGCGCGCCGGCCATTACAACAACACCCTGTTTCACCGGGTCATCAACGGTTTCATGATCCAATGCGGCGGCTTCGAGCCCGGCATGCGCCAGAAGCCGACCACCGGCAAGCCGATCCGCAACGAGGCGGACAACGGCCTGAAGAACGACAAGTACACGGTCGCGATGGCGCGAACCTCGGATCCGCATTCGGCCACCGCGCAGTTCTTCATCAACGTGGCCGACAACGAATTCCTGAACTACAGCGCACCGACCAACCAGAACTGGGGCTATTGCGTGTTCGGGCGGGTCGCGGCGGGCACCGAGGTGGTGGACAAGATCAAGGGTGTGGCCACCATGCGTTACGGAATGCACCAGGACGTTCCGGACCAGGAAGTAACAATCGTGACGGCGGAGGTGGTGGTGTCCGAGTGAGCGTTGCCGTCGCGCTGCCATCGGTTGAGCTGCGCGACCCGGTATTCATCTCGGACCTGCACCTGACCGAGGACCAGCCTCGGACCGTTCAACGCTTCCTGCGGCTGGTCGCAGACCTGGGCGACGGCGGTCGCGAACTGGTCATCCTGGGAGACCTTTTCGAGTACTGGGCCGGCGATGAAGAGGTGGCCCAGGGCATCGGCGCCGCGGTCCGCGGCGCGTTGCGTTCGCTCACTGCGAAAGGCAAGCCCGTTTACCTGATGCAGGGCAATCGCGACGTGCTGCTGGGAGACGGCTTCGCGGGTGCCTGCGGCGCCGTGTTCCTGGCCGATCCGTGCCGCACGGTGCTCGGCGGCGTACCCACGTTGCTGTCGCATGGCGACGCCTATTGCACGCTGGACACCGGCTACCAGGCGTTTCGCCGCAGGGCGCACAACCCGTTCTGGCAGCGCGTGTTTCTCGCGCATCCGCTGGCGTTTCGGCGCGCCGTGATAGGGCAGCTGCGCCGCCTGAGCGAAGCGGGCAAGAGGAAGATGGCGGCGCAGATCATGGACGTCACGCCCGAGGCCATCGAGCAGGCGCTGCGCTCCTGCGGCGTGCTCAGGATGGTTCACGGCCACACGCATCGGCCCGCCACGCACCGATGGGAGCTCGACGGGCAAAGCGCAGAGCGCTGGGTGCTGCCGGACTGGGATTTCGACGCCGAACCGCCGCGCGGCGGGTTTTTGCAGGTTGCCGGCGACAGGCTCGAGGTGATCAACCTCGCCTGAGCGGGCAGACCCTCACCCCCGGCCCCTCTCGCGCAGAGCGGGAGAGGGGGGAACTGCAGCCTCGACGGTTCTTCGCCCGCTTTCGGCAGAGCGGGCGAAGGGCGACCGGGCACAGCACGTTTGACCTCGTTCACGGGGGCGCCTTATCGCCCCTCTCCCGCTGTACGGAAGAGGGGTCGGGGGTGAGGGTCTGGCCGGCACCGCGCTTGCGGCCCGCGCGCAGCTGCTTCGGTTCGATGATGGCGGCGCAGATGCCCAGCCACAGGTCGACCTCTTCCGGGCTGAGCTCGGCGCGCGCGAACAGGCTGCGCAGGCGCGCCATCATGTGCCGCGGGCGCTGCGGGTCGTGAAAGCCGATTTCGGTGAGCGCCCGCTCCAGGGCTTCGAACAGCCGCTCGCGGCGCTCGACCGTGGCCCGGTCGGAGACCGGGGCCTGCGGCGCCTGCGGCACGCTCAGCGCGCAGCGCATTTCGTAGGCGGCGACCTGCACCGCCTGCGCCAGGTTCAGGGAGCCGAAGCGGGCGTCGGCCGGGATCGCGCAGCTGAAGTGACAGCGCAGAACGTCGTGGTTGGTCAGGCCGGTACGCTCGGTGCCGAACACGAAAGCCACCGCCCCGTGCTCCTTGCGCAGCCACGCGGCAGCCTGCAATGCCGCCTCGCGCAGCGGCCGATGGGGCGGACCGAACTGCCGCGCGTAGCCGGTCATCGCAAAGGCGAGGTTCACTCCCTGCAGCGCCTGCTCGAGCGTCGGATGGGCGCGCGAGTCCCGCAGGACCGGCCCGGCATTGGCGGCCAGCGCCGTCGCATCGGCAGATCCCCGATAGTCGGGCTCGCGCGGCGCCACCACAGACAGCTGCTCGAATCCCATCGTCTGGATCGCCCGCGCGGCTGCACCGATATTGCCGCAATGGCTCGGCTCGACCAGCACGAAGCGCACGTCGCTCCGGGCCAGGTCGGGCGCCTGCGCTGCGCCGTCCTGGCTATCTATAGAATCTGGCGCTCGCATGGTGAGTGCGCGGTTTCCCCGTTCCTGCCGTTCTTTCCCAACTGGCCGATTCGATGCATCCGATGCTCAACACCGCCGTGAAAGCGGCGCGCAAGGCCGGCTCCGTAATCAATCGCGCGAGCCTGGATCTGGACCTGGTGCGTGTCTCCAGCAAGGGTCGCAGCGATTTCGTCACCGAGGTCGACCGCGCGGCGGAGCAGGCCATCATCGCGACGCTGCGAACAGCGTACCCGAATCACTCGATCCTGGCCGAGGAGTCCGGCGCCAGCGGACCCGAGGGCGACGTCGATTACCTGTGGATCATCGACCCGCTGGACGGCACCACCAATTTCATTCACGGCTTTCCGCAATTCGCGGTGTCGATCGGGCTGAAGCACCGGGGCCATATCACGCAGGCGGTCGTGTACGACCCGACCCGCAACGAGCTGTTCACCGCTACGCGCGGGCGCGGGGCATTCCTGAACGATCACCGGCTGCGGGTTTCCAAGCGCGACCAGCTGGAGGACTGCCTGATCGGAACCGGCTTTCCGTTTCGCAAGCTCGACGACCTGGAGGAGTATGTCGAGGTGTTTACGCGGGTGACCCGGAACACGGCCGGCGTGCGCAGACCCGGCGCAGCCTCGCTCGACCTGGCGTACGTGGCCGCCGGCCGGCTCGACGGGTTCTGGGAGTTCGGCCTGTCGCCGTGGGACATCGCGGCCGGGAGCCTGCTGATCGTGGAGGCCGGCGGGTTGATCGACGACCTGCACGGCAACGGCGATTACCTCGCAACCGGCGACGTCGTGTGCGGCGCGCCCAAAATCTTTCCCAAGCTGCAGGCGCTGATGCGGGACACGCCGCAGTCGGCACGACGTCGCACGCGAACGCCTTGAACAAGGAAATGCGCACCATGCCCGCTCCGACCTCTTTGCGCCCGCTGCTTCGTCCACGCCTGCTTTACGGGCTGGCGGCGCTGGTGGCGGTGTCCCTCATCGGGGCTGCGCTGGTCATACAACAGGCCGAAGAACTCGAGCCATGTCCGCTGTGCATCCTGCAGCGCTACGCCTTCACCTTCGTCGCCGTGTTCGCGGGGCTGGCCGCCGTGCTGCCGCGCCGCGTCTCGACCGCCTGCGGGTTGCTGGGCCTGCTGTCGGCGCTCGGGGGCGCCGGCGTGGCTGCCTGGCACGTGCACCTGCAGCTGTTTCCGCCGGAGGAATCCTCGTGCGGACCCAGCCTGCAGTACCTGCTGAGCAACCTTCCGCTCGGGCGCGCGCTGCCCAGGATATTCCAGGGCTACGGCGACTGCACCCAGGTCGACTGGACCTTCCTGAAGCTCTCGATGCCGGCCTGGGCTCTTGTCTGGCTCCTTGGGCTGGCAGCCATCCTGGTGTTCACGCTGCGCCGGCCCCAGTAAGAGCCTTCCGGCAGCGGGCGCCCACCAGCAATACGTAACGTCGAGCAACTGGCCACAG
>CAVTZO010000062.1:0-29831 GCA_963739145.1 uncultured beta proteobacterium
TTGGGATCCGAGTGCCGCAGGTCGCGACCGCGGCGCTGCGGCCCTGGATCGGTGAGCAGCGCTTCGCGCTGCTGCTGACCAATGCCAGCCGCGCCAGCAAGCTGTGGCCCGACGAGGACTGGCGCGCGCTCGAAGAGTGGCTGGCCGAGCAGGGACTGGCCAGCATTCTGGTCTGGGGTACCGAACGGGAAAAGGCATCCACGCTGCGCCGGGCGGCGCCGATGCACGCAGCGCGCGTGCCACCGCCGGCCGGGCTCGACACGCTGGCGGCAATCTGCACGCGAGCCACGCTGGTGATCGGCCTGGACACGGGACTCACGCACTGGGCGGCAGCGGTCGGCGCGCCGACGATCGGCATCTTTTCCGAGTTCGATCCGGCCCAGGTCGGCCTGAAGGCCGATGCGCGACGGGTCAACCTGGGCGGAGTGGGGGACTCGCCGAGCGCGGAAGACGCCATCGACGCGGCCCGCCACGTGCTGGCGGCCTGCGCTTCCGCACCCGCATGAGCGCAGGCGCGGCCCGCAGGCTGTACACGCTCGGCTGGTACCTGGCGCTGCCGTGGGTGGCGGGCTACCTGTTGCTGCGCGGCCTGCGGCAGCCCGACTACCGGCGCTTCTGGGGCGAGCGGTTTCTCGGTCGCGGCGCGCGTCCCGCGACGGGCGGCGCCGCGCTTGAAGGGGCGGGCGCGCCGCCCGCAACCGTCGGGGCCCGACCCGCCGCCGCGCCGGTGATCTGGGTGCACGCGGTATCGGTCGGCGAAACGCGCGCCGCGCAGCCGCTGGTGGGGCTGCTGGCCGCCCGGTATCCGCTCGCGCAGATCGTCCTGACCCATATGACGCCGACCGGCCGCGAAGCGGCGCATCCGATGCTGCAGGCCCTGGCCGGGCGGATCACGCAGCGTTACTTGCCGTACGACCTGCCCTTTGCGCTGCGCCGCTTCCTGGCGCAGGTGCGCCCGTCGATCCTGATCCTGCTGGAAACCGAGATCTGGCCGAATCTGCAATTCGAAGCGCGTCGTGCCGGCGTGCCCATCGCGCTGGTCAACGCCCGCCTGTCCGAGCGGTCGCTGCGTCGCGCGTTGCGCTGGCCCGCGCTGATGCGCCCGGCGGCCGCCGCGCTGGCTGTCGTGGCGGCCCAGACCGAGGCGGACCGGGCGCGCTGGGCGCGCCTGTATCAGGGGCCGATCCGTGTCAGCGGCAATCTGAAGTTCGATGCGGCCCCGCCGGCCGCGCTGCTCGAGGCCGGGCGCAACTGGCGCCGCCGGCTGGGGGGCCGCAGCGTCTGGCTGTTCGCGAGCACGCGCGAAGGAGAGGAGCGCGCCATCGTCGATGCTCTGAAGGCTGCGGCTCGAAGCGGCGCATCGGATCCGGTGTTGCTGTTCGTGCCACGCCACCCGCAGCGATTCGACGAGGTGGCGAGGCTGCTGTTGCAGCTGGGAAGCCCGGTCGTCCGGCGCGCCGAGTTCGCGTCGATGACGGGGCAAAGCCACGTGTTGCTGGGCGATTCGATGGGGGAGATGCCGATGTACTACGCGATGTCCGACATGGCGCTGATCGGCGGCAGCCTGTTGCCGCTGGGAGGGCAGAACCTGATCGAAGCCTGTGCCTGCGGCTGCCCGGTCCTGTTCGGTCCGCACATGTTCAATTTTTCGCAGGCTGCCGCCGACGCTTTGCGCTGCGGCGCCGCCCTGCAGGTGAGCGATGCGGCAGCGGCGGTCAGGGCGATGTCCGACCTGCGCGCCGATCCGTCCAGGCGCCAAGGCATGGCGGATGCTGCCCTGGCCTTTGCGCAATCGCACAGGGGCGCCGCCGAGCGCACGGTCGAGCTGATCGAGCAACTGCTTGCCGGTGAGAACGCGCCAGCTTGAAAGCAGCGCCGACTGCGCGCCGCCTCTTATGCGCCTTCACATTGGCTGGGGGGAGCACGAGGGGGCCAGCCCAGCCCCCTCGTTCTCTTCCTCTATCCCTTTCCGGCCGCAGGCCGGAAAGGGAGGGGGGTGAGGGCTCACCGCTGCAAAAGCGCGTTGACCGCCTGCACGTCCCTGTCCTCCAGCGTCCCGGACGCCGCCTTCAGGCGCAAGCCGTTCACCAGGAAATCGTAGCGGGCCTTTTTCAGGTCGCGCTGCGTGTTGAACAACTGGGTGTTGGCGTTCAGCACGTCCAGATTGATCCGCACGCCGACCTCGTATCCGACCCGGGTCGATTCGAGCTGGGTCTTGGCGGAGACCTCGGCCGACTCCAGCGCGTGCACCTGCGCCAGCCCGTAGTCGGTGCCGGTGTAGGCCTGGCGTGCCGACTGCCCCGCGTTGCGGCGGGCCGCCTCCAGGTCCTGTTCGGCGCGATTCTCGTTGGCGCGCGCCTCGCGGATCTGGCTTTGCAGCAGATCGCCGGTATACAGCGGAACGGTGGCGACCAGTCCGATCGCGCCGATGGTCGTGTTGTTGGAAAACGGCACCGTCGGCGGCTGCCCGCTGCTGTGCTGCCACTGCGCACTGCCGCTCAGATCCAGCGTCGGCTGGTACGCATGGCGCGCGCGCACGGTCCCGCGGCGCGCGGCCTCCGAGGCCGCCCGTGCGGCCAGCACCGCGTAGTTGTTCTCCTCGGCGTTGTGAGCCCACGCCTCGACGTCGGCCGGTTGCGGCGTGACCAGGTTGGGCGCCTCGCGCAGCGGCGCCAGGTCGCCGATCTCGCGTCCGATGATGGCACGCAGCGCGCTTTTCTTCACGATCACGTCGCCCAGCGCGACCTGCTCCTGCGCCACCGCCTGGTCGTAGCGGGACTTGGCTTCGTGGGTGTCGACGATGGTTTTGGTGCCGACCTCGAATTCGCGCTGGGCCTGCGCCAGTTGCTCCGAGATCGCCTGCTTGTTGGTCTGGATCGCGATCAGCGCGTCGTGCGACGCGAGCACGTCGAAATAGGCCTGCGCCACCCGCACAATCAGGTCTTCGCGCGCCTGCGCGAACTGGAATTCGCTTTGCTGGACGGTCAGCTTGGACTGCGACAGCGAGTCCCACAGCTGGGCTCGGTACAGCGGAACGGCGACCTGCAGGGCCGGTCCCCAGCTGATGAAAGTCTGCCCGTAGGGAGAATCATTCTTAGTGGGTACGATTACGAAGTGGTAGTAGGTCGCGTTGATCCCGCTCTGCAGTGAAGCATTCGGCAACAACGCCGAGCGGGCCTGAGGTTCGGCCTCGGCCGAAGCCTCCTGGCTAAAGCGCGCCGAGGCGTACACCGGGTCGTTGGCCAGCGCCTCGTTCAGGATCGTGGTCAGATCGCTGGGAGCGCCGAGGGCGTCGAACGAGCAGGCGGCCGTGACAGCCAAGGCAGCCAGGCACGAGCGCATCGCGCGTTCCAGAACCATCAACTTCCCTCTCGGCCGGATGCGCCCGGCGCCTCGCACTTCAGTATAGGGACACCGTCGCATCGATCTGCCGGGCCCACGCGTCGATTCCGCCCGTCAGGTTGTAGACGTCTCGGCATCCGTCGTGCTCCAGCGCCAGCCCGGCATGGAAACTGCGCGTGCCGTGGTGGCAGATGCAGACGATCGGCCGTTGATGATCGATCGATGCCAGCCTCGATCCGAGCGAGGCCAGCGGCACGGACTCGGAGCCCTGGATCCGGCACAGCGCGAATTCCCAGGGCTCCCGCACGTCCAGCAGCAACGGGGCCTCGCGCTGCGAATCGACGAGCCATTTGGACAGCTCGGCCACCGGCAACTGCGTCATGCGCTGCCCGTTCCTTTCCGCTTTGCGCGCCGCATCAAAAGCGGAACGGATCGGGCCGCCATGCGTTGCGCAAGGGCTTCAGAACGGTCTCGAAAAGAGGGAGCGTGTCGTAGCTGCTGTCCGACACGCGGGTGACGATCTGGGCGGTCATGGCCGGCGCGTCGCCGACGATCACGGCCATGCGCCCGCCCACCTTCAACTGCACCTGCAGCGAATCGGGCAGCACCGGCAGGGAGCCGGACATGATGATGACGTCGTACGGGGAGCGATCGCGCCACCCCAGGGCACCATCGCCTTGCTCGACCCGCACATTGCGGATGCCGGCGCGCTCGAGATTGGCAACTCCGAACGAAAACAGGCGCCGATCGATCTCGATCGACAGCACCGAATGAGCCCGGTGGGCGACAAGCGCGGCCATGTAGCCCGAGCCGGTTCCGACCTCCAGCACCGTCTCGTGGGCCTGGATTCCGAGCTCCTGCACCAATCGAGCCTCGACCTTCGGCGTCATCATGACTTCGCCGGTGTCGACCCCGCCGATGCGAAGCGGCAACTCGACATCGGCGAACGCCAGGGCGCGCAGCTCAGGCGGCACGAACTCCTCGCGACGGACCGTGTACAGCAGATCCAGCACAGTCTGGTCGAGCACATCCCAGGGGCGGATCTGCTGCTCGATCATGTTCAAACGGGCTTGTTCCAGATTCATCCGAGGTCAACCGGCCAGTGGGTGAGTCACGCTTTCGGTCGATTCTATCAACGCATCGCCCCGCCCCGATGCCTTAATGCGGGCAATTCCCGATAATATGGCAGCGCGATTGCGCCTCATCCCATGTCCCAGACGTTCGATACGATCCGACTCCAAATTGCGCAAGGCGTGGCCACGGTCACGCTGAACCGGCCGGATCGCCTGAACAGCCTGTCCCGGCTGATGTTGACCGAGCTGGCCGGCGCGCTGGCGGTGGTGCGGATGGACGCCTCGGTGCGTTGCCTGGTGGTGACCGGCGCGGGCCGTGCTTTCTGCACCGGCCAGGATCTGGAGGATGAATCGGTCGATCCGACCCTCGGTCCGGTCGACCTGGGCTCGGTGATCGATCATGGCTACCGGCCGATCGTGATGGGGATCCGGGATCTGCCCATTCCGGTGCTGGCCGCCGTCAACGGAATCGCCGCGGGCGCCGGCGCGAACATCGCGCTCGCCTGCGACGTGGTGGTCGCTGCCCGTTGCGCGACGTTCGTGCAGCCGTTCTGCCGCCTCGGGTTGTTGCCGGGCGCGGGAGGCACCTGGACACTGCCGCGGCTGATCGGCCCGGCGCGGGCGATGGGCATGGCCCTGTTTGGCGAGCCGCTCGCTGCAGCCGATGCGCAGGCCTGGGGCTTGATCTGGGAGTGCGTGCCGGACGACAAGTTCGCCGAGCGCTCGCGCGAGCTGTCCGCACGGCTGGCCGAGGGTCCCACGCTCGGTTTTGCCCGCACCAAGCAGGCGTTGCAGGCGTCCGCTTCGCAGACGCTGGAGACGAGCCTGGAGCTGGAAAGCGCATTCCTGCGCGAGCTCGGCGGCAGCCTGGACTATCGGGAAGGGGTGGCCGCGTTCCGCGCGCGCCGACCGACCCGTTTCATCGGAGGGTAGAGCGTGGTTGCTGGGTGCAGTAGATGACGACGCCACTGCCGCTGCTGTCGCTGCTGGAGACGCGCGTGCTGGGCGTTCTGGTCGAGAAGGAACGCACGGTCGTCGACACCTACCCGCTGTCGCTCAATGCGCTGACCTCCGGCTGCAACCAGAAGAGCAATCGTTACCCGGTCATCGAGGCGACCGAAGCCGAAGTGCTGGCGGCGGTGGATTCCCTGAAGACTCGAATCTGGGTGATCGAGTCAAGCGGCGCGCGCGTGGTGCGCTATTCGCACAACATCGGCCGTGTGCTGCGCGTGCCCGACCAGGCGGTGGCGGTGCTGGCGGCCCTGATGTTGCGTGGCGCTCAGACCAGTGCCGAGCTGCGCAGCGGCACCGAACGGCTGCACCGCTTCGCCGACATTTCCTCCGTCGAGGCGTTCCTGGACGAGCTGGCGGCGCGGACGCAGGAGCAGGGCGGGCCGCTGGTCAAGCGGCTGGCGCGCCGACCCGGCGAGCGTGAGGCTCGCTGGATGCACTGCCTGTCGGGCATTCCGCCCGACGACAGCGCGGCGCAGGCCGACGAGGCCCTGGGTTCGGCCGATGTGAGCGTCTCGGAAATCGCGGCCCTGAAGGCGCACGTCGGGCGCCTCGATGAAGAGGTGTCGCAGTTGCGCGAGCGCTTCGAGAAGCTGGCCCGCGAGCTGGGCGCATCTGGCTGAGGCGAAGTGTCCCCTTCAGCGGCGCGAGTGAGACTGTGAGGCGAGCAGTTCCTCCCCTCTCCCGCTTGCGGGAGAGGGGCCGGGGGTGAGGGTTCCCAAGCCCGCTACAAATCGCAATCCGGCTGCAGCACGGCCGCACCTTGCAGCCGACCCCCGCGCAGGCTCGCGAGCGCATCGTTGGCGCCCGACAGCGGCCAGGCCTCGGTACGGGTCCGGATCGGCGCATGCGCCGCCAGGGCCATGAATTCCTGGCCGTCCTTTCGGGTCAGGTTGGCGACCGAGACGATGCGTCGCTCCTGCCACAGCGCCGCGTACGGAAAACCGGGAATGTCCGACATGTGAATCCCCGCGCACACGACCGTGCCGCCCGGCGCCAGCGCCCTTAAAGCAACCGGAACCAGTGCGCCGACCGGCGCGAAAATCAACGCCGCATCCAGCGGTCGCGGAGCCGGCTGATCGGATCCGCCCGCCCACACGGCGCCCAGCTCACGCGCGAAGTCCTGCGCCGCCTGGTCGCCGGCCCGAGTGAATGCGAAAACTTCGCGACCCTGCCAGCGCGCGACCTGCGCGATGACGTGCGCCGCCGCGCCAAAGCCGTAGATGCCGAGGCGCTGGGCCGCACCGGCGAAGCGCAAGGCGCGATATCCGATCAATCCCGCGCACAGCAGGGGCGCGGCCTGCTGGTCGGTGTAGCGGTCGGGCAGCGCGAATACGTAGCGGGCGTCCGCCAGCGCCAGTTCCGCGTAGCCGCCATCCAGGTGATAGCCGGTGAACCGCGCGTTGGGGCACAGGTTCTCGCGTCCGGCCCGGCAGGCCTCGCATTCGCCGCAGGTCCAGCCCAACCAGGGAACTCCCACCCGGTCGCCGACGGCCGGATGCTCCACTGCGTTGCCGCGGGCGATCACGCGACCGACGATCTCGTGGCCCGGCACGACCGGATGATCCAGCGCCGCCAGTTCGCCGTCGACGATGTGAAGGTCGGTGCGGCACACGCCGCAGCAGGCAACCCGGATCAGGACCTGACCGGGGCCGGGCACCGGATCGGGTCGCGTGGCCGGGACCAGCGGTTGCCCCGGGCGCTCGAGCTGCATCGCGAGCATGCGGACTGTCTCGGTTCTTTCCCGGTTGGGCTTGCGCAGGTATTCGGGGCCAGATGGTCTCTACAATACGCGCGCAGTCGGCTCGTTCACCGAACAGCGGAGGTAAGAATGACACGAAAAGCCTCGATGTCCGAGCGCCTGATGCCGATCGTGGCGAGCGGCCTGGCGCTGTGTTGCGGCGGCGCGCAGGCCAACGATCGCGGTGCCCCGCCCACGGCCGCGCACGACGTGCTGGACGCCTACTTCGACGTGAAGGTGGACGACCCGTACCGGTGGCTGGAAAACGCCGATGACCCGGCCGTCAAGAGCTGGAGCACGGCGCAGGACGCGCGCACGCGCAGCTACCTGGACGGCCTTGCGGTGCGCAAGCCGATCTTCACGCGCATCTGGAGCCAGATCTCGAAGACCTCGAGCTCGTATTCCTCGCTGTACGCGGTCGGCGACCGGATCTTCTGCCTGTATACCAAGCCGCCCAAGCAACAGCCGATGATCGCCATGCTCACGAGGGAGGCGGACCCGGCCAAGGCGCGCATCATCGTCGACCCGAACGCTCTTAACCCGAAGGGGACGACCGCGATCGACTGGTACGTGCCGTCGCCGGACGGCAGGCTCGTCGCGGTGTCCCTGTCCGATAACGGCAGCGAAGACGGCACCTTGCACATCTACGATGTCGCCAGCCGCCGGCAGGTCGGCGAAGTGATATCGCGGGTGCAGTATCCGACCGCGGGAGGCAGCCTCGCCTGGCGCGCCGATTCCAGGGGCTTCTGGTACACGCGCTATCCCGGGCCCGATCGGCCGGCGAGCGAGCAGCACTTCTTCCAGAAAGTCTACTTTCATCGGATCGGCGACAAGCCGGCGAAGGACGCGCTGGTGCTGGGCCAGGACTTTCCGAAAGTCGCGGAGGTCGCCCTGGACAACCGGTTCAATCCCAAGGTCGTGCTGGTGACGGTGGCCAACGGCGACGGTGGAGAGTACGCACATTACGTGCTGGCGCGCGACGGCACCCCCCACCAGGTCACGCGGTTCGAGGACAAGGTGGTTGGCGCCGCGATCGGACCCGACGATCAGTTGTACCTGGTTTCGCGCAAGGACGCGCCGCGCGGCAAGCTCATGAAGCTGGATCTGGCCGATCCGAAGCTGGAGCAGGCGCGGCTGATCGTGCCGGAGTCGAAGTACGTGCTGCAGCCGGGCGGCGAATTCGGCGGCGAGCCGGTGGTGGTCACCGCCAAGGCGCTGTTCGTGCGCGAGCTTGACGGCGGCCAGTCGCGGGTGGCGGTGTTCGATCATGAAGGCCTGCTGCGCGGCACGATGCCGTTGCCGGAGCCGGCCACCGTCGACGAGGTCGAGCCGCTGGGCGACGGCACGTTGCTGTATTCGATCAGGACGTACCTGCACCCGCCGTACTTTTCGCGATACGACGAAGTCAGCGGCAGGGCCACGGAAACCCGGCTGGCGCAGACCAGCCCGGTGTCGTATCCGGATGCCGAGGTCGTGCGCGAGTTCGCCACGTCCAAGGATGGAACCCAGGTGCCGTTGAACATCATCCGGCGCAAGGGCCTGGAGCTCGACGGATCCCACCCGACGCTGCTGACCGGCTACGGCGGCTACGGCATCAGCCTGTCCCCCTCCTTTCTCGGACCGGATGTGCGCCTGTGGCTCGACGCCGGTGGCGTGTACGTGATCGCCAACCTGCGCGGCGGCGGCGAATACGGAGAGGAGTGGCACCGGCAGGGATCCTTGACGAAAAAGCAGAACGTATTCGACGATTTCGCGGCCGCGGCCCGCTATCTGGTCGAACACAAGGTCACGTCCAGCGAGCACCTGGCGATCATCGGCGCAAGCAACGGCGGACTGCTGATGGGCGCGGCCCTGACGCAGCATCCGGAGCTGTTCCGGGCCGTGGTGTCGCGGGTCGGCATCTACGACATGCTGCGCGTCGAGCTGGATCCGAACGGGGCTTTCAACACGACCGAGTTCGGCACGGTCGGGCGTGAGGATCAGTTTCGCGCGCTCTACGCGTACTCGCCGTATCACCAGGTGACGGACGACACCAGGTACCCGGCCGTATTGATGCTGACCGGCGAGCACGATGGGCGGGTGAACCCGATGCAATCGCGCAAGATGGTCGCACGCCTGCAGGCGGCGACCGTGTCGGGGCGACCCATCTTCCTTAGCATCAACGCCCATGCCGGGCACGGGATCGGCAGTTCCCTGTCGATCCGGGCCAACCAGGTGGCCGATATCCAGGCTTTCCTGTTCGATCAGCTCGGAATGAAGCCGCCGACCCCGTAGAGTCGCCCGCAGTTCCTCCCCTCTGCCGCTTGCGGGAGAGGGGTCGAGGGTGAGGGCGGCTCGCGCACCCCGTTTGGCATGCAACAAGACCAGGAGAGGGCATGCTGCAGATCGACCGCCTCAGCCACACCTACCCGAACGGCACGCGCGCGCTGGATGACGTGTCCTTGAGCATCCCGCGAGGGATGTTCGGATTGCTCGGTCCGAACGGCGCCGGCAAATCGACTCTGATGCGTTGCGTGGCCACGCTGCAAACCCCGACCACCGGCTCGATACGGTTCGGCGACATCGACGTGCTGACGCAGCCTGAGCGGCTGCGCCGGTTGCTGGGTTACCTGCCGCAGGACTTCGGCGTGTATCCGCGCGTTTCCGCGCTGGAGATGCTGGACCATCTGGCGGTCCTGAAAGGCGTGGCACCCGCGCGGGTTCGGCGCGAGACGGTCCAGGCGCTGCTCAATCAGGTCAATCTCTGGGACGTTCGCAAGAAGGCGATCGCCGGCTTCTCGGGCGGCATGCGCCAGCGGTTCGGTATCGCCCAGGCCTTGCTCGGAAGTCCCGAGCTGATCGTCGTCGACGAGCCGACCGCCGGACTGGATCCGGAGGAGCGCAATCGATTCCTCGACCTGCTGGTGCAGATCGGCGAGCAGGTGGTCGTCATCCTGTCCACCCACATCGTCGACGATGTCTCCGAGCTGTGCTCCGGGGTGGCCATCATCGCGCAAGGCCGCATCGTCGGCCAGGGCGTTCCACAGGAGCTGACCGACTCGATGAACGGCCGCGTGTGGCGCCGCGTGGTGGGCAGTTCCGAGCTGCCCGGGCTGCGCGCAAGGCTGGACGTGATTTCGACCCGCTTGCGCGCGGGCCGCACCGTGGTTCACGTGGTGGCGGACGGCTGCCCGGATCCGGACTTCGAAGCGGTCGAGGCCGAACTGCAGGACGTCTACTTTTCCACGCTGGCGCGCGCCCGTGCGAGCGCGGCGTCGCCGGTCTAGGCGCCGGACCATGCTGACGCGCATTGCAGCCTTCGAGATTCGTTTCCAGCTCCGATCGCCGCTGTTCTGGATTTCGGCGACGATTTTTTTCCTGCTCACGTTCGCCGCGACAACCATCAGCGAGGTTCAGATCGGCGATCGCGGCAATGTGCATGTCAATTCGCCGTTCGCGCTGCTGCAGACGGTCGGAATCATGAATTCGCTCGGCATATTCGTCATCGCGGCGTTTGCCGCCGGGGCGGTGCTGCGCGACGAGGAAAGCGGGTTCGCTCCGATCCTGCGCTCTACACCGCTGGCGCCGCGCGACTACATCCTGGGCCGTTTCGCGGGATCCGCGCTGGTCGCCTTCATGGTGCTGTCGTTCACCGCGGCGGGGGTGCTGGTGGGCTCCTGGATGCCCTGGCTCGACCCGGAGCGTGTCGGACCGAACCGGGTCGTCTACTACGCGTGGACGCTGCTGCTCTATTCGGGTCCGACCATCTTCGTGATGTCTGCCGGATTGTTCTCGCTCGCGACCCTGACCCGGTCGATGCGCGCCACGCTGATCGGGGCACTGGCCTCGGTCATGGCCTTGCTGCTGGCCATCGGGTTGCTGCGTGACCCGCGCTATGACGCGGTCACCGCGCTGATCGACCCCTTCGGCATCGGCGCGCTGCGGGTCGCAACCAAGTACTGGACCATCACCGAGCGCAACCAAGACCTGCCCGCGCTGGTCGGGCCGCTGCTGCAGAATCGGGCGCTGTGGTTGACGGCAGCGCTCGCACTGCTGGCGATCCTGGTGCGCACCTTCCGTTTCGAAGCGCCGGCGGGTCGAAGCCGGCCGGACGGCGTGCCGCGGGAGGCCGGGACCAAGGCCACCGAAGGCGCCCGGGCCGGTCCGATCGTTGCCGAACGGGCCACCGCGTGGCGGCAACTGCTCGCCCTGGCACGTTTCGATCTGGCCTACGTGTTGCGCGGCCCGGGCTTCGCGGTGCTGCTCGCGCTCGGCTGCGCCAACGCCCTGGCGGGGCTGTGGCTCTGGACGCCCCTGCCGGACGTAGCCGGTTATCCGGTGACCCGCGCGCTGGTGACGGTGCTGCAGGGATCTTTCACGATCTTCGCCTGGATCAGCGCGATCTTCTACGCGGGCGAGCTGGCCTGGCGCGATCGCGAGAAGCGCATGCACGAAATGATCGACGCGACGCCGGCGCCGGACTGGGCCCACCTGCTGCCCAAGGTGCTGGCCATCGTGCTGGCGCTGGCCGCGGTGGAAGCCGTATCGGTTCTGGCCGCGGTCGCCGTGCAGGCCGTGCGCGGATACCCGCATTTCGAGATCCAGCATTACCTCACCTGGTACTTCCTGCCGAATCTGTGGACGGTCGTGCTGGTGGCGGTGCTGGCCGTGTTCGTGCAGGCCATCGTTCCGTCCAAGCAGCTCGGGTGGGCCGTGATGCTGCTGTTCGTCGTGGCCAGCATCGGCCTTTTCAGCGCCGGCTTCGAGCACTCGCTGTACAACTACGCGTCCTCGCCCGACGTTCCGCTGTCCGACATGAACGGAACCGGGCGCTTTGCCGCCGCGCAGTACTGGGTGCTGGGGTACTGGTCGGCCTGCGCGTTGCTGCTGGCGGTGCTTGCCTTCGCCATGTGGCCGCGCGGCGTCGAGCGGCGGCTGGCGCCGCGGGTGCTGCGCCTGGGCTCGCGCCTGCTCAGCCCGGTGGGCGCCGTCGCCGCGCTGGCGCTTTGCGGCTGGATCGCGCTGGGCTTCTGGACTTACTACAACACCAACGTGCTGAATCGCTATTGGTCCGCGCCGGGCCTGGATCGGTGGACGGCCGATTACGAGCGAACGCTGCTGCCCTACGAAAGCGTGCCGCAACCGACCATCGCCGAGGTGCAGCTCGACGTGGATCTTTATCCGCGCGAGGTGCGCGTGCTGACGCAGGGCCGCTACACGATCGAAAATCGCACCGGTGCCGCGCTGGACACGGTGCATGTGCGCTGGCACCGGCGCCTGAGGATGGACGAGCTGCAGGTCGAGGGCGCGCGGCCCGAGCGCGATTTCGGCGACTTTCACTACCGGATCTACCGCTTCGAGTCGCCCCTCAAGCCCGGCGAGCGCGCCGTCATCCGTTTCCGCACGACGCTGCAGGAGCGGGGTTTCCCGAACGGCCGGCCGCTGACGCGCGTGGTCGAAAACGGCACTTTCGTGGACAACACCTGGATCGCGCCGGGCCTGGGCATCGATCGGTCCGACCTACTGCGCGACCGCTCCAAGCGGCGCAAGTACGGGCTGGTGCCGGATCTGCGGCCGCCCGCCCTGGAGGACGAGGCGGCGCGCGCCCACAACATCCTGCGGCGCGACAGCGACTGGGTGACCGCGCAGATCCGGCTGACGACCGACGCCGACCAGGTGCCGGTGGCTCCCGGCACGACCGTGTCCGATGAGACGGTCGGCGGACGTCGCACGGTGAAGACCCGTACCGATGCTCCGATCCTGAACATCTTCTCGATGCAGTCGGCCCGTTACGAGGTCCGGCGCGAAACGCTGCCCCGGCCCGACGGCCGGCAGATCGCGCTGGCGGTCTACTACCATCCGGCCCACCCGTACAACGTGGATGCGATGCTGGCGGCGATGCGCGCGTCGATCGAGCTGTACGAAACCGAATTCTCGCCGTTCCAGTTCGGGCAGGCGCGCATCCTGGAGTTTCCGGCGTACGAAACGTTCGCGGAGTCCTTCGCGGGGACGGTTCCGTATTCGGAGGCGATCGGCTTCATCGTGCGGCGCGACGATCCGGACAAGTTCGACCTGGTCACCTACGTGACTGCGCACGAAATCGCGCACCAGTGGTGGGCGCACCAGCTGATCGGCGCCTACAAGCAGGGCTCCGAGATGCTGGCCGAATCGTTCGCGCAGTACTCGGCGCTGCTGGTCCAGGAAAAGCTGCTCGGGCGCGACCAGGTGCGCCGCTTTCTGAAGTACGAGCTGGACCGCTACTTGAGGTCGCGTGGCGGCGAGGTGGTCGAGGAGCTGCCGCTGGCGCGGGTCGAGGCGCAACCCTACATCTACTACGAGAAGGGCACGCTCGCCATGTACTGGCTGAAGGAAGCGGTCGGCCAGGACGTGGTCGATCGCGCGCTGCGCCGGATGCTGCAGGCTTACGCCTTCAAGCCGGCGCCGTACCCGGATGCACGCGACTTCCTGCGCATCCTGCGCGAGGAGGCCGGGCCGCAATACGACGCGCTGATCACGGATCTTTTCGAACGCATCACGCTGTACGACGTGGCGGTGCGGCAGGCGCAGGCCACGCGCCGCTCCGATGGGCGCTTCGACGTGACTCTGACGGTCGAGGCGCACAAGCTGTATGCCGACGGGCAGGGCAAGGAGACCGAGGCTGCGCTGGACGAGCCGTTCGAGATCGGCGTTTTCGACGCCGAGCCCGGCCGCGCCGAGTTCGGGTCGAAATCCGTGCTGTTTTTCGAGCGCCGGCCCCTGCACAGCGGCCAGCAGGCCATCACCGTGACGGTCGACCGCGAGCCCAAATTCGCCGGAGCCGACCCGTACAACAAGCGGATCGACCGCAATTCGGACGACAACGTGCACGCCGTCGATCTGCGCTGAGCGTCAAGCGCGCAGCTCGATCAGCAAATCCTTCGCCTCGACCTGATCCCCCGGCTTCACATGCACCGCGCCCACCGTGCAGTCCCGGTCGGCGAACAGCACCGTCTCCATCTTCATCGCCTCGAGCGATGCGATCGGCGCGCCCTTGGTGACGTGCTGCCCGGGGTGCACCGGGACGGTGACGATGGCGCCGGCCATCGGCGCGCCCACATGCCCGGGATTGCCGGGGTCGATCTTCGGATGCCGCCGCAGCGCCACCGCGCCTTCGCGCGCGATGCGCATCAGGCGCGGTTGGCCATTGAGCTCGAAGAAGACCTTGATCAACCCCTCGTCGTCGGGTTGATCGCTGCGCCCGGTCTGACGCACGATCAGCGTCTTGCCCTTGTCGATCGAGACCCCGATCTCCTCGCGGTCGTGCAGCCCGTAGAAGAAGGCGGAGGTCGGCAGCGGCGAAACGTCGCCGTAGGTGCGCTGATGCGCCGCGAACTCGCGGAACACCTTCGGATACATCAGGTACGAAGCAAGATCCGTGTCGCCCGCCTGGCGTCCGATGTGCGATTCCAGCTCGGCGCGCGTGGCCTCCAGATCCACGTCCGGCAGCAGGTCGCGCGGCGCGCTGGCTCAGCGCGGCCTGGCCCTTCAGGATCTTTCGTTGCAGCTCGGCCGGAAACCCCTCCGGCGACAGCCCCAGCTCGCCCTTGAACAGGGCGACCACCGAGTCGGGGAAATTGATCTCGCGCGCCGGGTCCTGCACGTCCCGCTCGGTCAGGTCGTTGGCCACCATGAAGAGCGCCATGTCGCCCACCACCTTGGAGGTCGGCGTCACTTTCACGATATCTCCGAACATGCGGTTGACCTGGGCGTAGGCGCGCGACACCTCGGACCAGCGATGTTCCAGCCCCATCGCGCGCGCCTGCTCGCGCAGGTTGGTGTACTGCCCCCCGGGCATTTCGTGCCGATACACGTCCGAGGTCGGCGCTCGCAGGTCCGGTTCGAAGGGCGCATACAGGTGGCGCACGCCCTCCCAGTAGTCGGACACCTGCTGCATCGCCTCCGGATCGATGTCGGGCATCCGATCCGTTCCAGCCAGCGCCGCGACGATCGCGCCCAGGTTCGGCTGCGACGTCAGCCCGGACATCGAATCGATGGCGCCGTCCACCGCATCGGCGCCGGCGTCGATCGCGGCCAGCACGCTGGCGGCCGATGTTCCGGAAGTGTCGTGCGTGTGGAAGTGGATCGGCAGGCCCACCTCCTGCTTGAGCGCGCGCACGAGCTCCCGCGCGGCCCGGGGCCGGCACACGCCGGCCATGTCCTTGATGCACAGGATGTGCGCGCCGGTCCGCTCGATCTGGCGCGCCAGGTTCAGGTAGTAGTGCAGGCCGAACTTGGGCCGACCCGGATCGAACAGGTCCGCCGTGTAGCACATGGCCGCCTCGCACAGCGCGCCGGCCTCCAGCACCGCGTCGATCGTCACGCGCGTGTTCTCGATCCAGTTCATCGAGTCGAATACGCGGAAAAGGTCGATGCCGTGGGCCGCCGATTGACGCACGAAGTAGCGCACCACGTTGTCCGGATAGGTCGTGTAACCGACTCCGTTGGCGCCGCGCACCAGCACCTGCAGCATCAGGTTGGGCATCGCCTCGCGCAGCCGCGCCAGGCGTTCCCAGGGGTCCTCCTTCAGGAAGCGCATCGCCACGTCGAACGTGGCGCCGCCCCAGCATTCGACCGAAAAAAGCCCGGCCAGCTTGCGCGCGTAGAACGGGGCCACTTCCGTCATGTCGACGGTGCGCATGCGGGTGGCGAAAAGGGACTGGTGCGCATCGCGCATCGTGGTGTCGGTGAGCAGCGTGCGCGGGTGCTCCAGCATCCAGCGCGCGAAGGCGGCCGGCCCCAGCTGGCGCAAGCGGTCGCGCGAGCCCGCCGGAGCAGGCGCGGACCGGTCGAACGACGGCACGACCGGCCGCGGCAGGGGCAGCTTCGGCGCCTCGCGCCCCTTCATTTCCGGATTGCCGTTCACCGCCACTTCGCCCAGGAAGCGCAGCAGCTTGGTGGCGCGGTCGCGCCGCGTCTGGAACTTGAAAAGCTCGGGCGTGGTGTCGATGAATCGCGTCGTGCACTCGCCCTTGCGGAACAGCGGATGGTCGATCACGTTCTCCAGGAACTGCAGGTTGGACGTGACGCCGCGGATCCGGAATTCACCCAGGCCCCGCCGCATGCGGGCGATCGATTCGTCCACGGTGTGGCCCCAGGCGGTGACCTTCACCAGCAGCGAATCGAAAAAGGGTGTGATCACCGCGCCGGTGTACGCGGTGCCGCCGTCCAGCCGCAGGCCGAACCCGGCGGCGCTGCGGTAAGCCGTGATGCGTCCGTAGTCGGGCGCGAAACCCTTTTCCGGATCCTCGGTGGTGACACGGCACTGAACCGCGTGACCGTTGATCCGGATCTCGTCCTGCGGCGGAAGCAGCGAGTCGCCGTCGCCGATGCGGCCGCCCTCGGAAACGCGGATCTGTGCCTTGACCAGGTCCACGCCCGTGATCTGCTCGGTCACCGTGTGCTCGACCTGGATGCGCGGATTGACCTCGATGAAATAGAACGCGCCGGTGTCCGCGTCCATCAGGAACTCGACCGTGCCGGCGTGCGTGTAGCCGACCGCGCGCGCCAGGCGCAGCGCCGCATCGCACAGCGATTGGCGGTCGGCCGGGTCCAGGTACGGCGCCGGGGCCCGTTCGACCACCTTCTGGTTGCGTCGCTGCACCGAGCAGTCGCGCTCGAAAAGGTGCACCAGGTTGCCGTGACAGTCACCCAGGATCTGCACCTCGACATGGCGCGCACGGCGCACCAGCCGTTCCAGGTAGACCTCGCCGTTGCCGAACGCCGCCTGCGCCTCGCGCCGCGCGGCGTCGAACTGGGACACTAGGTCGTCCTCGGAATCGATCGCGCGCATGCCGCGCCCGCCCCCGCCCCAGCTCGCTTTGAGCATCAGCGGATAGCCGACCGCGCGCGCCTCGCCCAGGACCGCGTCCAGATCCGAAGGCAGCGCCCCGGTGGCCGGAACCATCGGCACGCCGTTGGCTGCGGCCAGGTTGCGCGCCGCCACCTTGTTGCCCATCTTGCGCAGCACCTCGGGCGAAGGACCGATGAAGACGATGCCGGCTTCCTGGCACGCGGCCGCGAATTCGGGGTTCTCCGACAGGAAACCGTAGCCCGGGTGGATCGCGTCGACGTTGGCCTCGCGCGCCACGCGCAGGATCTCGCCGATGTCCAGGTAGGCCGCGATGGGCTTCAATCCCGCTCCCACCAGGTAGGACTCGTCGGCCTTGAACCGGTGCAGGCTGAAGCGATCCTCGTTGGCGTACACCGCAACCGTTCGAATGCCAAGTTCAGTGGCCGCGCGGAACACGCGGATGGCGATCTCGCTGCGGTTGGCGACCAGCAGGGAACGGATCCGCTTCATACCCGGAGCCCTTCAGGCCGCGTGAAGCAGTTGGCGACCAGCATGGAGCGGATCGGCTTCATATGCCGAGGCTTTCCGGGCGCGTGGCCAGCGAGCCCACGACGCGCTGGTCGACCGCCGCCAGGATTCCCTTGAGCAGGTCGATCGGTGTCGGAGGGCATCCCGGGATCGCGACGTCCACCGGGATCACGTTGGCGACCCGCCCGCAGCTGGCATAGCTCTCGCCGAACACGCCCCCGGTGCAGCCGCAGTCGCCCACCGCCACCACCAGCCGCGGCTCCGGCGTGGCCTCGTAGGTGCGCTCCAGCGCGACCTGCATGTGGCGCGATACAGGACCGGTGACCAGCAGCATGTCCGCATGGCGCGGGCTCGCAACGAAGCGGATGCCCAGCCCCTCGATGTTGTAGTAGGGATTGTTCAACGCGTGGATCTCCAGTTCGCAGCCGTTGCAGGATCCGGCATCGACCTGCCGGATCGTCAGGGCCCTGCCCAGGATGCGCAGGATTTCGCTCTGTATCCACTGCGCATTGGTGCGCCACGCGGTTTCAGGTTCGGGCGGCCGTTCGCTGACCAGGCCAATGCGGACAATGCTTTTGATGGTCGGCCACATCTCAAAGGTCCTGACTCAAGTGGCTTATGCAGCTCGCAGTTCCTCCCCTCTCCCGCTTGCGGGAGAGGGGCCGGGGGTGAGGGCTCGTGATCAAAGGTCCTGCCCGGAATAACTCAAATTGAACGACTTATTGATCAAAGGAAAGTCCGGCACGATGTCGCCGATCACCGCGTGTTCCAGCACCGGCCAGTTCTGCCAGGACGGGTCGTGACAGTGGCAGCGGCGGATCCGTCCTCCCTGGTCCAGTTCGAGCGCGACCAGCACCTCGCCGCGCCAGCCCTCGACCCATCCCGCTCCCAGCGCGGCGGCAGCCGGCACTTGCAGATCGCCTCGGATCGGACCCTGGATCGGGCTCTCCTGCAACCGCACCGCGATCGCGCGGATCAGCCGCAGCGATTCGAACGCCTCGTCGAACCGCACCGCGACACGGGCCGCGACGTCGCCCACGCTGCTCGACGAACAGGAGCACGCCAGCTCGTCGTACGGCGCGAAACGAAAATCCGCGCGCAGATCGGTCGCTCGGCCGCTGGCCCGTCCCGCCAGTCCCGTCAGGCCCAGCCGCGCCGCAAGCTCCGGGCTTACCTTGCCGGCGCCGGTGAAACGGTCCTGCAGCCCCGAGTGCTCGTCGTAGATCGAACGCAGCCGCGCCACCTCACGCTCGATGTCGGTGCATTGACGGGCGATCGCCTCCAGCGCGCTCTGACCCGGATCGGCCTGAACGCCCCCGGGCATTACCCAGTCCATCGCGTA
This sequence comes from uncultured beta proteobacterium, assembly GCA_963739145.1. Lineage (GTDB taxonomy): Bacteria > Pseudomonadota > Gammaproteobacteria > Burkholderiales > Burkholderiaceae_F > VBCK01. The sequence goes on from CAVTZO010000062.1 coordinate 18,846, forward strand.
CCGGTGTCCGAACGCTTCCAGGTTCAGGCGCAGCCAGTCTTCCTTCAGCCGCCCGAACTGCCCCAGGCCGAAGGCGAAGCCGGCGTCGTTGCCCAGCGCGCCCAGGTCGCCCAGGTGGTTGGCGACGCGCTCACGCTCCAGCGCGAGCGCCCGCAGCCATTGCGCGCGCGGCGGCACGGTGCACCCGCTGGCCGACTCCACGGCCATGGCGTAGGCCCAGCCGTAGGCCACGGTCGAATCCCCCGACACGCGCGCGGCCAGGCGCGCGGCTTCCAGCGGGGAGCGCTCCTCGAAGCGCTTTTCGATGCCCTTGTGCGCGTAGCCCAGGCGCTCCTCCAGCCGCAGCACCTTTTCTCCGACGACCGAAAATCGGAAATGGCCCGGCTCGATGATCCCGGCGTGGACCGGGCCGACCGCGATCTCGTGAACGCCGTCGCCCTCGACCGGCACGAACGGATAGGGATGCACCGGCGCCGGCGGGAAAGCTTCGCTGCCGGTGTGTTGCGACGACAGCGGGTGATAACTGGCGGGCCAGGCGTCATGCCGCAACCAGGGGCGGGCGTCCGGGTGCTCCTCCGGTACCAGGCCCGCTCAGGTCGGCCACGGCCCGTTGCATGCGACCGGCTTCGGCAAACACGTCGTCGACGCCCGGATAAACGTGCAGCGAGTCCGTCAGCGGCAAGGTCAGCCAGGCCAGGCCGGCACCCGTCGCATAGGCGGCGTGCACGGCCATCTGGCCTTCGATCGGCCGCCGATCGCTGGCCCACAGGCTGACAAGGCGTCCGCCAGTGGACCGCACCAGGCTGGCCGCCGACTTCCACGACTTGCGCGCCAGCCGGGCCTGGAATATCGGCATGGGTCCGGCCAGGCGTTCGAAGGTGCAATTCAGACCGGGCAGCAGCACGGTTCAACCTCCGATCAGGCTGGCGGCGCGCGCGTACCAGTTGGCCAGGAACGGCGGAATGTACAGTCCCAGGGCCAATCCCAGCCCCAGGTGCGCGAACACCGGGATCAGGGCCGGCGGGTGTGGCAGCCGCTTCACGTTGGTCTCGCCGAACACCATCGGCTGCACGCGCGCCAGCACGGCGGCGAAGGCCACGGCCAGCGCCAGCAGCAGCAGCGGCGTCGCCCACGGCAACTGCCGCATCGCCGAGGTCAGGATCAGGAACTCGCTGGCGAACACCCCGAACGGCGGCATGCCCAGGATCGCCAGCGACCCCAGCATCAGGCCCCAGCCGACGGTCGGGCTGATCTGCATCAGGCCGCGGATCTCGTCCATGACCTGGGTGCCGGCCTTTTGAGCGGCGTGGCCGACCGCGAAGAAGATGGCCGACTTGGTCAGCGAGTGCATCGGTCATGTGCAGCAGCCCGGCGAAGTTGGCGATCGGGCCGCCCAGGCCGAAAGCGAATGTCACCAGTCCCATGTGTTCGATCGACGAGTAGGCGAACAGGCGCTTGACGTCACGCTGTCGATGAAGCAAGAAAGCGGCCACGCAGCACCGACATCAGCCCGAACGCGACCATGGCCCGACCCGGCAGGCCGTTGCCCAGCGCGCCGTCGGCCAGCACCTTGCAGCGCAGGATGGCGTAGAGGGCCACGTTGAGCAGCAGACCCGACAGGACGGCCGAGATCGGCGTCGGGCCCTCTGCGTGCGCATCGGGCAGCCAGTGGTGCACCGGAACCAGCCCCATTTTGGTGCCATAGCCGATCAGCAGGAAAACGAACGCCAGCGACAGGATGGTCGGTTCCAGCTGGGTCTTGACCGCGTCCAGGTGGGTCCACAGCAGCGCGCCCTCGCCGCCGCCGATCACGCGGTCGGCCGCCAGGTACAGCAGCATCGTGCCGAACAGGGCCTGCGCGATGCCGACGCCGCACAGGATGAAGTACTTCCAGGCCGCCTCCAGGCGGCCGGCGTGCGGTACACGGAAACCAGCAGCACCGTGCACAGCGTGGCCGCCTCCATCGCGACCCACAGCACGCCCAGGTTGTTGGTGGTCAGCGCAAACAGCATCATGGCCAGATGAACAGCTGGTACATGCGTGGTACAGGCGCATGCAGGGCGCCGTCATCGTGCCGTGGTCGCGCTCGATGCGCATGTACGGGCCGCGAGAAGATCGACGTGGTCAGGCCGACGAAGGCGGTCAGCGTGACCAGGAACACGTTGAGCGGATCGATGAAGAACAGCTCGCCGTAGCACCAGGATCGAGGCGCCGTTCGCGACCTCGGCCGTCAGCCACACCGCGCCGGCCAGGGTGGCGGCGCTGAACGGCCACGTTGATCTCGGCACCGATCCTGTAGTGACCCAGCAGCGCCAGACAGCCGCCGCGACCGGTCACCGGACAGGCCAGCAGCAGCGTCAGGGCCAGGCACCGTCAGTCCTCTCGCAGCCGTTCGAGGTGGCGGATGTCCAGGCTGTCGAACTGCTCGCGGATCTGGAACATGAACACGCCGAGGATCAGGACGGCCACCAGCACGTCGAGCGCGATGCCCAGCTCGACGATCATCGGCATGCCGTTGGTGGCCGAGGTGGCGGCGAAGAACAGCGCGTTCTCCATCGACAGGAAGCCGATCACCTGCGGGATGGCCTTGGCGCGCGTGATCATCATCATGAAGGACAGCAGCACGCAGGCCAGCGCGATGCCCAGCGTGGAGCGCGCGATCGAGGAGGACAGGGCCGCGATCGGCGAGGCCAGGTTGAAGGCGAACACCACCAGCAGGATGCCGATCAGCATGGTGAGCGGCGATGTTGAGCAGCGGCTCGACGTCCCAGCGCACCTGCAGCCGGTCGATCAGCCGGTGCAGAAAGTACGGAAGCAGCACGACCTTGAGCAGGAATGCGGCGGCGGCCGACACGTACAGGTGGTGCTGGGCGGTCAGGTAGCCGACGTCCAGCGTCGCGGCCACCAGCGTCACGCCCTGCGCGGTGTAAAGGTGAACCAGGTTCAGGATGCGCCGCTGGGTGATCATCGCGAACGCCAGGATCAGCAGGATCGCCGCGAAAAGATTGATGGCCTGGGTCGAGCAGCGCGATCACGGCTCAGGCTTCCAGCAGTCCGTGCACCAGCAGCCCGATCACCGCCAGCAGGAAGGCCGTGGCGAGGAACTCCGGGACGCGGAAAATGCGCATCTTGGCGCTGAAGGTTTCGATCAGCGCGAGCAGCATGCCGCCGATCGCCAGCTTCAGAACCAGCGCCGGCAAGGCGATGATGCGATCGCCAGCGGCGCGTCGACCTCGGCCATGCCCCACGGGAAGAACAGCGCCAGGCCGATGCACGAATAGGCGAAGAGCTTGAGCGACGCGGCCCACTCCAGCAGCGCCAGGTGCCGTGCCGAGTACTCGAGGATCAGCGCCTCGTGGATCATCGTCAGCTCCAGGTGCGTGGCCGGGTTGTCGACCGGCACGCGCGCGTTCTCGGCGAGCGAGACGATGGTGAACGCGATTCCGGCGAACGCCAGGCTCGGGTAGATCGGAACGGGCTGTGCGCCATCTTGTCTGACGATGTTGGCGAGCGAGGTCGACCGGGTGATCAGCGAGGTCGAGAAAATGGCCATCAGCAGCGCCGGCTCGGCCAGGAAGCCGATCAGCATCTCGCGCCGCGCGCCCAGCGTGCCGAACGCGGTGCCGATGTCCATCGCCGCCAGCGAGATGAAGACCCGGGCCAGCGCGAACAGTCCCACCAGCGCGATGGCATCGGCCGCCGGCGCCAGCGGCAGGTCGGTCGAAAGCGTCGGAATGATGCGCGCAGGCCAGCGCCATGCAGCCGAACACGATGTACGGGCGCGGCACGAAACAGCGATCGAAGCGGTCTGCGCCGCCACCGACTCCTTGTGGAACAGCTTGTGCAGCAGGCGGTACTGCTGCAGCAGGCTGGGGGCCGTCTTGTTCTGCAGCCAGGCGCGGCACTGGTTGACCCAGCCGGTCAGCAGCGGCGCGCCGGCCAGCGCCAGCGCGAACTCGAGCATCTGCGCAATAAAGGCCGACGGTCTCATCGGGAGTTCATCGTCCCACCAGCAGCAGCATCACCACCAGCGTCAGGAAGCTGTACAGCAGGTAGATCGAGATGCGGCCCCGCTGGACCCGGCCCGCCAGGCGGGCGACGCGGTCGACCAGCTGTTCGACCGGCTGGTAGACCCAGTACCAGAAGTGATCCTCGACCACGACGCGATAGCGGGGCCGCGCGTCGAACGGCGACGGCAGCTCGCGGCGCATCCGGAAGAACGGCTCGAAGATCTGGCGGATCGGCTGGCCAAAACCCTCGGCGGTGTCCTGCATGCGGCCGGTCTGAAGCGGAAATCCGCAATCCCAGGGCGGCGCGCGCCGCAAGCGCCCGTGATACAGGATGCGCACCGCCAGCGCGGTGAACGCGATGCTGGCGGCCATCACGATCAGGAAAATGATCGGGCTGTAGCTGGCGCGCATCCACCGACGTCGGCGCCAGCAGCAGCCAGCCATTGGCGTTGACCGTGTCGGCCAGGCCGAACCCCACCAGCAGCCGCGTCACGCGGTCGATGCCATCGATCGCCTGGATCGGGAAAAGGCCCAGCGCCACGCAGCCTGCTGCCAGCCACGCCAGGCCGATGCGCTCGAGCCAGGACGCGTCGTGCGCCTGCGCCAGCTTTTCTTCGCGCGGCTGTCCGAGGAATATGACGCCGAAGAACTTGACCATCGCGTAGCCGCTCAGCGCCGCGACCAGTGCGACAGCCGCCGCGACCAGCGGCACCAGCATGTTCAGGAACGACGTGGGCAGCGTGGTGGTGAACAGGAAAGCTCTGCAGCAGCAGCCACTCGGATACGAATCCGGCCAGCGGTGGAAGCCCCGAAGCGGCCAGCGCGCCCACCAGCGTGAGCCACGCGACCCACGGCATGGTGCGGATCAGGCCGCCCGAGCTTGCCCAGACCACGCTCGCCGGTTGCGTGCAGCACCGTGCCGGTGCGCGAGGAACAGCAGGCTCTTGAACAAGGCGTGGGCGGCGACGTGAAACAGGGTCGCCGTCAGAGCGAGCGCCGCCAGCGCCGGCATTGCGTAGGTGCGGAACATCAGCGCCAGCCCGGCGCCGACGAAAATCAGACCGAGATTCTCGATCGACGAAAACGCCAGCAACCGCTTCATGTCGGTCTGGACCGTGGTGAACACCACCCCGAACAGGGCGGTGACCAGGCCCAGCCCCAGCAGCAATGCACCCCACCACCAGATCGATATGTGCAGCAGGTCGAACGCAACGCGCAGCAGCGCGTACACGGCGGTCTTGAGCATGACGCCGCTCATCAGCGCCGAAACCGGCGATGGCGCCGCCGGGTGCGCTTCCGGCAGCCAGACGTGTAACGGAACGATGCCGGCTTTTGCGCCGAAACCGATCACGGCCAGGACGAATGCGATCGACGCCCATAGCCGGCGAGAGCTGCTGGACACGCAGGTTGGCGAACGTGAAGTCGCCGGTGTTGGCCTGCAGCACGCCGAAGCACAGCAGGATCGCGATGGCGCCGATATGGGCGAGCAACAGGTAAAGGTAGCCGGCGCGGCGGATCGCCGCGACCCGATGGTTGGCGATCACCAGGAAGTAGGAGGACAGCGCCATCAGTTCCCAGGCGACCATGAAGGCGTACGCGTCGTCGGCCAGCATGACCAGCGCCATCGCAGCCAGGAACAGGTGGTACTGCAGGCATTGCAGGCCCGGCGCAGTGCCTTCGCCCTGGCGCACATACCCGGCCGAAAAGATCGATGTGCCGGCCGAGGTGAGGCCGACCACCGCCAGGAAGAAGGCCGACAGGCTGTCCAACCGCAGGTGAAACGGCAGTCCTGGCAATCCCAGCGGCAGCACCGTGGACTGCGGCGTCGCGAACACGCCGTGCAGCGCGGCAGCGCCCAGCGCCAGTGACACCAGCGCGCTGATCGGAAACAGTCCGTGTGCGACGAAGCGGGTGCGCCTCGGGGCAACCATCGCCAGGACGCCGATGCCGACCCAGATCGTTATGGCGGTCAGAATACTGTCAAGGTCGAGCATCCGGTCCATTCAAGCGGGTCCGCGCGCGACGCCGGGCAGCGAACCGGCGCCAAGGTTAATGCAAAGCGCGATGCCGCGTCGGCGCGACCCATGATGGACGCGATTCGATACGCCCGGACATAATGCGGGACACGGCGCGAGCGAGCGCCATCCTGCCAGTTCAACAAGGGGAGTTCTATGACTCGGATGAGTCGGTGGACGATGATCACAGCCGGATGCGTGTCGGTGGCCGCGTGCCAGACGATGCACGATGCGACCCGCTCGGTCCAGAAGGGATGGGATACCCTGTGGGATTCCGGCGGAGCGCTGGCCGTCGCGGAGGTCAAGCCGACCCAGGGCAATACGGTATCGGGCAAGGTCCAGTTCAAGCAGAACAGCAGCTCGGTGCGCGTGACCGTCGACCTGGTCGGGCTGGCGCCAAGCTCGGAGCACGGCTTTCACGTCCACGAGCGGGGCGACTGCTCCGCGCCCGACGCGATGAGCGCCGGCGGCCATTTCAACCCCGAGGGCGTGGCGCACGGCTCCTATACCCAACCGCCCCACCACACGGGCGACATGCCCAACCTGAAGGCCGACAACAAGGGCGAAGTGCACACCACGTTCGACGTCGGTTACCTTTCGGTGGGCAGCGGCGGCACCGACGTGGCGGGACGCAGCGTGATCGTCCACCGCGACCCGGACGACTTCAAGTCGCAACCCGCCGGCAACTCCGGACCGCGCCTGGCTTGCGGCGTCATCGTCGAGAAGTAGATCAGCGCAAAGGATCAGCCCTTCACCCGCTCGCCCTTGGCGCGCTGAATCTGCGCGTTGCACACGCGCAGCAAGCACCAAAGGGAACCGCGGCTACGCTGCTCGCGACATGGCCCCGACCGCACCAAGATACCGGGTTCATGGTCCGTGTGCAGTTTCGGCCGAAACACCAGGCTACCCCGGAACCATGGCTCCGGGGTAGGGGAGGGGTGAGGGGCGACCGATTGCCATCGCTCCTCCGCCACCTCATAGCGACGCCCAGCGACGCCCGATCGGCTCCCACCCGCGGAAGGTGCCCGGGCTCAGCGCACGTACTGCAGACCTGGTTCCCAGGCGGCCTGCATCTTCGCCAGGAGCGGCGCCGGCACACGGGCATCATCCTTGGCGTCTGCAAGCGTCTGGTGCATTGCCTGTGCGATGGTTTCGAGCACCCGGCCGGGTTGGCTCACGCCACAGACCCGACGGCCGAAATCGTGAAGCTGCTCCGTGGTCGGGTAGGCGCGGGTTTGGCGCTTGCCGGCAAAGAGCTTGAGTGCGAGCGTGTGGTCCTCAAGCTCAGGGCCCCCTGGGTACCGCGCGTATTTGTAGATGGATGTCGTCACCACGTCAAACATCGGCGCAAGCCACACCTCGGTGGCACTGCGATACAGCACGCCGAAATTCTTCAGGTGCGCGTCGCCGTTGCGAACCATGACCGAGAAGGCCACCTGCTGGAATAACCGGTGCAGGTTGTCACTGTGGAGTTGTAACTGACGCAGCAACTCCGCTATGCGCTGATAGCTGCCTTGGTACTTTCGGTCCGACAGGACGTCGCGCACTCGCATACCCGCCAGGGCGGCGATGTCCTCGAAGCCGAGTCGTTCGATGCGGTCGTTGTCGTGCGTCACCATGTCGAAGCGGTCCAGTATCAGCATCTGTCCGTCATCGGAGAGGGCGAACTCCGGCACGTCGATGTCGGCGCCGCGAGCGGCACTCAGACACAGGTACTCGTTGGCAGCCAAGCCCGGGTAGGCGGGGCTGGCCGCTTTCACGATGAGCGAGGGGATTGGGACCGTAGGGAGGTCCGGGACCATGATTTTTGGCTGCATGCCCGCGATGCCGGCGCCCGTGCTCAGGTAGGCGGCAACTAGCTCGTTGAACACCTCCGGCGTGTAGCGGGTCTTCAGAAGCTCCGCTTTGCTCAGAGGCCGCGGCGCCGCGGCCACGGGCAGCTCCGCAAGACGGTACCCCAACCGGCCGATGCCGTTACGCCCGACAAGTGCCAGCAGGTGCATGGGCGTCATCGGCTGCTTGGGAAATAGCTCTCGAATCCTCATGAACAGGTCGCCCTCGGGAAGGTTCTGATCCATGGGCGCGAACAGGTCACCGTCCTGCCAGGTGACACTCTCTTTGGGCGACATTAGCAAGGCCACAGCCGGCTGCTCAGGGTCGGGGTCGAGGTAGCGGAACTCGTAGGTCGACGTCTTGAGCAGTTGGCCGACCTGCTCCGCGTCGCCAATAGAGACCGCGAGGGCACGAATCTTTTCAGGAAGCATCGTCGTCCTGGAACCGGCGGGCGACTTCCTTGGCCGAAGGCAGGCCGACGCGTTCCAGCCGTAGGGCTAGGCCGAGGGCGCCCAGCACAGCCATCAGCGACGACACGGTGGTGTCCTCTCCAGCCTCAAGCCGGTAGACGACCTCGCGGACCTTCCCCGCCTTCTCCGCGAGCTCGGACTTGCTCATTCCGAGAGCTTCCCGGTGCTCACGCAGCTGGCGACCGAGCTCACCAGGCAGGCGAATATTGTAATTCATAACTTACAAGTTTACACAAAATCTCATGTAATGCAATTCATAGCTTACACATCGGAAATTGTGCGGTCGAACTTTTATGGTATGGTTAAAGTGTTAGTTATAACGTTCGGATATGTGAAAAACATCAATTTTTGTAAGCTGTAACTTTCAGTTCGCGACCGAGAAAGCAGGCTCTGGGCGAGCCTCCGCCACTGTAGAATGTTCGGCATTACGGACAAAGTTCCATCATTTAACCATAATGCCTGCCATGCCTGCACACACTGAACTCGCTTCTCCGCTGGAACAACAGCTTCTGCTTCAGCTGGGTGAACGGCTGCGCCATGCGCGAAAGTTGCGCTCGCTGTCGTCGGTGGAGCTTGCCCGTCGGGCGGGTATTTCCCGTACGACGCTCAACGCCGTCGAACACGGTGACCCGTCGCCAACGTTTGGCACCTATATACGTGTCATGTCAGCGCTTGGCCTTGTCGCCGACCTTGCTTTGCTGGCAACAAACCAGCTCGCAGCAACCGGCTTGGCAAACGTAACCGCTACGCCAACCAGTCTGCATCGCGCCCAGGACCTGCAGAGCCTGTTGATGCATCGGGAAGCTGTAAAGCTGCTGCGCAAGGATTCGTCCCTGGTAGAGCGACTGCAGCAAACGCTATCGCGCTGGCTGACGCGCAACGACCCCCACAGCAGGCCACTGGTTCAGCGCTGGGTCGAAATAGTAGCGGCCGGAAACTGGGACATCGCAGTGGCTGACACCGAAGAAGCGAGGCAACTGCGCCAGGCTTCGCCCCTGGCTACCTTGCTACCTGACAAAACGCGTCTGGCGATTATCCGCAAGATGAGGGCTTTGAAGGAACGCTGCCGTGCAACGGCATGAGCTCGAGCATTTGATTCGCGCTGCTGGGCGCATCACGAACGAATACGAATTCGTAATCGTGGGCAGCCAGTCCATTTTGGGCTAGGCACTCGACGTTGAAGAGGCGCTAGCCCGCGCTAGCCCAAATACTCGTCACTTAATAATCCGAATCGCCTGATGCAGGATGACCGGTCGCGGCGGCTTGGCGTGACGTCGGCGAAGTGGCCAGTTGCTCATCTTTCGTTTGACGCCGCGTGGATTGCGCCGCCCGCGGCGGCACGCGACTCGCTCCTGCAAGATCTCCTCGAGTACGCGTTCATGGAACGCTGTCCTCTGCACAGGGGGGATAGCGTTGAAGGCGGGGAGTTTGCGTCGCACGACGCGCACCGCGTGCAAGAACGACAGCCGGTCGGGATCCACGTTGGCCTTCAACGCCGCCTCGTGCATCAGCGCGCGCACCGCGGTGGGCCATCAGAAGCCCGTAGAACTCCTGGCGCACCAGATCCGCGGTCTTGCTGCGCAAGACGATCTTGGCCCCGCGCAGATGGGTCTTGAGTTCGTCGAGTGCAGTTTCGATCTCCCAGCGCTCGTGGTACAGCGCGGCCAGTTCCTGTGCAGGCGCTTGCTGCGGGTCCAGCACGCTGGTCACCAGGCGATAGATCGGCTCGGCATCCGTCACGCCTTCCAGGCGGTACTCGATCACCCGCACGCGAATCGAGTGGGTCTGGTGTCTTCGATCTTGCTCCGAGGGATAGATGCCACTCAGATAGGAACCATCGGCCAGTCGCTGCGCGCAGGGCAGGCGCATGTTCTTCCTGCTCCTCCACAGTAGCTGGGCCTGCGTGGCGAGTGCCTGCTGCCACATCTCGAAGCCGAAGAATCCCCGGTCGGCCGAGACACAGCATCCCGCTGTCCAATGCCCCCAGCACGTCCTTGGCCAAGGTGTTCTCGCCGGTGGCATAGGGGCCCATGCGGGTGCCGAACAACACGTGTGTGCCGCTCTCCACCAGGGACACGAAGCGAAACTGCGGGTAGGCACTGCTCCCGCGACTTGCCCCGGGGCGGCCGAAGGCTTCATCGTTGTCGTGCTCGTCGGCCACATCCATCGTGCTGCCGTCCAGACTCACCAGGCGCCATTGGCGATACCAGGCGCCCTGGGTGGCTGCCCCCGCGATGGGCTTGACCAATTCGTCGTGAAGTTGACGCAGCGGCTCCCAGCCCAAGCGCGTGCGCGCCTGCGAGATCCCCGAGTTGCCGGCCACCCGCGGCGTGAGCGCCGGGTCCATCAGCCACTGCAGCCCTTCGAGCAGACACCTCAACACTTCCCGGTAGGACGACTGCATGTACAGCGCCAACGCGATGGCGTAGTAGACGACCACATGCGCCGGCAGGTCGCGCTCGCGCAGGCTGGCCTTGCCGGCGGCGACCAGAACCGAGCGCACTCGCTCCAGCGGAAACGTCTTGGCGATCACGCCAAGACTGACGTAATCGGTGATTCGGCTGCCCTCGGGAAGAGTCGCAAGCGTGCGCGCCATCGCCGGTTCTCCTGCCATGGAAAGTGGCAGGATACGCTGAAAATGGCGTTAAGTGACGAGTA
>CAVTZO010000063.1:0-9677 GCA_963739145.1 uncultured beta proteobacterium
AGTGCCATGCAAGCAAAAAGCGCTTTCTTAGCGGATGAATTGCCGAATCTGAGCAGTAAGGCCGTATATTCGTGCTCTGCTCAATACAGTGCATTTCTTGTGGAGGTTGCCCATGGATCAGGACTCTCAATCTCGCAGGTTTGCACATTGGCTGCTGTTACTGGCAACTTCCATTACCCTTTGATGCTGTGGCGAGGTCTGGCGATCTCGGTTCAGCATTTCGACCGAGCAGCAATTCCGGAAATGCGTTTCTGCTCTGCTTCAAGCAGAATGCAACGCTGGGGATCCCGATTGCAGGGATACTTCGATATCTACCTTGCCTCAACCGGCGACTCTGCGACTGTCACGATTACCTGCAGAGCATTTCCGCTCTTTCAAAAAACGCTGTCGATTCCAGCCGGTGGCTCGACTGTCTATCGCATCTCGAACGATATTGCTCCGAATATTTGTCGGTTTCTGAAACGGTAGAATGCGGGACACGCCGCAGTCGGCACGACGCCGCACGCGAACGCCTTGAACAAGGAAATGCGCACCATGCCCGCTCCGACCTCTTTGCGCCCGCTGCTTCGTCCACGCCTGCTTTACGGGCTGGCGGCGCTGGTAGCGGTGTCCCTCATCGGGGCTGCGCTGGTCATACAACAGGCCGAAGAACTCGAGCCATGTCCGCTGTGCATCCTGCAGCGCTACGCCTTCACCTTCGTCGCCGTGTTCGCGGGGCTGGCCGCCGTGCTGCCGCGCCGCGTCTCGACCGCCTGCGGGTTGCTGGGCCTGCTGTCGGCGCTCGGGGGCGCCGGCGTGGCTGCCTGGCACGTGCACCTGCAGCTGTTTCCGCCGGAGGAATCCTCGTGCGGACCCAGCCTGCAGTACCTGCTGAGCAACCTTCCGCTCGGGCGCGCGCTGCCCAGGATATTCCAGGGCTACGGCGACTGCACCCAGGTCGACTGGACCTTCCTGAAGCTCTCGATGCCGGCCTGGGCTCTTGTCTGGCTCCTTGGGCTGGCAGCCATCCTGGTGTTCACGCTGCGCCGGCCCCAGTAAGAGCCTTCCGGCAGCGGGCGCCCACCGGTAGACGACGGCGCCTCAGGCCTGGAATACGAGCTCGAACGAGGTTCCAACAGCGGCCCGGCGCACCTCGAGGCTGGCCGACAGCTGCTCGGCGAGCGTGCGCACCAGTTGCATGCCCAGCGTGTTGGATTGACGGATGTCGAAATCCGCCGGCAGGCCGACGCCGTTGTCCTTCACCGCCAGCCTGACGCGCCCGGACGCGGTTTGTTCGAGCTCGACGCGCACCGTTCCGCGCCGCTCCTGCGAGAAGGCGTGCTTGAGCGCATTGGTGATCAATTCATTCAGGATAAGCCCGCACGGGATCGCCTTGTCCACCGCGAGCTCGACCTCCCCGACCTCCAGATCGAGCTTCACGTCCTCGTGCAATGCATCGGCTGCGCGAAACACGTTGCTCGCCAGGCTTCTCGCGTACTGCGCGAACGGCACGCGCGAGTAGTCGCGCGACTGGTACAGCTGCTCGTGGACCAGGGCGATCGCCTGCACCCGCGTCTGACACTCCTGCAGCGCTCCCTGCGATAAGCCCGGCCCCGCCCTCCGAAGCTGAATGCTGATCAGGCTCGAGATCACCTGAAGATTGTTCTTGACCCGGTGGTGAATCTCCTGCAGCAGGGTCTCCTTCTCCTTCAACGCATCGCGAAGTTGCGCCGTGCGCTGCTCGACCACGCGCTGGATGCCCGCGGCACGTTCCGTCATCAGCAGGATCATCATCTCCAGCACGCTCGCAAACAGCAGGCCGACCACCAGGACCGTCCAGGCCTGCCAGTTGCGGTGAACGATGACGTAGTCGGACGCCGGGACGAGGCGGATCGACCATTGGTGGTCGCCGACCGGCAGGGTGACGACGCGGCGCCAGGGCAGGCGCGCCCCGCCGCTCTGGCGCTGGTACAGCACCTGCTCGCCTTCCGGCGCCGAATCGTCGGTGATGGTCAAATCGATGTTGGGCGAATCCGTTCCGAGCAAAGCCGCCTGCACCAGGTCGCCGACACGGTACGCGCCCAGCATGTAGCCGCGCAGCGCCGCCCGCCGTTGGGCGATCGTGCCTCGAGGCAGCTTCTCGTCGTAAACGGGAAGCACCACCAGCACGCCGGATTGCCGACCCTGTTCCTGCACGAGCATCAGCCGCCCGCTGGCAGCCGGAAGTCCCGTGTCGCGCGCGCGATCCAGTACCTCTTGCCGGCTGGGTAGCGAAGCAAGGTCGAAGCCCAGGGCCGCCTCGTTGCCGTCGTAAGGCTCCACGAACAGCACCGGAACGTACTCAGCGCGAGCGGTCGCGGGCACCATGCGACCGGCCTGGTTCCGATCGGTGATGGCGAACGAGGCAAAGCCATCCCGTCGCACGGCGGCCTCGAAGTCGGCCCGCCGGGACGCAGGCACGACTGGAGCCCATTCGAGCGCCTGAACGCCGGGGTGTCGCTTCAGCAGAGGGCTGGCGAACGCGGCAAAGCCGGCGCGGTTCAACGCTCCGACGCTCGCGTAAAGATCCTGCAGCGCGGTCACCGCGTCCAGGTGGCGACCGAGCGCGTCCCCGAAGGCCCGGCTCAACGTGTCCGCCGAGCGCTCGAACTCGCTGCGGATGCGCTGCTGCTCGCGCCCGCTCACATACACATAAAGGCCGACCGCGAGCGACAGCGCCACTGCGGTCGGCCAGGTCAGCGCCGCGCGGCGCGTACGCCATCGATCGCGCGGGGGCGCCAGCCATGCGAGCAGCAGCGGCGCCACGACCATCACGCCGATCGTGTCTCCGACCCACCACGTGAACCCGCTGAAGGGGATGTCGGCGACCGAAACCATGCCCCACGCGAGCAGGCTGGCCTGCCCCACGGTCGCGCTGATCAGGCAGCTGACGGGGCCGCCCAGCGCGAGAAACTTGACGATCTCTCTTTGATCCTGAAGCACGATGGTCGATCCGACGTAGCGTCGAATCAGCGCAGCTCCGCAGATCGCCTGGAGCGCGCCGCCGCATGCGATGGTCAAAGGCAGCGCAGTGGACCTGAGCGCCGCCGCCGCGCTCGAGGCATCGAATGCGGTGAAGACGTTGACCACGAAGTGACCGACGAGTATTCCCGGCCAGAGGCGATAGCCGTACAACAGCACCGCTACCAGCGCCACTCCGGCCGCGGGCCAAACAGCCGTCGAATAGCCTGGCGGAATGGCCAGGAACAAGGCAAGGCGGCCGGCAACGTAATAGGCGAAAGCGACGCCGGCGGCGTACGCGAATGTCTTGGACACGCCTGTGGAGCATCCGGGGGAAGCGGTGAGAGAGCCCCCGTCAGCCACTGGGTGAGACGTCAATCGAGGGTGAAGTAGAACGTCGCGCCTCGGCCGATGGCCCCTTCCGCCCAGATCCGGCCGCCGTGCTTGTCGATGACGCGCTGAACGATCGCCAGTCCCAGGCCATCGACCTCGAACGGATTGCCCGAATCGAGGTGCCGGCAGGCGACGAGCAGCGGGTCGAGGCGCTTCATGTCGAAGCCCGCTCCGTTGTCCCGAACGAAGCAGACTCGTTCGCCGTCCTTGTCGATCGCGCCGAACTCGACGCGCGCGTGCTCGACCCCTTCAGTCGATGCCCAGGCATTACGCAGAAGATTCTCCAGCGCGATCCGCAGCAAAGCCGCGTCTCCAGCGACCCGCACGTCGTCCTCGATGATCGCCTTGACCGAACGCTGCGGCGTGGACTCGCGCAATCGGGCGACCGCGTCCATCGCGATACAGGAAAGATCGACCGCGTGCTTGCGCGGTTCGGTCTTGCGCACGGCCGACAGGAGCAGCAGGTCGTCGATCGACAGGAGCAAGAGGTCGTCGATCACCCGTCGCATGCGACATGCGGTCTCTCGAACCTGCTTGAGCGTGCGAAGTCCCTCGGGCCCCAGGTTGGCGGCGTGGTCCTCGATCAGCGATTGGCTCAGGCCATCGATTCCCTGCAGGGGAGCGCGCAGGTCTTTGGCTATGCCACACGTGAAGTTCTCGAGCTCCCGATTCGCCGCCTCCAGATCCGCGATGCGCTCGGCGACGCGGCGCTCCGGCTCGACAGCCGGCCCCTGGGACCGGGCCACGGCATCGCCGACCGAACGCAACGTCGAGGCAAGCCACTGTTGGCGCTCGCGCAGGCGCGCGCCGATCGCGCGCCGATGCAGCGCGATCTCGACCGCGCATCGCAATTGCGGCATGGAAAACGGCTTGACCAGGTAACCGACCGGCTCGGTCTGCATCGCCCGGCGCAGGGTATCGTCGTCCGAGTGGGCAGTCAGATAGATCACCGGGATGTCGTGCTCTTCGCGCACCGATGATGCAGCCTGGATGCCATCGACCGCGCCCTGCAATCGGATGTCCATCAGGACCAGGTCGGGTCGCAGCGCGCGCGCGCGCTCGATCGCGTCTTCGCCCGTCGCCACGGTGGCCGGGACCGCGTAGCCGAACTCCGTCAGGGCGCCGGCCAGATCGCTGGCAACAATGGCCTCGTCCTCGGCGATCAGAATGCGTGGGCGCGTCGATCTTGAGTCGATGGCGGCCTCGGGTTGTCCAGGACTCGTTGGCAGATCTCAGGCTGCGAGGCACTGTATCGTATATGTTGCGCGAGGAAAGGATCCGGCGTCAACCGAACGACGCCACGCACGTGGCACAAACCTTCATTCTTGCCGGCTGGGCCAGCGTGCGCCGCTAAAACCACAAGATCCTTGAAGGAAAAGGGCTTTCTTTCTCCATGAGGCCCGGACGCAGGGCCGGGATCACCGAAATTTTCCAGGTGCGCCCATGATGCAGGGGTGCAGGCGATACTGTCCGCGACGTGCGTCATCCGTTCCGATGGCCCTGGATAATCCCTCGTAGCATCGATACGTCATGGACAAGCTGCCGCATCAGGTCGTCTTGACCACGTTGCTGATCCTGCTCGGCGCCAGCGGTTCACTGCTCGCGCAGCAATCGACTGATCCAAGCGGCAAATCGGGGCCTGCGCGCTACGACACACCGCTACCCCCGCAGCCGAACGACGTGCGCTACGGCGACGTTGCGCCGATCCTGCAATCGCGCTGCGTGGTCTGTCATGGTTGTTATGACGCACCGTGTCAGCTCAAGCTGACCGCTTGGGAGGGCATCGCGCGAGGAGCCAGCGCAGACAGGGTTTATGACGGCACGCGCCTGCGGGCGGCGCGACAGTCGCGTCTGTTCGAAGATGCCTTCAAAGCATCCGCCTGGCGCGACAGGGGATTTCACCCCGTGCTGTCCGAGCATGCGGGCGTCGATAACGTCGACGGAAGCGTCCTTGCGCAAATGCTGCTTCTGAAGCAGCAGCACCCTCTGCCGGAAACCAGGCTGCTGCCCGAGACGTTCGACTTATCCATCGACCGGCCCCAGCAATGCACGACCATCGAACGTTTCCCGGCGTTCGCGAGGAGCTACCCGCTGTGGGGCATGCCCTTTGGCCTGCCGGAGCTGGAACCTAAGGACAGGGATCTGCTGCTGCGCTGGATCGATCAAGGCGCGCCGCGCGAGCCCGATCCGCCGCTCAAACCCGAGATTAGTGCCCAGATATCCCAGTGGGAAACATGGTTGAACGCCGATGCGCCTGAACGGCGGCTGGTTGCGCGGTACATCTACGAGCACCTGTTCCTGGCTCACCTTTATTTTGGCGACGATCCGAGCTATTTCAGGCTGGTCCGGTCGCGCACGCCGCCGGGCCAGGCGGTGGACCTGGTCGCGACACGGCGACCGTTCGACGACCCTGGCGTGAAGCGCCCGTTCTATCGCGTCGTCCCTTTGAAGGAAGCGGTGGTCAGCAAGACGCACATGCCTTATCGACTCGATGAGGCACGCATGAACCTGTGGCAGAGCTTGTTCTTCGACACGCCGTTTTCCGTCAAGACCCTGCCAGGCTATTCGGCCGAAATCGCCTCGAACCCGTTTGTCGCGTTTGCCGACATTCCTGTGCGATCACGCTATCGCTTCATGCTGGAAGAGGCGCAGTTCACCATCATGGGGTTCATCAAGGGACCGGTATGCCGCGGCCAGCAGGCGCTGGACGTCATCGACGATCATTTCTGGGTGTTCTTCGCCGACCCGGCGTTGATCGACGACACGGACCAGGCACAGTTCCTGGCGGCCAACAGGCAGAACCTTCAATTGCCCGCGGAACTGGAAAGCAACGCTCCCGTTGTTGGCCACTGGTTGACCTTCGCCAAGGGCGAGCGGCGCTACCTGGCCGCCAGGGCAGCCTTCATCAAGAGCCATGGGAGCCGGATCACGTCTGCGGGGGCGAGGCTTATCTGGGATGGTGATGGCGAACAAGGGCGCCCCAACCCCAATGCGGCGTTGACTGTATTTCGGCACTTCGACAGCGCGAGCGTCGAGCAGGGGCTGATCGGCGACAAGCCCCAGACGGCGTGGATTGTCACTTACCCGCTGCTCGAGCGCCTGCACTACCTGCTGGTCGCCGGCTACGACGTTTTCGGCAATCTGGGCCACCAGCTCAGGAGCCGGCTGTACATGGATTTCCTGCGGATCGAGGGCGAGCAGAATTTTCTTTCGCTTCTGCCGGATGACGCGCACGTTGCGATCGAACAGCATTGGTATCGCGACGCGCCTCGATGGACGCTCGACTACGTTGCGGCCAGCCACCTGCCGGCGGGCAGCCGCAGGGATCCGGAGCTTGCGGGCTTGCCCCCGGATGAGGCCTACGGGAAGCTGCTCGGAAAGCTGCGCCAGCGCGTGGACCCCGCGCTCGCACACCGGTTCGACCTGCGGGGCATCCAGCCCGATGGGTTGCGCGATGCGCTGGAAAGGCTCGCTGGCGTGAGCGGCAGGAGCCTGCAATGGCTGCCGCAATCGGTGCTCATCAAGCTCACGCCGAAGGACGGCGAACCTTTCTGGCTGAGCCTGCTGAACAACAGCGCGCACAAGAACGTTGCCGAGATCTTTTTCGAAGATCGGCGCCGCTTGCCGGATGAGGACACGCTCACCCTGGCCAAGGGCTTCATCGGCGCGTATCCGAACGCGTTCTGGACCGTTGACGAAGCGCAACTGCCCGAACTGACGCGGCAGATCGCCCTGCTCGCCGGCGACGCCGATTACAGCGCGTTGATGGATCGATTCGGCGTTCGGCGCACCAGCCGAAAATTCTGGGAGCTCAGCGACCAGGCCCACCTTGCCCTGAAGGAACAGGGTCGCGTGCAGTTCGGCTTACTTGACTACAACCGGCTGGAAAACCGCTAGCAAGGGGTGACGCCAGGCAATTCGCGTGCAAATGCCGGCGCCCTTTCGATCATTCATCATGATGTCGAAGTGCGTTCCGTCAGCTGTGCCTCGAGTTCGGCCAGGCGCTTGCGCAGGTTGCGCTCTTCATTGAAGCGCGTGGTTTCATCGCGAATAACGGCTGCGATGGCCGCCGGCTTGCCGTCCGGCGAATGCAGCAAGGCCACGGTAAATGCGATCGACATGACACGTCCCGCCTTGTCCACCGCGGGCACACGCAGCAACTCGGTGCCGTACCTGGTTACCCCGGTCAGCATGGTCTTGTGGAATCCCTCCCAGTGGCGGCTGCGCAGGCGCTCCGGGATGATCAAATCGAGCGACTTGCCAAGCGCCTCGGCCTGCGGGAAGCCGAACATTCGCTCGGCCGCAGGATTCCACAAAGTGATGGCGCCGCCGGCGTCGGTCACGACAATGGCGTCGCCGACGGCTGCCACGAGTTCACTGAGGTCGACTGTTGCGGACACTGGCTGCCCTCGATGATGCCGCTCAGATCGCCTGCGCGGAACGCAATGAGGCGATCTGGGCCTGGTCGTAACCAAGGTTGGCCAGTACCTCCTCGGTGTGCTCTCCGAGCAGGGGCGAGGCCTTGATCTCGGGCTTCAGATCCGAGAACTTGATCGGGCTGCCCACGGTCAGGTACTTGCCCCGTTCCTTGTGCTCGACTTCGACGATGGTCCCACTCGCACGCAGCGAGGGGTCATTCGCGAGCTCCTTCATCGTGAGAACCGGCGCGCAGGGAATGTCGAACTTGCGAAGTATATCGACCGCTTCGAACTTGGTCTTGTCGGCGAGCCACTGCTCGATCGTGGCGAAGATCTCGTTGATGTGAGGCTGACGCGCCTTGGGCGTGTTGTATGCCGGGTCGTCGATCCATTCGGGCTTGCCGATGGCACGGCAGATCGGTTCCCATGCGTGACCCTGGATGGTGAAGTAGATGTACGCGTTCGGGTCGGTTTTCCAGCCTTTGCACTTCAGGACCCAGCCGGGTTGTCCCCCGCCGCCGGCGTTGCCACCGCGCGGCACCACGTCGCCGAAGCTTCCGTGCGGATACTGCGGGTACTCTTCCAGGTACCCGACCCGCTCGAGGCGCTGCTGATCGCGCAGCTTCACGCGGCACAGGTTCAGCACGCTGTCCTGCATCGAGACCGCCACCTTCTGGCCTTTGCCGGTCTTGTCGCGCCCGATCAGCGCCGTCAGGATGCCGATCGCCAGGTGCATTCCGGTGTTGCTGTCGCCGAGGGCAGCGGCGCTGACCGTGGGCGGGCCATCCCAGAATCCGGTGGTCGACGCTGCGCCGCCGGCACACTGGGCGACATTTTCGTAGACCTTCAGGTCGTCGTAGTGATGACCGTCGCTGAACCCTTTCACGGAGGCGACGATCATCTTCGGATTGAGATCCTTGATGCGCTCCCACGAAAAGCCCATGCGATCGAGCGCGCCCGGCCCGAAGTTCTCGACCAGGACATCGGATTGCTCGATCAGTTTTTCCAGTACCGCCTTGCCCTCGGGCTTCTTGGTGTCCAAGGTCAACGATTTCTTGTTGCTGTTGAGCATCGTGAAATACAGTGCGTCGGCGTCGGGAATGTCTCGCAGCTGGCTGCGCGTTACATCTCCCGAACCTGGCCGCTCGACCTTGACCACGTCGGCGCCGAACCATGCCAGCATCTGGGTGCAGGCGGGTCCGGCCTGCACATGGGTGAAGTCGATGATGCGAATGCCTTCAAGCGGTTTGCTCATGGTCGTAGTCCCTTTCGCTCGTGATTACTTGTACATGGTCTGTGCCTTGGTCCCCGGCGCGTACTCGCGCGGATCGACCCAGATGTTGATCACCGCCGACTTGCGCGTCTTTGCCACCGCCTCGCGGCCGCGGCGGAGCGCCGCCGCGATCTGCGCCGGGTCGCGCACCTCTTCGCCGTAGCCCCCCAGCATCTCGGCGAACTTGCCGAAAGGCACGTCGCCGAGCAGATTGCCGACATTGCCGCGTTCTTCGCCGTACTTGGCGAGCTGGCCATAGCGGATCTGGTTCATCGCCGAGTTGTTGCCGATGACCGCGAGGTAAGGCACCCCGAACCGGTTCGCCGTTTCCATGTCGAACGCCGTCATGCCGAAGGATCCGTCGCCGTAGTAGCAAAGCACTTCCTTGTCCGGATTGGCGAGGCCCGCGGCGATTGCGAAGCCGGTACCGACACCAAGGCTGCCCAGCGCACCGGGATCCATCCAGTGACCCGGCTTGCGCGGACGCACCGCCTGCGCCGAGATCGTGACGACGTCACCGCCGTCGCCAATATAGATCGTGTCGTCGGTGAGGAATTCGTTGAGCTCGTAGGCGACGCGGTACGGGTGAATCGGCGAGCTGTTCGACTTGAACA
>CAVTZO010000064.1:0-25078 GCA_963739145.1 uncultured beta proteobacterium
GTGGTCGGCATCATCTCCCTGATCGCGCTGCTGGCGGCGATCCTGGGCTTGTACTACGCCCGGCTCGCAGGGGTGTGGCGCTGGATCTACGTGTCGGCTGCCGTACTGGCCTTGTACCTGAACGTCCTGGTCGCCGTGATCCAATCGTTCCAGAAGCTGCCGTTTCTGCATGCGCTGGCGCCGACCGGCTCCGAGCCGCCGTTCCTGGTCACTCAAATCGTCGTACTGGGCCTGTTCGTGTGGTTCGCGGCGCGTGCCTTGAGGCGATTTCACCCGTCGGCGCCGATGTCCACGGCAGCGGCCTAGGCAAACGCGATCGAGCGCATCTAAACTAAAGCGATGAAGGTACTGATAGTCGGTGCAGGCGCGATCGGCGGGTACTTCGGCGCCCGGCTGCTCGAAGCGGGCGCCGACGCGACGTTTCTGGTGCGCCCGCAGCGGGCGGCGCGCCTGCGCCAGGGCCTGTCGGTGCGCAGCCGGTTCGGCGACATCGCACTGGCGGCGCCGCCCACGGTCACGGCCGACCGGCTCCAGAAGGGGTTCGATCTGGTCTTGCTCAGCTGCAAGGCGTATGACCTGGCCGGGGCGATCGACTCGTTTGCTCCGGCAGTCGACGGGCAGACGCTGGTGCTGCCGCTGCTCAACGGGATGCGGCACCTCGACGTCCTTGCAGAGCGATTCGGCGCGCAGCGGTTGCTGGGCGGTCTATGCCAGATCGCGGCGACGGTCGGTGAGGACGGAAACATCGTGCATCTGAACGACACCCACCTGCTTTCTTTCGGGGAACTGGGTGGGCACCGCACGCCGCGCGCCGAGGCGATTCAAGCGACGTTTTGCAAGGCCAGGTTCGACCCGCGCTTGAGCGACGCGATCCTGCAGGAAATGTGGGAAAAATGGGTGTTCATCTCGGCCCTGGCGGCGTCGACCTGCCTGATGCGGGGGGCGGTCGGCGACATTGCCCGGGCCGGGCATGCCGAACTCGCACGGCGGATGCTGCGCGAATGTGCCGCGATCGCCGACGTGCAGGGTTTTGCCCCGCGCGCCCAGGCGCTGGCCAAGGCCGAGGCCGTGTTGACCGACGAGAACTCGCCGCTGACCGCCTCGATGCTGCGCGATATCGAGCGCGGCGCCAGAACCGAAGGCGATCACATCATTGGCGACCTGCTGAGCAGGCAGCGCGCGCCAGCGTCCGAACTGTCGTTGCTGGCGCTCGCCCATGCTCATTTGAAAACGTACGAGCAGCGCCGGGTGCGCGCGCCGACCTAGCGTTCCGGTGCCAGGGTCCACCCGTGGTTCACCCGTGCCCATCGATGCCCGTGAACGCCGACCCACGGATCTGCCCGGTTCCACGCGAGACGGACGGGGACCGGGGCTGAGGGTCAAGCGCGCGGCGGCGGCGCTCGTGACGGGTGCCGCGTCGCTGGCGGCGTCCTGTGCGCACGCGGGCGGTTTCCTCGGCATCGACCACCGGTGGAGCTACGACGACAGCGGCATCTGGAAGCGCAGCAACCAGCTGATATTGCTCGACTCGATGATCGGGGGCGAGATCCTTTGCGGCCTGTGGGAGGGCGGCGAATCGCGCCTGGGCAACACCTGCTGGCGGGCGATCGACTCCTCGGCGATCGCCGGCGCTTCGGCGCAAGTGCTCAAGTATGTCTTCACGCGGGCGCGCCCGATCCAGGGCAACGACCCGAACGCCTGGTTCCAGGGCGGCTCGCACTACAGCTTCCCGAGCGGCGAGGTGGCCGCCGTCAGCTCGATCGTCACGCCGTTCATTTTCCAGTACCGCGGCGATCAGCCCGCGGTGTGGCTGCTGGAGGCGCTGCCGATTTACGACGGCATCGCGCGCATGAAGGTCCAGGCGCACTGGCAGACCGACGTTCTGGCCGGCTTCGCCATGGGGACCGCGGCCGGGTATTACGCATCCCAACGCGCAAGTCCGCTGGTGCTGGGCTTGATGCCGCACGGCATCTACATCGGCTTGAAGCGGTCGCTGTAGGACGCGCACCGTTTCGAGGCACCGCGGACGGCTGTCCGGGCAGCTTGCCTGAGCTGCGAATAAAGTGCCCCTCGCCGGGATTTGGCGTTAGCATTTCTGGCGGCGAGGTTATCGGCGGAATCGGTCGCACCTCCTTCGTTTGCATCAAGCCGCAACCTAGGGGCACTCATGGTTGCTTCGCGAGGCTGGCGCCAGTTTGCGGTGACGCCCCTGCGCATCGCGCTGTTGACGATCGCGTATGCCGGCCTGGGCGTGCCGGCGCTGCAACTGGCGGTTCCTCCCGGTTTTGCGGCGCCCATATTTCCTCCGGCCGGGATCATGCTCGCGGCCGGGGTCATTTACGGCTACGGCGTTCTGCCGGCCGCGTTTTTCGGCACCGTGCTGATGAGGCTGATCGCCTTCGGCGGGCTTGCCGCAGGCCACATCGAATTGCAGTCCGTCACCCTCGTCATCGGCGTGGCTTCGACCCTGCAGGCCGCTGTCGGCACGCGGCTGGCGAGGAGGCTGTGCGGATCGCTGCCCGCGCTCGATGCGCCGGGCACGATCGTGCGCTTTGTACTGTTGTGCCCGCTCGTGGCGCTGGTGGGCGCGAGCATCTCGATCCCGGCGCTGGTGACGTCGAACATCGTTGCGCCCGGCAATATTCTGTTCGACTGGTGGAGCTGGTGGAGCGGCGACACGCTCGGCATGCTGGTAGGCGCTCCGATCGCGTTCGCTCTGCTCGGAAGACCGCGCGAACACTGGGCCGCGCGCCGATGGACGGTGGCGATTCCGTTGCTCGTGATGATTGCGCTGGCGGTGGCATGCTCCGGCGTGATCACGCGCTGGGAAGATCAGCGCATCGAGAGCCGGTTCAATTTCGACGCCCAGAAGCTCGTCAATGCTTTTCGCAACGAACTGCGCCTAGACGTGCTGGTCGTCCAGGCAGCGTCGCTGGGCGAGGCCAGGCTCAATGACGGTTCGCAGTCGCCCGGGTGGTTGAGTGAAGTGCCCTCGATACGGCTGGTCGGCCGGGTGGCCGTTCCCGAGGCCGCGGGTACCGCTGCGCTTGCGGTCGTCGAAGACCCATCGAGCCGGCGCGATGAAGACGAGCGTATCCTCGCCATGCCGGCGGTGCGGGCCGCACTCGAGCGCGCGCTGTCGAGCCGACAGGTGGTGGCCAGCGAACCCTGGAGCGTCGGCAGCGAAGCGGACCAGCAGACCGAGTTTGTGGTCTGGATTCCGGATTCGCGACCATTGCCCGGCGCCAGTGCCAGCGAGCGGAAACTGGTTTACGCCGTCATCAACGTCAATCGGCTCGATCCGAGGCCGCTGGTCGACGCCGCAGGCGACCTGGCGATCTGCTGGGTGGATCGAACCGGCGCAGGCGCGGCACGCCTCATCGCGGGCAACAAGAACTGCGAAAGCCCGGTCCAGGGGCAGCCACTGAAGTTCGAGTCGGCCATCTCGCTGTGGGGAAGGGACTGGCTGATCCGGGCCGTGGCGATGCCGGCGTATGTCGGGGCGCTGCGCAGCTGGGGCACCTGGGCCTTTTCGGTGGTGGCGGTCCTGGCCATTGGCGCAACGGGAGTGTTTCTGCTGCTGTTGACGGGCCGCACCCAGACCATCAGCCGGCTGGTCCTGTACCGAACTGCTGAGCTGGAGCGCGAGAAAGCGGCCTTGCGCGGCAGCGAGCGGCTGCTGCGCAACATCCTGGACCACGCATCGGTCGGAATCACGATTCACGGCCCGGACTGCCGCTTCCTGCGGGTCAATCCGCGCTTTTGCGAGATCACGGGCTACTCGGCCGAAGAACTTTATCGCATGCGCTGCACGGAGCTGATCCACCCGGACGATCGCACGCTCGAGGACGGGTGGCCGCCGCCGAACGCCGCGGCCGACCCGTTGGTGCCGGTGGCCGGACGCGAGATGCGCTACGTGCGCAAGGACGGCACCGTGGTCGACGTGCAGGTGCGAATGGCCCTCGGGCACGCCGAAGCCGGCGAGCCGGACTATGCCGTGGCGGTGACCGAGGACATCACGGAGCGCGTACGGCTGCGCGAGGCCGAGCGTGCCCGGCTGGTTGCCGAGGAGGCGACGCGCGCCAAGGACGAGTTCCTGTCGCGCATGAGCCATGAGCTGCGCACGCCGCTGAACGGGATCCTGGGATTCGCCCAGGTGCTGATCGCCGATCCGGCCGATCGGCTGTCGGCGCAGCAGCGCAAGCGGGTCGAGCACATCAGCACGGCCGGCTGGCACCTTCTGGAGATGATCAACGATCTGCTCGACCTGTCACGGATCGAGGCGGGCACCCTCAGGCTGTCGCTGGAGCCGCTGGCACTCGATCATCTGATGCGCGAAACCGTGGCCATGGTTTCGAGCGCGGCCGTCAGGCAGGGGGTCGCAATCCGGGTCGACATCGACCCCGACGCCGATCGCGTGCTGGCCGACGCCACGCGGCTCAAGCAGGTGCTGGCGAACCTGCTGAGCAACGCGATCAAGTACAACGCGCGGGGCGGCGCCGTGACGGTCGTTGCGCGCCGGCATGGCCAGGACAAGGTCGTGACGACCGTGTCGGACACGGGCCATGGCATGTCGCCGCTGCAGCTGTCCGAGTTGTTCCAGCCTTTCAACCGCCTCGGCCGCGATTCCGGGCCGGTGCCGGGCACGGGGATCGGCCTGGTCGTGACCAAGCGGCTGGTCGAATTGATGAATGGACGCATCGACGTCAGCAGCGAAGAGGGCCGCGGCAGCAGCTTCGCGGTGACGCTAGCCGCGGCGGGCGGCGAGCCGGCGGTGGACGACTCCCGCGCGATCGAGGCCAGGGCGCACGTCACGCACTACGGCCCCCGGCGCGTCGCCTATCTCGAGGACAATCCGCTGAACGTGGAGGTCATGCGGGCGCTGCTTTCGAGCCGGCCCCAGATCCGCCTTGATGTCTATGCTCGCGCGGCCGACGGGCTGGCGGCGATCCGCCAGGAGGGTTTCGATCTGCTGCTGCTGGACATGAGCCTGCCCGATGCGCACGGAATCGACGTCCTGCGACGCCTGAAGAACGACCCGACCACCGAGGCACTGCCTGTGATCGTCGTGTCCGCGGATACGATCTCGGATCACGTGCGCGAGGCCTTGTGGGCCGGCGCGCGCGCCTACATCGCCAAGCCGATCGAGCAGGCGCGGGCGCTGGAAGAGATCGACCGTGCGCTGGCCGGCGCTGACGCGGTGGTCCAGGAGCCGGACTCGGACCTTCCCGTCTGACTCCGGACGGTCAGAGCTCGACCAGGCCGGAGCGCAACGCCTTGGCCACCGCGTGCGCACGCGAACTGGCGTCGAGCTCGGCGATGACCCGGGCCACGTGGAACTTCGCGGTGTGAGGCGGTATATGCAGCGCATCGGCGATTTCCCGGTTCTTCAGCCCGAGCGACATCTGCAGCAGCACTTGCCGTTCGCGCGGCGTCAAAGGGTCGACCTCGTCGTGCGCGACGCCGCGCCGATCGGCGCCGAACCCCGCGCGCAACGCTTCGGCGGCCAGTTTTGCCGTGCTGGCGAGCAGGCCGGCCGCCGCCGCGCGTGCCGCGATCGCGATCGAGTCGATCTTCCGACGCGCTCAACCGTCGCAGCGAGCGCCTCGGAGAAGGCCGGCAGCTACGACGGATTCGAAACTTCCCCAGCTTGTGTCATGCGATCCCCCCCTGTTCCTGCCTGCCATCAAGATTCGGTCAACGCCGATGGCGAACCCTAAACAGGCGTGCTTGCCGCCGCATCCGCCGTTCGGGCAGGCGGCCCGGCCAGCAGCCACGGCTCAACCATCACTTGTTCAGGCGATGACTTACAGGGATTCTTGCCTGGGAGGCGGCACGTAATTCCTTCGCGCATCCAGAACGCGACGGTGGTTGTGCCGGGCCCACTTGACGAGTTCCTTGACCGGCTCGAGCAGCGATTTGCCCAGCGGCGTGAGCGCGTACTCCACGCGCGGCGGGTTGGTGGGATATACGGTCCGGGACAGCAGCCCGTCCTGCTCGAGGCGGCGCAGCGTCTGGGCCAGCATCCGCTGCGATATGTCCGCCACGCTGGCTTTCAGGGCACTGAAGCGCAGCGTTCCGTTTTCGGCCAGCGTGCAAAGAAGCAGCATGCTCCAGCGGTCGCCGACGCGGTCCAGCACGTCGCGAATCGGGCACAGGTCGGCCTCGGACGCCTTGCGTTTGCTGACGGTGACCATCACGCGCTCCTGCTGGTTTGCAATTAATTGTGGTTATTTCGAAGCACCAAGTAACTCGCGGCGCACTCCTTGTGCAGCGCGGCGCGGGCGGTACGATCTGCCACTTCATCTCAAAAGCATAGTAGCTCTTTTTTGTATACCAGCTCTCTACTAGCCCCTAACAATAGAATCAATAGCATGTCTCTGTGGTGTTTCGCAAGATAAAAAGACCTCACTGCGATGGGCGCAATCGGCTGCGGCTGTTGCCGATAATTTGAGTGCATCGCTCTGATCAGGGCTCATCCAGCATTTTCGGGACGGCAACATGTCAAACCGTTTGAACTCGTTGTTCCATTGGGCCGCAGGCGCGCTGCGGACCCCGGCTTTGCGCGGCGTGCTGATCCTGAGCGGATCGATCGCGCTGGCGGCCTGCCAGTCCAGGGCCGACACCCCGCCGCCGGGCGCCATGGGGCCCCCGCCGGTGTCGGTCGCCCCGGTCGTCAAGCGCCAGGTGCAGGAGTTCGACGAGTTCGTCGGCCGGCTGGAGGCGCCCCGATCGGTCGACGTGCGGCCGCGCGTGACCGGCTACATCAAGAAGGTTCATTTCAAGGATGGCCAGGAAGTCAAGCAGGGCGACCCGCTCTTCACGATCGATCCGGATCCTTACCTGGCGGAGCTGGCCAGGGCGCGTGCGCAGCTGGTCGCCGCGCAGACGCAGGCCGAGCTGGCGCGCAGCCAGGAGGCCCGGGCCGACAAGCTGATCGGCGTGAAGGCGATCTCCGCGGAGGAATACGACCAGTTGACCTCCGGTACCCGCAACGCGGTGGCCAACGTGCAGGCCGCCGAGGCGGCGGTTCAGACCGCGCAGCTCAACGTGGGCTACACGCAGATCCAGGCGCCTATCGCGGGACGCACGTCGCGCGCCAACGTCACCGCGACCGAGGGCAACCTGGTCAACGTGGGCGATCAGCTGACGACGATCGTTTCGCAGGACAAGGTGTACGCGTACTTCGACGCGGGCGAGGACGCCTACCTGAAGTACGTCAGGCTGGCGCGGGAAGGCACGCGCCCGAGTTCGCGCTCGCACCCCAACCCGGTGATGATGGGGCTGGCCGACGAGGACGGGTTTCCGCACCGGGGCGTGATGGACTTCGTCGACAACCGGCTCAATCCCCAGACGGGAGCGGTGCGGGCGCGCGCGGTATTCGATAACTCCGAACGGCGCTTCACCCCGGGACTTTTCGCACGCATCAAGCTGGTGGGAAGCGAGACCTACTCGGCCGTGCTGACGCCGGAGGAGGCGATCGGCACCGATCAGAGCAAGAAGTTCGTGCTGGTGATCGGGCAGGACAACAAGGCGCAGTTCCGCGAGGTCAAGCTCGGCGCGCTGATCGACGGGATGCGCGTGATCACGAGCGGTGTGTTTCCCGGCGACCTGGTCGTGGTCGACGGGCTGCAGCGCGTGCGGCCGGGCATGCCGGTGACTCCGGAAAAGCTGCCGGTCGACGAGCGGGGCATGCCGATCCGCAAGTCGCCCGACTCGGCCGCCGCTCAATCGTAGGCCATCGACGATGGACGTTTCCCATTTCTTCATCGATCGGCCGCGCTTTGCCGCGGTGCTCTCGATCATCGTGTTCCTGGTCGGGCTGATCGCCATCTTCAAGTTGCCCATCTCCGAGTACCCGGAGGTGTCTCCGCCGCAGGTGGTCGTGCGCGCGCAGTTTCCGGGCGCCAACCCGCGCGTGATCGCGCAGACGGTGGCAACGCCGCTGGAGGAGCAGATCAACGGCGTGGACAACCTGCTGTATTACGACAGTCAGTCCACCTCCGACGGATCGATGACCCTTACGGCGACCTTCCGCATCGGCACCGACCCGGTCGTGGCCGAATCGGAGGTGCAGAACCGGATCAACCGCGCGCTGCCGCGCCTGCCGGACGTGGTGCGCCAGATCGGCGTGACGACCGAGAAGAGCTCGCCCACGCTGACCATGGTCGTGCACATGGTGTCGCCCGACAACCGCTACGACGCGCTGTACCTGCGCAACTACGCGCAGCTGTACGTGCGCGATTCGCTGCTGCGCATCCCGGGCATGGGTTCCGTGCTGGTGTTCGGCGAGGGCGATTACGCGATGCGCATCTGGCTGGACCCGAACAAGCTGGCCGCGCGCGGCGTGGCCACCAGCGAAGTGGTGGCCGCGATCCGCGAGCAGAACGCGCAGGTGGCGGCTGGGGTGGTCGGCGACTCGCCCAGCCCGCCGGGCACCGCGTTCACGATGTCGGTCAACACCAAGGGCCGCCTGACGACCGAGGACGAGTTTGCCGACATCATCGTGCGGGCCGATCCGTCCGACGGTTCGCTGATCCGGATCCGCGACCTGGGGCGGGTCGAGCTCAGCGCGAGCACCTATGCGCTGCGCAGCCTGCTGAACAACAAGGAGGCCGTGGCGATCGGGATTTTCCA
The DNA here is from genome assembly GCA_963739145.1 of uncultured beta proteobacterium. Lineage (GTDB taxonomy): Bacteria > Pseudomonadota > Gammaproteobacteria > Burkholderiales > Burkholderiaceae_F > VBCK01. Next base: position 8,638 of record CAVTZO010000064.1, read on the forward strand.
GGCGCCCGGTTCCAACGCGCTGGCGCTGTCCAGCACGGTCCGCAGCACGATGGAGCGGCTGAAGGCGGATTTTCCGCAGGGCGTGGACTACCAGATCGTGTACGACCCGACCCAGTTCGTGCGCACCTCGATCAACAAGGTGATCGAGACGCTGACCGAGGCCGTGCTGCTGGTTGCGCTGGTGGTGATCGTGTTCCTGCAGACCTGGCGCGCCTCGATCATCCCGCTGCTGGCGGTGCCGGTGGCGGTGATAGGGACTTTCGCGGTGCTGCTGGCGCTGGGCTTTTCGATCAACACGCTGACGCTGTTCGGCCTGGTGCTGGCGATCGGGATCGTGGTCGACGACGCGATCGTGGTGGTGGAAAACGTCGAGCGCAACATCGAGGCCGGGCTGTCGGCGCACGACGCCACGGTCAAAGCCATGCAGGAAGTGAGCGGCCCCATCATCGCGATCGCGCTGGTGCTGTGCGCCGTGTTCGTTCCGTTGTCGTTCGTGTCGGGCCTGTCCGGACAGTTCTACCGGCAGTTCGCGGTGACGATCGCGATCTCGACGGTGATTTCCGCGTTCAACTCGCTGACGCTGTCGCCTGCGCTGGCAGCCATCCTGTTGCGCGGCAGCGACCAGCCGAAGGACGTGCTCACGCGCGTGATGGAGCGCGTCCTGGGCGGATTCTTCACCCGCTTCAACCGGGTGTTCAAGAGCTCCTCGCTCGCCTACGGTCGGGGCGTTACCGGCATCCTGGGGCGCAAGGCCGTGGCGCTCGGCGTGTACGCGGTGCTGATCGGGCTGACGCTGCTGCTTTTCTGGCGCGTGCCGCCCGGCTTCGTGCCGCAGCAGGACAAGCAGTACCTGATCGGCATCGCCCAGCTGCCGGAGGGTGCGTCGCTGGATCGCACCACCGAGGTGATCCGCAAGTTGAGCGACATCGGGCAGAAGGTGCCCGGGGTGCACGATTCGGTCGCCTTCCCGGGACTGTCGATCAACGGCTTTTCGAACCTGACCAACGCCGGCATCGTGTTCTTCCCGCTGAACGACTTCGAGAAGCGGACCACGCCCGAACTGAGCGCCGACTCGATCGCGGCCCAGGTCAACATGCGCGCCGGGGCGATCAAGGACGCGTTCATCTTCGTGCTGTCGCCGCCGCCCGTGTCGGGCCTGGGCAACGCCGGCGGTTTCAAGCTGCAGCTGCTCGACCACAACTCGCTCGGGGAGCGGGCGCTGGCCGGGGCGGTGGGCAGGACGCTGGGCGGCGTCTACGGCAATCCAAAATCGGTTCTGACCCAGGTCTACTCCAATTACCAGATCAACGTGCCCCAGCTGTATGCGAACGTGGATCGTGCCCGGGCCAAGCAGATGGGCGTGAGCCTGACCGACATCTACGACACCATGCAGCTGTACCTGGGGTCGCTGTACGTGAACGACTTCAACCGCTTCGGCAAGACCTACCAGGTGATCGTGCAGGCCGACGCGCCTTTCCGCGCCAGCGCCGACTCGATCCCTCAGTTGAAGACACACAACGCCCGGGGAGAACCGGTGCCCCTGGGCGCGTTGATGAAGATCGAACAGTCCTTCGGCCCGGTCAGCGTCACGCGGCACAACGGCTTTTACTCGGCGGATATCAACGGGGCGCCCAAGCCGGGCTTCAGTTCCGGTCAGGCACAGGCCGAGATCGAGCACGTGGTGCAGGCCAGCATCCCGCACGGCATCGGCTATGACTGGACCGAGCTCGTGTACCAGGAAAAGATCGCGGGCAACACGATGGTGTACATCTTTCCGCTGTGCGTACTGCTGGTTTTTCTGGTGCTGACCGCCAACTACGAGAGCTGGACGCTGCCGCTGGCGATCATCCTGATCGTGCCGCTGTGCATCTTCAGTGCAATCCTGGGCGTGTGGCTCAGCGGCTTTTTCGGGATCCCGGCCGACAACAACATCTTCACCCAGATCGCCTTTGTCGTGCTGGTGGGGCTGGCCTGCAAGAACGCGATCCTGATCGTCGAGTTCGCGCGCGACCTGGAGGCGCGCGGCGAATCGACGCTCGACGCCGTGCTGCACGCCTGCCGGCTGCGCTTGCGGCCGATCCTGATGACGTCGGTCGCGTTCTGCGCCGGCGTGATCCCGCTGATCCTGGGCAGCGGGGCGGGATCGGAAATGCGGCGCGCGATGGGCATCGCGGTCTTCAGCGGCATGCTGGGGGTCACGTCGTTCGGCATCTTCCTGACCCCGGTGTTCTACGTGCTGTTGCGCAGCCTGAACAGGTCGCGTAAACCGGCCGGCATGCAGCGGCAGGTGCCGCGCGAGGGCATGGGCGGCGCCGCGCTCGGAATGCAACCCCAGGGGCCACGCGATGAATAGCAGCTACCTGAAAAGACGCGGCACGCGCCGAGCCGCGCATGCGGGTTTGCCGGCCGTATGCGCATCGCTGATGTTCGCCGCGGCGCTGGGCGGCTGCGCGCTCGGGCCGGACTACAAGACGCCGCAGATGCAGTTGACGGCCGATTTCGAGAACTCCAAGGGAAACCAGCAGGAGCCTCCGCGCGAGTTCTGGCGGCGCTTCGACGATCCGATTCTCGATGGCCTGGTCGACGACGCGATCAAGGCCAATCACGACATCCGGATCGCCGTGGCCAACCTGCGGCAGGCGCGCGCGGCGAAGCTCGGGGTCGATGCGCAGGCCTATCCGCTGTTCAGCACCAGCGCAGGTCCCTCGCGCCAGGTCATCCCGGAGTCCTTCGCCCCCGGTGTCAGCCGCGACCGGCGCACTCTGAACGACTACGACGTGCAGCTCGACGCCAACTGGGAGTTGAATCTTTTCGGGCGCTTCACCCGGGCCTCCGAATCGGCCGCAGCCTCGGTATCGGCCGCGCAGGCCGGCGTGGCGGCTGCGCAGGTCAGCGTCACCGCCGAGGTGGCGCGCAACTACTTCGAGCTGCGGGGCCAGCAGATGCGCCTGCAGATCGCCCAGCAGTCGCTGCAGAACCAGGTGGCCAACCTCGACCTGGTGCAGGCGCGGCTGGATGCGGGGCGCGGAACCGAGCTGGACACCACGCGCGCGCAGGCGCAGGTGGAGAACACGCGGGCGGTGATTCCGACGCTGCAGGCCGGCATCGAGCTGTCGCGCTACCGGCTGGCGGTGCTGACGGGACGGCCGCCGACCGAGCTGGCTGCATTGGTCGCCGAGCCCCAGGCCCTGCCGGGAATCAAGCCGGTCGACGGGATCGGCACCCCGGCCGCCTTGCTCAAGCGCCGGCCTGACATCCGCATCGCCGAGCGCCAGCTGGCCGCGGCCACGGCCGACATCGGCGCCTCCAAGGCGGACCTGTTCCCCAGCGTGTCGATCACCGGGCTGCTGGGCCTGAACGCATTGACCCTGGGCAGCCTGGGCACCGGCCAGGCCTACTACTACAACCTGGGCGCCTCGATGGCCTGGACGGCGCTGGACTTCGGCCGGATCCGCAGTCGCATCGCGCAGAACGAGGCCCGATCCGAGGCGGCACTGGCACAGTACGAAAAGACCGTGCTCACCGCGCTCGAGGAAACCGAGGGAGCCCTGGTCAGCTTCAACGGCAACCAGCGACGCGCCGAGAGTCTTTACAAAGCGGCGCACGCTTCCGAGCAGGCGGCCAAGCTGGCGCGCACGCGCTTCGAAGCCGGGGTGACCGACTTTCTGACCGTGCTGGATGCCGAGCGCCAGCTGCTGGCCGACCGCGACGGATTGGCGCAAGCACAGACCGACGCCGGCACGTCCCTGGTCGCCGTGTACCGGGCGCTGGGCGGCGGCTGGTACGAGCCGCCCGAGAAGACCGCGTCCAGCAATTGACGCCGCCTCACGTGCGATGGGGCGCGCGCCGCCGAGCTAGCGGACGTCCTGGGCCGGGGCGTGATCGGGGTCGGGGCGCACGAGCGTATAGCGCGCGAAGGTCGACCAGGTCTGGTCCTCGCCCCACCGCTCGAGCACCAGGGTCCACTTGCCGGATTTCGCGTCGAAGTCGAAGGTGTCGCGGAAAACGCCCTCCGTATACGGATAGTTGATCACGAGGCGTTGGCCGTCGCGTTTTCCGGTTGCGACCACGCGCGCTCCGGCGGCGCCGAACCGATCGAGCCAGTGCGCGACATAGTCGCCGGCCTGCGCGTCGAATCCGAGAAACACGTCCGCCTCGTACTTGGGCGGCTGTTCGACGTCGATCATGTGCAATCGCACGAAACCGTCCTGCAGCACGCGCTCGCCGTGGGCGCGATATCGAACTGGTTTGCCGCGTACCATGCCGGCCATGTCCCACTCGCCCCGCAGGCCATCGAGAAACGCGTTATCCGCCGAGCCGGGATCGGCCGCGAAGGCGAACTGCCAGGCACCGGCCAGCAGGAACGCGCACACGTGCAGCCGCGCGCATCGAAAACGCAAAGCCAGCGAGGTTGTCATCGCGCTTCTCGCACAGGTTCGATGCTTCTACTGTAGCGCGGGACGGTGGCCTGCCCGATTCTGTAAATTCAGCCAGGCGCAGGCAGCGCCTGCCCACGTTCCCGGAGCCGCATGACCTCGCACCCCTTCGACAGTTCGACCCCGCGCTATCCTCTGGCCGCCGTGATCCTGCACTGGGTGGTGGCGCTCAGCGTGCTGGCCTTGCTCGCGACCGGTGCCTACATGGTCGGGATTCCGAAAAATACCGACGAGCGGGCGTTGTTGTTCAACCTGCACAAGTCGCTCGGCATCCTGGCGGCCGGCTTCATCGTCGCGCTGATCGTGTGGCGCAGCCAGCGGCACCCTCCCGCGCTTCCAGCCGCCATGGCCCTCTGGGAAAGGCAGGCGGCGGCGCTGAACCACGCGCTTTTCTATCTGCTGCTGGTCGTCGTTACGGTGAGCGGCTATTTGACCTCCTCGTTCAGCAAGTACGGCCCGAAACTGTTCGGCATCCCGCTGCCGCACTGGGGATGGGACGATGCCGCATTGCGCGCCCGCTTCGCCGACGGGCACCGCCTGCTGGCCTGGATCTTCGCCGGGCTGATCGCCCTTCACATCCTGGCGGCGGTCAAGCACCTGGTTTTCGATCGGGACGGCGTATTCCAGCGCATGTTGCCCCGCTCGTGATCCGGGCAGGCGCCGCCGCACGCCGCAGTCGCTGGTCTTGGCAGACGAGCGCCGCGGATGCTCGGTGCTTCCAAGGGCTCCGGCGTAGCGCCGCTCGCCCGCGCCAGCGGGAGAAGGGAGGGGGGTGAGGGTGACCTCTGAGAGCAGGTCTCAAAGACCGGGATGGGGCGGCGCGGCAGGCCGCGCCGGTTCGCGCGAAGCCGGTGTGGCGGACGGCGCGGCGGGAGGGCCAATGGTGGTCGCACCGAGCGAGCCGGTGAGCGTGCTGAGCGAGGTCGACGGGTTGCTGGCGCGATGCAGCGAGACGAACTGATTCTTCAGGAGCTGGCGCAGGTTCTCGATCACCTCCTCGCGGGGGAAGATGCTGTTCTCCAGGATCGCCTCGACGGTCGGGGTTCCCTTCTGGATCAGGAAGAGGATGTTTCTGACGCGGGGCCCGAGACGGTGGGTGCGCATCGACAGCTCTTCCGTGCCCTTGATCGTCAGCTCGAAATAAGCCCGTTCGCGCTCGCTCATCATTTGCCCCCGAGTTGTGCCGTCCCCGGTGCCAGGGCCTGGCATAAATCCGCCCAAGATGGTCAATCGGCCGGATTTGCCAAGACTTGAGTCATAGCTATACGGGGTACGCGGCTGCGCCGTCTGAATCGGATATAAGATGCCGCTGCATTTGGAGCCGCGTCGCTCCAATCGGCCGGGTCGGGACCGGCCTGAATTGCTAAGGGAGGCAGCCGATGACCCGTAAAACAATGATGGTCTTTCTTGCATTTGCAGCTGCGGGCTTGAACTGCGGCGTCTCGCAAGCCGCGCTGACCGTCGGTGACAGTGCGCCGGAATTTACGGCCCAGGCGGCCATCGGCGGCAACGAGTTCACGTTCGCACTGGCCGATGCCCTCAAGAAGGGTCCCGTCGTGCTTTACTTTTACCCGAAGGCATTCACCAAGGGCTGCACCGTGGAGGCCCACAACTTCTCGGATGCGACCGACCGGTTCAAGGCGCTCGGCGCGACCGTGGTGGGCATCTCGAACGACGACATCGACACGCTGAAGAAATTCTCCGTGCTCGAATGCCGCAACAAGTTCGCGGTCGCAGCCGACCAGGGTGGGCAGGTGATGAAGCGGTACGACGCAGTGATGCCGGGCCGGGTGGATGTGGCGGACCGCATCTCCTATGTGATCGGCCCCGACGGCAAGGTGATGTTCTCGTTCGCGAGCATGAGCCCGGACGGGCACGTCGAAAACACCCTCGACGCGGTTCAGCGCTGGAAGGACGCCGCGCACAAGTAACCCGTCCCGGTCCCAGGCGACCTGGTGGGCCGCGGGCGCGCTTAACGTCCGCGAAGGTCGGCGGCCGCCCGCCCGCAGCACTGCAGGCGGCGTTACAGGTGGCATGGGCCGGCCGAGAACCCCTACGGCGGTGCCGGTCGATCCTACAAGGTAGGGAAGAAATCCCGTGGTTTACGCCCCATTCTTGGGGCGTCCGCTTCACTAGGCTCACGCAACTTGGTCAGTTTTTTATCGAGGCGCCGCTCGGGTCCCACCCGACCGGGCCTTAAGGAGCCGCCGTGTTCAAGGGATTCAAATTTCAAGTCGTGTTGCCCGTGGTCGCGATCGCGATGCTGCTGATCAGCGTCGGGGCCGTCGGTCTTTCGTACTGGGCGATCCGTCACGAAGAAGGCGTCGTGCAGCAGCAGATCGACGACAAGGTGGCCTCAGTGCAGGCGATCTGCCTGACCACCACGAAGCTGATGGAGGATCGCTCGCGCGCCAGCATGTCCCTGCTGGTCGACATGATCAACGAGCGCGGAGGCGCCGATCGCGGGCCGGTCGTTTCGGTCGCCGGCCAGACCGTCAACGACATCCTGGTGGGCGGGCGGCCGCAGGCCGGTAATTTCGAAATCGTCGATTACGTCACCAAGCATAACGGCGGCACGGCCACGCTGTTCACGAAGGATGGTCCGCGCTTTGTGCGGGTCGCCACCAATGTGAAGAAAGCTGATGGCAGCCGCGCGGTCGGCACCGAGCTGGATCGGAAGAACAAGGTATACGCCTCGATCTCGCGTGGCGAGGCGTTCTACGGGGTGGTCGACATCCTGGGCAACGCGTATTTCACGGGCTACGAGCCGCTGTACGGCAAGGTGGGCGACGTGATCGGAATCACCTACGTCGGCTACAAGACCGAACTGCCGGTGCTGAACGACGCGCTGGACAGCTCGCGCCTGCTCGACAGCGGGTTCGTCGCGATTACCGACGACCAAACCGTGCGCTACAAGCCGTCCTGGATCACCGCCGAGCGCGCCCTGGATCGGATCAACAACTCCGACGGTTCCTGGGTCGTGAGCCGCCGGCCGCTGCCGGAGTGGGGCTTGACGATCGTCTCCGCGTACCCGGTTGCCGAGCTGCAGGTGTTGAGCCGCAAGATCGGGTACGGCGTGGCGCTGGGGGGCCTGCTGATCGGCGCGGCCATCTCGCTGGCGCTGTACCTGCTGCTCGACCGCAAGGTCCTGCACCTGCTCGGCGGCGAGCCTCGGGTCGTGGCCAGCTACATGAAGCGGATTGCCGACGGCGACCTGGCCGTGGACATCGGCGTCGCGGGCGACGATTCCAGCAGCCTGATGGCCTCGCTGAAGGTCATGCAGTTGAAGCTGAAAAACCTGGTTTCCGCGGTGCGCGGCGGCGCGGCCGAGGTCAGCGACCAGGCGAAGAAGTTCGAGGTGGCAGCCAGCGTCTTTCAGCGCACGCGCGACGATTCGGCGGCCCAGGAGTTGCTCAAGCAGACGAAGGCCGTGGGTGGAACGCTCGCGATCCTGGAAAAGTCGATCGGCCGCTTCAAGATCTGAGCGCGAGGAGCCGACCACCCTAAAGTCCGGGCTGTCAACAGCCGATATAGATGAGGGGGATCGCATATTTGCGGTGCGCGGCCCCGGCCGAACCGCAAGCCGGTCCAGTTGACGAGCAACTCGCGAGAAGTCAAGGCGATGACGGCAAGGGCAATGACACAACTAGCGCTCACGCTCAAGGGCACGGAAGAGCTCACGCTGCGCACGTACCGGCTCGACGTCAAGCTGCGCAACATCCTCTTCATGATCCAAAAGGGCACGCCGACCATCGACGCGATCCTGCAGAACTCGATCTTTCCGCGCGAAGAAGTCGTCGAGAAGCTGCGTTTGCTGCTTAAGGAGCAGTTCGTCGAGCTTGGCGCGGCGGCCTCGGCTGCGACCAGCCAGGCCGCATCGGGCGCCCGCTCGGAGAGCCTCGAGGTGGCGTCGGATCCGGCCACCGTCGGTGCCCCGCCGTTTGCGCGCACCGCGTTGCCTGCCTTTCCGACTCTCGAGCCGGCCGTGTCGATGAGCCAGGCGCGCTTCCTGCTGTCCGACTTCTGCCTGGATCAATTTGGCGCGAAGGCCCAGCCGATAATCGATGCGATCGAAGCCAGCGTCGAGGTGGCCGATCTGCAGCCGGTGCTCGACGCCATCACGGTCGAATTGCGCAAGCGCTCCAAGGACCTGTTGCCGTTGCTGCTCGCAAAAGTTCGCGAGATCAACCAGACGGCGATCTGATCGCAACCGGCCGCCTGGGCGGCCGGTGATGTCCTCAGGTCACGAGGCGGACTGCTTGTCCGCGGTGCCGATCAGCGGCTGCAGCGGGCGGCTGGGCCCGGCGCCGATCGATTGCCACAGCGCACGTTTCAGCTCCATCGCCGCCAGCGGGCCGAACGCGCGCCGATAGGACTCGACCAGCCGCCACGCCGGCCCAAGATCTCCGAACTGTGCCGATCTCCTGGCGCGTGCCAGAAGGTTCCTGTGCTCGCGCACCGATCCGAACAGCGTCTCGTATCGGTCCAGGCAGCATCGCATCGACAGGTCGAACACCAGCGCGCGAGCCGCACACAGCGGACACTGGGTTGCCTCGACGGGTTCGGTCGAACCTTGCGGCGATCTCGGATGCGGGAAGGTGGGTGGGCCTCCCCGCAGTTTATGGCCATTGTCTCCGGCGGATGCGAATCCCGTTCCGGACAGTCGATGCACGAGCGGCATGATGGACTCTCCTCCCTGCTGCCATCACACCACGCGAATGCGGCGACTGGTATGCCGGGAACCCAAATAAGCGATCGCGCGTTTGGGCGATCGATGCCGATGTCCGCGTATTTCCCTCCTGCCATCTCGGCTGCGGGCCAGCGCGCCCAGCGGGAGGCCCCGCGGCGACCGGCCGCGGGCTCAAATCGCGCCCGAGGCGACGCGCGGTCTTCGGCGCACTTGCCCGACGAAGCCTCAGCGTCGCCGGCGTCCCAAGCGCTCGGGCGTTCACAAGGGCACGCGGTATCGCCCCTCGCCCGCAACCCTCACCCCCGACCCCTTTCCCACGCTGTGCGTGGGAGAGGGGAGCCGAACAGTTCCTTCTGCCGCCGCGGGAGAAGGACAGGATGAGGGTGCGGCAGAGGGGAGGGGGTGAGTGAGGGCAGGGCTCAGCGCTGCGTCAGCCTGACTCGTCCGACGGGAGTGCAGCGTCTTTCAATCCGTCCCCGACGGTCGGAAATTGCAGGCGCACTCGCAGTTCGTTCTTCATCCGCCGGTTGGAAAGCCGGCGCGACTCCTCGAAAAACGAGAATTGCATCGGCGACACCGCGGCTCGAAGCTCGGCCCGCGCAAGGCGGGGCGCGCGAGGCAGGCCGAACCGCTCGGCTACCAGGTCCAGGTACTCGCCAAGGCGCAGGCACGAATCGTCGGTGGCGTTGTAAACGCGTCCCGGCTCCGAACGCAACAGGCTCGCGACGCAGATCCGCGTCAGGTCATCGGCATGAACATGATTGGTCAGCACGTCCTGCTCCGCCAGCGGAGCGGGAACCGCGCGCTTGAGCCGCTCGATCGGCAGGCGCCCCGGGCCGTAGATGCCCGGCACGCGCAGCACGGCCGCATGCCAGGGGTGGGCACGTGCGCGCCGTTCGGCGTCGACACGACGCATCGCCCGTTCGGTGCCCGGTGCGGTGCGCGCCGTTTCGTCGATACGCTCGCCGCGCCGGTCGCCGTAGACGCCGGTGGTGCTGACGTACACGAAGCGCGCGGGCGGCCGGCGCAGCGCACGCAGCAGCCGGGCGATGCGTGTGTCGACACTCCCTTCGGGCGGCGGCGGCACCAGGTAGATCAGGCGCGCGGCCAGGCCTGCGAGCGGTGGCACGCGTCGGCAGTCCAGATCGAGCACGATCGGCACCGCACCGGCCGCCCTGAGAACCGCGCGCCGATCGGGTGACGAGGTGGTTGCGAAGACCCGGAAGCGCCGCTTCAGCCGTGCGACAATTCTTAGCCCGACGTCGCCGCATCCGATGATCAACAGGCGTGGCTTGCCGAGGCGTACGCGCCCGCGCTGCGCCGATGCAGCGGCAGCGGGCGTTTTCGTATGCATGACGGAATTCTATGGCGTTCACGATAGCGGTTCGTCCGTCCGGCCGGCAATTTTCGGCCGAACCCTCAGACAACATCCTGGATGCGGCCCTGCGCTCGGGCGTCGGCCTGCCGTTCGGCTGCAAGGACGGCGCGTGCGGCTCGTGCAAGGCGAAGGTCCTGTCCGGTGAGGTCGAGCAGGGCTGGCATGCCGCGCCCGCGCTGAGCAAGGAGGAGCACGCCAACGGCATGGCCCTGCTGTGCTGCGCGCAGGCGCGCTCGGACCTGGTGGTCGAAGTGCGCGAGGTCGCGGGCTACGGCGAGTTTCCCGCGCGCAAGATGCCGTGCCGGATCACGCACCTGGACCGCGTGGCCCCCGACGTGGCGATCGTCACGCTGCAGCTGCCCGCTTCCGAGCAACTGCAGTTCCGGGCCGGCCAGTTCCTGGAATTCACGCTGGCCGATGGCGCGCGCCGCTGCTACTCGATCGCAACCGCCCCGCATGCGCAGGAGCCGCTCAGCATCCACGTGCGCCACATGCCGGGAGGCGTGTTCACCGACGCGGTGTTCGGGACCGCGGGCAAACCGATCAAGGAGCGCGACATCCTGCGGCTGGAAGGCCCGCTCGGGACCTTTTTCCTGCGCTCCGAGAGCCAGCGGCCGATCGTGCTGCTGGCGAGCGGAACCGGATTCGCGCCGATCAAGGCGATCGCCGAAACGATATTCCACTTGAAGCTGAACCAGGACGATCCGGCCGGGGCGCGCACGGCGCGTACCGTCGCGCTCTACTGGGGCGCCCGCGCGCGGCGCGACCTGTACATGGACGAGTTGCCGGCGCGCTGGGCGCGCGAGCAGCCGAACTTCCGTTACGTTCCGGTGCTTTCGGACGCGCTGCCCGAGGACGCCTGGACCGGGCGGACCGGATTCGTGCACCGCGCGGTCATGGAGGACCTGCCCGACCTGTCGCAGCACGAGGTCTATGCGTGCGGCGCGCCGGCCATGGTCGAAGCGGCACATCGGGATTTCGTTCGCAACGCCGGGCTGCAGGAGGATCAGTTCCTGGCCGACGCCTTCACCTCGAAGGCTGACGTGGTGAAGGACTGACGTGAGGTTAGACGCTTACGACACCGATGCCTTGATGGACATCGCGGCGCGGCCGCCGGTCGTGTTCGTGCGTGGCGAGGGTTCGTGGCTGATCGACCATCGGGGCAAGCGTTACCTGGATTTCATCCAGGGCTGGGCGGTGAATTGCCTGGGACATTGCCCGCCCGAAATCGTCGAGACGCTCGCGGCCCAGGCGCGACGATTGATCAGCCCGAGCGCCGCGTTCTTCAACGACGCCGCGATCGACCTGGCGCATCGCCTGGCAGGCTTGTCCGGCCTCGATCGGATCTTTCTTGCCAGCAGCGGCGCGGAGGCCAACGAGGGCGCGATCAAGCTCGCGCGCAAGTGGGGCGCGCTGCACAAGGGCGGCGCGTGGCAGATCGTGACCTTCGTCGACGCCTTTCACGGGCGCACGCTGGCGACCATGTCGGCCTCCGGCAAGGCCGGCTGGGATCGATTGTTCGAGCCGAAGGTTCCGGGCTTTCCCAAGGCGAGCCTGAACGACCTGGACTCGGTGCAGTCCCTGATCGGACCGCAAACCGTCGCGATCATGGTCGAGCCGATCCAGGGCGAGGCCGGGGTCGTGCTGGCGCAGGACGAATTCCTGCGCGCGCTGCGCGCGTTGTGCGATCGGCACGATCTGCTGCTCATCCTGGACGAGGTCCAGACCGGGATCGGGCGCACCGGGCGCATGTTCGCGGGCGAGCATGCGTCGGTGAAGCCCGACATCATGACCCTGGGCAAGGGGCTGGGCGGCGGTGTTCCGCTGTCCGCGCTGCTGGCGAGCCGCAAGGCGTCGTGCTTCGCGCACGGCGATCAAGGGGGCACTTATTGCGGCAATCCTCTGATGGCGGCTGTGGGGTCGGCCGTCCTGGACTGTGTCGCGCGCCCGGAATTTCTCGAAGCCGTGCGTTTGCGCGAGCGGCACCTCGTCGAGCGGCTCGACCAGCTCGTGCAACGCCATGGCCTGGCGGGCCACCGAGGTCGCGGCCTGTTGCGCGCCATCGATCTGGGTGGTGCGCGCGCTGGGCAGCTGGTCGATGCCGCGCGCGACCTGCAACCGGAAGGACTGCTGCTGAACGCCCCTCGGCCTCAGGTGCTGCGCCTGATGCCGGCGCTGAACGTCGGCCTCGAGGAAATCGACCGCATGATCGAGCTGCTCGAGCAAGCCATGAAGGCGGTCCCCGCGGGCTGATATCCCCGGGGCGCTGCTGCGCCGCGTCATCGCAAACTTCTATCGACGTTGTGTGCGCGTGCCAGAATACGCCGCGCTTGAACCCGGCGTTGAACGGGTCGAGGCACCAGAACAGGATCCGCTGGCCGGCGCGCGGCCCACGGTGAGCCGAGGAGACCACGATGCGCAATTTCAGACATCTATGCACCGTCGTGCTGGCTGCGGGGCTGCTGGCGGCCTGCGAAGGCGGAAGCTCCGGCGGTGCGGTCAACACGAGCGGCACGGCCGGCACGCTGATCTACAACCCGCCGGTGCGGGTGGGCTCGGTCACGGCGGCCGCCTTCACGGCGCAACTGGGCACCACAGCCACCGGCCAGCAACTGCTTGCCCTGCTGACGCAGGCTCAGATGCTGCCGGTGTGCGGCATCGATTTTCACTACATCGTGTACGACACGGTGGGTGGCAAAGGCGAGGCAACCACGGGCTCGGGCGGCCTGATGGTTCCGACGGGCCCGGCCGGCACCTGCAGCGGCAAGCGTCCGATCGTGCTGTATGCGCACCCCACCGCCGCCACGCGCGGATACAACATGGCCAACCCGAACGACGCCACCAACGAGGCGGCTGACGCGTCGGCCCTGGTGGCTGCGATGTTCGCTGCCCAGGGCTACATCGTGGTGGCGCCGAACTACCCAGGCTACGACATCTCGCCGCTGCCGTACCACCCATTCGTGGTCGCGGAGGCCCTTTCCAAGGACATGATCAACGCGCTCGTTGCTTCGCGCCAGGCCCTGGGCAAAATTGCGGCGGCCAGCACGCTGGACAATGGCCAGCTGTTCATCGCCGGATATTCCGAGGGTGGCTATGTCGCGATGGCCACGCATCGCGCGATGCAGGCGGCCGGGATGACGGTGACCGCTTCGGCGCCGATGTCGGGGCCGTACGCGCTGGAAGCGAACAACGATGCAATCAATTTCGGTGCTGTCGATATTGCCGCGACCGTCTTTTTCCCGTTGTTCGCCAGCGGCTACCAGAACACCTACAGCAATCTGTACAACGCGACCACCGACATCTTTGCGCTTCCCTACGCAAATTGGGTCGGGTCGCTGATGCCGGGCCCGCTGACGTTCACCGACTTGCTGGCGCAGAACAAGGTGCCGCAGCCGGTGTTCGACAGCACGACGCCGGTGACCGGAAACTCCACGCTCGACGCGCTGCTGGCGGTGCCGAACAGTCCGCTCGCCCCGCTCGGCTATGGGAATCCGTATCTCGTCAACAACACGTTTCGCCTGGCCTACGGGCTGGACGCGGCTACGAGCCCGGACGGCGCCCTGGCGTCAACGCCGCCACCGCCCGGAGCCCCCCTGGCCGCGAATCCGATGTATCCGTTCCGCCAGGACCTGAAGCTGAACGACATGCGCTACGGCAACTGGGTTCCTGGCGCGCCGACATTGATGTGCGGTGGTAACAGCGATCCGGAAGTGTTCTTCCTGAATACCCAGGTCATGCAGGCCTTCTGGGAACCGCTGCCCCTGCCTGCCGGGTTGATCACCGCTCTGGACGTCGATTCGGCGCCCACCGGGCCCAGTGACCCGTTCGCGTTGGTCAAGCTCGGGTTCGCGCAGGCCAAGGCCGCCACCGCGGCGGCCGGCGGCGCCGCGGCGGTTCTACAGGACTATCACGGCGTGCTGGTGCCGCCATTTTGTACTCTGGCGGCGGCCGGATTCTTCAAGAATTTCTGAGGGGGAAGGCTCGATCATGAAAACCACAACATCGATCGTCTCGCTTTCCGTGGCGCTCGGGCTGCTCGCTCTTCCGGCAGCGGCAATGGCGCAGAGCAACGAGGTGCGCGCCGGCGTGTACTTCATTTTCTACCACGTCGGTGCCACCGACGTGTCCGGGCCGTTCGTTCCGCCTGGCGTGTCGACCGACGTCCAGAACACGCAAACCGCCTACTTCGCCTACCTGCGCCACCTGAGCACGCACTTTGACCTGGAGCTGGCGGCCGGGATTCCGCCGAAGACCAATACGATTGGCAAGGGCCCGGCCGCACTGGGTTCGGTGCCCTACAACGGGGTCACGCTCGGAACCGTGAAGTGGTTTTCTCCGACGCTGCTGCTGGAGTACAAGTTTTTCGACGAGGCGGCGAAGCTGCGGCCCTTCGTCGGGGCGGGTATCCAGTTCACGCACTTCTATGGCGCGGACGTCAACTCGGCGGGCCAGGCCGCGTTCGGCGGCCCGACGTCGATTGGGCTGAAGAACTCGATCGGTCCGGCCGGCACCATGGGACTGACTTACCGTGTGCGGGAGCGCTGGAGCCTGACCGCCTCGTTCTCGGCGGCGCAGGTCGAGAGCAAGCTCAACGCCGACACCGGCGGCGTGGTTCGCAACAGCCGGGTCAACTTCAATCCGCAGACCATCGTGCTGGCGGTCGGCTATTTGTTCTGAGGGCGGCGTGGCATCGGGCTAGTCTGAGGAGTCTGCGCGGCAGACTCTTGGAAGCGGCGACGCTTTGATTGTCCCCCTCTCCCGCGGAGCGGGAGAGGGTCGGGGCGAAAGAAGATTGCGCAGACTCTCGTCTGTGCCTTCGGACAGGCGAGGAGGTCTGATGGCGGATTCTTCAGGAACTTCTGAGATTGGCACTCCACGCCGGCGGGCAACTTGCCAACGTCAGAGCGCCTCCCCCAGGTAGGCCTCCCGTACCCGCGCATCGTGCAGCAGGTCCGAGGCCGGGCCGGACAGGCTGATCTGGCCGGAATCCATCACGTAGCCGCGGTGGGCGATCTCCAGGGCCAGCCGCGCGTTCTGCTCGACCAGCAGGATCGAGATGCCGCGTGCGGACACCTCGCGTATCACCGAGAAGATGCGCTCGACCAGTATCGGCGACAGGCCCATGGACGGCTCGTCCAGCAGCAGCAGTCGCGGCCGCGACATCAGCGCGCGCGCCATCGCGAGCATCTGCTGCTCGCCGCCCGAAAGCGTGCCGGCCAGTTGATGCGCGCGCTCTTTCAGGCGCGGAAAGCGCTCGTACATGTGCTCCAGGTCGTCGCCGACCTGCGCATCGCGCCGCGTGAAGGCGCCCATCTGCAGGTTTTCGGTGACCGTCATCCGGGTGAACATGCCGCGGCCTTCAGGAACCAGCGCCAGGCCCCGCTGGAGCAGTTGGTGCGCGGGGACGCCGCGGATAGGCTGATCGAAAAGCTCGATGGCCCCGCTCCACGGCAGCAGCCCGGCGATCGCCTTCAACGAGCTGGTCTTGCCCGCCCCGTTGGCGCCGATCAGCGCCACCAGCTCGCCGGCGCGCACCTCCAGATCGATCGACTTGACCGCTTCGATTGCGCCGTAGGCCACGCCCAGGGTGGATACGCGCAGCGCGTATCCACCCTGGGCGTGGCCTATGGCGCCCTCCGAAGCCGAAGGCGAAGGAGGGCTTCCAGCCGGCTGCGCCTGCCGCTTCGCCCGGCTCATACCGGCTCCACCTGCGGCTGCGCCGGCGGATGGGCACGCCCGAGGTACGCCTCGATCACGCTCGGATCGTGCTGCACCCTGGCCGGGGTTCCCACCGCGATGACCTTTCCGTAATCGAGCACGGTCACGCAATCGCACAGGCCCATCACCAGCTTCACGTCGTGCTCGATCAGCAGGATCGTGATGCCGCGCGAGCGGATTCCGACCAGAAGCTCGCGCAGAGCCTGTTTCTCGGTCGCA
>CAVTZO010000065.1:0-3131 GCA_963739145.1 uncultured beta proteobacterium
TGGACCGGGCTGTACCTGGTGAGCGGCCTGGGCGCGCTCGGAACCGTCGTATTGCTGGCCGCGGCACCGCCCCTGGTCAAGCACGTCTTGAAAATTCCCGACGCGCTGCGGGACGAATCGATCACCGCGTTCGGCATCCTCGCCTTCTCGATTCCTCTGGTCGTCTGCTCGGTTGCGCTGTGCGGCGTGCTCGAGGCAAACCAGAAGTTCAAGTGGGTCAATGCGATTCGCCTGCCGCTGGGGCTGGCGACGTTCGCCGGGCCGCTGCTGATACTGCCCTTTTCGGACAGCCTGGTGCCGATCACCGGCCTGCTGCTCGCGTTTCGCGCCGCCGCGCTGTGCGCGTATGGATGGCTGTGTGTACGCCTGATGCCTGCACTGCGACACAGAACGGTGATGGCAAGGAGCGAGGCGGTCCGGCTGCTGGGTTTCGGAGGATGGATGACGGTGTCCAACCTCGTGGGCCCCATGATGATCTACATGGATCGCCTGGTGATCGGAAGTCTCGTCTCGATCGCCGCGGTCGCCTACTACGTGACCCCCTACGAGCTGGTAACCAAGCTCCTGATCCTGCCGGCGGCGATCGCGTCCGTGCTGTTTCCCGCGTTTTCGGCGAGCCTTGAAAGTCCCGACGGAGGCGACTCTGACCGGATGTTCTGGCGAGCGGTCAAGTACACGCTACTTCTTCTGTTCCCGGTCCTGTTCGCGACGACGCTGTTCTCCGGGCAGTTCCTGGCCCTCTGGTTGGGCCATTCGTTCTCGCAGGAAGGCGCTCTCGTGCTGCAGTTGCTGTCCGCGGGAGTGCTCGCCAATGGCCTTGCGTTCGTGCCGTACGCCCTGATACAGAGCGCGGGCCGGCCGGACGTCACCGCCAAGCTTCATTGTCTGGAATTGCCGCTGTACGCATTGACGCTGGTCGCGTTGCTCGGCCGGTTCGGCATTGCGGGAGCTGCGCTGGCCTGGGCGCTGCGCGCGTCGGTCGACGCCGCGGCGCTGTTCGCCATAGCGTCCAGGTTCGTGCCCAGCGTGCGCGGCACGGCCGTGCGCGAGTTGCTCGTCTTCGTGGCAGCGATGGGCGCGTTTGCACTGGCGACCGTCTGCCCGCCCGGGTGGCCTCAAGCCGTACTGTTCGCAGCCGTGGTGATCCCGTTTTGCCTGCTTGGCTGGAACAAAGGGCTGACCGACGGCGAGCGTCGCCTGTTCGTGGAAGTCGTCCGCAATCGACTGTCGCTGCCCTCGTGAGATCTGCGTGTCCGCCGACGGCACATGCACGATTCAAACCACACCGCAGCCTTGCTGCGTCGTGTGCGGCTCCAGCGGCACTCCGCTTTACTGCGGGCTGCAGGACTCATTGTTCGGCGTACCCGGCCAATGGAACATGGCCAGATGTTCGAATCCCCAGTGCCGACTGCTCTGGTTGGACCCCAGGCCTGCAGCCGGCGAGCTGTGGAAGGCGTATCGCGGCTACTACACCCACGGGGACAGCCAGCCCAGGGGCCCGCTGCGCAAGGCAGTGTCCGGGGCCCTCCAGCTGACCATCGACGCCTGCATCTGGCTGTCGGGGCTGCGGCAGGAACGTCGGAGCGTCCGCAACCTGCACCTGGACGCCCGCACTCCGGGTAGCCTGCTCGAGATCGGCTGCGGCGACGGCAGCTTTCTGCAGCGCATGCAGCGGGTCGGCTGGAAGGTCAGAGGAATCGACTTCGATGCGGACGCGATCGCCGTTGCGCACGAGAGGGTCGGCGCGTGCGTGCAGGCCGGAGAGCTCGCCGATTTGCGGTTTCCGGACGACGAATTCGACGCCATCGCGATGCATCACGTGCTCGAGCACGTCGATGATCCGCTCTCGCTGATGGCCGAGGCGCGCCGGATCCTCCGGCCGGGCGGGCTTTTCGTCTGCGTCACGCCAAACGCGGACAGCTGGGGACACAGGCACTTCGGTCGCGCCTGGCGCGGACTGGAGCCGCCTCGTCACCTCAGCATATTCTCCATGGACGCCCTGCGGGACGCCGCCGGGCGTTGCGGCTTCGACCGATTCTCGCTCTACTCCACGACGGTGAACACCTGGGTCTTTTTCGAGGCGAGCGCGAGGATCGCGCGCGGCGCCGATAGGACGGCGCCGCTGGCGTGGAAGGTGCCCGTGCTGCTGCGGGCCATCTGCGCCCAGCTCGTCGCCTCGATTCGGAACAGACGGCAACGCGCGCTCGGCGAGGAGTGCGTCCTGGTTGCCGAAAAATGAGCGCTGACCTGACCATAAAAGCCTTCGCGGCACGCGTCGGCAGGCGCATCCGGTATCACGCGTCGATGGGCGCGGCCGATCTTCTGTTCGGCCTGAAAAGGCGTGCACTGGGCCACCGCGTGCGCATGGCGCGGGAGCATCGCGCCGCGTTCGAGGGTCACGGACTGGAAATCGGGGGCCCCAGTGCGATTTTCGGCGAACGGGGTGCGATGCCGATCTATCCGGTGGCGCGCAAGATCGACAACGTGACCTTCGACTGGCGCACGCGCTGGGAAGGTTGCGTCCAAGCGGGTGACACGTTCCGGTTCGACCCCGGCAAGGCGGCGGGCCGACAATACATCGCCGAAGCGACCGACCTGTCGGCCCTTGCGGACGAGTCCTGCGACTTCGTCATTTCTTCCCACATGCTGGAGCATTGCGCAAACCCGATCGCCGCGTTGAAGGAATGGGAGCGGGTGTTGAAAACGGGTGGCGCCTTGCTGCTCGTACTGCCGCACCGGGACGGCACATTCGACCGCTTCAGGCCCGTTACCCCGCTTTCTCACCTTATCCAGGACGAGCAGGCAAATACCCCGGAAAGCGACACCACCCACCTGGACGAGATCCTTCGCCTGCACGATCGCGCGCGCGATCCGACCCAGTCGTCCGAACCCGAATTTCAGGCCTGGATCAAGGACAACGCCCGCAACCGGGGGGCGCATCACCACGTGTTCGACACGCTGGCGGTTGCGCGCCTGATCGACCACCTGCGCTGGCAGATCGTCGACCTGGAGCTGATGCGCCCGCACCATATCTTTGCGCTGGCGCGCAAGGCGGCCGCAACCTCGCCGCCCGACAACACCGCGTTCCTGCACGCGCAGGCGAGCTGCCTGCGCGCGAGTCCTTTCGCCTC
>CAVTZO010000066.1:0-54290 GCA_963739145.1 uncultured beta proteobacterium
CCTTTTACACGGTCGCAATTGATGGTCATCGTCTCGGCCACGACGTCGACCTCGCCCGGCTGCGACGGCCTGCACGCGGTCGGCGTTCGGGACGATGACGAAGTGGATGTAGTTCGGGTCGGCGGAACCGAAGATGGCTTGGCTGACCTGGCGCAGCATGTCGATGTCGAATCCCGTCAGCTGGCCCGAGACGGGGTCGCGGTAGCCCCACAGGTAGGTGTTCTGTTCGACACCGACCTTGAGGTACCCGCGGGCCTGGATCTGCGCCATGTACGAGCCCGTGGGCATGTGTCCCGGGCGCCGGCATCGTCGCCGGAGGCGGGCAGGCTCGCCGTGGCGTCGCACGACAGGTGGAGGCGGCGGGTAGGGTGCACGATCTCTGCGCCCTTGGGCAGGACGTGACCGTCTTCGACGGCGCCGGCGCTGCTCGGCGAGGCCGAGCCGCAGGCCGCCGAGCGACCACGCGAGGCGACCACGCGACAGAGCGAGCGCCGCCAGCGAAGCCGACGTGCGTCTCCGCCCCCTGGCCGGTGGCCGGGCGCCTTCACCGGTACTCCGCAATCCGGGGCTGGAAGCCGATGAGCACCAGGACGGCGACGAGGATCGCGCCGATGGCAAACCCCACACGAGCCCGTCCAGATCGGACGCCGCGTCCGAGGTGGTGTTCACGAACGTGATCTGTGAGTCCATCGATACCTTCGGACAGGGCGCCGTTCAGCTGGGACGAGACGGCGGGAAGCTGCGTGGCGCCGTTTCCCGAGGCGAGGATCACCGCTCGGCCAGGTCGCCCGAGGTGTCGTCGGTGCCGGATCTGTCGTGCAACGCGGGGTACGAGTGGAAGGCAGCGTCGCTTTTGCCAGCTGACTCCGCTCGAACGAAGCCGTCCGCGAGCTGCCGCGAGCGAGCAGGTGCCGAGCGCAGCCGCCGTGCTGGTAGTCGGTCTGGTACGACGGGTCCGAGTCGCGGGTCAGGAGGGTCAGCTCGTCGTCGGCCCGTGCCCGGAGCGCCAGGATCCGGGCGTCGGTGAACGACGGAGACCGGCTGTGACCCGTTCGCCATGGCCGTGCTGACTCCCGAGCTCTGGGTCGACCAGGGCGACCATGGCCCAGATCCCGAGCACGACCACGATGACCGTGGCGGCCGTCGAGGGCGACGTTCCACGTGCGGTGGAAGCGGCGACTGAGCCAGCCGCTGCGCCAGCACCAGCGCGAACGAGGAGCGCCACCAGGCGACGACCGCCAGCGCGACAGCCAGGGTGACACGGCCTGCGTCTGGTCGCCCGGAGCCGCTGGACCTCGGTGCCGTACACCTGGGCCGCAGCCGGCAGGATGGAGACCGCATCAGGTTGTTGGCCTCGGCGAGGTACGCCGCGGCCAGTGGATAGGACGCCTGGCGCTCGTTGAAGTCGGCCTCCTGGACGATGCCGGCGTAGACGGGAGGTCCGTCGAGAGCGTCCGGAGGCTGGCGGCGACCGCCGGGTCGGATCCGGCTTCCCGGGCCGCCACTGGCGACGTCGGCCGATGCGCGTCGTGAGGTCGGTCTGGTAGCGGCTCTGGAGCGCCGCCGGCTCGAGCCGGCCCTGGAGGAACGACGGCCGCTGTCGTGTCCGCGTCCGAGAGGGAGGTGTCGATCGCCTGGGCCGTCACCATGAGGGGCTCGGCGTTCTGCCATGCCGACGACGTCGCCGACTGCCGCTCGACACGGCCAGGGCCGCCACGAGGCCGGCGACGAGGGCAAGGAGCGCGATGGAGACGGCGGCGAACGCGCAAGCCGCACCGGCGTGGTGCGGCGCGACCGGCTCGAGCCGGTCGCCTGCAGTGGCGCGTCGCCCGAGGCGGCGGCGCCGTCGTCGTCACCTCGAACCCCTCCTCGTGTCGCCAACATCCGGCCGCCACACTGACCGCGCATCGGTCGAACACCTCACCCCAAGGCCGCCCGCACGATACCTGACGAGTCGCGCCGGGTGTGCTCGCTGGTGCGGTGCGTCGCGTCCTCCATGCCGGGCGACGGTAGGGGTCGTCGGTAAGCGCCCGGTAAAGGCCGCCACCGCCGGCGGGTCCGCTCCGCCGGCCGTCCATTCGGTGCGCCGCCCTTACTTCGCAGTTACCGGCCGTCGGTAGACCGATGGCACGGGATCGAACAACGATGAAAGGGGGCCCCGATGAACACAATCGTTCAGCAAAGGCTGAAGCCCGCCACGGAGACCAACCCCGGTGACGGCAGCCCGCTCGGCCGGCTCGCCGGCGCACGAGCCGCCGGTCACCGCCACGGCGACCGGCATCGGCGAGATCTTGGCGCATGCGCGTCGGATGCTGGCAGGCACCGGTCACGATCGAGCGCTTCATCGAGCTACCCGATTGCCTCGTAGGTCCACCGTCCGCACGGTGCGCCGCCTTACTGCGCCCTTACCGGCGGTTCGTACGGTTCGGGTGCGACGTGCCGAGGCTGACGTCGCCGAAGGGACGGAGCATCGAGGATGGAGTTGGGGACGAGGCAGGCTGCGAAATCCGCAGCGAGGTCGTCCGACCGAGATCGACAACGGTTCGGCAGGTCCGGCGACCATTCAGCACAAGGAGAGGGAGCACATGAACACGATCAACTGGCACCGTGGCGCGCCCGCCGGTGACGCACATGCATCGCTGCGCCGGTGGTCTCTGCTGGCAACGTCATGCATGATCATCACGGCGCTCGTCGCTGAGTGCACCCGCGGAGCAGCGAGGCCCTTCGGGCCGCACGACCCGGGCGTGCCGGATGCACGGGACGCGACGTGCCTGCGACGGTACACGCCACATTGCCGGTGGCGCCGCTGACGCTGGCCAACTTCGTGGTGACCGATCTGTCCACGGACGAAGCGACACGTGTACTCGTGCGACAACTCGGCGCCCGTGCTATCGCACCAACGATGCAACTGCAACTCCGGCCAGACGGACGCCTCTGCCTGACCTACGGCGACGGTCGGGAGCAAACGGCGGGACGTTCCACCGATGTCCCGCCGGAGCTCCGGCAGGAGGGCCAGACGTCTACGGCGCACCGATGGCGCCTCGATCGGCGGTCAGCGGCCGAGTGCGGCAACTGCGACGGCAACCAGCACGGTGACGACTCAGCGACCGTCGAAGCTGGACCAGTACGTCTTGACGCCGGGCCCGAGCCCGTGCAGACGCGTCGCGGTGCAGTTCGACTGCACGAACGCCACCGACCGACATCTCGGGCACGATCGCCTACAACATCGTCCCGACCGACCCGTCGACGGGTACTACGTGTTCGGGCAGCAGGGCGAGATCACCGGGTTCGGCAACGACAACTACCTCGTCGTACCTCGACGGCGCCATGTACTACAACCTGAACGCCACCGATCGTCGGCATGGCGCCCGACGCCTGACGGCGGCGGCTACTGGATGGTCGGAGGCGATGGCGGCGTGTTCGCCAGCGGCGACGCCGGCTTCTACGGCTCGACCGGCAGCCTGCACCTGAACAAGCCGGTGGTCGGCATGGCGGCCGCGCCCGACGGCAAGGGCTACTGGTTCGTGGCCTCCGACGGCGGGGTGTTCAACTACGGCTCCGCCGGCTTCTACGGCTCGGCCGGCAGCCTGCACCTGAACAAGCCCATCGTCGGCATGGCGCCGACGCCTTCGGGCCACGGCTACTGGCTGGTGGCCTCCGACGGCGGCATCTTCGCCTACGGCGACGCCCAGTTCTACGGCTCGACGGGCAACCTGCACCTGAACAAGCCGGTGGTCGGCATGACGCCGACGCCCGACGGAAACGGCTACTGGTTCGTGGCCTCCGACGGCGGCATCTTCGCCTACGGCGACGCCCAGTTCTACGGCTCGACCGGGAGCATCCAGCTCAACGAGCCGATCGTCGGCATGGCGTCGACGCCCGACGGCAACGGCTACTGGTTCGTGGCCTCCGACGGCGGGGTGTTCAACTACGGGCATGCCGCCCTTCGACGGCAGCCTCGGCGGCACCGGTGTCACCGATGTCGGCAGGGATCTCCCTCGGCATCTAAGAGCGGACCCGGCTGGGCGGGGAGAGGGGCCCGTCGGGGCCCTCTCCCGCAGCGGGCCCTCTCTCCCGCGAGTCCGTCGCGAGGCGACTAGCTCAAGGCCCCCGACTCGCGCAGCTTCGCGACCACATCCTCGGAGACGCCCCACTCGACGAGCCCCGACACCGTGTCGGCACCCGGCGGCGACGGCGGCTTCGAGACGGCCGACGGCGTCCGGGAGAAGCGTGGCGCCGGTGCCGGCTGCACCGCTCCGTCGACTTCGACGAAGGTCGAGCGCGCCACGTTGTGCGGGTGCAGGTGCGCCTCCCACGGCGAGAGCACGGGCGCCACGCAGGCGTCGGTCCCGTCGAAGACGGCGGACCACTCGTCCCGGGTCTTCGACTTGAAGATCTCGGCGAAGCGCTGCCTTCATGGCCGGCCAGTCGTCTCGCGACATCTGCGCCGGCAACGACGCGTCATCCGCCAGGCCGAGCCCTTCGAGCAATGCCGGCGTAGAACTGCGCCTCGATGCCGCCGACGGCCATCCACTTCCCGTCGGCCGTCTCGTAGACCTCGTAGAAGGGGGCGCCCGTGTCGAGCATGTTCGGCCCCGCGGTCGTCGTTCCAGAGCCCGTGGCGGTGGAAGGCGTGGATCATCGTCATCAGCGACGCCGCGCCGTCGACCATGGCGGCGTCGACGACCTGTCCCTCACCGGAGCGGGCGGCCTCCAGCAGTCCCGCGACCATCCCGAAGGCCAGCAGCATGCCGCCGCCGCCGAAGTCGCCGACCAGGTTGAGCGGCGGGACGGGCGCGGAGTCGGCCCGGCCCAGCGACCACAGCGCGCCGCCGATGGCGATGTAGTCGATGTCGTGCCCGGCCATCGACGCCATGGGCCCGTCCTGGCCCCACCCGGTCATGCGGCCGTAGACAAGCCGCTGGTTGCGGGCGAAGCAGTCGTCGGGCCCGACGCCCAGGCGCTCGGCCACACCGGGTCGGAACCCCTCGATCAGCCCGTCGGCCTCGCTCGACGAGCCCGAGCACGAGCTCGACGGCGTCGGGGTTCTTGAGGTCGATGCCCACCGAGGGCCGGGAGCGGTTCAGCAGGTCCCAGTACGGGCCGGCCCCTGACGGCGCGAACTCCTCGCCCGCGCTCGACCGCCCCGGCGGGTGCCCGCTCGAGACGCAGGACCTGGGCGCCGGCGTCGGCCAGCATCATGCAGGTGTAGGGCGCCGGCCCGATCCCCGCCAGCTCGATGATCTTGATCCCGCTCAGCGGTCCACTGCGGTCGGCCATCGCAGGATCGTGACCCGGGCCGCCCACGACGGTCAAGCCGGCCCGCCGCTGCGCCAAGCTGGAGGCGTGCCCACGGCCCGCGCCCCTGGACGCGTCACCATCATCGGCGACCACACCGACTACAACGGCGGGCTCTCGCTGCCCATGGCCATCGACCTGGCCACCGAGGTCACCTTCACGCCCAAGCCGGGCAGCTTCCTCGTCGGGATCGACTCGGACCAGTTCCCGGACCAGCCCCTCGAGATCGCTCTGGGCGCCACCGCCCCGGTCCCCGCCGAGGCCCTCCTGGCGGCCGGCCTCCTGCGGCTCCAGCCTCCGCCCTCGGGCGGCAGCGTCCGGGTCACCAGCACCCTCCCCGTGGGGGCAGGGCTGTCGTCGAGCGCAGCCTTCTCCGTGGCGCTCCTGCTCGCACTCGGGCACGACCCGGACCCGCTCGCACTGGCCCGCTCCTGCCAGGAGGCCGAGCGCGGCGCGGGTGCGCACGTGGGCCTGCTCGATCCGCTCGCCATCGCCGCCGCCCGGGCCGGCCACGCGCTCCGCATCGACTTCGCGACCCTCGAGACCCGGCAGGTGCCCGTCCCCGACGAGGCGGCCTTCGTGATCGTGCACAGCGAGAGCCCGCGCCTCTTGACGACCACGCCCTACGCCACCCGGCGCGCCGAGTGCGAGCGGGCGGCCCACATCCTCGGGCGGTCACTCGGCACCTGTGCAGCTCGGCGACCTGAGCGAGCTCACCGACCCGGTCCTGCGGCGGAGGGCCCGCCACGTGATCACCGAGTGCGGCACGGGTCGATGAGGCCGAGCGGCTGCTCTCGCGGGGCAACGTGAGCGGCCTCGGGGCCGTCATGACGGAGGGCCACCGCAGCCTGGCGGCCGACTACAGGGTCTCGGTGCCCGCAGTCGACGACCTGGTCGAGGAGCTGCTCGCCCAGCCGGGCGTCCTCGGGGCCCGCATGACCGGCGGCGGCTTCGGCGGCTGCGTCATCGCGCTGTGCCTGCCCGACTCGCCGGCCCTGGACCCCGAGGCGCACGCACCGCGCCGTGCCTGGCGGGTCAGTCCGTCTGCTGGCGCAGCGCTTCTTGCGACGTAGCGACCAGCGCATCGAGCACGCCGACCGCCCGGCCGCTCTCGACCGACTCGGCGGCCAGCTCCACGCCGCTCGCCAGGTCGGTGACCCGGCCCGCCACCATGAGCGCGGCGGCGGCGTTGAGGACCCCGATGTCACGCCGGGCGCCCCGCTCCCCCTCGAGCACCGAGCGGATGATGCGGGCGTTGAAGGCGGCGTCCCCACCCCGCAGGTCCTCCATCGTCGCCGGGGGGAACCCCAGCGCGGCCGGGTCGACCCGCCAGTTCGCGCACCTCGAATTCGCCTGATCCGTCGCCCGTGACCTCCAGCACGCTCGACGGCGACGTCACGCTCAGCTCGTCGAGCCCGTCGTCGGCGTGCACGATCATGGCGCGCCGGCTGCCGGTCGCCCCGAAGACGCCCGCCATGATCGGCCCCATCGGTCGCGTCGCTCACACCGACGAGTTGGTACCTGGTGCGCGCCGGGTTGGTGAGCGGCCCCAGGAAGTTGAAGACGGTCGGCACACCGAGCTCCTTGCGCACGGGTCCGACGAAGCGCATGGCGGGGTGGAAGCGCTGGGCGAAGCAGAACCCCATGCCCGCCTCCGACACGCAGCGGGCGACGCCCTCGGGGCCGATCTCAATGGCCACCCCCAGTGCCTCGAGCACGTCGGCCGTCCCCACCGACGAGGACGGCGGCACGGTTCCCGTGCTTGCACACGGGCACGCCGCAGCCCGCGGTGATGAAGGCGGCCAGCGTGGTCACGTTGATGCTCGCCAGCCGGTCGCCCCCGGTGCCCACCAGGTCGACCACGACGGGGTCCCGTCCGGCCCCGACGACCCCTCCCCGGGTCCAGCGGGCACGGCACCGCGGCGTCGACCATGGCCCGGGCCAGCCCCGTCACCTCCTCGGCCGTCTCCCCCTTGGCGTGCAGCAGGGTGAGGAAGGCCCCCACCTGCGCCGGCGTGGCATCACCGGCGAGCACAACGCCCAGCGCGTCCTCGGCCTCCTCCGCGGTCAGCGACTCCCGGCGCGACAGCCGGGCCAGGATCTCGGGCCAGCTCAGTCCCACCACAGGTCCTGGTCGAGGACGCCCCGGGCGATCAGGCCCAGCTGCACCTGGCGACGTGCCCTCGACGATCGTCAGCTGCTCGGCGTCGCGGTACCACTGCTCGGTCGGGTGGTCCTCCATGTAGCCGGCGGCGCCCGAGCAGCTGGACGGCGAGCCACGAGGCGCGCACGGCCAGTTCGGTGGCGTGGTACTTGGCCATCGGACAGGAACGGCACGTACTCCTTGGTGAACTTGCCCTGGTCCGCGAGCCACGGCGGCCCGGTAGGTGAGGAGCCGGGCCGCCTCGATGTCGACGGCGCACTTGGCGATCTCCCATTGGATGCCCTGGAAGTCGGCGATGGTCTTGCCGAAGGCGGCTCGCTGCTGGACGTACTCGGTGGCGTACATCAGCGCGCCCTCGGCCAGCCCGATGCCGCGGGCGGCCACGATCGGGCGCATCGCGTTCAGGCCGAGCATGGCCAGGCGGAAGCCGCCCGACCTCGCCGATCACGTTCTCGGGCGGGCACGTGGACGTCGGTCGAGCACGAGCTCGCCGGTGTCGACGCCGCGCACGCCCATCTTGTGGTCGGTGCGACCGACCGTCGACGCCCGTCGCAGCCCCGCTCGACGATGAACGCGGTGACCGAGTCGTGCGCGCGCGACTGGCGGGGTCGCCCGTCTTGGCGAACACCGTGTACCAGTCGGCCTCGCGCACGCCCGACATCCAGCACTTGGTGCCGTTGAGCACCCAGCCGCCGTCGACCGTCGGGGTCGGGCGTGGCCCGCGTCCGCATGCCCATCGACGTCGCTGCCGGCCTGGGGCTCGGACAGCCCGAAGGCGGCCCGCAGCGTGCCCGTCGGCGATGCCGGGCAGGTAGCGCTTCTTCTGCTCCTCGGTGCCGGCGATCATGACCGGCCCGGTGGCAGGCGGGTCAGCAGCAGCATCAGCGCCGCGGTGTTGGAGTACTTGGCCACCTCTTCGATGGCGATGGTCAGCCCGAGGATGCCCGCGCCCGAGCCGCCGTACTCCTCGGGGATGCACAGCCCGAGCAGGCCGGCGTCGCGGAACGCCTCGAAGAGGTCGGTCGGGTACGCCCCCTTGTCGATCTCACGGGCCGGGGCTTGACCTTGTCCTGCGCGAGGCGCCGCACGGAGTCGCGGAGCTCGAGCAGCTCGTCGGGGAGAGCTCGAAATTGCACGGGCGAAGGCTACCGGACGCCCCGGCCAGGTATTTTCTGATTCTTGACCCCCGACCAACCCGATCATGCACGAGCCGCCCGACGGCGACCAGGGCACCTCCGAGTCCGCGCCCGGTCACGGGCCGCCCTGCAGGCCGAGCTCCGCAAGCCGCGGAAGAAGGAGCAGAAGCACCGGCACCGCTGGCGGCGGCGCACGCTCTACGCCCTCTCCTTCGTCGTCCTGATCGCCGCCCTCGGCGCCGGGGGCCTCTACGTCTACGCCCTCTACCGCTTCGACCAGATCAAGAAGATCCACGCCAAGCACCTGGTGGCCGAGTCACCGCCCGGCAAGCCCTTCAACCTCCTCCTGGTGGGTTCGGACTCCCGGGCCTTCGTGTCGAATGCCACCCAGGTCAACGCGTTCGGCAACGAGGCCAACGCGGGCGGCCAGCGCAGCGACGTGACGATGGTGGCGCACTTCGACCCGGCCGCCAAGACCGTGACCGTGCTGTCGATCCCACACGGACCTCTGGGTCGACATCCCGGGCAACGAGAGCGGGATCTCGGGCATGAACCGCATCAACGCCGCGTTCAACTCGGGTCCCGAACATGTCGAACCGGCGACTGGTGCTGGATGACGAGGATCCGGAGCGTCTGCTGGAGAAGATGGCTGCGTTTCAACCCGAGTCCGTGGCCAAGTGGATTGACAGGGAAGAGCGCTAGCTCAAACAAACAGCGTTGAAATCTGTGGTCTCCGCGCCTCTGTGGTCAGACTTTTGCTACTGCCCACTCCCGCCGTTTCTCTGCCTCACTCTGGATAAATACGCCCGGAATTCGCGTGCCGCAATTGGTGCAGCAACCGTTCTTCAGCCGGTTCGACATCACCGAATGCCACGAGCGCGTCGCCACCTGCCTGCAGCCGGGACAAATCGTGTTGCGTCTTCCTGGTTCGAATATCGGTCCCGATCGGCCAGCTCGCGCGCGGTGATGCTGGGAATCACGAAGGCAACGCCGAACCGCCGCGCGAGCCCTGTCATGATCCGCGCGCGGGCCGATAAGCGAAACTCCGGCGCCGTGTGACCCAGTGCGTTGAGCCGGTCTTCCCAGAACGCCGAGTGCTCGCGCTCGGACGCTGCCAGCTTGCCAAAAAGCCGGCTCAGGCCCGGGTTTCGTTCGATCGAGGCGAGCGCCTCATACACCGCGGCGCTGTCGCGCTCGTCGCGCCAGTTGCGCAGCGCCTGCTTGAGCTCCCGCCGATCCGCCGTCATTTCGAGAAAGCCTTCAAGTGCAAACTCCAATATCGCAAAAAGGGGTCTTGCCGGAGCGCCGGATCGGACCTACCCTCGGCAACTTCATCGGTATAGAGTGCGCACGGAGGGTGTCCCGGCGGCACCAAACGCGATGACAATCCTAGCCCACATTCTCGATTCAAAGCCCGACCAGACGGTCTACACGATCGCGCCATCGGCCTCGGTGTTCGATGCGGTCAAGCTGATGGCGGACAAAAGCATCGGGGCCCTGGTGGTCCTGGAAGCCGGCAAAGTCGTCGGAATCATCACCGAGCGCGATTACGCACGCAAAGTCGTGCTGATGTCGCGCTCGTCGAAGGACGCGGCCGTGCGCGACATCATGACGACGTCGGTCATGTATGTGCTTCCCAATCACACGAGCGAAGAATGCATGGCCTTGATGACGGAACACCGGCTCAGGCACCTGCCAGTCATCGAAAAGGGCAAGCTGGTCGGCCTCATTTCGATCGGCGACCTGGTCAAGGACATCATCTCCGAGCAGAAATTCATCATCGAGCAGCTCGCGCACTACATCTCGGGCGACCTCGGTTAGCGCCGCTCGCGGACGAAGACCGCGAGGCGCCTGTCTTGCAAGGCGCCGAACTGCTCCAGGAAACGGACGCTTGACCGGATCGACCAGCACGCCGGTCATCGAGGCCCTGGTGCAGAAGGTCTATTGAGTTAAACCGCACGTCAGGGGATGGCGGCCGCTGGCGACCACCATGTCATGTGCGCGTGACTTCAAAACGCAGAGCGTTTGCAGGAGGGAAAATGCAGAAGCGCAAATTGGGACGCAGCAATCTGGAAGTCTCGGCTCTCGGGCTGGGTTGCATGGGAATGAGCTTCGGCTACGGCCCGCCTGCGGACAAGCAGCAAATGATCTCGCTGATTCGGGCCGCCTTCGAGCGTGGCGTCACCTTCTTCGACACCGCGGAAGTCTATGGTCCGTTCACGAACGAAGAGCTCGTGGGCGAAGCCGTCGCTCCCTTCCGCGGGAAGGTCGTGATCGCAACCAAATTCGGCTTTGATATCGACGCGAAGAGCGGCCAGCAGCGGGGCCTGAACAGCCGGCCGGAGCACATCAAGCAGGTGGCCGCGGCCTCGCTGAAGCGGCTGAACAGCGACGTCATCGATCTTTTCTACCAGCATCGCGTCGACCCGAATGTGCCCATCGAAGACGTCGCCGGTGCGCTCAAGGATCTGATCCGGGAGGGCAAGGTCAGGCATTTCGGACTTTCCGAGCCAGGCGTGCAAACCATTCGTCGGGCTCACGCCGTCCAGCCGGTCGCGGCGGTTCAGAGCGAATATTCCCTGTGGTGGCGGGAACCGGAGCGGGAGGTTCTGCCGGCGCTCGAGGAACTCGGCATCGGTTTCGTTCCTTTCAGCCCTCTGGGCAAGGGCTTTCTGACCGGCGCAATCAGCGAGACCACGACGTTCGACAGCACCGACTTCCGCAACGTAGTTCCCCGCTTCTCGCCACAGGCCCGCAAAGCGAACCAGGCGATGGTCGATCTGCTCGCCGAAATCGCCGCCAGGAAACGGGTGACGTCCGCCCAGATCGCAATTGCCTGGCTGCTGGCCCAGAAGCCGTGGATCGTGCCGATCCCCGGCACCACGAAGCTGCATCGCCTGGAGGAGAACATCGGAGCGCTTGCCGTTGAACTGACGCCCGGGGAGCTTCGCGACATCGACAGTGCCGTCAGGAAGATCACCGTGCAAGGGGCCCGGTATCCGGAGCATCTGCAGCAGATGGTGGGCCGCTGAGCGGCGGACCTTTGCATGCGCCGTGGCTTGAGCAGCCCTCCTTTCGCGCTGGGGTGCCTCGGAGGGTGGCGAAGGCGTTCCCCTGGTGGGACGTACGAAGCGTAGTCTGACGCCAGGTCTCATTTCCCGAACGAGCGTTTCCATGGCCGACCCGCTGGAGAAGGAACTCGACGATTTGCTCGATGCCTTTGATAAACGGCAAGAGCAGAGAAAAGAGGTACAGAACGCCCAGACGCTGCAAGAGGACAGATTCCTGGCCGATTTTGCGAGCTTTCGAAGCAAGACGGCCCGCCCTTTATTTGAACGAGTCGGCAATCATCTGCGTCAGCGGGGACACGACTTCGACATCGAAGAGGTGGATTACTTTGTCGATCGGGATGGCAAGACAACGGACGCGAGAATTTCGTTTCACATCTTTCCGATAGGGGTGAATCGCCATGAGGGTCACTCATTCCCCTCATATGCGATCACTGCCTCTCGAGGTCGACAGGTTATTCACCTCCACGGGAGCAACATGCTGCCCAGTGGTGGGGCGTTCGGTCCGAGGGGTGATTTCAAGCTGGACCAGCTGACTCTTGAAATTGTCGAGCGGGATCTGTTGAAGCTTCTGACCGAGGTTTTTTCGAAGTAGAAAGCACCACCGACGCCCCGGAACGTTCTCTGTCCGAGCATGCGGCAGACCTGTGGACTCGGCATCGGAACAGTGCGCCGACAGGTCATGACTTCCGGCACTTTCATCCGTGATCAGCTCAGCGCACAGTTCGTACATAGAACCGCAGGAGACGATCACAATGCGCGACTTCCTATACCTCGCTCTACCCTGGATGCTCCTCGGCGCCAGCGTCGCTCTGGCCTTGCGGTGGATATTGTAGAAAGTGTCGCGTCACCAACCTCGGTGACACGTCATCCGGGTGTAAGAAAGTCACTTCAACGGCACTCTGCGATCCCAAACGTCGCCGATCTCCGCCTCGATCAGCGCGCGGCGCTGAACATGTGCCCAGCGCGCCATTCGGCGGGCTTGTGCAGTCGTCAGGGTGGGTCTTCCGAGCCGTTCCGCTTCGCTTTTGAACCAAGCCGTCAGTTGCGGCACCCGTGGCAACGGGTGCGGGAGCGAGTTGGAGCGCACCTTGCGAGTCTAGGATTTGTGCGCGGCTTCGAATTCACGGTATGCGCCTTCTACGCTCGCCATGGCACACCCCGAAGTGCGAACCCGATGGTTCAGCGTACGCGTGCGATATCCGTGAAAAGTTGACATTCGACAAATTGCGGCAGCGTGTAGGTATTAGCCCGCTGCCCTGGGCTCGCCTGTGCGACAGTCACCACTCACCTTTGCAATGATTACTCCCTTCCATGGTGGGCGTTCTAATTGGGGTAGGGGTCATGCAGAACGGCGGAGCCGGTCTCCAGCAGGGACTTCAGGTTGGAGATGACCTTCGGCCAGCCGCCGGACACGGCTTCGATGAATTTCGAGGGGTCGCGCTCGATGGTGTGGGTGATGGAGAGCCTGACCGCCGTTCCACTGGGTTCCAGTTCCATCGTGCATTGCGAGTCGCCTTCGGCCTTGAGCTCGGGCTTGAACTGGTTCTGCCAGCGGATCACCAAGCGCCGCGGCGGCTCGGCTTCGACGATCTCGCCGGCGTCGAGGATCTGACCGTCGGCGGACACATTCTTCCACGAAGATCCGGCCGTCCACTGGCTTTCGGCGTGCACGCCGAACCAGTACCGCTTCATGAACTCCGCATCGGTCAGCGCGGACCACAGCTTCTCCGGCGTGGTGTGAATGTAGATCACGTAGACAAAGGTCGATCTAGCCATTGGTTTTCTCCAGTCGTCGTTTCAGATCGCGCAGCGCCTTGAGGCGTGGCTTTTCGAACTTGGCTATCCAGCGCTCGTAGATCTCCTGCAGTGGCACTGGATTGAGGAAGTGCAACTTCTCGCGGCCGCGCCACAGGGTGACCACCAGGTTCGCCGCCCCCAGCACGCCCAGGTGCTGCGTCACGCCCTGCCGCGTCATGTCCAGGTGCTCGCACAAGTCGTTGAGGCTGCGGCCGTCGTGTGCGTGCAGCAAGTCCAGCAGCTTGCGCCGGCTGGGATCGGCGAGGGCTTTGAACAGCAAGTCGGTGTCATCGAGGCGTTCGGCCATGAACGGCTGCATGCAAGTAATCGGTTGCATGAATGCTAGGCAAGCAATCCCTTGCATGTCAAGCACCGGTCAACGACTGCCAGCTCCGCCCCTGCGCCGGCGGGCCGACTGCGATCACGCGTAGCAATATCGAGCCACGCGGCCCATCGAGCGCCAGGGTGGGCTGGACGCGGTACCGGGGCGTGAGTACAGTGAAAACCGGTCCCGGTGATCTCTTGCCCGCTCGGCGTAATACAACACGCCAAACCTTCGGAGGTGGATTGCATGCATCGCTCGCGCATCAATGGTCTGCTGATCGATTGCAGGATCGACGATATCGACGCCGCCGCGCAATTTTGGGCGGACGCGCTGGGCCGTCCGGTCGATATGAAGCATCCGGGAAGCCGGGGCAATTACCGCATGCTGGAAACGCCGCCCGACGAGCTAAGCGTGCAGGTTCAACGCGTGGAACACGAAAGCCGCGTGCACATTGATATCGAGACCGACGACATTCCGGCCGAAGTTGCGAGGCTGGAAAAACTGGGTGCCCAAGTGGACGAACGCAAGGAGCGCTGGGTCATCATGCGCGCGCCGACGGGCCAGCGCTTCTGCATCGTTCGCGTGCAGCGCGCGGATTGGCCGAAAAACACCAATCAGTGGGACTGACGCGCGATTGACGTAATCGCTGCGGCGCAGGTAGCAAGGACCACAATAACGACCGCCGTTGCATATCGCATCATCGGTCTGTCGTGACTCGCGCTCCAGTGACTGGTCTGCGGATTGGGCATAATCGGGCACGCCATCACATGGGTGGCAACACTTGGACTGTAAATGCAATTTCCGTTAGCTGTCTCAGCGATCCTTATTGATCTGGACGGTACGCTGCTGCACACCGCACCGGAATTGACCGAAGCGGCGAACCGCATGTTGCGCGACATGGACCGCCCTGCCGTGCCGCAAGACTTGCTGATGAGCTACATCGGAAACGGCATCTCATGGCTGGTGAAGCGTGCGCTGACAGGCGACATGCATGCGGAGCCGGATGCCGCCTTGTACGACAAGGCGTTGCCCATCTTCGAAAGGCACTACACCGACCTGTTGCTGCAAAGCAAGCCGTTTGAGGGCGTGGTGAAAGGGCTGGATGCGCTGAAGGCGGCGGGCTTCAAGTTGGGTTGTATCACCAACAAGGTGGCGCGCTATACCGAGCCGCTGTTGAAGGGCATCGGCCTCGCGCATTATTTCGAAATCGTGCTGTCCGGCGATTCGCTGCCGGAGAAGAAGCCGCATCCCATGCCGCTTTTGCATGCCGCTAAATGTTTCGGTGTACCGGTGGAACAGGTCCTATTGATCGGCGATTCGCTCAACGATGTTCTTGCTGCACGATCTGCGGGTTGCGCGGTATTCTGCGTTCCTTACGGTTATAACCACGGTGAACCCGTCGACGGTTTGGATGTGGATGCGGTGATCCCGAATCTTTTCGAAGCCGTAAAGCTGGTCAAACGAGCGTAGTGCCTGTTCACCCAATACATCTGAGTTTCTGCTTCGCCGCATTTTCCCCTGCCGAAGGTCTGTTCGCGCCGCAAGCCGATTCGACACCAGCGCCTTCAGACAGCGGAGGCAGCCTCGCGCGCGCCTACTCGCCGATAGAGCGATTACGAGAATCTTGTCGGGAAAGCAGTTGATCCGGCCATCCCGTGCGTTGCCCAGTTGTCCGTTCACCGGGTTACAAAATTGACGATATGCAAGCGTGCCTGGCACGCGCATACTGCCGTTCCTCGGTTCCAGTCGTGACCGAGTGTGCGTCCGAATGTGGCCTGGCGGCCCGGCGGACAACAAGCAAGGGGGATCACCGATGGATATCGTGCATGTCATCAGTCCGGTTTTGCATGAACCATCGAACGCGACAGTGTCCGACGAATCGATCCGGCAACATCTGCGGTCGGCACTCGATGCGATCGTATCGCGCGAGACGGATCGGCTGTGTGAGGAAATGGGCGGCACGGAGGCCCGTGCCGCCGGGCGCGTTCG
This sequence comes from uncultured beta proteobacterium, assembly GCA_963739145.1. GTDB lineage: Bacteria > Pseudomonadota > Gammaproteobacteria > Burkholderiales > Burkholderiaceae_F > VBCK01. The sequence continues at coordinate 15,781 of CAVTZO010000066.1, forward strand.
GGCAATGCGTCCTCTGGTCGACGCGCTCAAGTTGCTTGCCCACAAAACCGGCGATGTCGGCGGTCTGACGATTCACGCGATGACGCAGGGTCAGTCGGCCAGGATTGAATGGGTGGAGGCGGCCGGGGCGTGCTGCTGTTTGGCGATTTGCGCCGATGCGGAGAACCGGCATTTCGAGGTCGAGGAGAAACAGTACTTTCCGCTGTCGGGAGACTGCGCTTCCTACATCTATTGCTACGACACGGCCGAAGAGGTTCTGCGCTTCGCGTTCGAAGTGCTCGGCACCCACATCGCGTCCCGCAAGGCAGTGACCGAGAACCTCGCCTCTTAGACGCCTATCCGCACTGGCTTAGTACTTCACTTCAGAAGTTCGATCACGTATTCGTCAGGCCGCGAGCTTCAGGCCCTGGCTCCGGGCGTAACGGGTGCGCATGCGGGCAATCAATTGGTTCAGGTCCGCGCGGGTGAACTTCCACTCGAACGGGCGCGCGATGCTCTCGTAGTAGCGCTCGAAGCTGGCGAGGCGCTCAGCGACGGCCTGCCGGCACGGGAAGTCGTTCGGGGTGAGCACCTTGCGTTGCGCAATGGAGAAGTAGATCTCGATCTGGTTGAGCCAGCTCGCGTGCACCGGGCCGTGCATCGGAACGACCCGCGGATAAGCCTGCGTGAGTCGCTTCACGGCAGCTTCACCACGATGCGAGGAGCCGTTGTCCATGATCCAGAAGACGCGGCGGGCGTCGTGGTAGGGCGCTTGGCGCATGACCTGATCGACCAGCCGTTGGAACGGCGCGATGCCGGTGGTCGCTTCACAGCGTCCGAACACCTTGGCGCGGTGACCGTCAAGCGCCGCAAGGTAGGCCCAGGCACCGCCGCGCGTGTCTTCATGCTCCACGCGCATTGGTTGGCCCGACTCGGTGGGCAGACTCGGATGGACGCGCACACGCGCCTGGATGCTGGTTTTCTCGTCGTCGGAGATGACGAATTCATCCTCCCGCAGCGACCGACCCTCCCAGCCGCGGGCGTACAGATCCAGAATGCGTCCGGCCCTGACCTGGAAGCCGGGGTCGCGCGGCAAGATCCAGCAGCGGTGCTGCCAGGGCCGGATCGCATCCTCGTGCAGCCAGCGCCAGATCGTGCTGTCGCTGATGTGGGCCACCACCCCGCGTCGCGTGCCGGACTTCGACCAGGGAGCGGACCATGTGCAGGTACGCGGCCGTGGCGATCGCGGTGTCGGTTCTGCTTGGATGCGCAAGCGCGCCTCCGCATGACTGTGCCTGGCGGGCCTGCTGGGTTGGAACGTGGATTGCGTGCAGGTAGTAGAACCGACAAGGCGCGCCTTCAGGTCTGGTCCAAATTCGGATCGGAAGTCCCCGCCTTCAGTGCCAGCGCGATCGCAAGCGCGTTGATCGGGAGCGATCCGATTTCAGCGCTTACGAGGTCGAGCGGCCACCTTCCCGCGGCCGCAGCCAGGCTGACGGGATTGCAACTGCGCGGCCCAGTTACGCCGGCGAGTGCCCTATGGGCCTTCGACGGCTGACGTCGGTCTGGAGCGGCGTGTTTCATCGGGGTCATGGAACTTCCTCAGGCGCACGTTTGCGTCGATGCGATGAAGTCTGGCACGATCGCCGGCGCGCACAATGCGACCGATCGCCGCACCGACTCTTATCGCGCCGACCGTTACTCGCGCACCGGGCGTTTGGCGAGCTTTCGCTGCAGCGTACGGCGATGCATCTTCAACGCCCGTGCGGTCGCCGAGATGTTGCCGCCGTTTTCAGCCAGCACGCGCTGGATATGCTCCCACTCCAGGCGCGAAACGGACAGCGTACTTTCGCCCGCATCGTCATCGTCCGGGGCCTGAACGCCTGTCAGCGAGCGCACGATCGCATCGACCTCGACCGGCTTCGCCAGGTACTGGTCCGCGCCCAGCTTGATCGCGTCCACCGCAGTCGAAATGCTGGCGTATCCCGTCAGAACTACGATGCGGCATTCGGGATTGGCTTGGCGAACGGCGCCGATCAGCCTCAGACCCGAGCTGCCGCCGAGGTTCAGATCCAGAATCGCGAAGTCGGGCCGAAGGCCGCCATCGACACTCAGCTGCACGATTGCCTCGCCGGATGAAGCGGCCGAATGCACGGTGAACCCTCGCGCATTCAAGGCACGCCCCAGCACGCGCGTAAATACGGCATCGTCGTCGACGAGCAGCAGCTCGCCCCAGCCAGCGTCTGTGCCGACGGCTGCGAGGCTCTCAGCGCCCATCCGCTCTTGCACCGATCGACGCAAGCGGCAGGAGGACCTTGGCAAGCGTGCCGCCGTCCGTGCGGTTCGTGATCGACAGAGTTCCGCCGCTCTGCTCGATCGCCGACAAGGCAAGCACTACGCCCATTCCGGCGCCCTCATCACGCGTCGACACCAAATCCAGCCCGAGTCGCCCGGATATCTCCGGCGGAATGCCGTTGCCCCGGTCCAGCACATCCACCTGCACATGCTGCGCGTCCCAGCCAGCGTGGATCTCAACCTCACCGGGGCTCGCGTCCGCAGCATTGTTGAAAAGATTCAGGAGCGCCTGCTCGAGCGTTACGTCGGCGGCAATCCGCGGCGCCGGGGCCGCGCCTTCGATCTTGACGTCTGGCGCGACCTGGGGACGTTGCCGGCGCCACCGCTCGACTAGCTGCTCGATCCAGAGATCGGCCGACACCGGCTGCACGGCTTCCGCGCGAGAGCTGCCCGCGCGCGCCGCGAGACGCGTGATGATCCGTTTGCATTCCCGCACTTGGGCAAGTGCCACTTCGACGTCGGATTTCATCTGCGGCGACAGCGAGGGATCTGCCGCCAGTTCACCCACCACGACGGCCATCGTCGCGAGCGGCGTTCCGAGCTCGTGCGCTGCTCCGGCCGCCAGGTTGCCGAGCGCAACCACGCGCTCGTTGCGAAGTGCAGTCTCCCGGGCCACCGCAAGAGCCGCGTCGCGACTTCGAATCGTCGCATTCAGACGAACCACGAACCAGGAAATGGTGAACGCGGAGCAGACAAAGATCACCCACATGCCGATCAGGTGACTGCGGAACGCCTGCGCCGGATCATGCACATGGGTCGGTGCGTGGGACAGGCTCACCAGCGAGTAGCAGCCGATCGAGATCGCCGCGAGCGCGGAGGCATGGCGGGGCGGCAGGATTGTTGCGGCAACGGCGATCAACGGCAGATAGAGCGAGATCAGCGGGCTGGATGCGCCGCCAGCGAAATAGGTGATGCCGGTAAGTGCAAGAACGTCGATAAGTATCTGCGCGAAAGCGGCGAGCGGCTCGGATGCCGTCGCCGTAACTCGCCACCACAGGGCCGGAAGGTTAAGCACTGCCTGCAGCGCGCAGATCGCGAGAACCGGTGCAAGAGAGATCGGAGCATCGAAAAAGGCCGAAGCTACAAGCACAAAGGCGAGCTGAATCACGATTGCGATCCAGCCCATCGCCATCAGACGTCGGGCGCCGGACGCGGCGTCCTTTAAAGCGGGGGCCGGCGCTGCCGTGGGGCCTTGGATCGCCGCCAAGTCAGCCATTTGCTTGCGACCGTTTCCGGTTAACACCGATGACATCACTGTCTCGCGTCACGGCTCGTGCGTCAAGGTACTGGCTCCGGGCCGCGGTCCGGCAGCCTGGAGTCCTGCTCCCGGTTCCAAGGCTAAGCTTTGTACAGACATCCGCTGTGTCGGGCCATCAGCTGCTCGAAGCCGCCAGCACCGCGCGTACGTCGTCGGCAACTTCGCGCGCTGGCAATGAATAGGGAATCACATCTCGAGTACGGCCAGAAGGGTCGATCAGGTAGGTTTCGACCGTATGCTCGACCAGTATTTCCCCCTGGTATTTCGTGACTCCATAATCCGCGTGAAACGAGGTCGCCACAGCATCGGTCTCGTCATCGCTTCCCCGGAGCCCGATGAACGTCGGATCGAATGCCGTCACGTAGCGCCCAAGCATCGGTCCGGTATCGCGGTCCGGGTCGACCGTGACGAAAAGCACCTGCACCCGCGGCGCGTCGGCGCCCATCAGGCGTCGCACCTCGGCCAGCCGGGCCAGGGTCGTGGGACATGCGTCGGGGCAATGCGTATAGCCGAACGCGAGCAGCACCGCCTTGCCCTTCTCGTCGGCCAGCGAGACCCTGTGTCCGGTCGGATCAGTCAGTGTGAACGGCGTGCCCCAGTTCTCCGGGGTGACATCGCGGCCGTGAAAATGAGGCGAAGCCTCGGCCCCCAACCTGCTTAGCGCCGGGGTGAGCACAGCGAGCGCGGCGACCATTGCGAACGCCACCACGGGTATTGCTACGGCGAAGAGCCGCTCCCGCCCTTCTCTCTTGGGCTCACTCATGCCCCATTCCGGAGTGCATGGACGGCGAATCGTGTGCAGTCAGTTCCCGCACCCGGGCCACCACGTGGACCACTTGCTTGGCTCCATTCGTATCGAGGAACTGAAGGTCCAGGCTGACCTTGTCGCCGACGTTCAGGCGCCGCTTCAGACCATCCAACATCACGTGATAGTGCCCCTCGTCCAGCACGAGCGCGTGCCCCGCCTGAATCGGCAAGCGCTCCACTGGACGCATCATCATCATGTCGCCGTGCATCATCATTTCATGGACCGAGGCGTGGCCGGCGACATCCGACGATGCGCCGATCAGCGTCACGTCGTGCGGACTGCTCAGGGTCATGTAGGCGCCGGTCGATGTCTGTCCTTCGACCGTGCCTCTGACCCATGGCTCCGTGACGACGACCTGCGCCATCGCGGGAGCGATGCAATCCAACAGGGATAGGACCAGCAACGTGCGAAGGGCGGGCTTGAGCATTCTGAATCCCCGAACAGATCGACTTTGCGCCGCGGACTGCGGCTGACGTCTGGCCGATTATCGGTTGCCCGCCCGCAGAATGACGCGTTCGAGGGTGCGACAAATTGTCGCATCGCCAGGATCGTGGTTGACGGGGAAAATCCGGCCGTCCGCCGTCGGCAGGCCAGCGGGCTTCGTAGCGCACGTCGGCACCCGAAACCGATGGCGCCGGCCGGGCGAACCGCGCGAGGCTTTTCCAGAATGAGCGTTCGAGAGGGGTGATTTGAATGAGATGTCGTTCTGTTCAGGCCACACCGTGCCACGAGTCAGTGCGTGTTGATGCGCCGTTTCAGCTTGCGCACCGCGTTGCCGCGCCCGTCCGGTGGCTCGCCTTGCTGTGCCTGGGTCTTGCGCCATCTCTAAGCTGGGCCTGCGCCTGTGGCTGCGGAATGTTCGATATCGGCGCCAATACGGCCTTCCCGACCATGTCGGACAGCGGGTGGACGGCATGGTTCCGGGTGAACTACATGAACCAGGACAAGAACTGGGAGGGTGCCTCCAGCGCGCCTGCGGCGGACAACCAGGACAAAAAGATCAAGACCTGGTTCTATACGGTCGGTGGCCAGTACATGTTCAACCACGACTGGGGCTTGATGGTCGAGGTGCCGATCTTCGACCGCACGTTCACGACGACCGGCGACGGCGCTGCATTTCCGGCCGGATCGATCGGCACGGCGAAGCTGACGGCCATGGGCGACATGATGATCCAGGGCGTCTACGCGGGCTTCTCACCCGACCTGTCTACGGGCGTCACCTTCGGGATCAAGCTTCCGACCGGCGATTACACGGGTCCAAACATTCCTCCGAACGGGCTGCCCGCAAGCAATCCGAACAGCACGACCGGGGGGCTTGCATATGACCGGGACTCGCTTCCCGGAACCGGCAGCACCGACTTGCTGCTGGGCGGCTACCACGTCGGAGGCCTGAGCACCGACAACCGGCTCGCCTACTTCGCGCAGGGGCGCTACGACATCCCGGTGTTCACCCGCGACGGTGCCACCGGTAGCTATCGACCGGGCAGCGAAGCGGATACCGGAGTCGGGCTGACCTACGATCTTGGCCAGGCCGGCTTCTTCAGCAAGGTCGCCCCGGTGCTGCAACTGCTGGGCAGCTGGCGCATTCGGGACAGCGGCACGGCCGCTTCGCTGAACAGCGGCTATCGCCGGCTGCTGGTCGCGCCGGGGGCAGATGTCCGGATCGGCAAGACCCGCGTCTTCATGGATGCGGAAGTACCGGTGCTTCAATACGTCAAAACCGACGTGGCGGCGTCGGGTAACGTCGGTCAGTTGACGGCCACAGTGATCTGGAAATTGCAGGTCTCATACGATTTCTGATCGTCAAGGAGCGAACAATGGAGCGTCGTGAATTCATTGCCGTCGTCGGAGCGGCCGCAGCGGCTGCCGCGGTTTCGCGGACCTTCGCCGAGGAGCCGATGATGCATGCGCCGAAATACAAGAGCCTTGAGGATGCCGCCGCTCATTGCGTCGCGACGGGCAACGACTGTCTCCGACACTGCCTTGGCATGTATGCGATGAAGGACACGAGCATGTCCGGTTGCGCGGACGCCGCCTATCAGGTCGTCGCCGCCTGTGGCGCGCTGCAGGCCTTGGCCGCGGTCAAATCCCCGCATGTGGCAGCTGTCGCCAAGGGCGTGGAACAGATCTGCAAGGACTGCCAAGCAGAATGCGAGAAGTATCCCAAAGTCGCCGAATGCAAGGCCTGTGGCGAGTCATGCAAGGCCTGCGCCGCGGAATGCGCCAAGGTCGCCTAAAGCGAATCGCGGCGACTCCGAATATCGCACCCGGAGTCACTGGGCCTTCAGATGGAACTCCGCGGTGGTCTTCTTGCTGCCGTCCTTCAGTCCCAGGTGCAGCAGCCAATCACCCCCCATCGTCGGGGTCAGGCCGGAAACGTGGTAGCTGCAGGCGCCCATTTTCATCGACTCCGGCGCCGTAGAACCGCCGTGCCCCCCATGCTGCGGCATCGTGAAAGAGACTCCGTCGACATCCGGGCACTTGCCCATCGCATTGCCAGAAGCGCTTGCATTGATCAGGACTTCCGCTTCCTTCTTGACTGCGAGCGTGTCAGTGTCAGTCGTCAAGGTCCACATGCCGTCGGCGGACTTCACGCTTTGACCGGCCTGCGCGCCGCCCGCGATGGCCGCGGCGACCATCAACAGCAGCAGCGACAAACCTGAATGGTGAATATGCACGGGGGGCCTCCGTTCGTTCAGAGCGAGGGGACAAAGTGTAGGGCTATTCACCCCTGCCGGCACAACGACCACGGCCGCGTCAGGGCTCTCTACCTTCAACGGGCCGCGCATCAATAAGCGGCGCGCGGTGAGGCTGTTCGAGGTCGAGGAGCAGCTGCGAATTATCTGTTGTTCTGCGGAAGCGCCTTCAGCCACGGAACCGAGTCTTCTCCGTCCATGTAGAAGCTGGGCTGCCTCATCCGCGGATCGTTGATGCTTGTCGGCGCGTACTGATAGGTATAGCCATTGAACGAACTGTAGCCAGTCGACGAACTGTGCATAACCGGAGCCTCGGAACAAGCGCCAAGAGGCAAAACGCAGGCGAGGATCGATAAGGATTTCATGCGTTCCTCCGGTTGGATGATAGATGCATTTGCGAGGGTAGCACGGCCGAACTCGCGGCGAGTGCGCCAAGTCCTCCGCGCGCTTACAAGTATCGGCCCAGCCGCCACCCGAGCAGGTGGCGCAGGATTCGGCAGACGCTCCCTCCGTCGAATCCCAACGCTGCCCTGTACGCGCAGGATCAGTCCTTCGCCGGCATGGGTGTCGCCTTCGCGTGCGACCTGAACCTTGCCGCGCAGACAACATGTGCTTCGGCGCCTTGATTTCTTTCCCCCCGCCTTTCCCTCCAAAATCGTTCCGTCGGAGTGCATTGCAGGGATCTCACTGGCACTCACCGGACTCTACGAATGTCCGATTTGTTCTGCAAGTTCAGGTGTTTAGTGCACGCACTCGCAGTCAAGTGCAGTCATGGAAAGGAACAACATGGCGGAGGCGGTGAGATTCGAACTCACGAACGGTTGCCCGTTGCCGGTTTTCAAGACCGGTGCCTTAAACCACTCGGCCACGCCTCCAGGTCCGACATTCTCGCCCAGCCAGGACCCCTACGTCAGCCCAGCCCCGGATCGTCGGGCGCGACGCCGCGCAGCCGCGGCATCCATGCCGCGCGCGGCTTCACCACCTTCGTGTCGCGCAGGTACTCGGCGACCACCTCCCAGATCGGCGGGCCATGCTCGACGTCCTCGTTCACCGGAGCCCATCCAGCCACCTTGTAGACGCGGTCGGCTGACAGCGGCACGCCGTCGAATCGAAGATCGTCGATGCGCCGGCCGATCGGCGCGTCCGGGTCGATCGAGTAGCTCAGCCCCGCCGACCGCACCATATCGCCGCCCTGCTGCAGGTACGGGTCCGGATTGAACAGGTTGTCGGCCACGTCCTCCAGGATCGCCTTGATGCGCTCGCCGCTCAGCTCTCTTGTCGTCGTCCACGGATAGGTGATCGCGGTCTGCGCCATCAGATCCTCCATCGTGATCGTGTCGCCCGGCAACAGCGTCGTGCCCCACCGGAAACCCGGCGAAAAGGCGATCTGCGCCCCTTTGACCTGCAAAAGGGCATCGAGGATGACCTGATCGAAGGTTCCGTTGAAATTGCCGCGCCGGTACAGCGTGCCCTCGGTGACCGCCAACGGTTGCGCCAGCTGCGCGGCGAACGGTGTGCGTACGCCATCGATCAGCCGTTGCATCCCGGGATCGGCGGGCAGCAGATTGGCGAGGACAGGAAGCAGGCGGTAACGGTAATCGCGAAGCTGCCCGTCGCGAACGTCCAGGTCCAGCACCGCGAGGAACTTGCCGTGACTGCCGGCATTCGTGACCAGGGTGGCGCCGCCGGGGTTGCGTACGACCACCGGCCGCGGCACGGCATCGTGCGTGTGGCCGCCCAGGATCGCGTCGATGCCGCGCACCCGCCCGGCCAGTTTCAGATCGACGTCCATTCCATTGTGCGACAGAAGCACCACGACCTGCGCGCCCGACGCGCGCGCCGCATCGACCGCGGCTTGCAAATCGCGTTCGCGGATTCCGAACGTCCATGCCGCCACTTGCGATCTGGGGTGCGCGATCGGCACGTACGGGTAGGCCTGTCCGATCACCGCCAGCGGCACTCCGTTCACGACCCGGTGCGAGGTCGAGGCGAACACCAGGTCGCCGAAGTCCGAGGTCCTGATGTTCTGGGCCAGCAATTCGATCCGATCCTTCAATTCCGTCCGGACGATCTGCATCACCCGCTCGGTGCCCAGGGTCAGGTCCCAGTGGACGGTCATCATGTCCACGCCCAGCAGCCTGGCCGCGTCGACCATGTCCTGGCCATGCGTCCACAGCGCGGTCGCCGATCCCTGCCACGTGTCGCCGCCGTCGAGCAGCAAGGCGCCGGGGCGCTGGGCGCGCAGCCGCTTGACCAGCGTGGCCAGTTGCGCGAAGCCGCCGACCGCCCCGTAGCGCCGCGCCGCCGACTCGAAATCCAGGCTGGTCAGCGCGTAGGCCTGCAGACCCGCCGGCTCGATTGCGTAGGACTGCAGCATCGCGCGCCCGACGCGGTGCGGGACCTGGCCTCGCGCCGGACCGGCGCCGAGATTGACGCTCGCCTCCCGGAAATAAATCGGCCGCAGCTGTGCATGGCAATCGGTCAGATGCAACAGATGCACGTTGCCGAAGGGCGGCACGTCGTACAGTCGCCGCGCCGTTTGCGCCTCGGCACCGTCGGAGCGCGCGGCGATCGGCGCGCCCAGCGCGGACGCGGCGGCCAGGACCTGCAGGAATTCGCGTCGATCCATGGCGCCGACGTGCAGCCGGTTCCGGATGCTTCAGCGATTGACCGGCGACTGCGGGTCGAACAGCAACGCCATCACGTCGCGGATCTGCTCGCCGGTCAGGATGCCGGCATCGCCGAAGCGCGGCATCACCGAACAGGCGCTGAACGCGTGCGGGTTCCAGATCCGGGCCCAGGCCCGTTGCAGCACCTCCGGGCTGCTGCCGTTGTGTTCGAGGTACCGGTAAAGCGACGGGCCGATCGTGCCGTACGCGATTTCGGTGCCGGACAGCCGGTGGCAGCCATAGCAACTGCCGCCGCGGGAAGCATCCGGCGCATCGCTGTATTGCCAGCCCGTCCCGGATTGGGCAATTGCCTCGCCACGTTGCCAATCGCCCAGAAAGCGTCCGTCTTCCGGATAGCGCACCGAGGCAATTGCCTCGGCCTGCAATGCATGCCAGACCTCGGGCGCCATATCCTGCGGCCGTTCGCGACTGCAAAGCGCCTGCATGCCGCTTTGCTTCAGGCGGTCGAGCCCGGCCTGACCGCTCGGCCGGAACGATGCGCGAATCTCCTGCCCCAGGTCGGGCCGCGCGGCTTCAGCTTGAGGCGGGCGCGCAACGGTGCCGTGTTCGCCGGCGGTGCCACAACGGGTGAGCGCCAGGATCGCGAAGACGGCGATCGGGATTCGCACGCGCGGCGCCCTATCTGCGCAGCGATGGCGCATCCATCGTTCCGCCGGCTGCGAGCACGCCCAGATACGTGATCAGGTCGATCGATGCCGGCGAACCGAATATGAGCTGCGGCATTCGCTCCTGGCGCATGCAGTCCGACAGCCGCCACTGCATCGTGCGAACCGCTCCCTGCGAAATGCGGTACGCCGGCCAGTGTCCAAATGCGCTGCGAGCGCCCTCGGGCCGCGTCAGGTTCGGAAGCTCCTGCAGTCGGATGCGCAAGCCATCGGCTCCGTGGCAGCTGGCACACGCGAAATCGTACGGCCCGGCGCGTCGGTAAAACAGAGTCCGGCCGCGCGCATACGATTCGCGTTCCTGCGGCAGATCCTGCGGCACCCTGATCTCGGCGCCGCGCGAGCGCGACGCAACGTAGGCGGTCAGCACCTCCAGGTCGGTCTGCGCGGCGCCGCGCTCCGAGAAAGGCGCCGACGTCAGCTCCTCGCGGGAATGCCCCAGGATCGTCACCATGCAGTACACCAGCCGCGACTCCAGATCCATCATCGAGCCGGTGTCGGCAAAATAGCGCGGCAAGGCGGCGGCGGCACCCTTCAGAACGCCCGGCCCCAGTCCCAGGTCGCACGCGGCGAGCGACGCGTTCTTCGGCCCGACGGGCGCATTCCACAGTTCCTCGCCGCGCGCGACCGACAGTTCGGCCGGATTGTCGTCGGCCAGCATTTGCCGATAATCGGCGAGCGGTTCGGCCGCGGCCGCTGAGCCGCAAACCCACACCGCCCAGGCGATCGCCAGGGCCAGCGAAGTGATCCACGAATGCGGCGTTCGAATTGGAGCCCTCATTTCAGGCAATCGTGACGCGGTCGGTCCGGCTGTCGCCCCGATTGTCGGTCCAGGTGACCGTCAATTCCTCGCCCCGACCGGCGCCGCGGAACGTGAACTGCAGGAACGGATTCTTCGAGATCGCTGGACCCCACTGAGCCCGAAGAACCTCCCGATCGGCGAGGCGTACCGACACGTTCGAGATGAAATGGGCTGGCACGAGGGTTCCGTCGGCTGCCTTGCGCAGGCCGGTTTCCTCGGGATGCGCCATCAGGATCTTCACCTGAACCCGATCGTCCAGCATCACCGCCCGCAATTTCATCGGGTCAGCCACCGCAGCCCCCGATCGTCACCTTGATCTGCTGGCGCGCCAGGTAAGCCTGCCCGCCCGCCACCGCCAGCACGACCACGTTCGAGGTCTCGGCCATCTTGATCCGGGTGGAAACGAAGGGTTCCGTACCCTCAGGCAGGAAAAAACTGGCCGCCAGCGAAAACGGATTCTTGTCGACCAGGATGTGGATCTCGCGAGTGCCGGCGGCGCGGCACTGCACGACGACCGGAACCACCGCGCCATCCTCCGCGATCTCCGGAGCCATGATTTCCAGATCGGTGCCGTCTCGGGCGACCGGAACCCCCAGGGCCCGCAGCGCGTCGGCGATCGTCTTGGCCTCGAACGCGGCCGAATTCCACTGCGGCGCCGGCGCCTGGACCAGCTCGGCCGCGCGCGAGCCGGCCGCGATCAGTGCCGCCAGCAGCGGGCCGGCGGCGATGAATTCTCGACGCGAGTGATCTATGCGCAACGACCCTCACCCCCTGCCCCTCTCCCCGCACGCGGCAGAGGGGAGATTGTGTTCGGGCCGCTACCTTAGCATCCCGCGCCCCGACGGGGGGTCGGGGGCCCTCGTGTGGCGATCCATCGTGCGTCCGATGCGCATGTCCGTGCTTCAGCGGCCGGTCAACCCGACGTACAGGGACGGCAGCTGCTCGGGCAGCCGCTCCACGCGATCGAGTACGCGGTAGTTGCGCGCGCCGAAAATGCGCGCGACGTACTGATCCGCGTACGGATCGAGCGACAGACAATAGGTCTTGATCCCCGATCGGCCCAGCTCTTCCACCGCCTTGCGCGCGTCGTGACGCAGGTACTGCGGGTCGCGCACGTCGACATCGGCCGGTTCGCCGTCGGTAAGAACCAGCAGCAGCTTGCGGGCCTGCGGGCTGCGCCGCAGAAAGCCGCCCGCGTGGCGGATCGCAGCTCCCATGCGCGTCGACATGCCGCTGGCCATGCCGGCCAGACGCGCCTTCGCGTGATCGTCGTAGGGCGCATCGAACTCCTTGAACCGCAGGTAGCGCACCTCGTGTCGGCCATTCGACGAGAAGCCATGCATCGCGAAGGGGTCGCCGATCTTTTGCATGGAATCGGCCAGCAGCGCGCAGGCATCGCGCGCCAGTTCCAGCACGGTCTGCTCGGAGCCGCGCACCTTGTCCCCGGTCGATTGCGAAAGATCGATCAGCAGCAGCACCGCAAGGTCGCGTTGCTTGCGCACGTTGCGCATCATGATGCGGGGGTCGGGCTGCTCGTTCCTGCGGATCTGGATCAGCGAGGCGATGGCGGCATTCAGATCGACCTCGTCGCCCTCTTCGAGGCGGCGCAGTCGCTGCACGCCCTGGGGTTGAATCGCCTCGATCAGGCGCTTCAGCCGCCCTGCGGTGGGCTTGTGGCGTGCGACCACCGCATCGATCGTTGCGACCTCGCCCGCGGGTGCGCGCTGCTCGAGCAGGGTAACCCAGCGCGGTCGTTCCACCTGGATCTGGTAATCCCATTCCGGGTAGTGATGCGGATCGGGCGCCGGCTCCTTGCCCTCCATCTGGTTGTACGAGACGCCCTTGTCCTCGTAGGGGAACAACTCGCTCGTCAAAACCCAGATTTCCTGCGCATCGTCGCCCGCGGTCTCGACGTCGGTCTCGTTGATGAATTCCATCAAGCCGACCGTGCGGCGCACCTGGCGCTCGAGCCAGGGCAGCGTCTGTGCGCCCTCCAGGTCCGCCACTTCGTCGAATTCCCACAGGTAGCGGTTGTCGTCGCGATACGGAGCCTGCACGAAATCCGTGCGTGCTTGAAACGGCGGCGCCACGCGCGCAAGCATCCCGGCGAGCTCGGCGCCGATTTCCCAGGCGATGCGGTTGTCCGTCAGGCGGTCCTGGGCCTGCGCAAACAGCAGCCGGCCCTGCACGATCAGCGGTGCGTCGTCGATGTAGGCCGGGTCCAGCAGTGCGCGCGCCAGGCGGCTCATGTGGTCCGCGCAGCTGCTGCTCGCCTCCGGGCCGGTCCGGTGCAGGCGCGCCCAGACCGGTCGCAGTCCGGGAAACTCGCGCAGCGCGAGCGCTTCGACCCGAGCATCCTCGACCAGGCCCACCACGGCCACCTGCATGGGGTTGAGCGCTTCGGCCGACAATGCACTGCGCGTGTAAACGAGATGGGCCGCAGCATGCGATACGGCCGCGCGGTACAGCTCCAGCCCGGTGACGGCGTCGATGTCGTCGTAGGCATCGGGCACATGGATCAGATGCCGTTCTATGTACGGCCGATAGCCCTCGCGCGACTCGTAGTCGCCCGAGGTCGGCCGCAGGAAAAAATCCCGCCCCCAGAGGGCCCGCAGGTACATTGCCAGGCGCCGCTGCACGTCGACAAACAGCGTGCCCTTGCGCTCCTGCTGCAGCACGGCGTGCGCCTCGGGTGAGGCGAGGTCGAAATAACTCACCTGCGCTGCGAAGTCGGTGCGATGCGCCTGTGCCCCCCAGCTGGCCCAGCGGCGCAGTCCTCCCAGGGTGAGCTGACCGAGCAGCGTATCGACATGGCCGAGCATCGGGCGCACCCCGCGCGGGGCTTGTGCGAGCAGGTTCTCGATCAGCTGCAGGTAGCCGTTGAAGAGCCGGCGTTCCCCAAGGCGGCGAGCGGCCACCGGGCTGCTGCCGATGATCGCGGCCACGACCGTCGCGCTCGTCTTGGATGCGCACCGCAACGCGATTTGCACCAGATCAGCGACCGCCTCCTCGCCGACCTCGCGCGCGACCGCGGGCGACTCCTGCAGGAATGTCACGACCAGATCGCTGCCGCGCCCCAGCGCATGCAGTGCTCGCGCGCCCTTCAGGTAGACGTTCTCCAGGGCCGCGGCCGTGAACGTACGGGCCGCCTCGTTCCAGCAGGCGTGCAGGACCTCTTTCGCATGCCCGCCCAGTTGCTCGGCAAGCTCGCCGTAGTCTTCCAGTGCGACGGACATGAAGGTGGCGTCTGCTGCGGCCTGCCCCGGCGCTCAGAGAAAGGTCGTTACCGCGGCGTCCAGAGCGTCGCGCATGTCGGGATCATCGGTGATCGGCCGCACCAGGGTCATTCGGCACGCATCGATCGGGGCAACGCCGCGGGCAATCAGCGAACCGGCGTACACGAGCATGCGGGTGGATATTCCCTCGTCCAGGCCGTGCCCCTTCAGGTTGCGCGCGCGCTCGGCGATGGACACCAGCTTGCTCGCCACCTCGAGCGCGACGCCCGATTCATGGGCCACGATCTCCTGCTCCACCGCGTGCGTCGGGTAATGGAAATCGAGCGCGCCAAAGCGTTGCTTGGTCGACTGCTTCAGGTCCTTCATCAGCGCCTGGTAACCGGGGTTGTACGACACAACCAGCTGGAAATCGGCGTGCGCATGCACCAGCTCGCCCTTTTTTTCCAGGGGCAGCACGCGCCGGGTGTCGGTCAGCGGGTGAATCACGACCGTCGTGTCCTGGCGCGCCTCGACGACCTCGTCCAGATAGCAGATGGCACCGATGCGCGCAGCCACTGCCAGCGGCCCATCCTGCCAGCGGGTCCCGCTGGCATCGAGCAGAAAGCGCCCGACCAGGTCAGAGGCCGTCATGTCCTCGTTGCAGGCAACCGTTACCAGCGGCTTGCCCAGCTTCCA
The DNA here is from genome assembly GCA_963739145.1 of uncultured beta proteobacterium. Taxonomy (GTDB): domain Bacteria; phylum Pseudomonadota; class Gammaproteobacteria; order Burkholderiales; family Burkholderiaceae_F; genus VBCK01. Next base: position 30,942 of record CAVTZO010000066.1, read on the forward strand.
GGCCATGAATTCGACGAAGCGCGTCTTGCCGCAACCGGTCGGACCCTTGAGCATCATCGGCATGCGCACCGAATAGGCTGCCTCGAAGAGAGTGACCTCGTCGGCGAGCGCGCGGTAATACGGCTCGCGGGCAACGCGGTACTGCGCTGCGTGTTCAACGGCGTTCATGGCGATCTGCGTGCCTTCCTTCCGGCAGCGGAAGGATAGAAGATTAGCCGCGGGCGCCCGGCGGCGGCAAGCAGCCGGCGCGCAGGCGCTCGCAGCACGTGAATGACGGCCGTCCTTATACGGTCTTGCCGCGGTACACGACCATCGCCGCTCCCTGCGACTGGCGCAGGTTGTCGTAGCCGACCAGGCGCACGTGGTGGGTCGGGTGCAGTTTGTGGCACGACTCGACCTCCGCAAGGATGCGGTCGACGTTGGTTTCGCCGAACAGCGGCAGCTTCCACATGTACCAGAAGGACCCGTTCATGTGTTCCGGTTCGGTGTGTTCGACCGCCGGATTCCAACCGCGGCGGACGATGTATTCGACCTGCCCGCGGATCTCGTCCTTGGTCATGGGCGGCAGGTAGGAGAAGGTTTCAAACTTCCGGCTCGCAGGATCGGAAAGCTTGGATGTGTAGTCCTGGATTTCGCTCATGGAGTGCTCCGTTCTGGTGCTGCGCTTTGCTGGTTCTGTCCCGCCGCGGAACGGAGTGTCCCCCGTCCCGGGCAAGGCCGTTTTTCCGCCTGACTGCTCCCGCCGTCCTGCCTAGCGGTGCGCCACGTCGAGCTTGTCCACGGTGTCGAATTCGAACTTGATTTCCTTCCACGTTTCCATGGCGACGCGCAGTTCCGGACTCGAACGGGCCGCGGCGGTCAGAATCTCCTTGCCTTCCTTTTCGACCTGCCTCCCCTGGTTGCGGGCATGCACACAGGCCTCGAGCGCGACCCGGTTGGCCGAAGCGCCGGCCGCATTGCCCCACGGGTGTCCGAGCGTTCCGCCGCCGAACTGCAGGACGGAGTCGTCGCCGAAAATCGCCACCAGGGCCGGCATGTGCCACACGTGAATGCCGCCGGAGGCAACCGCAAAGGCACCGGGCATCGCACCCCAGTCCTGGTCGAAGAATATGCCCCGCGAACGGTCTTCCTTGATGTAGCGCTCGCGCAGAAGATCGATCCATCCGAGCGTGGAGGCGCGATCGCCCTCGAGCTTGCCCACCACGGTCCCCGTATGCAGCTGGTCGCCGCCCGACAGGCGCAGGGCCTTGGTCAGGACACGGAAGTGGATGCCGTGGTTCGGATTGCGGTCGATCACCGCGTGCATCGCGCGGTGGATGTGCAGCAGCATGCGGTTCTTGCGGCACCAGTTGGCCAGGCCCGTGTTGGCGCAGAAGCCGCCGGTCAGGAAGTCATGCATGATGATCGGCATGTCCAGTTCCTTGGCGAATTCGGCGCGCTCGTACATCGCTTCGGGCGTCGGCGCGGTCACGTTCAGGTAGTGCCCCTTGCGCTCGCCGGTCTCGGCCTCGGCCTTGTGTATCGCCTCGGCGACGAACGCGAAACGGTCGCGCCAGCGCATGAACGGCTGGCTGTTGACGTTCTCGTCGTCCTTGGTGAAATCGAGGCCGCCACGCAGGCACTCGTAAACGGCGCGCCCGTAGTTCTTGGCCGACAGGCCCAGCTTGGGCTTGATCGTGCAGCCGAGCAGCGGCCGGCCGTACTTGTTCATGATGTCGCGTTCGACCTGGATGCCGTTGGGCGGGCCGCCGCAGGTCATCACATACGCGATCGGGAAGCGCACGTCCTCCAGGCGCAGACCACGGATGGCCTTGAACCCGAACACGTTGCCCACGAGCGATGTGAAGACGTTGACGACCGAGCCCTCCTCGAACAGGTCGATCGGGTAGGCGATGAAGGCGTAAAACGCCGTGTCATCACCGGGAACGTCCTCGATCCGATAGGCGCGGCCCTTGTAATAGTCCAGATTGGTCAGCAGGTCGGTCCAGACCGTCGTCCACGTCCCCGTCGACGACTCGGCTGCCACTGCTGCCGCCGCTTCCTCCCGGTCCACTCCGGCCTGCGGCACGATCTTGAAGCACGCCAGGATGTCGGTGTCCTTCACGGCATAGTGGGGCTCCCAGTACGTGCTGCGGTACTCCTTGACGCCGGCGCTGTACGTCTTGCCGCTTTGCTTCGTGCTCATTTATGTCCACTCCTTCTTTCGTAACTGTTCATCCGCACAAGGAGTATTTCCCCACGCGCGGGGCCGGATCCGCCTGCCTGCTAACGAGGTCCCAGGGCCTTCCTGCGCTGCTCGATCATCCGCCATATGAACGGCGTGAACACCAGCTGCATCGCCAGCTCCATCTTGCCGCCCGGCGCGACGATCGTGTTGGGACGCGACATGAACGAATCGTGCAGCATCGCCAGCAGGTACTGGAAATCGATTCCCTTCGGATTGGCAAACCGGATCACCAGAAAGCTCTCGTCGGCCGTGGGAATCTCCCGCGCCGTGAACGGATTGGAAGTGTCGACGGTCGGCACCCGCTGGAAGTTCACGTGCGTGCGCGTGAACTGCGGGCAGATGAAGTTCACGTAGTCCGGCATGCGCCGCAGAATCACGTCGGTGACCGCCTCGGTCGAGTAGCCCCGCGTCGATTTGTCCCGATGAATCTTCTGGATCCATTCCAGGTTGATGACCGGCACCACGCCGATCAGCAGGTCCGGATAGCGGGCCACGTTGACCGACTCGGTGACCACCCCGCCGTGCAGACCCTCGTAGAACAGCAGGTCGGTGTTCGGCTCGAACGGTTCCCAGGCCGTGAACGTGCCCGGTTCCTGCCCGTAGGGCGCGGCCTCGTCGGCGTCGTGCAGGTACTTGCGATGGCGGCCGTTGCCGGTTTCGCTGTACTGACGAAATACGGCCTCCAGATCCGAGAACAGATTCGCATCCGGCCCGAAGTGACTGAAGTTGCGGTTGCCGCCCTTCTCGTTCTCGGCCATCACGCGCCGCATGTCCTTGCGGTCGTAGCGGTGAAAGCTGTCGCCCTCGATCACCGCAGCGTGAATTTTCTCGCGGCGGAAGATCTTCTGGAACGAGCGTGTTACCGAGGTGGTGCCGGCTCCCGACGAACCGGTGACGGCGATGATCGGATGCTTTTCCGACATGGTCAGCTCCTCAGGTCCTGGTCCGAAACAGTGCCGCGCGCAATTGAAAAGCGGCGTGTCCTGGTTCGGCTCCGCTGTCTGGTTCCCCGCGTGGTAGCGCTCGATACGTTCAACCTCCTGTTTGGAGCCGAACACGAAGCCGATGCGCTGGTGCGGCGCGGTCGGAGCAACCTCCAGGACCGGCGCCTCGCCGGTGCTTGCGCGCCCCCCGGCCTGCTCGATCAGCATGCCGACGGGATTGCACTCGTACAGCAGGCGCAGTCGACCGGCCTTGGACGGGTCCTTGGTGTCGCGCGGGTACATGAACACGCCGCCCCGGGTCAGGATCCGGTGCGCCTCGGCCACCATCGAGGCGATCCAGCGCATGTTGAAGTCCTTGCTCGCGCGGGCCGTTCTTGCCCGCCATGCATTCCTCGACGTAACGGCGGATCGGCGCCTCCCAGAAACGGCTGTTGGAGGCATTGATCGCGAATTCCTGGGTTTCCGTCGGGCACCTTCATGTTCGGGTGCGTCAGCAGGAATTCGCCCAGTTCCGGGTCCAGCGTGAAGCCGTGCGTTCCACGGCCGACCGTCAGCACGATCACGGTCGAAGGACCGTAGAGCGCGTAGCCGGCGGCGACCTGGCGCGTGCCGGGCTGCAGAAAATCCTCGACGGAGATTGCCTTGCTGCCGGCCGGGGCCCGCAGTACCGAGAAGATGCTGCCGACCGACAGATTCACGTCGATGTTGGACGAACCGTCCAGGGGGTCGAAAGCCAGCAGGTACTCCCCGGGGGTCTCCTCGTCGGTCGCCATCCACGGATCTTCCATCTCCTCGGACAGCATGCCTCGCACGTGCGCCGCCCCACTGCAGGCATTGAAGAAACGTCTCATTGGCCAGCACGTCGAGCTTCTGCTGGGATTCGCCCTGGACGTTGGTGTCGCCCACCTTCCCGTACAGGCCCGCTCAATGCGCCGTAGGCCACCTTGCGGGACAGGGCCTTGCAGGCCAGCGCAATCGCATGGATCACGCTGTTGAACGACCCGGAGGCATCCGGAAAGCGGCGTCGCTCCTCGATCAGGTACTGCGCGAGCGTGATTTTTTGCTTCAGCATCGGTATGACCTTCCCTCGTAACTGTTCACTCGGGCCGCAGGTGGGCCGCGGCGCGCACGTGCTCCGTGCCCACGGGGCGCTTCAGATCGCTAAGTCCTTGATCCCTATATGGCCTGGTGCGCCCATCGTGTTCCTTCAGACACAGTTCCGTTGGGAAATATGTATGGAAAGGATGTTATGGAAGGGATAACATCAGGTCTATTAAGAGTTTTTGAGCTGTAGTATCAGCGTCTGTTATTTGTGGCCGCCAATACACGATACGACAGCTGTAAATAGCAATCTTGACCTAGCGCATCTTTCGCCCGTTTTGAGACGCCACCTGACAATCAGGCAGCTGGAGGTCCTGGCTGCGGTGGGGCGCGAAGGCAGCGTCACGGCCGCCGCCGAAGCGCTGCACCTGACCCAGCCGGCCGTTTCGATGCAGCTGCGCCAGCTCGAGGAACAACTGAAGCTGACGCTGTTCGAGACCGTCGGCAGGCGCCTGCAGATCACCGAGCCCGGCAAGGAGCTGGTGCGGCTCGCCGTCGAGTTGCTCGCGCGCCTGGACGACCTGGAGCAGACTGCCCGATCGCTGCGCGGCGTGGGACACGGGCGCGTTCGCCTCGGCGTGGTCAGCACCGCGAAGTACTTCGCGCCGCGGCTGCTGGCCCAGTTCGTCAAATTGCACGCCGGCCTCGAATTCAAGCTGACCGTGCACAACCGGGCCGAGATCATCGATCAACTCCAGTCCTACGCGATCGACCTGGGGATCATGGGGCAACCGCCTGAAGGAGTGCATCTGGAAGGCACGCCTTTCGCTCCGAACCCGCTGGTCGCGATTGCCGCGCCATCGCATCCGCTGTCGCTGCGGCGCGGCTTGCGTCCCCAGGACCTGGCCGATCAGCCGTTCATCGTCCGCGAGCCGGGCTCCGGAACCCGCAGCGCGATGGATCGGTACCTCGCCGATCACGAAGTGAATATCCGCCAGGTGATGGAGGCCGACAGCAATGAGACGATCAAGCAGGCGGTGATGGCGGGCATCGGACTGGGAATGCTGTCGCTGCACACGATCCGCCCCGAGCTGGCGGCCGGGCGCATCGCGGTGCTGGACGTATTTGGCCTGCCGCTGCGCCGTCAGTGGTACGTCGTGCACTCCAGCCAGCGTCGCCTGACACCGGCGGCGGAGGAGTTTCTGCAGTACCTGCTGCGTGAAGCCGATGCGCTGATGCGGGCGGCGCTATGACCGCGTCGCTATGACCGCTGCGCTGCGCCGCGAATATCCTTGATCCAGCGCTCGATGAAACGTTCGCGAGCGGCCGGATCCACGCTCGAGGCATAGAGTGGATCCACGCGTGCGGCACTGCGCTCCAGCAAGGCTCGCAGCTCGTCCAGGTTGACTCCGGCGCGCGCGCAGGCCTCGAGCACCGCCTGCGCGCCGGCCAGCGGCGCGCAGGCGAGCGCCCAAAGTGCGGTCGAGCGCCGCCCGCTGCGGCAGTAGGCCAGCACCGGTCGATCGGACTGCTGCAGGATGCGGCCGAATTCATCCGCATCGCCCAGGCCTATCGCGGAAAACTCGACCGGCTGGGAGAAAAACTTCAGTCCGTTGAGGGCACAGGCCGCGCCGATGCGCGCCATCGGAACGCCTCCCTCGGCGTCCGGCCGATTGCCGACCACGGTCCCGAACCCGGCCGCGGCCAGCGTCTGCACGTCCTGCTCATCGATCTGGTCGGCGGCGCTGAATCTCGGGGTAATGGGGATGAGGCGCATGGGTATCAGGTGAGTCGCTCAACAAAATGCTACACGGCCACGGGCATCGGACCGCGTCAGGTCCGGACCGGGTAATGCCCCGGTAAATCCATACGACCCCGCTCTGTTAATCCATTCGATCCGGCCCCGGTTGGGAACTTCCTCGTACCGGGCGCGCTCTGACTGATTGAGTCGGTGCCTTGCTCGCTGGCCCGTATTTTGCTTACTTTGACATGGAACCCGACGCCCGACTCAAAGCGGTGCGTCGGAGCGGAATCACGGCGTCGTTGAGTTGCGACCTGCTGCCACATGCAGTGGGGGCGGGATGTGGGGCTGTTGCAAGCGATGACAGAAGGCGTCGATTCGCCCGTGTAATCGAACAATCGCAAAGTTCGTTTATTCGGGTGATCGCGAATTCGGTGCGAAAGGTAAGGTGAATCCGTCTGAGTCTATGTGCAACCCGTGCAGTTGTCGCACCGTGGCACTCAGGTCGAAAGGGAGCTCGTATGAGGGTCAACGGCAAGCGCAACCTCACCGTGTCACGCTCCACCCTGTCGCGATGGCGGGCACTGTCCCGGCTGATCGCGACGGCGACCTTCCTTTGCCTGCAGGGCTCCTATTCGAATGCAGCGGAGAGCACCCACGAGGCTTCCGAGTTTTCAGTCCCATCCGGCTCGCCGGACGAATACATGCAGGCGGCCGCCGCGTTCGCACTCGAGCTCGATCCCGAGGCCGAGATCTCCTTCCGCGATTCGCAAAGCGGCTCCCTGTCGGTTTCGCGTGTCGAGGGGGACCGCATCCAGTGCATCGTGCGCGTTTCGCCCGACGTCGGTGAGGCCCTCAAACCGCTTGGACGCTTCCTGAACGGCCGGCTCGAACGCAATGCCCAGGCCATGTGGGCCCTGGCGCACGAGATCGGGCACTGCAAGCTCCGGGACGCGTTCCTGAGCCGAGCCGATGGGCATGTCGCGGACGCCAGCGTGTTCCCGTTCCTGGCTCAGGAAGCCGCGGCCGACGCGTACGGCGTCCTGTCGGTCGAGCGCCGCCTGGGCGACAAGGTTCCGGTGCGCCAGGCGGTGATCATCGCGCGGATGCTGGCCTCGAGCATGTACCACGACGAGGCGCATGCGACCGGCCACTTTGTTTCGGATGCGCTCGGGCTGTGCCAGCAGAACCGCACCGATGCGGACGCGGTTGCGTGCGCCGTCTCGACCGCGTACTACACGGTCGGCAGCCTGAGAAACGGCGAAAACGGATCTCCGATCGCGATCGACTCGCCTCCGCAGCTGCTGTACGAGTTGGGCGTGCAGAAGATCTCGCCGGAGCTGCATGTGTACGACGACATCGCGCAGTACAAGGCGCACTTCGCGGGCGCGGATCTGAGCCGGTTTGCATTCAACGAGGTCTCGCGCAAAGGCGACTCGCGCTACATCACCGCCGAAACCGGCAAGCAGACCGACATGACCTACCGGCTGGCCGACTTCTACGGCTTCAAGACCGGCGAATTGACGACCGACGGCGCGCGCAACGTCATCGTGCTGCGCATCGACGGTGCAGACGAGCTGGACTGGCTGCTCACGCTCGGTGCGGTCGTGCGCACCGAGGACGGCGCGTCGCTGCGCAAGGGCGACGAGCAGCACTGAGCGCACGGCGCAGGGCTCGCCGGCCGGTGCGGCCGGCGTCAGTCGGCCGACTTCAGTTGCCCGACTTCAGGGCCTCGATCTGATCCATCACGCGGTTCATGCGCGCGATCAGCGCCTGGTAAGGCGCCGGCGTAGCCATGTCGATACCGGCCCTCCGGTACAGCGGGTAAGCGTAGTCCGATCCCCCCGCCTTCAGCATGTTGACGAAACGGTCGCGTGCCGGTGCGCCCTCTTTCAGGATCGCGTCGGTGAACTGGGCCGCGCCGGCCATCGAAGTCGCATACTGATAGACGTAGAAGCCGTAGTAAAAGTGGGGGATGAATTCCCACTCGGTGCAGTACAGCGGGTCGATCTTCATCACACCCTCGGCCTCGCCGTAGTACCGCTTGAGCAGCGCGCAATACTCCTCGGTCAGATGCTCGCCTGACAGCGGCCGGCCCTGCTCCAGGTCCTGGTGCATCTGCAACTGGAACTCGGCGAACATCACCTGGCGGAAGAATGTGGTGCGGATCGCCTCCAGGCCCTGACCCAGGTAGTACAGCTTTTCCTCGCGCGACTTGGCGTGCTCCACCATGTAGTCGTTCAGCAGCATTTCATTGGCGATCGATGCCGATTCCGCGATGAATGTCGAGTACTCCGCCTTCTCGTAGGGCTGATTCGAGTCGGCCAGCATCGTGTGCACCGCGTGTCCCCACTCGTGCGCCAGGGTCGAGAGCGACTCGTAATCGTCGTTGTGGTTCAGCAGCAGGTACGGGTGCACCCCGTACGCGCTGCCGTTCATGTAGGCGCCCGCGGCCTTGCCCTGGTGCGGCAAGGCATTCATCCAGCGTCCTGCGAAACCGCGCTTGAGCAGGGCCAGGTATTCGTCGCCCATGGGTGCCAGCGCGGCCAGCGTGATGCGCTCGGACTCGGCGACGCTGAACTTGGGCACCGACGTGAGCGGAAACAGGCTCGGGTAGTTGTCGTAGTAGGCGAGCTCGTCGCCGATTCCCAGCAGACGCTTGCGCAACCGCAGGTAGCGGTGCAGCGTCGGCAACGCCGCATTGGTCTGGGCCACCAGCGTGCGGTAGACCTCGGGCGGCATGTTGTCGGAAAACAGCGCCGCGTCCAGCGCGCTGTCGAAGCGGCGCGACTTGGCCATGAACACGTCGCCCATCACCTGGGTCGTCAGGTTCGCTCCCATCGTCCCCTGGTAGCTCTTCCAGGCGCCCCAGAATGAGTCGAACACGGCCTTGCGGTCGGCGCGCGTGGCCGCGCTCCGATACTTGGTGTAGGAGGCCTGGTCGAGCCGGAACTTCTTGCCGGACAGTTCGACCGTCGGAAACGGCAGCTCGGCGTCCGCCAGCTGCTGGTACACATTGTTCGGCTGCGACAGCACGTCGCCGCTGCCGGCCAGGACCGCCTCGGATTCGGCCCCGAGCGTGTGCGGGGCGGCGCGCAGGGTGTTCTTCAGGAAGAAGTCGAAGTGCTGCGCGAGCTCCGCGCTTTGCGCCAGAAACGAATCGACCTTGGCCTGGCCGAGCGCGATGACCTCGGGCGCCAGCCAGGCGGTCTTCTCATCGATCCGGGTCTGCAGCGCCTGCGCCTGCTGGCGCCTTTCCTGGGCCGGCGCAACGCGCAGATCGTCGTCGCCCGCCAGGCTTGCGTAGGTGGCCAGGCGCGCCGCCTGCAGCCGCAGGTCGCTGATGGTCGCCAGGGCCTTGAGCATGTCGCCCGCGCCGTTGCCCAGCGATCCCTTGAAGCGATCGAGCTGGTCGGCTTGCGCCCGCGCCTTGCCATACGCTTCGGTCCACGCCTGCGCGCTCGGAAACAAGTCGCCCAGGTCCCAGGTGACGCTGACCTCGCGATCGGCCGCAGTCTCGGCCGCCTGTGCCGCCGCGACCGGCAGCCACGCCATGACCAGGATTGCCCAACGAATCGAATGACGTCCCATTGCCCCCTCCTCTTTCTTCGAGGCTGCCAGTCTAAATTGACTTCGAAAACCCGAAAAAGTAACCACGGCGCGGCCCGTATTGCGGCGCGCCAACACCCACCCCGGTGCCGTTGCGGATCTGGTAATCGCGATCGAACACGTTGATCACGTCGAACCGGGTTGTGAGCGTTCCGTAGCCTGTCAGGTGAAACACGTGGCTGACGCCCGTGTTGACCTGCGTGTAATACGGCAGGTGCGTTCCGTTCGGAATCGTCGAACCGTCCGGCAACGTCAGGCTGGCGCGCAGTCCGGAGCCGAACAGCAGGTCGGTGCTGAAGCGGGTCCCGTCCCACAGATAGGACCCGCCGGCCGAACCCGTTACCCGCTGCTCGTGGTCCAGGTCGATGTAGTGGGAGGCGATGTAGTTCAGATCGTCCTGGGAAAAGTTGAACTGAGCCGACTCGATGTCCTTTCCATGGGCGCCCTGGAATGCGAGGTTCGCGTAGGCAGACAACTGCTCGCCCGCGTAATTGGTCGTCAGCTCCACTCCGTACTGGCGCCCGGTGCGATAGTTGAACGGCGTCAGGATGATCGGCGCCCCGAACTGGCCTTCGTCGATCAGGTCGCGCGACAGCTTGTAGTAGGAGTCGATCCCGGCGCTCAGCGCCCGCGTGAACTTCTGCAGCACGCCCAGATCGAAGTAATCCGCCCGTTCGGGCTTCGGGGTATCGGCCTGGGTCACCGCAGGCGCGTTGGAAGTTCCGACGAACTTGGAGACGGTTTCGTTGCCGACCAGCTCGAATGGCGGCGGTGAAAAGTAGCGCGAATAGCCGCCGTGCACCGTGGTGTCGGCCAGGGCCTGCCACACGACGTTCAAGCGGGGACTCAACTGGCTTCCGCTGGTGTAGGCCGTCAGGTTGTCGAAGCGCACGCCGTAATTGATCGTCAGCACCGGCAGCAGCCGGTACTCGTCCTGCACGTACAGGCTTTCGATCCGTTCGGTCTTGGCGCTGTTGTCGACGATCGTGAACGGCGTGGCGGGGGTGTCGGGGGGGTTGGCCGGCAGCACCAGCGAGCTCGTGTCGCTGGTCGACCGGTCGGCCTGAAGGTAGATCCCGCCCCGCAGCGTGTGCACGTCGTTCAGCTTGTACGCCGAGTCCGACTGCAGGGCGAAAGCGGTGTTGCGCTTGTAAGCCTGCTGCGCAACGCCGTTGAACAGCAGGTCGCCCAGCGCATCGGGCTGGAAGGTCAGGCTCGAGAAGCGGCTCGTCAGGGCGGTCAGCGTATCCAGCGCCCCCTGCGAGTGCTGCCAGCTCAGGATCAAGAACTGGTTGATCTCCCTCTGGTTCTCGTTCAGGTTTTCGCTGGGGAAGGTCGTCTGGCCGTTCGCGTCCCATCCCAGCGACGGCTGCAGGCCGCTCTGATTGGGGATCTGGAATGCGCCGGACGCCGCGGCAAATGTCAGGCCCAGGCGGTTATCGGCGTCCAGCACGTCTTCCGCGTAGGCGAAACCGTGGTACTGCTTGGTATCGTCGTGGATCGGATTGGAGCGCCCGTCCGGCGATTCGATCCCCAGGCCGTTTTGAAGATAATCGCCGACGACGAAATAATTGATCGAGCCCGAAGACCCCGCGTAGTTGAAACTCGGCTGCAGCGTGTCGTGACTGCCGCCATACATCGAGACCGACCCGCCCGGCGCGAGGGCTCCGTTCTTGGTGGTCAGGTCGATGATTCCGGCCGTGCGCAATCCGTATTCGGCCGGCAGCGCTCCGGTGATCAGGCTCATCGAGGAGATCAGGCGCGGATCGAGCGATTGACCGAACACGCTGATGCCCTCGGGCAGGATGATTCCGTTCAGACGGTACTGCAGCCCGTTGTGTTCGCCCCGGACGTGAAACTGGCCGAACGAGTCCTGCGCGACTTCCGGAGCCTGCAGGATGACCTGGTTCAGCAAGGTGTTGTCGCCGCCCGGCACCGCGTTGATGGCCGCCTGGTCCAGCGTGTAAACCGACGCGCCGGTTTGCGTCTGGATGCCGGTGCGCGCGTCGTTGAGCCGCTGGACCTTCGAAACAATCTCGATTTGCTGGATCGGCTGGCCGTCGGCCGTGTCGGGCGCGTTCATCGCCCCAATTGGCCCTGCTGCGTCCGGTGCGTCGGCCGCCGGGGCTGCATCCGCAGACCAGGCGGGCACGGGAAGATGACAGGCCACTGTTACCGAAGCGGCAGCGGTAGCGCGCAAAGCGCCTCGCAATGCGAACGAACCCATGACGAAATCCCCTCCAAACGAGAACCACGTGTCGGCCTTTGTCGCCGAAGCGAGCGGGCCGGACGATTGCCGGACGGCTGACGATCAGAGGGGAGCGGGCGGCCCGCGGTTGCGGGGAAGTGGGCTACGGGACGGTGGCGCGATCGGCAGGTGGAAGCCGATCAGATCAAGGCTGAGGGTAAGGACGAGGGCAAAAGCGACCGGCAGGTCGGCGGCGGCACCGACCTGGGCAAACGTGAAGCACTTTTCGCAGTACCGGTCGCTCGACGACTGGCCGTCGTCCGGCGAGCGGGACGTACCGACCGCCGCCGAAAAGTGCTCGAGGCTGTGCACGAAAGCCCCTTGCTGGGCGATCAGCAGCAGCGGAAACAGCAGCGCAAGAAGAAGGCGGCGCATCGAGCAGACTAAATCAGCGCGGTCCTGAAGCGGCCTCGGAGCATTTGCCGAGGCCGAACCCTAGCAGCTTTCGGTTACGGCTGCCAATGTGAATCCGCAACCTCTTCTGGCAACCGTCCGCGGCACCCGAGCCCGGCGTCAGCTCGAAGACAGACCGCTCACTGCGATCTTGAACCTGATCTGCACCTCGTCGGCGACCAGCGAGGTGTCGCTCCATTCACCGGTGCCGACACCGTAGTCCAGGCGCTTGATCGTCAGCGCCCCGCTCGCAAGGGTCGTCGTGCCGGTTCGGCTCAGGTTCACCGGCACGACCACCTCGCGCGCATGACCCTTGATCGTCAATGTGCCGGAGACTTCATAGCGATCGCTGGCGAGCGCGCGTATCCGGCTGGAGCGAAATTCGGCGGTGGGAAAGCGGGCGGTGTCGAACCAGTCGGGTTTGGCGAGTTCCTTGAGCACATCGGTCGACGGAAAGTTCAAGCTCGCGGTGTCGACCGACAACGAGACGGAACTGGTCTGCAACCGGCCCGGGTCCAGGTCGATCCGCGCATCGAAACGCCCGAAATTACCCTCGACCTGCGCACCCAGCTGCGAAGCGACATACGCGACCTCGCTCTGGTCGGCGAGCATCGACTGACTCGCCGCACGGACACCGGTCACGACGACAAGAGCCAGCCACAACGCCAACGCAATCCGCAATTTGTGCATCTCGAATCCGAACACCTGATCGCTTGCCGTTCGCGGCGCTCGGATCGCGCACCCTCGACGTTCACCCGCGAAAGGATCGGACCGAATTGTGCCATCCAAGCATTACGCGCTTCGTTTGGGCGTCCCTGCCGGCCTGCCGCGCGCAGGGGCCATGCGCTGAAAGAAAATCTACGAAGTCCACATGGTCTTCTGCGACGCGGCAACGGAACCAATCGACTCGCGTTTACATTGCGTTTACTGTTCCCATGGCACTGATGATCCACCAAGGGGCGGTGTCACCGACCCAATCGCGCCATCGAACAACATGAGCCGAGGGAGGCGATCGATGAAGACGTCCAGCTTGAAGCAGGCGCTGTTCGGCATGCTGTTGGTCGCGTGCGGCGCCACTCTCTCCCAGCCGTCCGAGGCACTGCAGCAACCGCGCATCACGGTTCTTTACGACGCCTTCGGCCGCAACGCGAGCTTGCAAAAGGACTGGGGATATTCGGCGCTGGTCGAAGTCGGGGGCAGGCGAATCCTGTTCGATACCGGCGACAACCCGGACATCCTGGCTGCCAACGCTAAGGCCCTGGGGGTGGACCTTTCAAAGCTCGACTTCGTGGTGCTGTCGCATCGCCACGGCGATCACATGGGTGGCATGGAGTACCTGCTGCGCGTGAATCCCACCGTGAAGATCTACGCGCCCAAGGAGAACTTTGGCGTCTATGGGTCCTCCCTGCCGAGCAAGTTCTACCGGAAGAACGATGCCTTGCCGGCGTACATGCGCTACTACGACGGCAATCCTCCCGAAACGATGGTGTTCGGCAGCGCCTGGCCTCGCGCCAACATCGAGCTGATCGATCAGACGAAGGAGATCGCGCCCGGGCTTCATCTGATCGCGCTGGTGTCCGACAAGCCTTCGACGCTGGAGCTCAAGGAGCTGTCGCTGGCGATCCGCACGCCGGACGGCCTGGTGCTGATGGTGGGCTGTTCGCACCCGGGCCTGGAGCGGATCGTTGCGGCCGCGCAGGCCATAGATCCGCACATCCACCTGATAGCCGGGGGCTTCCACATGGTCGTGGCCCCCGATGCGGCCATTTCCGAGGCCGTCGCGCTGCTGCGCGATTCGGCCAAGGTCGACTACATCGCGCCCGGGCACTGCACCGGCGAGCCGACCTTCGCCGCGCTGCTGCATTCGTTCGGTGACCGCTACCTGTACGCCGGACTGGGCACCGTCATCGCGCTCGGGACGCAGCCCCACGCGGTTTCGGGTGGGGCCGGCCCGCGCGTGGCGCTCGACGCGGTCGATCGCCTCGAATACTTGCGCTTGATGGCGCAGTCCGAAGACGCGCGCCCGCCGCTCGACTCCGAGCTGGCCCTGGCGCCTTAGTCAGCCGTACAGCGTCGCCAACGCGATGCAGGCGACTGGATCGCCGGGCGACAGCTGCGTCAGATCCTCCGCCAGCTCGGCCAGCGCATTGGACTGGGTGAGCGAGGTCAGCATGGCCGATCCTTCCTTCGGATGCCGCTGGGCGACGCCGTTCGCATCGACGATCACGCGCAGGTATTCGCGCCGGCCGGGCTTGCGGCGCAACAAGAACCCACTGCGGGCGAGGAATCGCACCGGCGGCTGGTAAGTGGCCCCGCCCAGCCGGTCGAGCAACGGGCGCCCGATCCACGAGAACGTGATCAGGGCCGCGACCGGGTTGCCGGGAACGCCGAGCAGCGGCGTGTCGCCGATCCGGCCGAGCGCGACCGGTCGGCCCGGCTTGATCGCCACGCGCCAGAACGTCAGCTCGCCGATCGCCTCGATCGCCGCACGGACATGATCGCCTTCGCCGGCCGACACGCCGCCGGAGGTCAGCACCAGATCCGAGCGGGAAGCCGCATCGCTAAGCCGGCTGCGAGTCAGATCCGGATCATCGGGCAGGATTCCCCCGTCGTCGACGACCGCGCCCAGGCGCGACAGCAGCGCCGCCAGCACCGCGCGGTTCGCGTCGTAGATCTGGCCGGCGGCCAGCCGCGCCGGCGGGTCGACCAGTTCGTCGCCGGTGGAAAACAGCGCAACGCGCAGCCGTGTGAATGCCGGTACCCGCTCGAGCCCGAGCGCGGCCAGCAGTCCGATCTCAGGTGGCATCAGGCGCCGACCCTGCGCGAGCACACGGTCACCGCGCGTCACCTCCTCACCTGCCACGCGGCAATTCGCCCCCGGCGCCAGCCCGGGGTGAATCAGAACATCGTCACCCCGCAGCTCGCAATCCTCCTGCATCGACACGGCGTCGGCGCCTCCCGGAAGCATGGCTCCGGTGAACACGCGGGCCGCCGAGCCGGGCGCAAGCGCTTGCGGCGCCTGGCCGGCGAAGGTCTTGGCATGCAGCGGCAACAGGGTCGGCCCATCGGGGCGCAAATCGCTGTGATAGACCGCGTAGCCATCGACCGCCGAGTTGGTGAACGGCGGCAGATCGATCGGAGCCAGAATGTCCCTGGCCAGCACGCGGCCGAGCGCGTCGCGCACCGCGACGATCTCCACCTGCGCGCGGCAGCTGAACGCCTGCGCGATATCCGCCTGCGCCCGCTCGAGCGACAGCATCTCGCCCCCAAAGGCGAATCGATCTTCGGTCCGTCGCGTCAAGGCCAGTCCCTGAAGCAAGGTTAATGAAGCCAGCGGGTCGAACGTCTCAAGGCGCGCGGCAATCTGCACAGCGAAGTGAGTCTATCGGCCCGCGCAGCAATCGATACCCACGTTCGCGCGAGCCCCGGCCGGCGACGGTTTGCAGAGCACGGCGTCTAATGGGGCCAGGCAAGCGTTGAACTTCGGTTCACGGTTGGACTTTCCGCTCACGAAGAGGCTGGGAGAACCAAGATGATGATCAAAAGACTGCTGCTGTTCTGCCTGTTGGCCACGATCACCGCTGCGGCCGTAGCCAAGGACGTGCAGGTCAAGATGCTGACCAACGGACCGAACGGCCAGATGCTGGTGTTCGATCCGGACTTCATCAAGGCCAATGTCGGCGACACGGTGACGTTCCTGCCGTTACAGAAAGCCGGCCACACCAGCATCTCGCTGCTGGTGCCGGAAGGCGCCAAGACCTGGAAGGCGCTCCCGGATACGCAGATCACCGTGAAGATCGAAAAACAGGGCGTGTACCTGGTTCAATGCGACGTGCACAAGACGCTGGGCATGGTGGCGGTGATCCAGGCCGGCAAGCCGGTCAATCTGGCCGAGGCGAAGAAGGCGGCGGCCGATTTTTCCGCAAAGATGCTGCAGCACAAGGACCGGTTCGATAAGCTGCTGGCGCAGGTCAAATAGATACCGATCCGGGTTCAAAAAAGGAGGAGCGATGAAGCGCGCATTGCTGGCGGCCGCGTGGGCCGCGGTGAGCCTGAGCGTGTCGGCCCAGATGCCGAACCCGTATGGGCTGCCGATCAGCGCCGATGCGGCGAAGAAGGTGGCCGCCGCCGCGGTCGCCGAGGCGCACAAGAACAACTGGAACATGGCGGTGGCCGTCACCGACCCGAACGGCGAGCTCGTCTATTTCGAGAAGATGGACGGGACCCAGACGGGCAGCGTCGATGTCTCGATCCAGAAGTCGCGCTCGGCCGCGCGCTACAAGCGGCCGACCAAGGCCTGGCAGGATGTGCTGGCTGCCGGAGGCGAAGGACTGAGGGTTCTGCGCCTGGAGGGAGCGATCCCTGTGGAGGGGGGCCTGCCGCTGGTGGTCGACGGCAAGATCGTCGGAGCGGTCGGCTGTTCCGGCAGTTCCTCGGCGAACGACGGGATAGCGGCCAAAGCAGGAGCCGATTCGCTGGGCCCCCCCAAATAGGGGTTGCCTGCGGCCGGTCAATGTTCCTGCTGCGACTGCGCCTGGGTAACCTGGCTGCCCGGCGGCACGCTGCGCGTGAGCCAGACGTTGCCGCCGATCGTCGATCCGCGGCCGATCGTCACGCGACCCAGGATGGTCGCGCCCGCATAGATCACGACGTCGTCCTCGACGATCGGATGGCGCGCGTTGCCCTTTTGCAGCTCGCCGTCGGGGCCGACCGCAAAGCTGCGCGCACCGAGCGTGACGGCCTGGTACAGGCGCACCCGATTTCCGATCACGGCCGTCTCGCCGATCACGACTCCGGTGCCGTGGTCGATGAAGAAACTCGAGCCGATCGTCGCCCCCGGATGGATGTCGATGCCGGTTTCGGAGTGCGCGATCTCGGAAAACATTCTGGCCACCATCGGAACCCCCAGCACGTAAAGCCGATGCGCCAGGCGATGGTGAATGATCGCGATCGTTCCCGGGTAGCACAGCAGCACCTCGTCGGCGCTGTGCGCGGCAGGATCGCCCCGGTACGCCGCCTCGACGTCCTGGTCGAGCTCGGCTCGCACCGCCGGAAGCTCGGCGGCAAAACTCTGGACCATTTCGACCGCGCGCCGATCCGCACCCTCGAAGCTCTGGTTCGACATCGCGGCCGCGCTGCGCAGCTCCAGCTTGATCTGGTCGACCAGCTCGTTGAGCGCGCTCTCGATCGTGTGACCGACGTAGAAATCCTCGCCCTCGTGCCGCAGGTCGGGCGGCCCCAGCCGCATCGGAAACAGCGCTCCGCGCAGACCCAGCGCGATCTTGCGCAGCGCCTCGGGCGAAGGAAACTCGCGTCCAGCGCCCTCTCGGGGCCGATGATGCGCGTCACGCCACCGCCCGCGCTGGGCGCGCAGCTGGGAGACGATGTCCCCGACGTTCCAGCGCGGCACCGAGTCAACCGCCGCGGGCTCGTCGCGCGCGGCCGGCGCTTCACCGGCCGTCTTCGGCTTCAGACTGGACTTCATGGACTTCAGGGCGCTCACGTACAACATTGTAAGCCGCGAGCGAAAGGCCGTGGCGCGCCGCCCTCGTAGCTTTTGAAGAAAATCAGTCAGGCCGGGACGCGATCGCGGCGCGCGAGCGCCATACCTGCCAGCAGCGACGGCAGAAACACCCAGGCCTCGTGGTTTGCCGCGGCGAGCAGCGCGATGGCCGGTCCGGGGCAATAGCCGCCGATCCCCCAGTCGATCCCGAACAGGCCCGCGCCGATGAGCAGCTGTCGGTCGACTCCGATTCTCCGCGTTACATGGGACTGCTCGTCCAGCCATGGCCGCGCGCGGCGATGCACGGCGCGAAAGCCAAGCGCCGCCACGGTGACCGCCCCGGCCATCACGAAGGCCAGGCTGGGATCCCACGATCCGGCCAGA
The DNA here is from genome assembly GCA_963739145.1 of uncultured beta proteobacterium. GTDB lineage: Bacteria > Pseudomonadota > Gammaproteobacteria > Burkholderiales > Burkholderiaceae_F > VBCK01. The sequence continues at coordinate 49,032 of CAVTZO010000066.1, forward strand.
TCCAGGAAGGCGAGAACCTTCTGCGGATGAGTCATCCGCGACAAGGCAAGGCCGAAGCCGAAAAGCACGCCCGTTGCCAGCGCCAGCGCAATCCGCTTCACCCGGTCACTCCGAACAGGTGACGCACGATGACCGCAGTCACGATTCCGATGGTCAGAAAAACGAGCGTGGCAACCAGCGACCGCGTCGAAAACCGCGCGATTCCGCATACGCCGTGGCCACTGGTGCAGCCACCGCCCAGCGTCGTGCCGAACCCGACCAGAAGACCGGCAACCGCAAGCAGCACAACCGGGAAATGGCTGCGGGCGACCGGCGCATCGGCAAACATCCAATAGAAGAGCGCCGCACCCACCGGCAGTCCTCCCGGGAACGCCAGGCGCCAGCCGACATCGCCGCGCGGCCACGCCAGCGCACCCGAGAGCACGCCGCTCACCCCGGCGATGCGGCCGATACCGGCCAGCAACAAAACCGCGGCCAGCCCGATCAGCGCGCCGCCACCCAGCGCGGAGAGCGGGGTGAAATTGGCCATCGATCAGCTGAAAGACGGACGAGACCCGCGCGAGGCGGTGAGCCGGTACAGCACCGCGATCATCCGGTCGATCTCCTCGCAGGTGTTGTAAAAGGCCAGCGACGGGCGCACGGTCGCTTCCACTCCGAAGCGACGCAGGATCGGTTGCGCACAATGGTGCCCCGCGCGCACGGCGATGCCTTCCTGATTGAGCGCCTTGCCGACCTCCTCGACCGAGCGTCCTTCCAGGACGAACGACATCACGCTCGCCTTCTCCTTGGCGGTGCCGATCAGCCTCAATCCGGGAACCGTCCGCAGCGCCTGCATCCCGTATTCGAGCAGATCGTGCTCGTAGCGGCCCACGTTCTCCAGTCCGATCCGCTCCAGATAATCGAGCGCGGCGCCCAGGCCGACCGCATCGGCGATATTGCCAGTGCCCGCCTCGAAGCGCGCCGGCGGCGCCGCGTACAGCGTGCGCTCGAACGTGACATCGGAAATCATGTTGCCGCCTCCTTGCCAGGGCGGCATCTGCTCGAGCAACTCGCGCTTGCCGTACACGACGCCGATGCCGGTCGGCGCGAAGATCTTGTGTCCGGAGAACACGAAGAAGTCGGCGTCCAGCGCCTGCACGTCGACCCTCATGTGGGCGACCGACTGCGCGCCGTCCACCAACGCCCGCGCGCCGGCCCGATGCGCGAGATCGACGATCTGCCTGACCGGAACGATCGTCCCCAGCGCATTGGACACCTGCGAAACCGCGACGATCCGGGTGCGGTCGTTCAGCAACCGGCGGTATTGCTCCAGCAGCACCTGCCCGGAGTCGTCGACCGGAATCACTCGGATCTTCGCGCCCTTTTCCGAGGCCACCTGCTGCCACGGAACGATATTGGCGTGGTGCTCCAGGTGCGACAGCACGATCTCGTCGCCCTCGCCCAGGTTCTGGCGCGCCCAGCTCTGCGCAACCAGGTTGATCGCCTCGGTCGTGCCGCGAACGAAGATGATTTCCTCGGGCGAGCTCGCCCCGAGAAATCGCGCCACCTTGGACCGCGCGGCCTCGTAGGCGTCGGTGGCGCGCGCCGCCAGCTCGTGCGCAGCCCGGTGGATATTCGAATTCTCGTGCTGGTAGAAGTAGGACAGGCGTTCGATCACCACGCGCGGCTTCTGCGTGGTCGCCGCGTTGTCGAGCCAGGCCAGCGGACGCCCGTTGACGCGCTCGGCCAGGATCGGAAAATCGCGCCGAACCGCGTCCACATCGAACGGCGGATGCGCATCCGTGCCCGCTCGAGGAACCGATGCGCCCCCGTCGGCCGACCTGGCCGCCGCCGGCGGTTCGGCGAAGTAGAACCCGCGATAAGCGCTCGACTCGCCGAGGAAGTAATACGGTGTCGACGCAGTGGGGGCCTTGGATTCCGGCACGCTCTGCAACGAAGGCAGGGCCTCAGCCCCAGGCACCCCCGACGCAGCATCGTCACCGGTCACCGATTCGGCGAGCGGATCGCTTCGGTTGCTCGCCGCCGGTGCGCCGAACGGCGCCGAGGCGGCCTCGTCGAGGAAATAGTAGAACGGTGTGGCCGGATCTGCATTTGCAGCAGGCCCGGCGTCAGCACCCGACAGTGCGGTGACGGTCGGCAGCGCAGCCGCATAGGCGTCGGGCACGCCGAGCAATGGGCCGCTGACCCCGCTCGCCACCGGTGGCGCAGAATCGGCCCGATCCGGCACGCCGCTGGCGGCCTGGGGAGCAAGCGGCGCCGGCGCAAACGTTCCGGCATCGGAACCCGATGGACCGGTCGCGATCGGCAGCGCCGCCGCGTAAGCCTCGGGCACGCCGAGCAGCGGACCGCTGGCCCGGCCCGTCGCAGGTGGCACCGCAGTGCCGGCCATATCCGGCAAGCCCGTCGCGGTCTGGGAATCCGGCGCCAGCGAGACGGCTCGCGTGAGGAGCCCGACTTGATTCTGTGGCGACGCAGGCACGTTCGCAAGCGGCACCGAAACCGCCGCGTCGCCTGCGGGAGGCGTGTTGAAGATCTCGCTGGCCAGGCGCGCCAGCGTCGCCACATCGGGCCATCCGGGTGGCGGCGTTGCGCCCGGAAGGCTACTTGTAGGTGTGCCCGTACTCATGGTACCTGTCCACCTCGACGTCATCGAGCACCGCGACCGCATCTTCGGTCAGGATCGCCAGCGAGCAGTACAGCGAGATCAGGTAGGAGGCAATCGCGCTGCGGCTGATTCCCATGAAGCGCACCGACAGCCCCGGGCTCTGCTCGCCCGGCAGCCCGGGCTGGAACAGGCCCACGACCCCCTGGCGCTTGTCGCCGACCCGCAGCAGCAGGATCTTGCTCTTGCCGTCGGCAATCGGAACCTTGTTGGACGGCACCAGCGGCACGCCGCGCCAGGTGATGAATTGCGATCCGAACAGGCTGACCGTCGGAGGCGGCACGCCGCGCCGCGTGCACTCGCGGCCGAACGCGGCGATCGTTTGCGGGTGCGCTAGAAAGAACGCGGGCTCTTTCCAGACCTTGGTCAGCAGCTCGTCCAGGTCGTCCGGCGTCGGGGGACCGATCAGCGGGAAAATGCGCTGCGCCTCGGCGACGTTGGCCAGCAGCCCGTACTCCGCGTTGTTGATCAGCTCGTTTTCCTGTTTCTCCTTGACCGTTTCGATCGTCAGCCGCAGCTGCTCCTTGATCTGGTCGTGCGGCGTGCTGTACAGGTCGGATACGCGCGTGTGCACGTCCAGCACGGTGGACACCGAGCTCAGGAAATACTCACGCGGAGTCTCCTCGTAATCGACGAAGGTCACCGGCAGCTCCGACTCGTCCCGCTGCGCACACGCGACGTGCACGTCGGCCGGGTTCTTGACCTGGTTCAGCCGATAGATGCCCGATTCGACCGGTACCCACTGCAGAAGGTGCACCAGCCAGCGCGGAGACAGCGTCGCCAGCTGAGGAACGGTCTTCGTGACGTTGGCGAGCTGCCGTGCGGCGACGTCGCCCAGTGCCAGCTGCGCGGGTGAGTTCTCTGCCATGAGTAGTGCTCCTGACCTGTGAGATGAATTTGGGACGCCGTCGCCAAACCGGTTTGCCCGCTGTGCTTCGGATCAAGCCTCGTGCTGCGATTGAGCCTGGGTCACATGACTGCCCGGCGGCACGCTGCGGGTGAGCCAAACGTTGCCGCCTATCGTCGATCCCCGCCCGATCGTGATGCGCCCCAGGATCGTTGCGCCCGCATAGACGACGACATCGTCCTCCACGATCGGATGGCGCGGCATCCCCTTCTTCAGTTCTCCGCCCGGGCCCGCCTGAAAGCTGCGCGCTCCCAGAGTAACGGCCTGGTAAAGGCGCACCCGCTCCCCGATGAGCGCGGTTTCGCCGATCACGACGCCCGTTCCGTGGTCGATGAAGAAGCACGGACCGATCGTTGCGCCCGGATGGATATCGATGCCGGATTCCGAATGCGAAATCTCCGAGATCATTCGTGCAACCAGCGGCGCTCCGAGCTTGTACAGGCGATGCGCAAGCCGGTGATGGATGATCGCGATCGCCCCCGGGTAGCACAGCAGCACCTCATCCACGCTGTGCGCGGCCGGATCCCCCCGGTAGGCCGCCTCGATGTCCTGATCGAGTTCGGCCCGCACCGCCGGAAGGTCAGCGGCGAAGCTCTGGACGATTTCAACGGCACGGGCTTCGCTGCCCGCTAAGCCGCCGCATCGCGCCGCCGTGGCACCGCGCAACTCGAGCTTCACCTCCTCGAACAGCTCGTTCAGGGCGATTTCGATCGTGTAGCCGACGTAGAAATCCTCGCCTTCCTGACGCAGACCCGACGGACCAAGGCGCATTGGAAACAGCGCCCCGCGCAGTCCCGCCGTGATCCTGCGCAGGGCCTGCGGCGACGGGAACTCGCGCCCTGCGCCCTCGCGCAGCCGCTGGTGCCCGTCGCGCCAGCGGGCGCGCTGGGCACGCAGCGCGGTCACGATCTGATCGACATCCCAGCGCGGCACGCGTTCTACCGATGCCTCGATCCCGGCAGCGGCATTTTGAAATTTCTGCTCGGACCCACCCTTGCCGTCAGGGGCCATCAGTCCTGTACCCACGGCAGGCCGCGATGCCGCCAGCCGCCGATCTGGCCGCGCCGCCGCCGCTCATCCAGATCACCCTCGAATCCCTCGAGGACGTTGAACGCATTGGCGTATCCGGCCTTGGTCGCCGCCTCCGCCGCCGCAGCCGACCGCTTGCCGCTGCGACACAGCAACAGCACCACGGCATCCTTGGGCACCTTGGAGTCGAGCTCGCGCACGAAGCGCGGATTTCGCACCTGCGCCGTGCCGGTGGCCCAGGCCAGGTGCGTTGCTCCCGGAACGCGGCCCACGTAGCTGAGCTCCTCCGGTGTGCGCACGTCGATCAGCAGCGCCTGCCCGTCCTGGAACAGCTGCCAGGCCAGCTCGGGAGCAACGCTGCCCGCATACCGCATGCCCCCCGCCGCGGCTTCGCTGCGAACGCGCGCCAGCGCGTCGAGGGCCTCGGCTTTTTGGTGGGCCGGGTCCGCCTGCGCTTGGACTGCGGGGTTGCGTTCGTCGATCAGTGTAAGTGGCATGAGCATGCGCTCCGAAAAAATGCCTGACGCGGCGCCAGCCGGATCAGGGCGCGGATCGTCTCAGCGGCGAATCAAGTCAGCGCCGACGTAAAGGTCAATGCTAGCCACGATCCTCTGAAAGGTGAAAGAAGAAGCTCTCATATGCAAAGAACCGATTGCCGAAA
>CAVTZO010000067.1:0-43435 GCA_963739145.1 uncultured beta proteobacterium
CCAGCCAGGGTGCGCCACGCCGCGCCGCATCGTTCGAGAAGTCGGACTGCCGCAGCCGGAAATCGATGTGGTCCGAACCCAGGCCGCGCACCATTTGCGCGAGCAGGGACATCTCCTCGAGCGTGGCGTTCGGCGACACCAGGGCCCCGATCGAGGCGCCGCCGTCGCGCGCGCGCGCCTCGCCCAGCGCCGCTGCGACGAAACCGAGTGCTTCCTCCCACTCGACTTCGCGCCAGGCGCCCGCCTGCCGAAGCATCGGCCGGGTCAGACGGTCGGCCGCATGCAGCCCCTCGTACGAGAAGCGGTCCCGGTCGGACAGCCAGCACTCGTTGACGTCCTCGTTTTCCAGCGGGACCACGCGCAGTACCTGGCGCCCTTTGACCTGCAGAATCAGGTTTGAACCGAGCGAGTCGTGCGGGCCGATCGATTTGCGCCGCCCCAGTTCCCAGGTGCGCGCCGCGTAGCGGAACGGCTTGCTGGTGAGTGCCCCGACCGGGCAGATGTCGATCATGTTGCCCGACACCTCGGAGTCGACGCTGCGCCCCAGGAACGACAGGATCTCAGAGTGCTCGCCGCGCCCGGCCATGCCCAGTTCCATGACCCCGCCGATCTGGCGGCCGAAACGCACGCAGCGGGTGCAATGGATGCAGCGGGCCATTTCCTCGGCCGAAACCAGGGGGCCGATTTCCTTGTGAAACACCACCCGCTTGGGTTCCGAATAGCGCGACGCCGAGGGCCCATAGCCCACCGCGAGGTCCTGCAGCTGGCACTCGCCGCCCTGATCGCAGATCGGGCAATCCAGCGGGTGGTTGATCAGCAGGAACTCCATCACGCTGCGCTGGGCTTCCTTGGTCCGCTCGCTGGTCGTGCTCACCGACATGCCCGCGGCGACCAGGGTCGCGCAAGCCGGCATCGGCTTGGGCACCTTTTCGATCTCCACCAGGCACATGCGACAGTTGGCCGCAAGCGAGAGCTTCTTGTGATAGCAGAAGTGCGGAATCGATATGGACAGCCGGTTGGCGGCTTCCATCACGGTGCTTCCCTCGGGCACCGACACCTTCTTGCCGTCGATCGTCAGCTCAATCATCTTTCGGCGCTTCCAGGGGTTGCACCTGCGGCCTCGAAGCCGGCGCCCCGCCCGCTACACATAGTCGGCGACCTGGCAGCGCCCGTGCTCGATGTGGTGCTCGAACTCGGAATGAAAATGCTTCACGAACGAGCGCACCGGCATCGCGGCCGCATCCCCCAGCGCGCAGATCGTACGGCCCATGATGTTGTACGCGACCGAGTCCAGCAGATCCAGGTCCTGCGGCCGGCCCTGTCCGTGCTCGATCCGGTGCACGACGCGGTACAGCCACCCGGTTCCCTCGCGGCACGGCGTGCACTGCCCGCACGATTCCTCGAAGTAGAAGTAGGCCAGCCGCTCCAGGGATCGCACCATGCAACGGGTCTCGTCCATCACGATCACGGCGCCGGAGCCGAGCATCGACCCGGCCTTGGCGATCGAGTCGTAATCCATGTCGGTAGACATCATCACGCTGCCTGGAACCACCGGCGCCGACGAGCCGCCCGGGATCACGGCCTTGATGCGCTGGCCGCCCCGCATGCCTCCGGCGAGCTCCAGCAGCTTGGAGAACGGCGTTCCGAGCGGGATCTCGTAGTTGCCCGGCGAGGTGACGTCGCCCGAGACGGAAAAGATCTTGGTGCCGCCGTTGTTGGGCTTGCCCAGCTTCAGGAACGCCTCGGCGCCGTGCAGGAAAATCCACGGCACGGTCGCGAAGGTTTCCGTGTTGTTGATCGTGGTGGGCTTGCCGTACAGCCCGTAGCCGGCCGGAAACGGCGGCTTGAAACGGGGCTGCCCCTTCTTGCCCTCGATCGACTCCAGCAGCGCGGTCTCCTCGCCGCAGATATAGGCGCCGAAGCCGTGCGTCGTGTAAAGATCGAAGCAGAATTCGCTGCCCAGGATGTTGCGGCCCAGATATCCGGCGGCATACGCCTCGTCCAGGGCCTGCTGGAAGCGCTCGTACTCCGCCCAGATCTCGCCGTGAATGTAGTTGTATCCGGCCGCGGATCCGGTCGCATAACCGGCGATCACCATGCCCTCGATCAGCGAGTGCGGGTTGTAGCGCAGGATGTCCCTGTCCTTGAAGGTGCCCGGCTCGCCCTCATCGGAGTTGCACACCAGGTACTTGGGCCCGGGGTGCTGGCGGGGCATGAAGCTCCATTTCAGGCCGGTCGGAAATCCCGCACCGCCACGGCCGCGCAACGCCGACTTCTTGACCTCGGCGATCACCTGGTCGGGCGTCATCTTCTCGGACAGTATCTTGCGCAGCGCCGCGTAGCCGTCGCGCCTTTCGTAATCGGCCAGGCGCCAGTTCTCCCCGTTCAACCCGTCCAGAATGATGGGGTTGACATGGCGTCCGTGAAAACAAGTCTGAGCGCTCATTTGCCGGCCTCGCGTCGGAGTTCGTCGAGGAGCTCGTCGAGTCGCTGGTCGCTCAGGAAGCTGCACATGCGCTTGTTGTTGACCAGGGCCACGGGCGCGTCGCCGCAGGCCCCCATGCACTCGCCCTCCTTCAGCGTGAACAGGCCGTCGGCCGTGGTCTCGCCGAATCCGATTCCCAGCTTCTGCTTCAGGCGCGCCGCAGCCCGCGTCGCGCCCGACAGCGCACACGGCAGGTTCGTGCACAGCGTCAGCTTGAAGCGCCCGATCGGCTGCAGGTCGAACATCGCGTAAAACGTGGCGACCTCGTAGGCGGCCACCGGCGGCATCCCCAGGTACTGGGCGACCGCCTCGATGGCCCAGGACGGCAGCCAACCCAGCTCGTCCTGGGCGATCACCAGCGCGGGCAACACCGCCGAGCGCTTCTGTTGCGGCGGAAACTTGGCGAGCTCGCGGTCGATGCGCCGATAGGCGTCCGCCGAAAGCGTCCCGGCCTCTTCGGGCAGCGCGCTCATCGGTCGATCTCCCCGAACACGATGTCCTGCGTGCCGATGATGGTCACCGCGTCGGCCATCATGTGGCCGCGCGTCATCTCGTCGAGGGCCTGCAGGTGCGCAAAGCCCGGCGCGCGGATCTTCAGCCGGTACGGCTTGTTGGCGCCGTCGGAAACCAGATAGATGCCGAACTCGCCCTTCGGATGCTCGACCGCGGCGTACACCTCGCCCGGCGGCACGTGGAATGCCCTCGGTGAAGAGCTTGAAGTGGTGAATCAGCTCTTCCATGTTCGACTTCATGTCGACGCGCGAAGGCGGCGCCACCTTGTGGTCGGCGGACATCACCGGCCCGGGGTTGTTCACGCAGCCATTCGACGCACTGCCGGATGATCCGGTTGCTCTGGCGCATTTCTTCCATCGCGCACCAGGTAGCGGTCGTAGCAATCGCCGTTGCGGCCGATCGGAATGTCGAAATCGAGGTGGTCGTAGACCTCGTAGGGCTGCTTCTTGCGCAGGTCCCAGGCGATGCCGGAGCCGCGCAGCATCGGCCCGGTGAAGCCCAGCGCGAGCGCGCGCTCGGCTGTCACCACGCCGATGCCCACCAGGCGCTGCTTCCAGATCCGGTTGTCGGTGAGCAGCGTCTCGTACTCGTCCACGTAGGTCGGGAACCGATCGCGTGAAGTCCTCGATGAAGTCGAGCAGCGAACCCTGCGCGGTTGCTCGTTCAGGCGTTCGACGTCCCGCGCGTTGCGATGCGATCGACGGCGCGTACGCGGCATCGAATCGGGCAGGTCGCGATACACGCCGCCCGGGCGATAGTAGGCCGCGTGCATGCGCGCGCCGGAGGCCGCCTCGTACATGTCGAACAGGTCCTCGCGCTCGCGGAACGCGTACAGAAAGACCGCCATCGCGCCCACGTCGAGCCCGTGCGCCGCCGATCCACAGCAGGTGATTGAGCAGGCGCGTGATCTCGTCGAACATCACCCGGATGTACTGCGCCCGGACCGGCACCTCGATGCCGAGCAGGCGTTCGATCGCCATCACGTAGGCGTGCTCGTTGGACATCATCGACACGTAGTCGAGCCGATCCATGTACGGCACCGACTGGATGTACGTGCGTGTTTCGGCCAGCTTCTCGGTCGCGCGATGCAGCAGCCCGATGTGCGGATCGGCACGCTGGATCACCTCGCCGTCCAGTTCCAGCACCAGCCGCAGCACGCCGTGCGCAGCCGGGTGCTGCGGTCCAAAATTCAGGGTGTAATTTCGAACTTCGGCCATGGCGGGTAGCGGGACTCAGTCGCGCTTGGCGTAGCTGTCTTCGCGGATCACGCGCGGCGTTACCTCGCGCGGCTCGATCGTCACCGGCTGATAGATCACGCGCTTCTGCTCGGGGTCGTAGCGCATCTCGACGTGACCGGAGACCGGGAAAGTCCTTGCGGAACGGGTGCCCGATGAAACCGTAGTCGGTCAGGATGCGGCGCAGGTCCGGGTGCCCCTCGAACACGATGCCGTACAGGTCGAAGGCCTCGCGCTCGTACCAGCCGGCCGCCGGCCACACCGGGGTCAGCGTGGCAATCACCGGAAACTCGTCGTCGACGCAGAAGCCACGCAGGCGCAGCCGCCAGTTGTTCGACACCGACAGCAGATGCACCGACGGCGGCGAAACGGCGGCCTTCCTGCGGGCGATCGCCGTAGGCCGAGATAATCCACGCCGCACAGGTCGATCAGCTGCTCGAAGCCGAGCGACGGATCGTCGCGCAGCGTCGTTGCGACCTGCACGTATTTCGCGGCGGCGTACCGTCAGGGTCAGCTCGCCGAAGGCGCTGCGCAGATCGGCCGCCGCTTCGCCCAAGCGGGTGCGCAGGCGCTCTGCCAGAACTTCGATTCGCCATGAGTGCGGGTCCGTTGGTCGCGATGTCTTTTCAACGGCCTGCTAGCGGGCGATCGTGTTGGTGCGGCGGATCTTGCTTCTGCAGCTGCAGAATTCCGTAGATCAGCGCTTCGGCCGTCGGCGGACAGCCCGGCACGTAGACGTCGACCGGAACGATCCGGTCGCAGCCGCGAACGACCGAATACGAGTAGTGATAGTAGCCGCCGCCGTTGGCGCACGAGCCCATCGAAATCACCCAGCGCGGCTCGGCCATCTGGTCGTAGACCTTGCGCAGGGCCGGCGCCATCTTGTTGCACAGCGTGCCGGCCACGATCATCACGTCCGACTGCCGCGGACTGGGCCGGAACACGACGCCGAAGCGGTCGAGGTCGTAGCGGGCAGCGCCCGCATGCATCATCTCGACCGCGCAGCACGCCAGTCCGAACGTCATCGGCCACAAGCGAACCGGTCTTGGACCAGTTGATCAGCTTATCCAGGTTCGTCGTGACGAACCCTTCGTTGAAAACACCTTCGACGCCCACGATCAGGACCTCGCCGCTCTTCATTCCCAATCGAGACGCGCCCTTTTTCCATTCGTAGACGAATCCGACCGTCAGGATCGCCAGGAACAGCATCATCGCCCAGAAGCCCGGGCTCCAGGAACCCAGGTCGCTCAGGGACGCCCCCCAAGGGAACAGGAAGGCGACTTCGAGGTCGAACAGAATGAACAGGATCGCAACCAGGTAGTAGCGCACGTCGAACTTCATGCGCGCGTCTTCGAACGCCTCGAATCCGCACTCGTACGGGGACAGCTTTTCGGGGTCCGGGCGGCGTGGACCCAGAATCATGCCGATCAGGACCGGCGCGATTCCGATGACCGCGCCGACGATCAGGAACAACAGGACTGGCAGGTAGCTGACCAGATCCACTCAATCTCCGCGCCGTGGTTGTTGCCCGATTTGCATCCGGGACGCTCTATTCTTCGGACCATCCAGTGCTATGACCGATTGGGGCCGGGCAGGTTCAAGCCGGCGTGGTGCCGACGGTGAGACTCGAACTCACACGGCTTTCGCCGCCACCCCCTCAAGATGGTGTGTCTACCAATTCCACCACGTCGGCGATCGGGCCGGATTCTACCGCTTTCCCACACCCGCAATGCCGTGCGGCGCCTGCAGGCCGCAACGACGCGATCAATCCGAACCCTATTTGGGAATGTCGGCTGGACGTCCTGCGGGAGTCGTGGCCGGATTGGCGGCCGGCGGTGGCGCGGTGCTCTGCGGCGCGGGGGTCGCCGGGATCTCGGCCGGCCCGCCCGGAGCGGCCGGAGCACCCGCCGGTGCCGGTGCCGGCTTGCCCACCGTGCTCATGACGCCTCCGTGGTCGGCCTGGGCCGCGGCATTGCGCGCCCTGGTTGCCGTCTAGGCCATCCCGATGGTGGTCACAAAGAAGAAGAACGCCAGCACCGCGGTGGTGCGCGAAAGAAAATTGGCCGAGCCGCTCGCACCGAACAGGCTTCCCGAGGCGCCGCTGCCGAAGGCGGCGCCCATGTCCGCCCCCTTGCCATGCTGCAGCAGGATCAGGACGATGATGGAGATCGCGCAGATCACCTGGATCGCGATCAACAACGAATTCAACCAGCCCATCGGTACTCCTCAGGAATCGAATTCAGCGCGCCGCCGCCTGATCCGCGCTCTGGCAGATCGACACGAAGTCCGACGCCGCCAGCGAGGCTCCGCCGATCAATCCGCCGTCGATGTCCGGCTGCAGAAACAGCTCGAGCGCGTTGGAGGGCTTCACGCTGCCGCCGTAAAGGATGCGCGTGCGCGAAGCGGCACCAGGATCGTGGCGCGACAGCAGTGACCGGATCGCCGCATGCACGTCCTGGGCCTGCGCCGGCGTTGCGGTCTGGCCGGTCCCGATCGCCCACACAGGCTCGTAGGCGATCGCGCTGGCCGCCAGCTCGTCGGCCGCGCACGCGTCGAACACCGGAGCGAGCTGCGCGGTGATGACGGCCAAGGTGCGGCCCTGTTCCCGCTCGTGCAGGGTCTCGCCCACGCAGACGATCGGCTTGAGGCCGTGCGCCACCGCACGCGCCGCCTTGGCAGCAACCATTCCGCTCGTTTCCGCGTAGCGGCTGCGACGTTCCGAATGACCGACGATCACCCACCGAATGCCGCAATCGATAAGCATTTCGGCCGCGATCTCGCCGGTGAACGCCCCGGGAGCCTCCGCGCTCAGGTTCTGCGCTCCCGCGCAGCCCGGGGTGCCGCTCAGTGCCTCGGCGACCTGCGTGAGGTACACGTAGGGGGGGCACACCACGACCTCGGACGAGATGGCCGCCGTCGAAAACGAGCGCAGCCATTCGCGATTGGACGCGAACGAGCCGTTCATCTTCCAGTTGGCGGCGATCAGCTTGGCGCGCACGGCGATTCTGCAGCGATAGGATTCGGGGGCCGGTGCCCGTTCAGGACTGGGTAACCGGCGCGGCGGGGTCGGTCGCGAGGGCTTTCATCGACAGGCGAACGCGACCCTTTTCGTCGGCCTCGATCACCTTGACCTTGACCTGCTGCCCCTCCTTAAGAAAATCCGATACCTGGTTGACGCGCTCGTTGGCGATCTGCGAAATGTGCAGCAGGCCGTCCCGTCCCGGCAGGATCTGCACGATCGCGCCGAAATCGAGCAGGCGAAGCACGGTTCCATCGTAGACCTTGCCGACCTCGACCTCCGCCGTCAGTTCCTGGATGCGACGCTGAGCCTCGCGCCCCTTTTCCTGGTCGACGCTGGCAATGGTCACGGTGCCGTCGTCCTCGATGTCGATCTGGGTGCCCGTTTCCTCGGTCAAGCGCGCGGATCACGGAACCACCCTTGCCGATCACGTCGCGGATCTTCTCCGGGTTGATCTTCATCCGGATCATTCGCGGCGCATAGGCGGAAAGCTCTCCGCGCGAGGCGGCGATCGAGTCCTGCATCTTCTGCAGAATCGTCATGCGACCCTCGCGCGCCTGTGCCAGCGCGACCTGCATGATTTCCTTCGTGATCCCTTCGATCTTGATGTCCATCTGCAGCGCGGTCACGCCGCGCGAAGTGCCCGCGACCTTGAAGTCCATGTCGCCCAGGTGATCCTCGTCCCCCAGGATGTCGGTGAGCACGGCAAAGCGCGTGCCTTCCTTGATCAGCCCCATCGCAACGCCCGCCACGTGCGCCCTGATCGGAACGCCGGCGTCCATCAGCGCCAGGCAGCCGCCGCACACGGACGCCATCGAAGAAGAACCGTTGGACTCGGTGATTTCCGAGACGACGCGGATCGAGTACTGGAACTCCTCGATCGGCGGCAAGACCGCTGCCAGCGCCCGCTTGGCCAGGCGACCGTGCCCGACCTCGCGCCGCTTGGGCGCGCCCATGCGCCCGGTCTCGCCGGTGGCAAACGGCGGCATGTTGTAGTGGAGCATGAAGCGCTCGCGGTACTCGCCCTGCAGCGCGTCGATGATCTGCTCGTCCTGCTTGGTGCCCAGCGTGGCGGTCACCAGGGCCTGCGTCTCGCCCCGCGTGAAAAGCGCCGATCCGTGGGTGCGCGGCAGCACGCCCAGCCGGATCTCGATCGGCCGCACCGTGCGCGTGTCGCGCCCGTCGATGCGCGGCTCCCCGTCCAGGATCTGGCTTCGCACGATCTTGGCCTGCAGATCGAACAGGATTGCATCGACGTAGTTGGCGTCGGGCGGCGTGTTTCCGGTCTCGACCGCCTCGGCGGCCAGCGCCGACTTGGCGGCGGATTCGATCTCGGCGATCCGCTTGGAGCGCGCCTGCTTGCTGCGGATCTCGTAGGCGGCACGAAGGTCCGACCCGACCTGCTTGACCAGGCGGGCAATCAGTGACTCGTTCTTGGCCGGAGGCTGCCAGTCCCATGCCGGCTTGCCGGCTTCGCGCACCAGTTCGTGAATCGCATCGATCGCGGCCTGCATCTGCTGGTGGCCGAACATCACCGCCGACAGCATCACCTCTTCGGACAACTGGTCGGCCTCCGACTCCACCATCAGCACGGCCCGCTCGGTGCCGGCCACGACCAGGTTCAATTGCGACTCTTTCAATTGCGTGGCGGTGGGGTTCAGCACGTAGCTGGCCGGACACGTACCCGACCCGCGCCGCGCCGATCGGCCCCTTGAACGGGATGCCGGACAGCGCCAGCGCAGCCGACGCTCCGATCAGGGCGGGGATGTCGGGGTCGATTTCCGCGTCGATCGACACCACGTGCAGGACGACCTGCACCTCGTTGAAGAAACCGTCCGGAAACAGCGGCCGGATCGGCCGGTCGATCAGGCGCGAGGTCAGGACCTCCTTTTCCGATGGCCGGCCTTCCCGCTTGAAGAAGCCGCCGGGAATGCTTGCCCGGCCGCGTAGGTCTTCTCGACGTAGTCGACCGTCAGCGGAAAAAAATCCTGCCCGGCCTTGGCCTTGGTCGCGGCGACCACCGTCGCCAGCACCACCGTTTCATCCATCGAAACGAGCACGCTGCCGTTGGCCTGGCGTGCGATTTCGCCGGTCTCGAGGCGCACCGTGTGTGCGCCGTACTGGAATGTCTTGGTTACCTTGTTGAACACTTGGATTTCCTTTCGTGCGCGGCCGAGACCGTACCCATGCCGGCAGGCATCCGCCCCGGCTGTCGGCTCGGAAACCGAATCATTGGAACGACCAGCCTGTGTCTGCCGTCGCTTGTTACTTGCGCAGGCCCAAACTTTCGATCAGGCCCTTGTAAGCGTCCGGCTTCTTGCCCTTCAGATAGTCGAGCAGTTTGCGGCGCCGACTGACCATCTTGAGCAGGCCGCGCCGGAGTGATGATCCTTGACGTGAGTCTTGAAATGCTCGGTCAGCTCGTTGATGCGGGCTGTCAGCAACGCGACCTGAACCTCGGGCGAACCGGTGTCATTCACCGCCCGCTGAAACTTGGCGACGATGTCGCCCTTCTTGATATCTGCAACCGACATCGGGGTCCCCTGGAACCAAACAAGCGGACACGGAAGGGTATCCGTGCCGTGAGGCGCGCATTATATGTCAGTCGCGTGATGGGCGCCCGAATGATCTGACCCTCACCCCCCTCTCTTTCCGGCCTGCGGCCGGAAAGGGATAGAGGAAGAGAACGAGGGGGCTGGGCTGGCCCCCTCGTGCTCCCCCAGGCAATGTGAAGGGCAAGGAAGAGCAGTTTCCTCCCCTCTCCCGCTTGCGGGAGAGGGGCCGGGGGTGAGGGTGTCCGCCGCGGACCTACGGAGCCATCGAAGTCTGGGGATTGAGGCGCTCGGCCGTCGTATACAGCTTGTTCAGCGCGTTGATGTAGGCCTTGGCCGAGGCCGCCACGATGTCCGGATCGGAGCCGGTGCCGTTGACGATGCGACCTCCACGCGCAAGGCGCACCGTGACTTCCCCCTGCGCTTCGGTTCCGGTCGTGATGGCGTTGACCGAGTACAGCATCAGCTCGGAGCCGCTCTCGACCCGGCTCTCGATCGCCTTCAACGAGGCGTCCACCGGTCCGCTGCCGCCCGATTCGGCTTCGACCTGTTCGCTGCCCATCCGGAACACGATGCGCGCGTGCGGGCGCTCGCCGGTTTGCGACCTCTGCGAAAGCGATACCAGCCGGAAGTGCTCGTTGTGCGCGACCACCGCCTCATCGGAGAACAGCGCCTGGATGTCCTCGTCGAAGATCTCCGCCTTGCGGTCGGCCAGGTCCTTGAACCGAGCAAAGGCCGCTTCTATCTCCTCCTCGCTTTCGATCGGGATGCCCAGTTCCTGGACGCGCTGGCGGAACGCGTTGCGGCCGGAAAGCTTGCCCAGCACGATGCGGTTCGTGCTCCAGCCGACGTCTTCGGCACGCATGATCTCGTAGGTCTGGCGCGCCTTCAGCACGCCGTCCTGGTGTATGCCCGAGGCGTGCGCAAACGCGTTGGCACCGACCACGGCCTTGTTCGGTTGAACCGGGAACCCGGTGATGTTGGAAACGAGCTTGCGAGCTGGCGACGATCTGGGTGGTGTCGATCCCGACCTCCACGACCGAATACGTCGCGGCGGGTCTTCACCGCCATGACGACTTCCTCGAGCGAGGTGTTGCCGGCGCGCTCGCCCAGCCCGTTGATCGTGCACTCGACCTGCCGCACTCCGTTCAACACCCCGGCCAGCGAGTTGGCCACCGCCATGCCCAGATCGTTGTGGCAGTGGACCGACCAGACCGCGCGATCCGAATTGGGCACGCGCTCGCGTAGCGTGCGCAAAAGCAGGCCGTATTGCTCGGGCACCGCGTAGCCCACCGTGTCCGGGATGTTGATCGTGGTCGCACCCTCGGCGATCGCCGCTTCGATCACGCGGCACAGAAAGTCCAGCTCCGAGCGGCTGCCGTCCTCGGTGGAGAACTCCACGTCGTCGGTGAAGCGGCGTGCCAGACGCACCGCCAGCCTGGCCTGCTCGAAGACCTGCTCCGGCGACATGCGCAGCTTCTTCTCCATGTGCAGCGGCGAGGTCGCGATGAAGGTGTGGATCCGCTTGGAGCGCGCGCCGGCCAGGGCCTCGGCCGCTCTGGCGATGTCGCGCTCGTTGGCCCGCGCCAGCGAACACACGGTGCTTTCACGAACCGAGGCCGCAATCGAGCGAATCGCCTCGAAATCGCCGTTGGAAGATGCCGCGAACCCGGCCTCGATCACATCGACGCGCAGGCGCTCCAGCTGCTTGGCGATGCGCAGCTTTTCCTCCCGCGTCATGGCCGCGCCGGGGCTCTGTTCGCCGTCGCGCAAAGTGGTGTCGAAGATGATCAGGCGGTCCATGGGGCTCTCCGTCAAGGCAAGGCCGGGGGGCCCGGGAGCGATTCCGCGGGCCGTTTACTTCTCGAATTGTGGTTCAGGGAATTTAGCTGCGCGCTGGGCGCAGCAGCAGCGGCCGCAGTCGCAGCGCGGCGGTGCTTGGGGCAAACAAACACATGGCTATCGAGTCCACAGCCCCACTATAAGTGTATTCGCCAGCTTTAACAACCTCTTCAATGCGGCGGCGCGGCGCCGCCGGAGCCATGCGGCACCGGCCGGGCCGGGTTGGATTCGCCGCGCCAGCGCCGCCAGCCCCAGTAAAGGTAACCGGAGACCGCGTAACAGCAGAACAGCACGAACAGCACAATGGGCGCGTTCAGGGAAACGACGCAGATGCCCACCACGATCGCAACCATCACCCCGAACGGCACGCTGACGCCGACCTGGAAACTCTTGCCGCTGTAGAACGGCGCGCTCGACACCATCGTCAGCCCGGCATACACGGTGACGGCCAGCGCCACCCAGGGCAGCCATACCTCCTGGATCTGCAGCTTGTTGTCGACCGCCAGCCAGACGAAGCCGGCCACCAGCGCGGCAGCCGCCGGGCTCGGCAGGCCCTGGAAGAAGCGCTTGTCCACCACGCCCAGATTCGCGTTGAAACGGGCCAGCCGCAGCGCGGCCCCGGAGCAATAGACGAAGGACGCCGCCCACCCCCAGTGGCCCAGTCCGCGCAGGGCCCACTCGTACATCACGAGCGCCGGCGCCACCCCGAACGAGGCCATGTCGGACAGCGAATCGTAGTGGGCACCGAACGCGGTCTGCGTGTTGGTCAGCCGGGCCACGCGGCCGTCCATCCCGTCCAGCACCATGGCCGCGAAGATCGCGATGGCCGCCCAGTCGAAGCGCTGGTTCATCGCCTGCACGGTGGCGAAGAACCCGGCAAACAGCGCGGCCGTCGTGAAAAGATTGGGCAGCAGAATGATGCCGCGCCGGCGGCGAACCGGGGTCTTGAAGTCGTCCGCAAGCGCACTGCCGGCTCCTGCAAGCGGGCGCAGCTTGCGCCGGCGAAAGCGCATCGGCATCTTCATCAGAACTCGGCCAGAACGGACACGCCGGCCTGGACCGAATCGCCGACGGCGACCAGCGGCCGCGCGGAGCGCGGCAGGTACACGTCCACGCGCGACCCGAAGCGGATGAAGCCGAACCGCTGTCCGCGCGCCAGTTCGTCGCCGGCCTGCACGTAACACAGGATGCGCCGGGCGATCAGCCCGGCCACCTGCACGACCGAAACGCGCTCGCCGGTCCGCGTGCGCAGCACGACCGCATTGGCCTCGTTGCCTTCCGACGCCTTGTCCAGGTCCGCGTTGATGAAGGCGCCGGGGCGATACCGGACCTTCTCGACGACGCCATCGACCGGCGCGCGATTGCTGTGGACATTGAAAACGTTCATGAACACGCTGACCAGCAGGGCGTCGCGCTCGGTGTTCGGGTCGCGCACCGCCTCCACCCTGACAATGCGCCCGTCGGCCGGGGACACGATCGCTCCCGGGCCCGCCTGCACCGTTCGGGGCGGATCGCGAAAGAACTGCACCAGGAATGCCACGAGCAGCCACACCGGGATCGACCAGCCGAAACCGGCCAGCCAGGCCATCGCGAGCGCGACCGCGCAGCCCGCGGCAACGAACGGCCAGCCCTCGCGGGCCAGCCAGGGGTGTGTCTGTCGGTTCAAGTTCGTTTCCAGGAGCGCCGAGGCGCGACCATGCCGCGCCTCGCGCTCAGTTGCGGGACGTATCGACCAGCCGGTTTTTCTTGATCCACGGCATCATCGAACGCAGCTTTTCGCCGATTTGCTCGATCGGATGCTCGGCCGTCAGGCGGCGCCGGGCCAGCAGGGTCGGCGCGCCGGCGGCATTTTCCAGCAGGAAGCTCTTGGCGTACTCGCCGGTCTGGATCCGCACCAGCGCGCGCCGCATCGCCTGGCGCGATTGCTCGTTGATCACCTCCGGCCCGGTGACGTACTCGCCGTACTCGGCGTTGTTCGAGATCGAATAGTTCATGGTCCCGATGCCACCCTCGTACATCAGGTCCACGATCAGCTTCAACTCGTGCAGGCACTCGAAGTAGGCCATCTCCGGCGCGTAGCCGGCCTCCACCAGCGTTTCGAAGCCGGCCTTGACCATCTCGACGCAGCCGCCGCACAGGACGGTCTGTTCGCCGAACAGGTCGGTCTCGGTCTCCTCGCGAAACGTGGTCTCGATGATGCCGGCCTTGCCGCTGCCGATCGCGCTGGCATACGACAGCGCCAGGTCGCGCGCCGTACCGGATGCGTCCTGGTGAACCGCGATCAGCGAGGGCACTCCGCCGCCCTGCGCGTAAGTCGCGCGCACGGTGTGCCCAGGCGCCTTGGGCGCGACCATCAGCACGTCCAGGTCGGCGCGCGGCTGGATCTGCCCGTAGTGGATGTTGAATCCGTGCGCGAACGCCAGGGCCGCGCCCTTCTTGATGTTCGGCTCGATCGATTCGCGGTAGATCTGCCGGTGGTTCTCGTCCGGCAGCAGGATCATCACGATGTCGGCTTCGCGGACCGCCTCGCCGATTTCCTTGACGTCCAGCCCGGCCTTGGACGCCTTCTGCCACGACAGGCCGTCCTTGCGCAACGCCACCGTCACGCGCACCCCGGAGTCCTTCAAATTCAGAGCGTGTGCGTGTCCCTGCGAGCCGTAGCCGACGATGGCGACCCGACGGCCCTTGATCAATGACAGGTCCGCATCCTTGTCGTAGTAGATCCTCATAAACCCTCCTTTGCCCCTTTTCAGTGCGCGCGCCACCCACAGCGCGAGCCGCCCTCAGACCCGAAGTACCCGCTCGCCCCGGCCGATTCCCGAGCTTCCCGTGCGCACCGTCTCCAGGATCGCGGCACGATCGATGGCCCGGATGAAGGCGTCGATCTTCGACGTGTTTCCGGTCAGCTCGATCGTGTACGTGCGCTCGGTGACGTCGATGATGCGGCCGCGAAAGATGTCGGCCATCCGTTTCATCTCGTCGCGTTCGCGGCCGGTCGCCCGCACCTTGATCAGCATCAGCTCGCGTTCGGTGAATTCGCCCTCGGTCAGGTCGACCACCTTGACCACCTCGATCAGGCGGTTCAGGTGCTTGGTGATCTGCTCGATCACGTCGTCCGAGCCGCCCGTGACGATCGTCATGCGCGACAGCGACGGGTCCTCGGTCGGAGCGACCGTAAGGGTCTCGATGTTGTAGCCGCGCGCCGAAAAAAGTCCCACCACGCGCGACAGCGCCCCGGCCTCGTTTTCGAGCAATACGGAAACGATGTGGCGCATCTACAGATCCTCCGAGCCCAGCAGCATCTCGGTCAGTCCCTTGCCCGCCTTGACCATCGGCCACACGTTCTCGGTCTGATCTGTGATGAAGTCCATGAACACCAGCCGGTCCTTCAGCCGCGTGAATGCCTCTTTCAAGGCCGGCTCGACGTCGGCGGGCCGCTCGATGCGCATTCCGACGTGGCCGTAGCTTTCGGCCAGCTTCACGAAGTCCGGCAGCGCGTCCATGTAGGACTCCGAGTAGCGGCTGCCGTAATCGATCTGCTGCCACTGGCGGACCATGCCGAGATAACGATTGTTCAGATTGACGATCTTCGGCGTCAGACGGTATTGCTTGCAGGTCGAAAGTTCCTGGATGCACATCTGGATCGAGGCCTCTCCGGTCACCACCGCGACCTGCGCCCCCGCATGGGCCATCTGCACCCCCATCGCGTACGGCAGGCCGACGCCCATGGTGCCAAGGCCTCCCGAATTGATCCAGCGGCGCGGCTTTTCGAACGGGTAGTACTGCGCCGCCCACATCTGGTGTTGTCCGACGTCCGACGTGACGAAGGCGTCGCCCCCCGTGACCTGCCAAAGTTTCTGAATCACGTACTGCGGTTTGATGACCTGGTCGTTCATCTCGTATTTCAGGCAATCGCGCGAGCGCCACTGCCCGATCTGCCGCCACCAGGCCTCGAGCGCGGCCGACGGCGCTGGCCGGTTCGAGTCGAACTGCGTCAGCAGCTCGGTCAGAACCTCCTTCACATCGCCGACAATCGGAACGTCGACCTTGACCCGCTTGGAAATCGACGAGGGATCGATGTCGATGTGGATGATCTTGCGCGGATTCTGGGCGAAGTGGCCCGGGTTGCCGATGACGCGATCGTCGAAGCGGGCCCCGACCGCCAGCAGCACGTCGCAGTGCTGCATCGCCATGTTCGCCTCGTACGTGCCGTGCATGCCAGGCATGCCGACAAAGTGCGGGTTGGAGGCGCGCAGGCCGCCCAGCCCCATCAGCGTGTTGGTGCAAGGCGCGTTCAGGCGATCGACCAGCCGGTTCAGCTCGCTGGCCGCATCGGCCAGGATGACCCCCCCGCCCGCATAGATCATCGGGCGCTCGGCCGACGACAGCAGCTGCACCGCCTTCTTGATCTGGCCCATGTGTCCCTTGACCACCGGGTTGTAGGAACGCAGCGACGGATTGCGCGGGTAATCGAAGGCGCAGCGCGCGATCGACACGTCCTTCGGTATGTCCACCAGGACCGGGCCGGGCCGCCCGCTGCGGGCGATATAGAACGCCTTGCCGATCGTCGCCGCCAGGTCGTGAACGTCCTTGACCAGGAAGTTGTGCTTGACGCACGGCCGCGTGATGCCGACCGTGTCGCACTCCTGGAAAGCGTCCTGTCCGATTGCGTGGGTCGGGACCTGGCCCGTCAGTATGACCAGCGGGATCGAATCCATGTAGGCGGTCGCGATGCCGGTCACCGCATTGGTGACTCCCGGGCCGCTGGTCACGAGCGCAACTCCCACCTGCTGGCTGGAACGCGAGTAGGCGTCGGCCGCGTGGACCGCGGCCTGCTCGTGCCGCACCAGGATGTGCTGGAATGCGTCCTGCTTGAATATCGCGTCGTAGATGTAGAGGACCGCGCCGCCCGGGTAGCCGAAAACATGCTTGACACCCTCGGCCTGCAGGCAGCGCACGACGATCTCGGCGCCTGTGATCGCGCTGTTTATCGGGTCGTCGCCGGGAACAGGTTGGCCGCGGGCGGTTTCCGCGCTGGCGGATTTCATCGAATCGATCCTCTCAAGGTCCGTCTGGAAATTGATCGGATGCCGTTCCTTGCCTGCTCGTGACAGGTGGTGCGGCAACTTCGAAATCTTAAGAAAGCATCCTGCCGACTGGCCTGGCTCAGCGCCGTCCAGTCGCAACGGGGCATTTCCGTGATTTCAGCAGGGAAGCTTAGTGCAGCGCCCCCGGATGCGCAAATCGGAGCCTGCAGCGCAAGCCCAAGTGAATGCTCTGTTACGATCGGGCGCCGCTCGCAAGGATGGATCGCGGCGTGGGGAATGCACCCTTCCGGGGCAAATGCCCCGCATGCCTGATGGCGACACGCGAAGAACTCGCAGAATTTCTAGCCAGCGCCGAGCGCCGGGCCTATAAACAGGCCGTGTTCGCACTTCGAGACGAGGACAACGCCCTAGACGTGGTCCAGGACGCGATGCTCAAACTGGCCGAACATTACAGCGGCCGGCCGGCACAGGAACTGCCGCTGCTGTTTACACGCATCCTTCAGAATTCGATACACGACTTCTTCCGCCGCCAGAAAGTCCGCACGACCTGGGTGACGCTGCTGTCGGCATTCGGCGGCAACCAGGAGGGCGAGGAAGATCCGCTCGAAACGCTGGAGGCGGCCGAAGGTACGGAATCGGCGGAAAGCGCGGCGGATCGGGCGGAACGGGCCCAGGTCATCGGCATCATCGAACAGGAGATCGCCCAGCTTCCGGCCCGTCAACGACAGGCGTTCCTGCTGCGTTACTGGGAGGAGTTGGACGTTGCGGAGACGGCAGCCACGATGGGTTGCTCGGAGGGCAGCGTCAAAACCCACTGTTCTCGCGCCACGCACGCGCTGGCACAGGCGCTGGTCGCACGAGGAATTACGCTATGAACGAGGTCGAATTCGCGTACCGGATCCGCCAGGCGCTTAACGAGGGCACCGATCACCTCGATTATCGGGTCCTTTTGCGCCTGGAGCAGGCACGCCGGCGAGCCCTTACCCGGCAGAAAGCCGTGGTGGAGGCGCCGCTGTGGGTGCCGGCTTTGCGTTTTGCCGCCGAGGGCGGTGCTCCGCCGCCGCTGGATCCGCCGACAAGCGCCTGGCTGTGGCTGCGCCGGCTGGGGCTGCTGGTCCCGATCATCGTCCTTGCCATCGGGTTCGTCGGGATCTCGCGCCTGCGCGAGGACCAGGAGATCGCCGAGCACGCCAACATCGACCTGGCCGTGTTGCTGGACGACACCCCGATCGATACGTATGCCGACAAGGGCTTCGGTGTGATGATTCGCGACGAACAAGGGATGTGAAGGCTTTGGATGCGTTATCGACTGCTCACTTCGCTGCTGGCTTGCTGGGTTGCAGGCTCAGCGCTGGCGCAGTCACCCGCACCGGCCACGCCGGCTAATCCGGCTGCAGCGCCGCGGGCCCGAGCGGCGCAGCCGAGCGTTGCGCAGCCGACCTGGCACGACTTGAACGCGGAGCAACGCGAGGCGCTGCAGCCGCTCGCCGGCGATTGGGACAAGTTCGACGCGGTTCGCAAGAAGAAATGGCTTGTGATCGCAGCCAAGTACCCGAACATGTCGGCGGACGGCAAGAAACGGCTGCAGGAGAGGATGCCGCAGCTTGCGCGGCTGACCCCGGAGCAGCATGAGACGACCCGCGAGAATTTCCGGCGGGCGTATTCGCTGCCGGCCGACCAGAGGGTCGCGCTGACCCAGAAGTACCAGGAACTTCCGGAGGACCGCAAGCGCGCGCTGGCGGCGCAGGCACCCGCGAAGCGACCCGCCACAACGGCACGGCGCACGCCGCCGCCCGCGCACGCAACCAATCCGCCTGTGGCGCCACTGCGCGAAACCAGTTCGGTGCGGTAGCCAGGGCTGCGATCGCCGCCCCTTGCGGCGACCTCGCGCGAAGCCGGCAGCGCGCGGCGCATCACCTGGCCCCCTGGTGCGCCTTGGTACCGAGCAGGGATTTGACGATCACGATAAAATCCGTGCCGCGGTCCCGTTTGACCGCCCAGGCGCGAACCGATGACCCATGTCGTTACGGAATCCTGCATCCGTTGCAAATACACGGACTGCGTCGACGTCTGTCCGGTCGACTGTTTCCGCGAAGGCCCGAACTTCCTGACGATCGACCCCGACGAATGCATCGATTGCGCCGTCTGCATCCCGGAATGTCCGGTCAATGCGATCTACCCGGAGGAGGACGTGCCGGCCGACCAGCAGCGCTTCATCGCGCTGAACGCCGAGCTGGCCAAGCAGTGGCCGTCGATCACGCGCATGAAGCCGCACCCGGCCGACGCCGACGAGTGGAAGGACGTCAAGGACAAGCTGCAACACCTCAAGCGCTGAGGTGGCGGCAGCGCCGACGAACGCCGCAACGCGGACGGAGGTCAAGATGCTCTACCAGATGCATGAGTGGCAGCGCAAGATCCTGACACCCTTTTCGACCTGGGCTCAGGCCACTTCGCAGCTGTTTTCCAATCCGTATAGCCCGCTGTCGTACACGCGTCTATTCGCGGCGCCTCGCGGCGAGCTACGACCTGCTGCACCGACTCGGCAAGCACTACGAGAAACCCGCGTTCGGCATCCATTCGACCGTGGTCGACGGAGTCGAAGTGCCGGTGCAGGAGCTGGTCGCGCGCCAGAAGCCGTTCTGCCGGCTGCTGCACTTCGAGCGCGAGCTGCCGCCCGGCCGGCGTCCCGATCCCAGGGTTCTGCTGGTGGCCCCGCTGTCGGGCCACCACTCCACGCTGCTGCGCGACACGGTGCGCACGCTGCTGCCGACCCACGATCTTTACGTCACCGACTGGATCGACGCGCGCGTGGTGCCGCTGTCGCAAGGGCCCGTTCCACCTCGACGATTACGTCGACTACGTGCATGGAGTTCATCCGCCTGATCGGCCCGGACGTGCACGTGATCTCGGTGTGCCAGCCGACGGTGCCGGTGCTGGCGGCCGTTTCGCTGATGGCCAGCCGCGAAGCGACCCGGCGCTGCCCAGGACCATGACGATGATGGGCGGCCCGATCGACACGCGCCGCAGTCCGACCGCAGGTCAACACGCTTGCGCATGCGCAAGCCGCTTCGACTGGTTCCGCAACAACGTGATCTTCAAGGTGCCGTCGAACTATCCCGGTTACCTGCGAGAGGTCTACCCGGGATTCCTGCAGCACGCCGGTTTCGTCGCGATGAATCCGGACCGCCACGTCGACCTCGCACTGGGAGTACTACCAGGACCTGGTCAAGGGCGACCAGGACGACGTCGAGTCGCACCGTCGCTTCTACGACGAGTACAACGCCGTGCTCGACCTGCCGGCCGAGTACTACCTGGACACGATCCGGATCGTGTTTCAGGAACATCGGTTGCCCGAAGGCACCTGGGACGTGCGCGGCGAACGGGTTGCGCCCGAGGACATTCGAAACGTCGCCCTGTTCACGATCGAAGGCGAGCTGGACGACATCTCCGGCAGCGGCCAGACCCAGGCGGCGCACGATTTGTGCCGCGGCATCCCGGAGTCGGAGCGGCGCCATCTGACCGCGATCGGGGTCGGCCATTACGGGATCTTTTCCGGCCGGCGCTGGCGCGAGATGATCAGCCCGCAGATCGCGCAGTTCGTCCGGGCGCATGATGCGGGCGGCTGATGGACCCGTTGAACCGGCCGATTCATCGATGAGGTCGCCGCGTCACCCGCGCAACCCCCGCCCCGGCGGGGGTTTTGTTATGTGCATAATCAGCCGATGAGTGCGACGCTGCAGCCGCGGCGCGGAGCCGAACGGCCGATCCCGACCGCATGGATCGACGAGCCTCGCTGCATCGGCTGCACTCTGTGCATCCAGGCCTGCCCGTTCGATGCGATCGTGGGAGCTGCGGGGCGCATGCACACGGTGGTCGAGTCGCTGTGCACCGGATGCAAGCTGTGCGTGGCGCCCTGCCCGGTCGACTGCATTGCGATGCGAAACGTCTCGCCCGAACGCGTCTGGACGCGGGAATACGCACGGGCCGCCGGCGCGCGCGTGCGAGCCCGCAAGCAGCGCCTGGAGCGGGAGCGCCTGGAGCAGGAAGCCCGGCTCGCGTCGCGCGCGCGCGACGAAGAAGGCCCGGTCGACCTGGTGGTCGATCCGGATCGAACCGGTTTCGACCGCATCGCGGCGATCGTGAAGCAGGCCGTGCTGCGTGCGCGACAGCGCCGCTCGGGCGCGGCCCGATGAACCCGGCCCGGCGCCGCGCGATCTTCGAGACGCTGCGCAGCGCCAATCCCGATCCTCGCAGCGAGCTCGAATACGGCAGCCCCTTCGAGCTTCTGGTCGCCGTGGTTCTGTCGGCGCAGGCGACCGACAAGAGCGTCAATCTGGCGACCCGCGAACTGTTCCGCGTGGCCAAAACGCCTTCGGCCATGCTCGAGCTCGGCGAGCAAGGCCTGACCGGGTACATCCGCACCATCGGGCTTTATCGGACCAAGGCGCGCAATGTGATTGGTCTGTGCCGGGCACTGGTCGACCAGCACGGCGGCCGGGTGCCGCGCACCCGGGAAGCCCTGGAAGCCCTACCCGGGGTCGGGCGCAAGACCGCCAACGTCGTGCTCAATGTCGCATTCGGAGAGCCGACCATCGCGGTCGACACGCACATTTTCCGGGTCGCCAACCGCACCGGCATTGCCCCCGGCAAGGACGTCGAGGCAGTCGAGCAGCGGCTGCTCAAGACGGTGCCGGAGGAGTTCCGGCTGCACGCCCACCACTGGCTGATCCTGCACGGCCGTTACGTGTGCGTGGCGCGCAAACCCAGATGCTGGGAGTGCTCGATCAGCCGGCTTTGCGAGTTCTCCCCGAAAACGGCTGCTCCCGCCAAATCCGTCAGCCGGTGAACGGCGGCGCCGCGCGCAATACTTCGTCGATGGTGGTCAGGCCGAGCACCACTTTCTCGGCACCCGAAACGCGCAGCGAGCGCAGGCCGTCGCGCGCGGCCTGCTCGCGCACTTCCTGCAGGTCCGATTCGCGTGCAACCAGCAGGCGGATCGCATCGGTCACCACCAGCAGCTCCACCAGCCCCGTGCGCCCCAGATAGCCGGTGCGGCGGCACTCCAGGCAGCCGACGGGGCGGTACACGGTGTGCGGAGCGGACGAGCGCCACGGCGCAACCAGTTCGCGCCAAAGACCCTCATCCGGACCGTCCTGCGGCGCCTTGCAATTGGGGCACAGCGTTCGCACCAGGCGTTGCGCCAGAATTCCGATCAGGGTGGCGTTGATCAGGTAGCGCGGCACCCCCAGCTCGGCCAGGCGAGCCACAGCCGAAGCCGAATCGTTGGTATGCAGCGTCGAAAAGACCAGGTGGCCGGTCAGCGCCGCCTGCACGGCCATGTCGGCCGTTTCGCGGTCGCGTATTTCCCCGACCATGATGACATCCGGATCCTGCCGCATCAGTGCGCGCAGGCCGTCCGCGAATCCCAGATCGATGCCCGGCTGAACCTGCATCTGGTTCAGGCTCGCATCGACCATTTCGATCGGATCCTCGACCGTGCTGACGTTCACCTCGTCGGTCGCCAGCTGCTTCAACGTCGAGTACAGCGTAGTCGTCTTGCCCGAGCCGGTCGGTCCCGTCACCAGGACGATGCCGGACGGACGCCGGATCAATTCCGACCAGATCTTCGCCTCGGCGTCGGAAAATCCGAGCTCGGCATAACTGCGGACCACCACCTCGGGGTCGAAGATCCGCATCACCAGTTTTTCGCCGAAAGCCGTGGGCAGCGTCGACAGGCGAATCTCGACTTCCCGACCGCCGGCGCCGCCGGCCCGCGTCTTGATCCGGCCATCCTGCGGCCGCCGCCGTTCGACCACGTCCATCCGGCCCAGCAGCTTGATCCGGCTGGTCATGGCGTGCATCACGCCGGGCGGAACCTGATAGACCTGGTGCAGCACTCCGTCGATGCGGAACCGCACCACGCCCTGATCGCGCTTGGGTTCCAGATGAATGTCGCTGGCACGCTGATCGAACGCGTACTGCAGGATCCAGTCGACGATGTGGATTACGTGCGCATCGTTGGCCTCGACCTTGGACCCCAGTTCGACCAGCTGCTCGAAGTTGCTCAGCGGGTTGCTGGTGCCGGTCTTGGTGGCACCCTTCACCTGCTGTGCCAGCTTGTAGAACTCGGTCGTGTAGCGGGCGATGTCGACCGGGTTGGCCACCACGCGCTGCACCGACTTCTTCGAGATCTGCTCGATCTCGCGCACCCAGTCGCTCAGGTACGGCTCGCAGGTGGCCACGACGATCTCGGAGGTCTTGACCGCGATCGGCAGAATCGAGTGCCCGGTCGCGTACGCGCTGGACATCACGTCGACCACGCGCGTGAAATCGACGCGCAGCGGATCGATGTGCTGATACGGCAGCTTGACCTTGTCGGCCAGCCATTGCGTCAGCGATTCCAGGTCCAGCAGCCGACGGTCGGCATCCGGCGTTCGGAAATTCATCTCCGCCAGCAGTGCGATCGGATGCCCCATCCGCTCGCGATCGCCGATCGCCAGCACCCGTTCGCAATCGGACTGGGACAGCCAGCGGTCCGCCACCAGCTGGCGAACCACGTAAACCAGCGGCAGCCGGCTGTTGACCGGCGCCTGCACGGCCTGCGCCGGCAGCGCGCGCTCGGCGGCGCTCACGCCGCCGCCGTCGGCCGGCGTCGTGCGCCGCCGCTCGGACCGGTGCTGGGTCGACACGGGCTGCTCGCTCACGGGTCGGGTCGATTCACTCGATCGACGAGAAGCGCGCGGCCAGCTCGGCGGCGCGCTTGGGCGACTTTTCGAATTCGGACACCACGGCGTCGACGGCGCGCCGCATCAACGGTTCCGATTCCAGCGGCCGGATGTAACTGCGGCGCAGATACGTCTTGATCAACTCGGGCGACATCACGTGCGCCTTGTTGTCGACGCCGCTGCTGAACATGAAAAGGGTCCGCAACGGACTGATCCAGCGCAGGCGCGCCTTGGTGAACTCGTGGCCATTCCATATCTCGAACCAGGTGCCGCGCGTCCAGGATGCGATGTCCTGGTCGATCTTCGCCTCGGCGCCGCGATCGAGCTCGCCCACGTCGGTCAGCGGCTCGGGCACGCTCAGGTCGACCTTGTGTTCGGCCGCAGCCCGCATCAAGGCGTCGGTCGGCACCCGGATCCCGCCCGGCACGGTCGTCATCGGGAACGCTCCGGTGAGCTTGATGCCTTCCAGCTTGACACGAAGCTCGGAGGACTGCAGCGAATGCTTGATGTAGGTCGCCTGGTCGGTCGGCTTGACGGACATCGCGTGGGACCCCATCAACTGCTGGAAGAATTCGTCCTGCTCGCGCTGGGGCATCCGTATCAGCGCCAGGCCGTCGCGCAGGATCCGGGTCATCGTGGGGATCAGGCCGACCAATCGCTTGCGCTCCTCGGCGGTCGCCTTGGGCTGGATGCTCCAGACGATCTCGTGGATCACCTCGCGGAACCGCTTGGAAAAGCCCTTCGTTTCGTCGTCGCGCAGGTCGCGGCCACCAGCACCTGAACCCAGGCCCCCAGCAGGAAATCGCGCAGGTAAGGCTCCAGCTCGACCCGGTCGAACGCGCGCCGCACCTGGATCGTCGTGTTGATCGTCAGTATCTCGCGTTTTTCGGCTTCCTCGAGGGCCCGCTTGGCGCGCGCCACCGGATCGGAGTCGCGCGGACGGATCTCGCCCAGAAACGCGTCGAACTCCGCAAGCAGCCGGTCGAACACGGACACGTCGCGGTCGAACTGGATCAGGACCTCGCGCACGAGCGCGATCGACCTCGCTGCGGTAGCGCTCGTTCTCGTCGCCGTAGGGTTCCCAGCCCACGGCGGCGCTGGCGATCCGGTCGATCAGGCGGCGGGCCGGATGCACGCTGGAGGCGAAGAAGGCGGCATCCATCAAGGCCGCCTTCAGCACCGGGAACTGCAGGCGCGACAGCAGCGCCTTGATTTCCGGACGGCACCTGCTGGTCGCGCAGCATGTGGTCGAACATCATGCCGACGATCTCGATCGTCAGCTTGTCGACCGTGCGGGACGATTGCGACAGCAGGTGCTCGCGCCAGGCGCCGATCGAGCCGGCCTGGGTGCCGGCGAACACCGCCCCGTGCACTCCTTGCAGTCCGAGCCCCTGCAATTCGTTGATCGCTTCCATCAGCGGCGCGCCGACGGTCCCGGGGATGGACATCGGCGGCAGCGCGTAACCCCCGACGTTGGCCTGCAGGCGCGCCAGCAGGTCGGACAGGACTCGCTGCGCATCGACCCCCGCCAGGGGTGCGCCCGCGGCGTCCCCGCCGGATCCCGCAGCGGCGCCCACGCCAGCGCCGCCGGCTCCCCCGGCGACGCCCAGGCCGCCCGCGCCCGCGACCCCGGCACCGCCACCGGCACCCAGCCCGCCTCCGCCCGGCCCGGCCCCGGCGGCGCGCGCCGCGTCGGTCAGCGCCCGGTTCGGGGCGGGCGAAGCCTGCCGGCTCGCCAGCTCGCGCCAGATCTGTTTCGCGTCGACCCCGTGCGTGCGGAAATGATCGAGCAGTGCCAGTTCGACCCGGGCCAGTTCCTCGGCGAACGGCCTCTCGAAAAGGCCCAGGCAAAAGGCCCAGGCGTCGCGATGCAAATGGACGTCCTCCAAAGCGGCCAGCAGCGGCGGCATGAAAGCGTCGGGCCCGTACGGGTTGTCGGCGTCGCGCATCGAGGCACGGCCGGTCAGGAACCCGACGATCAGGTTCAGATCGCGCAGCGGCTCGTCGACCACGCGTCGCATCCGGCGCGCGCTGCGCGTAGCGATCGATTCGACCGCATCCTCGGCCGGCTGCACCAGCGACATCGAATCGACATCGACCGGCGCCACCGAAGTGCTCGTCTTCACGACCAGCAGTTCCGCGATCAGCCGGTCCTGCTCCTGCGGAACGCGGGCAAGGAAGGCCTGGCGCAACTCGGTGGACCGGGCCGTCAGCATGCGCTGCACGAGCGGAGCGCCGATATCGAAGTCCCACCGCCCCGTCAGCGATTCGCGCACGTGGCCGGCGATCGAATCGAAGGAGCCGCCCAGCAACTCGCAGGAGATCGCCGCCGCAGACTTCAGCAAGGCTTGGGTCTGGCTGGCGGACAGATACGGCAGGGCGCTCGGCGAGCGCGCTCCGTCCAATGGCACCGTGGAGTTCATTCGGGCGTGAAGCCGGGCGAGCTACCCTGACTGTCCACCGACTGTAGACGCACAGCCGGCCAAGTCAAGGCGTGCAATGGACCCGAAATATGCCTCAACTTTTTCGAAGCAATGCCGATATCGCAGTTCCCGGTCACAGCGACAAACCGTCCCGCAGCCGGGCGCCGCCCCGGGCGCCACCGGCGTGCCGGCGCAGCCCTCTCACCCAGCGGCGCGCCGGAAGACCCGGCCCCGACTCGATCTGCAGCGCGCGCTGGCGCAGCTGGGGCGCCTCGATCCGGATGGTCGGGCCGACCGCGGCGGCAGCGATGCGGTTGCCGCCGCTCGCCTCTTCCATCACGAGGACGCGGCCATCGAAGGCGGCTGCGATCCGGTCCAGGCTGGGCCCGCAGCGGCTGCCGAACAGATTGAACGAGGCGATTCCGGGCTCCCGCAAGGCCTGGCGGCACGCGGCGTAAAACTGCGGGTCGTCGTACACAGGGCCGCGTGCCGCTGCGTCGTACAGATCGACCTGAAGCCAGTCGAAGCAGCCGCGCCGGCGAGGTCGCTGCAGGAAAGACAGCGCGTCGTCACACACGATGCTCAGACGCGAGTCATCCTCGGGCAGTGCGAACCAGCGTCGCGCGGTTCCGATCACCGTCCGGTCCAGTTCAACCACCACGGTCTCGGCGGACGGCAAGTGGCGATGGCAGAACTTGGCAAGCGACGCCGCCCCCAGGCCCAGCTGCAGAATGCACCGTGGCCGGGGCAGCAGCAGCAACGGCACCATCAGCTGCTGTTGATACTCGAGCTCGAGCCGGAACGGATGAGCAATGCGCATCGCGCCTTGAATCCATTCGGTCCCGAAGTGCAAGTACCGGACCCCGGCGGATTCGGATAGCGTGATATTGGCGGCTGCGGGCAAGGGATCAGTGGGTCGCGGCGGTGGTGCTTTCCGTCGCATGCTTCAGGTCGTACATCACGCCGTCGACCACCCGGTCGAACAGCGGCGCCGATTCGACCGCAACCAGCCAGCCCGATTGCAGGTAGGCTACCAGTGTATCTGGGGACAGAGAATGAGCGCGGTCGCCTGCGGCCGTGGTGAACAGGTACAGCGCGCGTTTCGGGCTGACCCATCGCAGCACCACCCGCTCGGTCCGAGCCTCGGTGCGCAGGTCGAACCAAAGCCCCCGGCTCCAGCCCGCGATCGCCTTGATCGCCTGTTGCTGGTCCATCGCCCCCAAGGAGGGGCTTTGTTCGGGCGGCGGCGACAGGTGCGTGACTGCGGCGGCGCTGGCAGACAGCGCGTGACGGACCACGTCGTCGGACACCTTGACCTGATCGGCGGCGACGTCGCTGGTGTCGGTCGGAATGCGGAAGCCGTCCAGCTTGATGCGCACGGTGCTCACTGTGAATTGGGGCAGCGTCCCGTGCGCCAGTTCCAGCGCCTTGACCGCGCTGGCGTGCGAGTTCATCAGGCGCCCGAAAAACTGCTGGATACGATCGGCCGGCCATTCGATCCGATTCAGTCCCTCGCGCAGGACCGACAGCACGCCCGGGATCGTTCCGATCATGCGCTTGCGATCGCCCGGGTTGATCTTGGGCTGGACGCTCCAGACCAGCTCGGGGATCGCATCCAGGTATTTGCGCACCAGACCCGGCTCGGTATTTTCGTGAGCCGAGGCGTCCACCAGTACCCGAACCCAGACGTTCAGCAGGAAATCGCGCAGGTACGACTCCAGCTGGACTCCGTCGAACGCACTGCGCACCTGCATCGTGCACTTGATGGCCAGAATCTCGCGATTCTCGGCCTCGGCCAGCGCCCGGCGCGCGCGCGCGACAGGATCGTCGTCGCGCGTGCGCTCCTCGTCGAGAAACCGTTCGAACACCTCGAGCGACTGCTCGAACGCCTTGGACGCCTCGCCAGGCGAATCGATCACCGCATCGATTGCCGCGCGCACCTGCTCGAAATAGCGCCGGTTGTCCTCGCCTTCGGCCGACCACCCGATCGATGTACTGGCGATCCGGTCCAGCAGTCGTCGCGCCGGCTGCCGGGGGTCGGCAAACAGCTCCGGGTCGCTGAGCGCCACCTTCAGCAGCGGAAACTGCAGTCGCACCAGCTGCTCCTTGATCGGATCGGGCACGTGCCGGTCGCGCTGGATCCGATCGAACAGCATCCCCACCAGTTCGATCGTCAGCTTGTCGAGCTTGCGCGATGCGGTCTCGATCAGACCGCGGCGCAGTTCGGCCGTGCTGGCGGCTTCCGCGCCCGCCGTGGATTGCCCGGCCATGACAGCGGCCGCTGAGGCCCGCAGCGCGTCGTTGATGGCCGTGAGCAAAGTCGGATCGAAGGTCCATCCGGCCCCGGGCGCTTTCGATTCGAGAAACGCGATGCGTTCGGCCTGGGTCAACGCCACCGCCGCTGCCGCTGCCGAGGCCGCGGGCGCCACGCCCGCCGCGGTCCCCGCGGGTACCGCACCCGCCGCGGGTGCGGCGGTTGCCACGGCCGAAGCGGCGGTCGGTTGCATCCGCTCGAGCAGCGTCATCAGAGCCGACTGCGTCTGCGCATCGCTGTGTCGGACGGTCTCGTTGCCGGCCTGATCCGGGCCTTGCTCGGCGCCGGCCGCGCCTGCGCGCGTGGATGCACGGCCACGGACGGGGCCCGGCGCGGCAATGGTCGTATGCCAGACCTGAACCGTGTCGCTGGCTCCGCTGGCTGCCAGTCGCTGTTCGATCTGCTGGTAGGACTGGGCGACAAGCCCGCCGATTCCCGAGGAAACCACGCGCATCAGCGGTATCACGTCGGCCTCGGCGGTGCCGATGTGGCGCAGCGCCCCCGCCACGGCCCGCACGAACAATGCGAGCCGAAACGGCAATCCGGCGTCGCGCAGATCGAAATCCTGCAACAGGTTCATCAAGCGCAGCTTGACGGCGCCGAACTCGTCGTCGACCGAATTTCGCAGGCGCGCCGCGCACTGATCGATCGCGGCGTCGAATTCGGAATCCGCGTGCCCGACCAGGGACAGCGCTCGAGCGCCGCCGCCTTCGGCCTCGCGCGCCTCGATGAAGGACCGGATCGACGAGCTCAGCTCCGGCTGCAGCGACTCCAGGTAAGCCTGAACGAACGCCCGGTCGCGCACCAGGACGGCCTTGGCGCGTTTGGCATCGTCCTCATCCGACGACTTGGCCAGCGGGGCCAGTGTCTCCAGCAACGCGCCATGAAGCTGCGATTCGACCACCGCGCGAACCGGGGTCCAGCACTCCTCGAACAAACGCCGATATTGAGCGCGCCGACGCGTCAGGCTCGCCCGCTCCGCACCCGGCGGCGCTCGGTCCGGCACTTGCTCAGTCATCGGCGGCGATTCGCATACGGCATTGGCCGCTTCAGCTTAAACCCAGTCTCCCCTCAACACCAAGCTTGAAAAAAGGCCTTCCACAGGTCCAGTTTTTCGTCAAAGCGGCGCGACGCATGTGCGGGACTGGTCGAAGGAAGCACCGCGCATGCATAGCCCAGATCGACAATTCGCGGCTTGAAACGCCCCGCTGCCTGCCCGTTGAAGGCCACCGCGCGCAGCGCCGGCGCCAGGCGCGCCAGCTCGTCCAGGTCGTTCGCCCGCGCCGTTTGGATTTCGGAGTCCAGGCTGCCGGTTCGACGGCAAGCCGCATAGACGTCCCAGATCCCGACCCGATGGGCCAGCACCCGCGCCAGCCGTTCGGGGTAGCCGAGGCTGGCCAGCGGTTCGCCCAGTATCTCGCCCAGGATCCGCCAGAACTGGTTGCGTGGGTGGCCGTAGTACTGCCGGGCTGCCAGCGACGCCTCGCTGGGGAAGCTTCCCAGAACCAGCATGCGCACGCGCGCGTCAATGACCGGCGCGAATCCCCTGCGGCGCCGGTCGGTCCGCTTGCCCTCAGCCGGCATTGAGCAACAGATCGTTCACCCGCTTGACATAGGCGGCCGGTTCGTCGAGGTGGCCGCCGTCGGCCAGCACGGCCTGTTCGAGCAGCAGATGGGCCCAGTCGGACAGTCTTGCGTCGTGGGTGCGCAAGCGCTGCACCAGCGGGTGCGCGCCATTGAGCTCCAGGATCGGGGGCGACGAGGGCACGCTTTGCCCGGCCGCCTTCAGCAGGCGCTGCAAATGCGCACTCATCTGGTCCTTGTCGACCACCACGCAGGCCGGCGAATCCGTCAGGCGCGCGCTCAGGCGCACCTGCGACACCCGCTCGCCCAGGGCTTGCTTGATGCGGTCCAGCAGGTCTTTGTAGTCCTCGGCCGTCCTCTTCTGCTCCTCCTTTTCCCCGGCGTCGGCCAGGGCGTCCAGGTCCAGGTCGCCCTTGGCCACCGATTCGAGGGGCTTGCCGTCGAACTCGGTCAGGAATCCCACCATCCATTCATCGACCCGATCGGTCAGCAGCAACACCTCCACGCCCTTGCGGCGAAACACTTCAAGGTGCGGACTGCCTCGCGCCGTATCGATCGACTCCGCGGTCAGGTAAAACACGCCTTTCTGCCCCGCCGCCATCCGGCCGACGTAGTCGGCCAGCGACACGGTGGGCGCGGCATCGGTTGTGCTGGTGCGGAACCGGAGCAGGCGGGCGATGCGCTCGCGGTTGGCCGCATCCTCGCCGACTCCCTCCTTCAGCACCTGGCCGAACTCGACCCAGAATTTCGCATAGTCTTCCTTGCGGTTCTCTGCCAGATCCTCCAG
The DNA here is from genome assembly GCA_963739145.1 of uncultured beta proteobacterium. Classification (GTDB taxonomy): domain Bacteria; phylum Pseudomonadota; class Gammaproteobacteria; order Burkholderiales; family Burkholderiaceae_F; genus VBCK01. The sequence goes on from CAVTZO010000067.1 coordinate 30,528, forward strand.
CAGCGCCAGAATGCGCTTGGTGCTGCCTTCGCGGATCGCCTTCACGTCGCGGCTTTCCTGCAGCAGCTCGCGCGACACGTTCAACGGCAGGTCGTTGGAGTCCACCACGCCGCGCACGAAGCGCAGGTACGACGGCAACAGCTGCTCGGCATCGTCCATGATGAACACGCGGCGCACGTACAGCTTCAAGCCATGCTGGTGACGCCGGTCCCACAGGTCGAATGGGGCCTGCGCCGGCAGGTACAGCAGCTGGATGTACTCGTTTCGCCCTTCGACCCGGTTGTGGGTCCAGGCCAGCGCATCGCCGAAGTCGTGCGACAGGTGCTTGTAGAAATCCCGGTACTGCTGCTCGGTGATGTCGGACTTCGGCCGCGCCCACAGGGCGGAGGCCTGGTTGACCGTTTCCTGCTCGCCGGTGCGGCGCTGCTGGTTCTGGTCCTTGTCCCATTCTTCCTTCGGCATCCGGATCGGCGTGGCGATGTGATCCGAGTACTTCACCAGGATCGAGCGCAGCTTCCAGGAAGACAGCAGTTCCTCGTCCTCCGGCTTCAGGTGCAGCACCACGTCGGTTCCGCGCGAGGCCCGCTCGCAGGCCTCCACCGTGAACTGGCCGGCGCCGTCGGATTCCCAGCGCACCGCCTCGCCGGCCGGCAGGCCGGCGCGCCTGGACACGACGCTGACCCGATCGGCCACGATGAATGCGGAGTAGAAACCGACCCCGAACTGGCCGATCAGCTGCGCGTCCTTCTGCTGGTCTCCGGTCAGCTTCTCGAAGAACTCGCGCGTGCCGCTGCGCGCGATCGTGCCCAGATGCAGGACGACCTCGTCGCGCGTCATCCCGATCCCGTTGTCCGACACGGAAATGGTCTTGGCGTCCTTGTCGTAGTCGACGCGAATCGACAGCTCTTCACCGGCGTCGAGCAGCGACGGCGTGCCGATCGCCTCGAATCGCAGGCGGTCGCAGGCGTCCGAGGCGTTGCTCACCAGCTCGCGCAGGAAGATCTCGCGATTGCTGTACAGCGAATGAATCATCAGCCGGAGCAGCTGCTTGACCTCGGCTTGAAATCCCAGGGTTTCTTTCATCTAGTCCTTCTCCAGTTCAAACCCTCACCCCCTCCCTCTCCCGCTGGCGGGCGAGGGCGATCGAGCGATCCCTCTCGTGCATTTTCGCATCGGCGCGGGGCAGGTATTCTGTCAGGCTCAGGAGGCAACGGACCATGCCGGCACATCGCAGCCTGTCGTTTCATACCTGTGACGTTTTCACCGACCGACGCTTCGGAGGCAATCCGCTCGCGGTGGTGCTCGATGCGGCCGGTCTGCCCGACGCCCAGATGCAGGCGGTTGCCCGCGAATTCAACTACTCGGAGACGGTGTTCGTACTGCCCCCGTCGGACCCGCGCCACGCCGCGCGCCTGCGCATCTTCACGCCGGTGCGCGAGCTTCCCTTCGCCGGCCATCCGACGGTCGGCACCGCGTTCGTGCTGGCCACCCAGAGGCCGGAGCTGGCGGGCGCGGACAGCATCGTGCTGGAGGAAGGTGTCGGCCCGGTCAACGTCCAGCTGCGGCGCGATGCCACCGGGGTCAGCGCCTGCATTTTTTCCGCGCCACGCCTGCCGCAGCGCGGGCCCGCCGCGCCGGCGCGCGACCAGCTGGCAGCGATCCTCGGATTGACCGCATCGGAAGTGCTGGAGCCGGCCGAGTTCTGGTCTTGCGGCGTGCCGTTCCTGGTGGTTCCCCTGTCGTCGGTCGAGGCTCTGCGGCGTTGCAGGCCGGATCCGACCATCTGGGGCAAGGTGATGGGCGGATACGAGTCCCAGCATGTCTATCCGGTGGCGCCGGCCGGCGCCGCCTGGCGGGTGCGGATGTTCGCGCCCGACTCCGGCGTTCCCGAGGACCCGGCCACCGGATCGGCCGCCGCCGCGTTCGCGGGCTGGCTTGCCAATTACGCGCCGGAAGCGACCCGCCAATCCGAGTACACGCTGCTGCAGGGCGAGGAGATGGGCCGGCCCAGCCGGATCGATCTTCAGATCGATCGCAAAGCGGACCGGGTGACGGCGGTCCGGGTTGGCGGCGCTTCGGTGCCGGTCAGCCAGGGGACCTTGCTCGTGTAATCGAGGCCACCTGCATGCGCGGCGCCAGCAGCAGTCCCTTGCGCGCGCGATGGGACAGGTACCTCTGTAACTCGGTCTGGCCCAGGGTGGGTTCGAGCGGTTTGCCGGATTTGACGGCCTGTCCGCGTACGACGATGCCGGCCGCACCGAACGTGGTCGCCGCCACCATCGGCTCGCCTTCGTCCAGCCCCATCAGCGTGACGCCGCGTCCTCCGGCGGGCTGCGCCTTGATCTCGGCCGCCTCGAACACCAGAAGGCGCCCCTTGCCGGAGGCGCACGCGATCAGGTAATCGCTGCCCGCATCGACCACGGCCGGGCGTATCGGCTCGTGCCCCGGATCGATGCCGATGAACTGCTTGCCGCCGCGCTGGCGCGACAGCAGATCGCCGATCCGGCACGCGAATCCGTGGCCCGCGCTGGTAGCGACCAGCAGCGGAACATCGGCCGCTCCGGCCGCGTAGGCAACCAGCCGGGTTTCGCTCTGCAGGTCGATCAGCGAGGTGACGGGGGCTCCATCGCTTCGCGCCGATGGAAGCTGGGCGACCGGCACCGAATACACGCGCCCGTTGGAGCCGAATGCGATCAGATGGTCCACCGTGCGGCACTCGTACGCGCCGTACAGCGCGTCGCCGGGCTTGAAGCCGAACTGGGTCGCGTCGTGTCCGTGGCCCGACCGCGCCCGCGCGAATCCCATTTCCGAGACGATCACCGTCACCGGCTCGTCCAGCACCTTGACCTCGACCACGGCGCGCTCGGCCGCCTCGATCCGGGTACGTCGGGCATCGCCGTGCTTGCGCGCGTCTTCCTCGAATTCCTTGCCGACCTGCTTGCGCAGCGCCGTCTGAGAATCGAGCAGCTTCCTGAGCGCCGCGTCGTCCTTGCGCAGCTCGCCCAGTTCCTTTTCGATCTTCAACGCCTCCAGCCGGGCCAGCTGGCGCAGGCGCAATTCCAGGATGTCCTCGGTCTGGCGCTCGGTCAGCGAGAACTCGCGCATCAAGGCCGGTTTCGGTTCGTCCGCGGCCCGGATCACCTCGATCACCCGGTCGATGTTCAGCAGGACGACCTGCCGGCCTTCCAGCACGTGGATCCGTTCGCTGACGCGGTCGAGCCGGTGCCGGCTGCGCAGGCGCACGGTCTCGATGCGAAATTCGATCCACTCGTGCAGGATCCGGGCCAGGGGCTTCTGCTGCGGCCGACCATCCCGGCCGATCATCACCAGGTTGACCGGAACGCTGGTCTCCAGGCTCGTATGAGCCAGCAGCGTGCGCGCGAATTCGTCCCGGTCGATCTTCGAAGTGCGCGGCTCGAACACCAGGCGCACCGGAGCCTCCTTGCCGGATTCGTCGCGCATCGAGTCCAGCACCGACAGCAGGACCTGGCGCAACTGCTGCTGCTCGGCCCCGATCGTCTTCTTGCCGGGCCTGGGTTTCGGGTTGACCAGCTCCTCGATCTCTTCCTGGACGCGCCGCGCGGAAACGCCGGGCGGCAGCTCGTGCACGATCAGCTGCCACTGGCCGCGCGCCAGCTCCTCGAAACGGTAGGTGGCGCGCGCCTTCAAGCTGCCGCGCCCGCTGTCGTACACCGCGCGCACCTCGTCGGGGCTGGATATGATCTGGCCGCCCCCGGGGAAATCCGGCCCGGGCAGCTCCCGCATCAAGACGTCCAGGCCGGCCTTCGGATTGCCCAGCGCCACCTGCAGGGCGCGCACCACCTCGGTCAGGTTGTGCGACGGAACCTCGGTGGCCATCCCGACCGCGATTCCCGAGGCGCCGTTCAACAAAACGAACGGCAGGCGGGCCGGCAGCAGGCGCGGTTCCTGCTGGCTGCCGTCGTAGTTGGAGGCGAACTCGACCGTGCCCTCTTCGAGCTCGTCCAGCAGCAGCCGCGCGATCGGGGTCAAGCGGGCCTCGGTGTACCGGTAAGCCGCCGCGTTGTCGCCGTCGCGGCTGCCGAAATTGCCCTGACCGTCGATCAGTGGATAGCGCAGCGTGAAGTCCTGCGCCATCCGCACCAGCGCGTCGTACGCGGCCTGGTCGCCGTGCGGGTGAAACTTTCCGATCACGTCACCCACGACACGGGCCGACTTCACGTGCTTGGAGCCCGACGCCAGCCCCATCGAGTTCATCGTGTACAGGATGCGGCGTTGCACGGGCTTGCAGCCGTCGCACACGTCCGGCAGCGCGCGCCCCTTGACCACCGAGACCGCGTAGTCCAGGTACGCGCGCTGGGCGAAGTGCGCCAGCGTCAGGCCCTCGGGGCCATCGTCGCCACCGTCGGATTTCAACAGCGCCAGTTGCTCTGACATCGGTTCGCCACCTGTTGGACAGTGCCGCGCTGCGCGCGACCCCAAGCGGCGCGGATGTTACATCAGCGCATCAGCGACTTCTGGCGCCCGCTCTCGCCGCGGGTGGCGAAGAACTTCAGGAAATCCTCCGCGCTCATCGGCCGGGCTAAGTGGTAGCCCTGCGCCGACTCGCACCCCAGGTGCTGCATCCAGGTCTGCTGGGCCTGGTTCTCTATGCCTTCGGCAGTCACGGTCAGCCCCAGGCTGCGCGCCATTTCGATCACCGCCTTCACGATCGTCAGCGTGCGGGCGTCGCGCATGCACTCCACCGTGAAAGTCCGGTCGATCTTCAAGCGACTGATCGGAAGATCGCGCAGATTCGAAAGACTCGAATAGCCGATCCCGAAATCGTCCAGCGCGATCTTCACGCCGGCGTCGTGCAGCCGCACCAGGTTCTCGCGCGATACCGCCGACATGTCCTCCAGCCCGGTCTCGGTCACCTCGATCTCGATGTCGCCCGGCAGCAGTCCGAACTGTTGCAGCGCCGCCAGCACCCCTTCGACCCAGCCGAGCTGACGCAGCTGCACGCCGGACACGTTGATGGCGATCGGTGGCACGTCCAGGCCGATCTGGCGCCAGATCTGTATCTGGCGGCACGCCTCCCGCAGCACCCAGTCGCCGACGTCCACGATCAGCTCGCTCTTCTCGGCGATCGGGATGAACTCGACCGGCGCAATGTCGCCCAGCTCGGGATCGTGCCAGCGCAGCAGCGCCTCGGCAGCGACCAGGCGGCCGTCCACCATCGACACCAGCGGCTGGTAGAACAGCCGGAAATCGCGCGCCTCGAACGCCCGGCGCAGGCGCTGCTCGAGACGCAGCTGCAATTCCAGACTGCGCGACAGCTGCGGCGTGAAGAACGCCAGCGTGCGCGGTCCCTCCTGCTTGGCCTGGCGCATCGCGGCGTCGGCCGCATTCAACAGCGAATCGAGGTCGACGCCGTCCTGCGGGAAAAACGCGATCCCGATCGAGGCGGTGACCTGTGGCTCCATTCCGAGCACCTGAGCCGGCTGCGCGATCGCCTCGATCAACTGGTGCGAGGTCTCGATCGCAAGATCGCGACGCGTGTCGACCAGCAGCGCGACCAGCTCGTCGCCGCCGCGGCGCCCCAGCAGGTTCGGCTCCTGCACGACTGACCGCATCCGTTCCGAAACGAGCGCGAGCACTTGGTCGCCGATCCGATGTCCGTAGCCGTTGTTCAACAGCCGGAAATCGTCCAGGTTAATGTACAGCATCGCGCACACCCGGCCTTCGGCATATGCGTTGGACAGCAGGCGCTGGGCCCGTTCGTCGAACGCCTGCCGGTTCGGCAGGCGGGTCAGAGGATCCAGGGTCGCCAGGCGCTCGACGCACTCCTGCATCCGGACCAGCAGCGCCAGCAGGCGCCGCTCGCCGTCGGCGATCGAGGCGCCGACCACGGCCCATCGCGGGTCGTCTGCATGCAGGGATGCGGGCGCCAGGGTCGGTTCCTCGTTCATCTTCATAGGGGTCAGGCTACGCCTGTCGGCGCGCGATCGGAAGCCGGCACCGCAAGCGGCCGCTCCCACAAGGGGCGGCCGGCACTTCGACAGTATGCGAGCCCCGGGCCCGCGGAACAAACAGGTCAATCCGCCGAAAAGCGGGACGATTCAGACATCCGCTTCGACTTCGTTGCCGTGCTCTTCGAGCCATGCGCGCCGCGCAGGCGCCTCGTTGCGGCCCATCAGCATGGTCAGCGCTTTGGCGGTGTCGGGCACCGGCAGCGCTCCGAGCACGACCGGCAGCAGGCGCCGCGTGTCGGGGTTCATCGTGGTTTCCCAGAGCTGCTCGGCGGACATCTCGCCCAGGCCCTTGAAGCGGCCGATCTCCCAGGCTCCATCGCGTACGCCTTCGTCGCGCAGCTTGACCAGCGTGGCGTCGCGCTCGGCCTCGTCCAGGCAGTACAGGCGCCGCGCGCGGGCGGCGCCCCTGCGCCGGCACGTCGATGCGGAACAGCGGCGGTCGCGCCACGTACACGTGGCCGTGCTCGACCAGGCGGCGGAAGTGCCGGAAGAACAGCGTCAGCAGCAGCACCTGGATGTGCGAGCCGTCGACGTCGGCATCGGCCAGGATGCAGATCTTGCCGTAGCGCAGGCTGCCCAGGTCGACCTCGTCGTCGGGTCCATGCGGATCGACGCCGATCGCGATCGCGATGTCGTGCACCTCGGCGTTGCGCGAACAGGCGGTCGCGCTCGACTTCCCACGTGTTGAGCACCTTGCCGCGCAGCGGCAGGATCGCCTGGTACTCCTTGTCGCGGCCCATCTTGGCCGATCCGCCGGCCGAATCGCCTTCGACCAGGAACAGTTCGTTGCGGGTCAGGTCGGTCGATTCGCAGTCGGTCAGCTTGCCGGGCAGCACGGCCAGCGCGGAGCCCTTGCGCTTCTGGATCTTCTGGGCCTCGCGCGTCCGCGCCTGCGCCTGGCGGATCGCCAGGTCGGCGACGCTGCGGCCGTACTGCGGATTCTGGTTGAGCCAGAATTCCAGCTGCGGGCGCACGAAGGACGCGATCAGGCGCACCGCATCGCGACTGTTCAGTCGCTCCTTGATCTGACCCTGGAACTGCGGATCCAGGACCTTGGCCGACAGCAGGAAGCTGACGCGCCCGAACACGTCGTCCGGCAGCAGCTTGACTCCCTTGGGTACCAGTCCGTGGGCCTCGGCGAAGGCGCGTATCGCATTGAAGACGCCTTCGCGCAGACCGGCCTCGTGCGTGCCGCCGGCCGGCGTCGGAATCAGATTGACGAAGGATTCGCGGGTCATCGCGCCTTCCTCTGTCCATGCGAGCACCCAGCGCGCCCCTTCCCCCTCAGCCCAGGTCGGATCTTCCTCGGGCGCGTACCCCTCCGCATTCGAACAACGGCGCAACCGCCGTCGAGGCCAGCGACTGCTGCGAGGTACTCGCTCAGCCCGCCCTCGTAGCGCCAGCTGTGTTGCTTCCCATCCGCTTCGAACCGCAAGCCGATCTGCGGCGCCCGGCAAGCAGCATCGCCTTGCTGCGCAGCAGGCGCTCGAGTTCGTCCGGCGGAACCTGGACCGAATCGAAGTACTTGCGGTTCGGCCAGACCGTGACGCGCGTGCCGCTGGCCGGCTCGCCGCCCTGTCGCCGCGCGCGACGAGAGCGCAGCTCGACACTTCGCCGTCTGCGAACGCGATCGTGTGCACCCGCCCGTCGCGCCACACGGTCACGTCGAGCCGGCTGGACAGCGCATTGGTGACCGACACCCCGACGCCGTGCAGCCCGCCGGAAAACGAGTAGGCGTTGGCGCCTCCCTTCTCGAATTTGCCGCCGGCGTGCAGGCGGGTGAATACGAGCTCGATGACCGGCTGTCCCTCCTCGGGATGCAGCCCGACCGGGATGCCGCGCCCGTCGTCTTCGACGGTGATCGATCCGTCCTTGTGCACCGTCACGTCGACTCGCGTGGCACAACCGGCCAGAACCTCGTCGGACGCGTTATCGATCACCTCCTGCACGATATGCAGCGGGCTGTCGGTCCGCGTGTACATGCCGGGACGCTGGCGGACCGGCTCCAGGCCCTTCAGGACCCGGATCGATGCTTCGCTGTAGTCGCGGCCTTCCGCAGCCGGGCGGGTCCGAGCCATGGATCGTGGAGTTTCCAGTTAGCGCAGAGGCGGAGTTTATCCACAGTCGGTGTGGATAACCGATACCGGACCGGCGCCAAACGGCGCCAACACGTCTCCAGGCTGGGCTGCTCGGTTGTTGGGCAATCGGACGACGTGTCCAGGACGCACTGGCTCGTATACTGGCCGGCCGCATGGCGGGCAGGTCCGCTCGCATGGGCGGCCGGAACCACGAGGCGGTCCTGCAGGCTCCCCGTAGCACAATGGATAGTGCACGCGCCTCCTAAGCGTGAGATCCAGGTTCGACTCCTGGCGGGGGGACCACATGATTTCCTGCAATTCCCAGCGGTGCCCCATTTTCCCTCTGAAAACGGCCACTCGGCGCCCTACCCTCAGATGCGGTTTCCGGTCGTTTCCGGCATACTCGGCCCGCACAGTGCCCGCATCGGATCCCGCATGGCACACATCAGGAAACTTGCGAAAGATCGCTGGCGCGCGGAAGTGGAGCGCGCTGGCGTGCGCCGCTCTGCGATACGCGAAACGAAGCGAGCGGCCGAAGACTGGGCCGCTCGCGAAGAAGCTGCGTTGCTGGATGCAAAGCGTGGCGTCTACCCGGCCCAAACGCTGCGCGCGGCGATGGACAAGTACGCGCGGGAAATCAGTCCAACCAAGCGGCGGGAGCGCAATGAGTCGAATCGCCTGGCCGCGTTCTGCCGCGAGTTCCCGGAAATCGCCGACAAAGTCATCAGTAACGTTACGACTCCAGATTTTGCACGCTGGCGTGATGCGCGGCTGGCGAAGGTTACTCCCGCCAGCGTGGAGCGCGACTTGCGGCTGATCAGCCACGTATTCACGATCGCGCGGGATGAATGGAACTGGTGCGGTGAATCACCATTGAAGGGTCTGACCCGACCCGGCGATAACCCGCCACGCGATCGACGTGTGACAAGTAATGAAGCGCGCCGTATCTGTCGATGGCTCGGCTATCGCACAGGAGCAGTCGAGACCAAACAGCAACAGGTTGCGCTCGCACTTCTGATTGCCCTTCGGACGGGAATGCGGGCCGGTGAAGTGCTGTCGCTGTCGGCACGCAATGTTGATCTACAGCGCCGTGTGGCCACGGTTCAGCACAAGACGCAGCGCCTAACTGGTCGCCCGCGCGAAGTGCCGCTATCGAAGCACGCGATCCGGTTGCTGCGCCAATTGGATCCGGCAGGGTTCACGCTGACCAGTGCATCACTCGACGCACTATTTCGGAAGTGCACTCGCGCACTGCTGATCGAAGATTTGCACTTCCACGACTCGCGCGGTGAAGCACTGACCAGACTGTCGCGCAAGGTGGATGTGATGACGCTGGCCCGAATCTCGGGCCACAAGGATCTGCGCGTTCTGATGGATCACTACTACCGCGAGAGTTCCGCCGACATCGCGCGCCGCTTGGACTGAGCACCGGCCGCCCAGGCCAGCACTTCAACTTCGCTCCACTTTCGCAGCTTCCGGCTGACGTTGATTCGCGGCCGGGGAAAGTCTTCGCGCTTCGACAGTCGATCGGTCACGTGCGCCCGCGTGCAGCCGATCAATTCGGCGATCTGTGCGGTATCGAGCAGCGCGCTCATAATTGACATACTAACGGTCAGCGCGAACGCGTCTGTCGTCCACAAATCAACGCTGCGGGCTTCATGCACGCTCCCATGCGCACCATGATCTGCTGCGGCTCGGCGCCCGACAAGGGACCCTTTCGGACCGTTCAGTGCATAAAATTCGCAACGGAAGAGGGGGCGCAGCGGTACGGGCGGCGCTTGGCGAAGCAGATCTCCTATCGCTCCAGCCCCCGCTCCAGCGGCGCCTTGCCGCGCTGCGCCAGAATTGCTCCCTCGCGCCCCACAGGCATGGCATTCACGAACTCCAACACTTGCCTAGCCAAAGCTTGGTCCTCCCATTTGTCGGATTGAGCGAGAGCTGCGGCGACCCCGCTCCATGCTCGCAGTGCATCCGCCCGTGTATCGCGTGCCACTTGGCCGCCCTTGTGACCGGGCCAGTGATTCTTCAGCCGGGCTTCCCCCTGGGCCTTGACCTGCCAGATATGCGGGTAGTTTTTGACGACGCCGCGCGCGGCCTGGTGCGATGCCGCCGCGGCGATGCCGCGCTCCCGCAGCTCTGCAGCAAATTCCATCCGCCACTCGTGCAGGTCTGCCTTGCGTGGGTTCAGCCGCACACCGGTATCCGACTCGGCCCGCACCAGTAGGTGCACGTGAGGATTGGCCTGGTGCGTATGCAGCGCCATCACGTACTTGTGGCCCGCGAACTGCCGCGCTGCCAGCGCCTGAACGGCCCTCAGCAGCTTCCCCGAATCAGTGCCAGCCGGCATCGACCACATGATGTTGAACGCCTCGCGCCGATCACTCCGCTCTGGGATCGGGGTGCCTTCCCGGGCCCACTGGCGCGCGATTTCACGACGGGCCTCGCGCCCCTTGTGCAGTTCCCCATGTTGGTCGGTTTTAGCCCATCGCCCTCCCGATCGATGTAATTCATGTGCGCCCGGATCACCGCCATACCGCGTCCCCCGCCCGTCACCTTCACCATGACCTGCGGCGCCGGCCTTACCGCAAGTCGTACCTCGCGCCGAACCCCATCCGGCGTTGGAATACGCACTCCTCGGCCACGGTGCCGCGGGCCGGGCTTCGCGCGTGCGAACAGCATCCGCCCCCACATCTGCAGTTCCCCATCAGCCTCGCGCGTCATCGCTCGCCCCTGTTACTGCTCGCCGAGCTGCGACCACCGGTCGCAGCGCCAACAACACGGTTCCGGCCAGGTCGACGTGCCTATCCACACTGGCGGCAACGGCCGCTAGCGTTTCCAGGTTCTGTTTACTGACCACGCCTGGGTTTCCGTTCAGGGATCGGGCGATCTGATTCACATTGCGCCCAAGCGCCGCGATCTGGGATGTCGATCCGACCAGTGCCTCCCGCATGCCAGCCAGGTCCCCCGCCGGCCCACGCGACCCCAGTCCGCCTCGATTCGCTGACGTGCCCGCGCGCCTCGCTACGCCTCGCATTGCCTCGCCGACCAGCATGGCCAGATATTCCGAACGACTTAGGCCTTCGGCCCGTGCGCATTCGGATGCTCTCATTGCATCCTCCCCGCGCAACTTCACACGCACCTCGAAAACCTTGCCCTCGGGCTTTCCTCGCTCGACCGTGGCTCTTGGCCCTGGCTGCGAAGCTTCAACTCCGCTTTCGCTCGCAGTTGAGTCCAGCAAGGCTGCGATCGCCTTTCGTACAAACACTGACGGGGACACGCCGGCGCGATGCGCAGCTTGATAGAGGCCCACCTTCAGCGGACCAAGGTCGACGCTCATTCGGCTGGTTCGGACACTCATTCGAAAAAGTGTCGCACATCTACGGCGGAGCAGCCTATCCGGCGTTGTCCCGTTCTCTGTTGAACGGGAGGGGCGGTAGCTCCTCGGAACGATCTTACGCGACCTTTCTCTGAACGGTTTCGCTGGATTGAGAATGGGCTTGCAGGGCCTTGATGAGCTTGGGCATATCGCGGAAGCCACGCAGCGCCCGGAAGCGGCACGATGCATCGCTGAGCGCACTGGCGATCCAGCGCTGCAGCATGGTGCCGTCGCGCCAACGCTTGACGTTGCGCGTGTAGCGGGCGATAGATCCGTTGAGGTTCTCGATCGGATTGGTGGTCCGCAGAGTGACGTACAGCGACCCGCCGACCCCGAGGCTTTGCAACGTGAGCGTCTCGTCCATTCCTTCGCGCAGGCTTGCCGCGGCACTGGGATGATCGGCGGTCAATCGGGCAGCCAGGCGCTCCAACTGTCGGCGCGCGAGCTTGGCGTCGCCGCTGGCCCAAGCGTCGCGCATGGCGCGGCTCGTGCCGGCATGCAGCGCATCGGGCAAATGTTCCAGGACGTTGCGCCGCTTGTGCTCCTGGCAGCGCTGGATGAGGGCGCTCTTGCCAAAGGTCTCGACGATGGCCCGGCGCAGCGCCTTGCAGCCGTCGATCACCCACAGCCTGGGGCGGTCGGCGTCCAGCCCGCGGTCGATCAGGTCGGCCAGCATCGAACGAACGACCTGCGTCTTCTCCGTGCTGCCCTCACGCAATCCGAGCACGTGCTTCTTACCCTGGGCATCGATGCCCAGCGCCACCAGCACGACGCGATCGGCGAAGTAGATGCCGTCGATCATCACGATCGGCAAGTCGATTCCCGTGAGCTTGCGCGTCAGCCAGTCCTGAACCTGCTCGGCACTGAGCTCCACGAACCTGCGCGACACGGCGCTCTTGGACACCGAGCGTTCCTTCTGCTTGGCCGGCAACGGATCGAGCGTGCCCCGGTAGCGGCGCGTCGTCACGCCGGCCGCGATCGACTGCATCGTGGCCCGGTCCAGCGGATCGCTGCCGGCAGCCCAGGTGAAGGTCGGCAACTCCAGCTCCCCACCTTCGACTCTCCGAGCACGCGGCCGCTGCACGGCGATGCGTCGGCCGCCCAGCACCACGCTGCTGGCCGTGTGCCCGCCCCGATAGGACCGACGCTGCTCGTCGGGTCGACCCTTCGCGCCGCAGATGCGCTCCCGGTCGGCCTCCATCATCGCAGCCAGCGTCGCCTTGCCCGCCTCGACGCACAAGCCGAAAAAGGCCTCCTGAACATCACGCAGCACCCCGTACATCGGGACCGACAGCTGAACCTGAACTTCCCCGGCGCCTGTGGCCGGCATGACCTTCTTCGTGCGAAACTTCATCTCGGTGACTCCTTTCTTTGCTTGGCAGCGCCTGCATACCATATGCAGGCTGAAAGGAGTTACCGCCTTCCTCTACAGCTTCAGTTCAACAAATTTCGGGACATCGC
>CAVTZO010000068.1:0-3871 GCA_963739145.1 uncultured beta proteobacterium
TCGCCAACTCCCCTTCGTTCCTGCCTTCGTCATTCGCGTTCTGTCGTTCTCGTCACCCGTTTCGCGTCACCTGGTCCGCGTTCCCTGGTTCGCGTCATGCGGCGCCGCCCGCGATGCCGGCGCGGCGATGCTTGATCCGTGGTGCCCATGGCGCGGATCGAACGCGCGACCTCTCCCTTACCAAGGGAGTGCTCTACCACTGAGCCACATGGGCTGCTAGCCTTGCTGTCGTCGTTCCGCGCCCCAGCGCATTGTTCACTGCGCTGCGTCGTTTAAATGTACTGTTGCCTGCTCGCCTACAACCGGTGATTGCGTGGAGCGGGTGAAGGGAATCGAACCCTCGTCATAAGCTTGGAAGGCTTCTGCTCTACCATTGAGCTACACCCGCCCGCCGTCAAACCTACGCCCTCAACCCGCCGTCAGCCCCGCCCTTAGCCCAACTGATTCCGCCCTCCGCGACAACCCGCCTAACCTGCCCACCGCTGCCGCCCTTCGCCGACTCGCGCAGCGAGTCCGACTGGTGGAGGAGGTTGGATTCGAACCAACGTAGGCGCAAGGCCAACAGATTTACAGTCTGCCCCCTTTAACCGCTCGGGCACCCCTCCGAGGGAACCGCAAATTATCTTAGTGCGCGGCGCGGGTGTCAAATTGGGTGCAACCGGGCCAGGCTGTACCCAGGCGTCGGTCTGAATCAATTGGGTGAATAACCCAAGTGTGAGCGCTCGCTAACATATTCTCTACGCACTGCCCGGCCGACCGGCGGGCGTCGGTTTTGCAGCACGCCGGGTCACATCTGGCGGAACAGGTGCGTGAAGGTCCGGCTGACCTCGAGCTTTTCGGGATGGTTCTTGAAGGTCACCAGCTGGCGGCCACGCAGGTCACGCACCACGCCGGCCAGCGCGCGCACGTTGACGATGGTCGAGCGGTGGATCTGCCAGAAGTGGGCAGGGTCGAGCTGCTCGACCAGCTCGCGGATCGGCACCCGGATCAGGGCCTCGTACGATTCGGTCTGTACGCGCGTGTATTTCTCGTCGGACACGAAAAACAGGATCTCGCCCACCGGAATCATCCGCAACTGCTGGCCAACCGTGGCCTGGATCCATTCAAGGCGCGGCTCGCTGCGCTGTCCAGAGGCCACCGTGTCCAGCTTGCGGGTCAGCTCGTCGAGCAGCGCTCCCAGGTCGGGGGGCGGCGCCTGCAGGCGCTGCTTGAGCCGGCGCACCGTGACTTCCAGCCGCGCCGACTCGGCCGGCTTAAGCACGTAATCGACCGCGCCCTGCTCGAACGCTTCGATCGCGAACTCGCCATAGGCGGTCACGAACACGATGTGGCAGGCGCCCCCGATCTCGCGTGCGGCCTCCACGCCGGTCAGCCCGGGCATCCGGATGTCCAGGAAAGCCAGCTGCGGGCCGAGCTGCCGCACCAGGTCGACCGCCTCCTGGCCGTTTTTCGCCTCGCCCACGATATCCAATTCCGGCCACACCTCGCTCAAGCGGGCACGCAGCTGCTCGCGCATCAGACGCTCGTCGTCGGCGAGGATCGCGCGCACGGAAGTCATTGGCACGGGTCCAGGTCGAAATCACGCCGGCTGGGGCGAGGCCTGCTGCGGTGTCGGCCCCACGGCGCCGACCGTGTAAGGCACCTCGATCGTCGCGATCGTGCCGCCGGGCAGATTCGGTTCGATCGTCAGGCGGGCGCGCGCGCCGAACAGCGCGGCGAGCCGCTCGCGCACGTTGCCAAGGCCCACGCCGCTGCCGGGCAGGCCGGCGGCGCCGAATCCCAGGCCGCTGTCGCTCACGGCGACCCGCAGGTTGCCATCGACCACATCGGCGCTCAGAGTCAAAGTTCCCCCCTCGGGCTTCGGTTCCAGGCCATGCTTGATCGAGTTCTCGACCAGCGTCTGCAGCATCATCGGCGGAAAGGCGGCCGTCGACAAGCCGGCCGGCAGCGTGATCGCGAACTGCAACCGGTCGTCCATGCGCACCTTCAGGATCTCCAGGTACGAGCGGCACAGCGCCATTTCCTGGCCGAGCGTCGAGGACGACTGCCGCATCTGGGGCAATGCCGCCCGCAGATACTGGATCAGGTTCTTCTGCATGCGCGAGGCGCGCGCCGGATCGGTCTCGATCAGGTAGTCGACCGAGGCCAGCGTATTGAACAGGAAATGCGGCTCCACCTGCGCCTGCATCGTCTTCAGGCGCGCCTCCGCCAGTTGCCGCTTCAGACCCTCCTCGGCCGCAACCGCGTCGGCCGCCTGGGCGCGCGTTTCGGCCCGTCGCTTGGAGCCGAGCGCGACCTTCACGATCATCAGCGCGAACAGCAACACGAGGGCCAGCTCGGTCAGGTCCGGCCATCCGCTCGCGGGCAGGCGGCCAGGCCGCAAACCAGCCACCGTGCGATCGACCTGCTGCTGGACGATTTCCTCGATCTGGTCCTTCGCGGCATCCACCGCGTCGGACACCTTGTCCGGATCGGACAGCACGCCGGGCGGAATCGTCACCTCCTGGGACGGCGTGGACACATCCGGCGTCCCGGAGCCGCTTGCCGGCCCGGACGGCTTCGCGGGCGCGTCGGTCGGCGCAGCGCCTTCCTCGACGCGAACGCCGTGCCGATCGATCACCACCGTGGACTTGCGGCCGTTCTTCTCGGTCTCGACCCGCATGCCGTTGTCGTCGATTTGTACCTTCGGCTGCGCACCGTGGGCGTCGCCGGCCGGCCGGGTCGGTGCCGAGATGTGCAGCCCCTTCGAATCGACGTCGATCCTCACGTCGACCGGAACCTTGATCTCCGGTTCGTCGCGCCCGAAATGGAACGCGGACTGGGTCAGGGACGCCAGCGCCACCAGCAGAAGCGACAGCAGCACGAACTTGCCCCAGCCGAGCGACGCCAGCCAGCTGCCGACGCGCGCGAAGAAGCCGCCGACCGGACCCGTCGCCGCGCGCGCAGCACCGGACACCGCGGTCCAGCCCTTCGCAGGACGGGTCCCGGGCGGGGCGTCCGGCGGTTCAGCCGGTGCGCTGTCGGTTGAGGATGAAGGATCGACCATGTGTCGTTGCCGCTTCGAAATCAGATGGCGAATACAGTTCGTGAAGCCAGCTTGAACTGTACGGCCTGCACCGCGCGCCGCCGAATCGCAATGCGACAGGCCGCATCTTTCGCAGCGCCGAACGCATCAATGGGCGACAGGCCGTCATGGCCATGCCCTGCTGCGAAGCGGAATATGCCCGATTTGAAGTGGCCTATCATTTCCGCTCCCGCGCCTGCGCAAGCGCCAGGACATGCCCATGCACGACGCCAGCAACCCGATGGGAACCGACGGCTTCGAGTTCGTCGAATACGCGGCACCCGACCCGGCGGCGACGGGCGCGCTGTTCGAGAGTCTCGGGTTCGTCGCGCTGGCGCGGCATCGCCACAAGCGCGTGACGCTGTACCGGCAAGGCGACATCAATTTCATCATCAACTCGGAGCCGGACTCGTTCGCGCAGCGCTTCGCCCGCCTGCACGGACCCTCGATCTGCGCCATCGCGCTGCGCGTGCAGGACGCAGCCCAGGCGTACCGCCGAGCGCTCGAGCTCGGCGCCTGGGGCTTCGACTCCGACTCGGGCCCGATGGAGCTGAACATCCCTGCGATCAAGGGAGTCGGCGACAGCCTGATCTATTTCGTCGATCGCTGGCGCGGCAAGCAGGACTCGCGTGGCGGGTACCGGGCCGGATGCATCGGGGACATCAGCATCTACGACGTGGATTTCGAGCCGATCGCGAGCGCCGCCGGCGACGGCGACGCACGGCCGGTTGGCGCCGGCCTGCTGCATGTCGATCATCTGACGCACAACGTGCACCGCGGGCGGATGAAGGAGTGGGCCGACTTCTA
>CAVTZO010000069.1:0-22609 GCA_963739145.1 uncultured beta proteobacterium
GGCCGCTGACCTCGGACCGGCGCTTGCCCTAACGAACGTCGCCGCGGCGCGTCCGGGTAACGGCCTGGGGCCTGGGAGCCGGGCTCCAGATCTCGTACCTGAACGCGCGGCCGCAGCGGGTGCAATTCCAGACCGCGAAGTCGGCCTGTTTCACCGTAGGTTCGGGCTCGAAATCGTGGTCGCAATGCTCGTCGCCGGCGCTCGCACGGACCGAATGCGGGCAATAGACATCATTGTCGAGCCGGATCTTGCGCGAGCGCGGCGGCCGATGCTCGGGAAAGGGTGGGGGCGAGTCCATTTTCGCGCCGGGTTACACGCCGAGTAGACCGGTTTATCGGCGATCCGTGCGCGACTGCGCTCACGCGAACGCGCTATGAAGATCGGATGCCCTGAATGGCGCCGCTGCAGCGCGTTATGGCGCCATCAGCTTGCGCGCGAAGTAAGTGAACTCGCGCGCCCTCATGGCGGCCTTCTCGCTCAGGGTCGCGCCCGCACCGTGCCCGCCCTCGATCACCTCGTAGAAAAGGTACGGCACGCCCATCGATGCCAGCTTGGCGGCGAACTTGCGCGCGTGCTGGGGCCCGACGCGGTCGTCCTTGGTCGTGGTCCAGATCAGCGCCTCGGGGTAATGAACCCCCGGCTTCAGGTTGTGGTACGGGGATATCGAGGCCAGGAATGCCCGCTCGTCCGGGTTCGCCACGCTTCCATACTCGCCCACCCAGGAACTGCCGGCGGCGATGTGCTCGTATCCGAGCATATCGAGCAACGGTACCTGGATGTCGACCGCGCCCCAAAGTTGCGGATGCTGGGTGAACTCCACCCCCATCAGCAGCCCGCCGTTGGATCCTCCGCTGATACCGAGATGCTGCGAGCTCGTGATGCCGCGCGCGATCAGATCCTGCGCCACCGCGGCGAAGTCGTCGTAGATGCGTTGCCGGTGCGTCTTCAGGCCCGCCTCGTGCCACGCCGGGCCGAACTCGCCTCCGCCCCGGATGTTGGCGAGCACGAACGCGCCGCCGCGTTCCAGCCACAGCTTGCCGGTATCGGCCAGATAGGACGGAGTTTGCGAAACCTGGAAACCGCCGTAGGCGGTGAGGATCGTCGGCGTGCTGCCGTCCGGCTTCAGGTCGACCGGCCGCACAACGAAGTACGGAATCCGCGTTCCATCCTTCGAAGTGGCTTCCAGTTGCTCGACCGTCAGATGCGCGGCGTCGAACTTCGCCGGCAGAGTCTTGACCATCGAGACCGCGCCGCTTCCGAGGTCCGCCAGCCACAGGCTGGTCGGGTTCAGGAACCCGCTCACCCTCAGAAAGGCGCGTTCGCTGTGCAGGTCCGCGTCGACGATGCCGATCGAGGCGTTATCCGGCAAGGCCAGCAGGCGGCGCGACCATTTGCCCTCCGCGCCGAGCGCATAGTCGTAGGCGCGTGCCCGAACGTTGTCGAGCACGACGACCAGCAGGTGGCCGCGGGTGGCGGCCGCCTGCTCGAAGGCTTCGCGCGGTCCGGGCGTGTAGATCAGCGTAGGCCGCAGCCGCTGCGGGGAGCGCGCCGCATCCGCCAGGCTGATCGAGACCAGGGACCCTTGCGCGAATCTGGCTCCGTCCGGGATCTCCCACTCCTGCCGAAGGCTGACGATCAACTGCCCGTCGACCAGCGCCTGCACGTCCGACTTCGGCGGCAGCGCCAGCGAGTGCACGCCGCCCGGGTCGACCAGGTGGTACTCGGCCTCGAAAAACGAAACCGAGCGCTGAACCACGATGGCCCGCCGGCCGGCGCCGTCATTGAATGCGAGCGGGCTGACCCCGACGTCATCGGCCGAACCGCGAAACACCTCGACCGCCGCCGACAGCGGCTGGCCGCGCCGGATTCGCTTGACCACGTACGGGTATCCGGAGCGTGTCATCTCGCCGGGGACCCACTCGCGCGCAACCAGCAGCGCGTCGGCGTCCTGCCAGGCCAGGTCCTGCTTGCCCCGGGGCAACGAAAAGCCGCCGTCGACGAACCTGGCCGAGGGCAGGTCGAACTCGCGAACGGTTGCCGCGTCCTCGCCGCCGTCGGACAGGTGGATCAGGCAGCGGCGTTCCCCGGGTTCCTCGCAGTCCGCCCCGCCCCAGAACCAGTTGGCCTTCTGCGTCCTGGACAGCGCGTCCAGGTCCAGCACGGTGGTCCATCGCGGTTGCGGTTTCTGATAGTCGTCCAGGCTCGTGCGCCGCCAGATGCCGTGCTCGTGGTCGGCGTCCTGCCACGAGTTCAGTATCTGGCCGCCGATGAAGTGCGGCTCCGGGATCCGGTCCTTGGCCTGGGCGATCGCCAGGGCGTCCTTGAAAAGCCCCGCGTACCGCGGGTCGCTTTCGAGCACGGCCGCGGTCTTGGCGTTTTCGGCCCTGACCCAGTTCATCGCGCGCACCCCGTCGACCTGTTCCAGCCAGGCAAACGGATCGACCGGCGGCACCTGGGTGCCCTTGGCGTCGGCCGCCTCGGCCACGATCAGGGCGCTCGCGATCGCAACGGCCGACGCAACGGACCGCATGGCGCGCACGTGCTCAACCGCCCAGCTTTCGCCGCAGGATCGCGTTGACCTGGGCCGGGTTGGCCTTGCCGCGCGTGGCCTTCATCGCCTGACCCACCAGCGCGTTGAACGCCTTTTCCTTGCCGGATCTGAATTCGGCGACGGTTGCCGCGTTGTCGGCCAGCACCTGGTCGACCAGCGCCTCGATCGCTCCGGCATCCGAGATCTGCCTGAGCCCGTTTGCATCGATGTAGCCGTCGACCGATTCGGCCTTGCCTTCCCACAGCGCCGCGAACACGTCCTTCGCGATCTTCTGGCTGATCGTGCCATCGTGGATCCGAGACAGCAGCGACGCGAGCTGCGCCGGCGAGACCGGGCACTGTTCGATCGACAGCCCGGCGGCATTCAGCGCGGCCGACACTTCGCCCGGTGATCCAGTTGGCCACTGCCTTGGCGTCCGGCGCGCCCCGCGCGGCGTGCTCGAAATACTGCGCGAGCGCGCGCGAAGCGGTCAGTACGGCCGCATCGTCTGCGCCCAGCCCGTACTGGTTTGCAAGGCGCGTTCGCATCGCATCGGGCAATTCCGGCAGCGCCTGCTTCACCCGCTCGATCCATTCGACCGGAATATGCAGCGGCAGCAGATCGGGGTCCGGGAAGTAGCGATAGTCCATCGCGTCTTCCTTGGAACGCATCGGCCGCGTCTGGTCGCAGATCGGGGTCGTACAGCCGCGTCTCCTGGACGACCTGGCCGCCGTCCTCGATCAGCTCGACCTGGCGTCGCATCTCGTGGTCGATCGCCTGTTGCAGGAAGCGGAAACTGTTCAGGTTCTTGATCTCGACCCGCGTGCCGAGCCTGTCGTCGCCGGCCGGGCGCACCGATACGTTGGCGTCGCAGCGGAAACTGCCTTCCTGCATGTTGCCGTCGCAGATGCCCAGCCAGACCACCAGCGCGTGCAGCGTGCGCGCATAGGCCACCGCTTCGGCGCTGGACCGCATGTCGGGTTCGGACACGATCTCCAGCAGCGGCGTGCCGGCGCGGTTCAGGTCGATGCCCGACATGTCGTGGAAGTCCTCGTGCAGCGACTTGCCGGCGTCTTCCTCGAGGTGCGCGCGCGTCAGGCGCACCGTCTTGGCATACGGCTCGCCCGACCGGGGCGAACCAGGCAACTGACGGCTGCCGCCCTGCACCACGGGAATCTCGTACTGGCTGATCTGGTAGCCCTTGGGCAGATCCGGATAAAAGTAGTTCTTGCGCGCGAACACCGAGCGCGGCGCGATCTGCGCGCCCACCGCGAGACCGAAGCGGATCGCGCGCTCGACCGCGCCCGCGGTTCAGCACCGGCAGCATGCCCGGCAGCGCCAGGTCGACGACGCTCGCCTGCGAGTTGGGCGCGGCGCCGAATGCGGTCGACGCCGCCCGAGAAGATCTTGGAGGCGGTCGACAGCTGCACGTGGCGTCTCCAGCCCGATCACCGCTTCCCAGGTTGGACTTGGCTGCATCGTTCGAGCGCCGTGCGCTCAGAAGCCCGCGCGGAACCCGCGCGTGCCAGTCGGTCGCCGCCTGGTAGCGGTGCGCCACGCCGAGCAGCCGGGCCTCGTCGAAGTGGTTGGCCGATGAGCTGCAGGCCGACCGGCCGGCCCCGACGCGCCGAAGCCGCAGGGAATGCTCATGCCCGGGTACGCCGGCCAGGCTGGCCGGCACCGTGAACAGGTCGGCCAGGTACATCGCACCGGATCGGCCGCTTTTTCGCCGAAGTCGAAGGCGACGCCGGGGTGACCGGCCCGGCGATCAGGTCGCACTGCGCGAACGCGCGCTGGAAGTCGTGCGGCGATCAGTCGGCGCACCTTGCGACGCCTTCAGGTAAGTAGGCGTCGTAGTAGCCGTGCGACAGCACGTAGGTGCCGACCAGGATGCGGCGCTTGACTTCCGGCGCCGAAGCCCTCGGCGCGCGACTTCTCGATCATGTCGACCAGGTCGTCGTACTGGCGCGGCGCGATGGCCGTAGCGCACGCCGTCGAAGCGCGACAGGTTGCTCGAGGCCTCGGCCGGCGCGACCACGTAGTAGACCGGGATGCCCAGCGCGGCGTTGGGCAGGTCGATGTCGACCAGGCTCGCGCCGAGCTGCCGCAATTGCTCCACCGCAGCGCGCACCGCGGCCTCGACATCGGGTTCGAGGCCCGGCGCGAAGAACTCGTGCGGCAGGCCGATCCGCAGGCCGCTCAGCGTCCGTGTCCAGTGCGCGCGTGTAGTCCTCGTCGCGGCCGCTCGACGCTGGTCGAGTCGCGCGCGTCGAAGCCCAGCATCGCGTTGAACAGCGAGCGCGCAGTCGCCGCGCGTCTGGCCGCGAGCAGCCCGGCGGTGTCCAGGCTCGAGGCGAACGCGATCATGCCCCAGCGCGACGGCCGGCCGTAGGTGGGCTTGATGCCGGTGATTCCGCAGAAGGCGGCCGGCTCGCGGATCGAGCCGCCGGTGTCGGTGCCGGTGGCGACCGGCGCCAGGCGCGCCGCCACCGCCGCGGCCGACCCGCCCGAGGAGCCGCCGGGCACCGCGGCGCGATCCCAGGGGTTGAGGACATTGCCGTAGGCGCTGTTCTCGTTGCTCGATCCCATGGCGAATTCGTCGCAGTTGAGCTTGCCCAGGCAAACCATGCCGGCCGCGGCCAGCCGCTCGACCACGGTCGCGTCGAACGGGCTCATGTAGCCCTCGAGCATCCTGCTGCCGGCGGTCGAGGCCCAGCCGCGTGTGACAAATATGTCCTTGTGCGCGATCGGCATGCCGAGCAGCGGCCCGCGCTCTCCGCCGGCGCGCCGCGCGTCGGCCGCGCGGGCCTGCTGCAGCGTCATCTCGGGACGCACGTCCAGGAACGCGTTCAGGTCCCGGTGCCGCTCGATCCGCGCAAGGAAGAGCTCGGCCAGCTCGAAGGCCGAAACCTGACGGTTTTCGAGCCACTGCGACAGTTGCGCAAGCCCGGCATGAGCGAGCTCCGCCGCCGACCCCGGCCCGCCCGTGCCCGGCCGCATCATTCGATCACCCGCGGAACGAGGAACAGGCCGTCCTGCTGCGCCGGCGCATTGCGCAGCAATTCGGCGGAGTCCGGTGGCGGTTCCACCCTGTCCTCGCGCAGCCGCTGCGTGCCGTCCAGCGGGTGGGTCATCGGCGCCACCCCGGTCGTATCGACCCGGCTGATCTGCTCGATCATCGCGAAGATGTCGTTCAGCTGAGCGGCGGTGGCCCTGGCCTGCTCGTCGGTGATCTCGATGCGCGCGAGATGAGCGATCCGGTGAATGTCGGCGAGCGTCAGTGACATCGGGAAATCAGCCTTGGTCGGGGCTCGCCCGGGCGTATGGCGATTCATCCGGACGGACGCCGCCCACCTATGTGTCGCGGCATTTCGACTATTATGGCGCACCTGCATAACCGGCCCGCCGTCAGACGGGCCGACTTTGCTCGCCCATTTAACGGAGCCATAAGCGGCATGTTCGGATTCTTCCGCAGC
Source organism: uncultured beta proteobacterium (assembly GCA_963739145.1). Classification (GTDB taxonomy): domain Bacteria; phylum Pseudomonadota; class Gammaproteobacteria; order Burkholderiales; family Burkholderiaceae_F; genus VBCK01. Next base: position 6,007 of record CAVTZO010000069.1, read on the forward strand.
TATTTTTCCAACGATCTGGCGATCGACCTTGGCACCGCCAACACGCTGATCTACGTGCGCGGCAAGGGCATCGTGCTCGAACGAACCCTCGGTCGTGGCGATCGCCCGGAAGGCGGCCCGCAACGGCAAGAAGATCATCCAGGCCGTCGGCAAGGAAGCCAAGCAGATGCTCGGCAAGGTGCCGGGCAACATCGAGGCGATCCGCCCGATGAAGGACGGCGTGATCGCCGACTTCACCGTCACCGAGCAGATGCTCAAGCAGTTCATCAAGACGGTGCACGCGTCGCGCCTGTTCGCGCCGATCGCCGCGCATCATCATCTGCGTGCCGTGCGGCTCGACCCAGGTCGAGCGCCGCGCGATCAAGGAAGTCGGCCGACGGCGCGGGCGCCAGCGCAGGTCTACCTGATCGAAGAACCGATGGCCGCGGCCATCGGCGCCGGCCTGCCGGTGTCCGAGGCGACCGGCTCGATGGTCGTCGACATCGGCGGCGGCACCACCGAGGTCGGCGTGATCTCGCTGGGCGGCATGGTCTACAAGGGCTCGGTGCGCGTCGGCGGCGACAAGTTCGACGAAGCGATCGTCAATTACATCCGCCGCAACTACGGCATGCTGATCGGCGAGCCGACCGCCGAGGCGATCAAGAAGGAAATCGGCTCGGCCTTCCCGGGCTCCGAAGTGCGCGAGATGGAAGTGAAGGGCCGCAATCTGTCCGAAGGCATTCCGCGCAGCTTCACGATCTCCAGCAACGAGATTCTCGAAGCGCTGACCGATCCGCTGAACCAGATCGTGTCGGCCGGTCAAGATCGCGCTGGAGCAGACGCCGCCGGAACTGGGCGCCGACATCGCCGAGCGCGGCATGATGCTCACCGGGCGGCGGCGCGCTGCTGCGCGACCTGGACCGCCTGCTCGATGGAAGAAACCGGCCTGCCGGTGCTCGTGGCCGAAGACCCGCTGACCTGCGTGGTGCGCGGTTGCGGCATGGCGCTGGAGCGCATGGACAAGCTCGGCTCGGTGTTCGCGCACGGGTGAATCGCGCGCGCGGGCGCGCTGAATCCGGGGATCGTGTCCGCGTATGGAATACGGACCGCCGCCACTGTTCAACCAGGGCGTTTCAGCCCGGGCCCGGCTTGCCTTCTTTTCGTTCCTGGCGGTGATGCTGATCGTGATCGATGCGCGGGTCAACGCGCTGGACACGATTCGCATCGGCGTGGGCGTGATGCTGTACCCGTTGCAGCGCGCGTTGCTGTGGCCGCGCGATGCGCTGGAGCAGATCGGACGCTACGTGACGACGGTCGGTCGCCTGACCCGCGAAAACGAGCGACTGCGAGCCACCGACGCCGAGCGGGCCACGCTGCTGCTGCAGGACGAGCAGCTGCGCCTTGAAAACGTGCACCTGCGCCAGCTGCAGGGGCTGCGCGAACGGATCGGCGCCAAGTCGCAGATGGTGCAGGTGCTGTACGAGCCGCGCGACCGTTTCTCGCACAAGCTGGTGATCGACCGTGGTTCCTCGGACGGCTTGCGCGCCGGCAATCCGGTGATCGACGAGCAGGGCGTGGTCGGCCAGGTCACGCGGGTATTCCCGATGATGTCCGAGGTCACCGTGCTCACCGAGCGCGACCAGGCGATCCCGGTGCAGGTGCTGCGCAACGGCCTCAGGAGTGTCGCCTTCGGCGGTTCCGAGCCCGGCACGCTGGAGTTGCGGTTCCTGGCTGCCAACGCGGACGTCTCCAGTGGCGATACGGTCGTGACGTCCGGGCTGGACGGACTGTACCCGCCGGGCCTGCCGGTCGGAACCATCGCGCGCGTGGAGCGCGACGTGAAGGACCAGTTCGCCCGGGTCGTGGTCAGCCCGACCGGAGGCATCGATTCCAATGGCGTGCTGGTGGTGCTGCAGGTGACCGCGGCGCCGCTGCCGCCGCCGCCGCGCGAGGATGCGCGCAGCGAACATCCGGCGCGCCGGAGCGAACGCCGATGAGGCGGCGGTGAGGTTCTGGCCGCTGCGCCGCGCCAACGGCGAGGTCGCCGCCGGCGCCGCGAGTGCGCAGCGCGGTCAGCAGGTGCTGCGGCCCGTCAGCCCCCTGTTCATGTGGGCGACGATGGCGACGGGATTGGCGCTCGACCTTCTGCCCTGGGGCCGCACGCCGCTGGTGCCCGACTTCCTGGCGCTCGCCCTGGTCTTCTGGAACGTGCATCAGCCGCGGCGGGTCGGCATGGGAGCCGCGTTCCTGTTCGGTCTGCTGATGGACGTGCACGACGGCGCCTTGTTCGGCGAGCATGCGCTCGCTTACACCTTGCTGTCCTATGGCGCGATCGCGGTGCACCGGCGCATACAGTGGTTCCCGGTGCTGAGCCAGAGCCTGTACGTGCTGCCGCTGCTGCTGGTGGCGCAACTTGCCTCGGCGGCGGTGCGCCTGTGGGTCGGTGGCGCCTCGGGCAGCTGGTGGGTCGGCCTCTCCGAAAGCGTGGTGGGGACGCTGCTGTGGCCCCTCGTAACGTGGATGCTGCTGGCGCCACAGCGCCGGCCGATCAGCCGGGACGAGACTCGCCCGCTCTAGGCGCTGGTATCGTCCACCCGCGGATACGCGCCGGGGCGGTGCCTGGCCGTCGTGGTGACGCTGGGTCGTGCTGGACTCTTGAGGGGGAAACAACATGTCGCGCAAATTCGGTGCCGAATTCATCGGCACCTTCTGGCTGGTATTTGGCGGGTGCGGCTCCGCAGTTCTGGCCGCAACCTTTCCGCAGTTGGGCATCGGCTTCGCCGGGGTTGCGTTGGCCTTCGGGCTGACGGTCCTGACGATGGCCTACGCGGTGGGTCCCATCTCGGGCGGTCACTTCAACCCGGCGGTAACGCTGGGACTTACCGTGGCTGGCCGCTTTCCGGCGGGTCAGGTGATCGGGTATGTGGTCGCCCAGGTGCTGGGCGCGATCGCCGCCGCCGCCGTGCTTTTCATGATCGCGAGCGCGAAGGCGTCGTTCGAGCCCGGTGGCTTCGCCTCGAACGGATATGGCGTGAATTCGCCGGGCGGCTACCCGCTGGTGTCAGCGCTGCTGATCGAGGTCGTGTTGAGCGCCGGCTTTCTTCTCGTGATCCTCGGATCCACGTCGAAGGCGGCGGCTGCCGGCTTTGCGCCGATCGCGATCGGACTCGCATTGACGCTGATCCACCTGGTCAGCATTCCCGTCACCAACACGTCGGTCAACCCGGCGCGCTCGACCGGGGTCGCGTTTTTCGCGACCAACGGCGCGCTCGGTCAGCTCTGGCTGTTCTGGGTTGCCCCCCTTGTGGGAGGAGCGCTGGGCGGCGCGATCTGGAAGTGGCTGGGCGACGAGTAGACGCGTCCGCCGACCTTGCGGCACGCTACCGGGGCGCTTTGAGCTCGACGACGTTGCCGTCCGGGTCGCTGATGTAGACGGACGCCCCGTAACCTTCGGCGCCGTAGCGCTCCGCGGTTTTGCCAGCCTCCACGCCGTGTACGGCCAGGTGGGCGCGCAGCGCTGCCTCGTCAAAGGCTTCCAGCCGCAGGCAGAAGTGATCCAGATTGCGGCCTTCGTGGGCCGGACCGGACCCGCCCGCACGCCCCAGCGGGCCGTCGAGCGTGATCAGGTCGATCAGGGAAGAGCCCGCGCGCAACTGCAGCAGCCCCAGGTCCGCTTGCCACTTCTCGACCGCGCACCCGAGCACATCGCGGTAAAAGGCGGTCGAGCGCTCCAGGTCGACCACGCGCAGCACCACGTGATCGAGGGCCGCGATCCGTACCGGGGCCGGGCCGACCGGATCGAGGCCGGGCGCTGTCGGTTCGGTGGTCGTTTTCATTCGCGTTGCCGGTTGATCCCAGTTTATCCGGGCGCAACAAGGTGAGTCGACCTCGGCGCAAAATCCACTGTCATGTGCGGTAGATATGACCTCTCCGAGAATCCCGCCGCGATCCGCGCCCACTTCAGCGTTCCGGCGGTACCTGAATTCGCCCCCAGTCGCGACGTGCGGCCGACCGAACGCGCACCGATCATCCGGATCAATTCGCTGTCGGCTAAGAGGGAATGCACGCTGGCCCGCTGGGGCCTGGTTCCGGCCTGGGCCAAAGATCTGAAATTCGGCGCGCGCTGCATCAACGCGCGCGTCGAGACGCTCGCCAGGCTGCCGGCGTACCGGGCCGCCTTCCGCAACCGGCGTTGCCTGGTGCCCGTGAGTGGCTTTTTCGAGTGGAGCGGGCTCAGTGGCCATCGAACGAAGTGGCGCGTGACGCTGGACGAGCAGCCGTTGTTCGCGCTGGCCGGCCTGTGGGAGCGCTGGGTCGAACCGCACCAGGGCGAGCCCGTGGAGACGTACACCATCGTGACAACGGCCGCCAACGAGACGCTTGCACCGCTGCACGATCGGATGCCTGTCATCGTCGCCCCCGATCGCTATGAGGATTGGCTGGACCCGAGCCGCACGCAGATGGAGCTCCTCGTGCCGGTGACGGAAGCTGGGATGCGGGCGCAACAGGTCGGGTAGCGGCCGCCGGTCACGATCTGCCGTACAGGACGAAAGCGGCCCAAGCGCCGGGATCGTTGATGCGCGGATCGGGATCGCGAGCGAATTCGAGCTGGGTCGCTCTGAGCGCTGTGGCCGGCTGCATGCCATGCCTCAGATGCGCGAAGAATCCCGAGATGAACCGTTCCGTCAAATCATCCGTGACCTCCCACAGCGACAACAGGGCCGCGCGATTGCCGGCCGCCAGTGCCGCAAACTCGAAACCCAGCCGCCCTTGTCCGGGCTCGTAGCGGCCGACTGCCGTGCTGCAAGCCGCCAGGACCAGCAGCTCGCTGCCCATCTGCAGATTGGCCAGTTCGGCGGCGGTAAGCACCCGCCCGGCCTCGCCGACCGCGGGCGGCGCGTTCAACACCAGCATCGAGCGCTCCGGATGATCGGGAAACGAGAATGCGTACGCCGCTATGTGAACGTAGCGATAGCTCGACAGCGAACCGTCGCGGCTCGCCGCCAGCAGCATCGATTTGCTCGCCTCCGGTCCGCGCAGCACGGTGGTCCGGGCAGGCGCAAAACTCAGGGACGCTGCTTCGACTTCCTTCGATGCGAAGGGCAACGGGTGCCTGGAGGCGAATTCGAGGACCTGTCGGATCGAATCGCCCGTGTCGTCGGTGCCGCCATCCGGGGGCGCTCGAACCTGAGGCACGTCATCGACCGCGATCGACAGCAGATCCCGACTCCAGGCAGGGCGGTCGGCGGAGTGGCAAAGCGTCGCGTACGTCGCAAGGGAGGGGGCGTACGAAATCTCGAACTGCTCGATTGCGGCGACGCCGTCAATCGGCATGGCGCCGAATGGAACGCCGCTCAGTTCGTCGTCGGCCACGACGACGAAGTGGCGTGCCTGCGGCGCCGCCGCCAGCGGGGCGAAGATTGCCCGCCCGAGCCGTTCGCCAAGCTGCTGTCTCGACAGATGGTGTCCGAGGGCGGCCGACGGCCGCTCATAGCCCAGGATCACGCGATCTGCTGCGGCCGGCCACGCGCGCACGGGCTCGCCGGCCAGCAGGCCAACCCAGGCCCGCACGGCCGCGTCCAGGTCCGGCTCGCGATCGAACATCACAAGGCGGGCCGGTGCATCCCGTGCGACGACCACCGCCCACCAGCGATCGCCGGACCGCTGTATGGAAGCAATCGCGGTTCCCGCCGGCAGCAGCGCACGAAGCGAGTTCAACGAGGAAGCGTCACGAAAGTCCTCAGGCCGGTAGCGCCGGCCAATGCGCCTTTCGTAGCTGTCGCGCGCGGCCACGGCCAGGGTTCTGCGCGATTCCAGCTCGATCCGATGGCCGATGCTCACGTCCAGCGCCAGCTGTTCATCAAGCGCCTGGATCCCGGAGGTCATCGAGCGAAGCTCGTCACGCTCGTCGTCCGGCAGGCTTGCCGGGGGTCGGTAGCGCTCCACAAAGCGGTCGCGCAGCCTGCGATCCCTGGCCAGCTCGGAAATCCGGATCGCTTCGCCCAGATCGCCGTCCTCGGCGTGCAGCAGGGCAAGCGTCCGGTAGCCCACGCTCTGGCTGCGGTCCGTTATCCAATTCGAGAACCAGTAGTCGTGCACGTAGGATCCGGCCGGCGTTTCGAATCGGGATTGCTCGGCCTGTGCGACCAGGTCCTGCAACAGCAGCTTGGCTGCCTGCCGGTTCCCGCTGCGATAGTGCGCCCACGCCAGCATCGACAGGGCGTACATCGCAGAGTGACTGCCGGCTCCCTCGCGGTTTCTCAGGTCGTGCCAGCCGGCCTGAATGCCCGCGAGCCCCGCCTGCTGCGCGTCGCCGCCGGTCAGCAGGCAGAGCCCGTTCAGAATCTTCGCCGCGGCCCTCATCTGCAGATCCGGGCGCTTGTCCGAGCGCTTCTGGTCGAAAGCTTCTCGCAGAGACGGGCAGATTCGATCGAGACGGCCGGTCTGGGCCAGCAGCAGCGCGTAACTGACCATCGCCCGCACTGCATCCATCGAGTCGCGGCCTGTGACCGCCGCGTATTGCTGCCAGGCGGACCGCAGGATGTTCTCGGCCGTATCGACATGCCCCTGGGCGCCCTCGATGTTTCCGAGAACCACCTGCATCTTGAGCGCCAGCAATTGCGGCACGTTCGTCGCGGCACGGTTCGCCGCTTCGAGCGATTCATGTATCAAGGCGCGGGCGGTGTCGTATCGCCCGAACTGGCTGTACAGGAGCGCCGGGGTCCAGGACGATTGGAGCGTTCGAGCGCTGGCAAAACCGAGATGCTCATTGCGCCACAGGAAAACCCTTGACGCCCCCTGCAGCGCCGGCTCCAGCTGGCCCAGCCGGACCCGGTTTCGCGCGAGCTTCTCGTCCACATCGATGACGCTGCCGTCGTCTTCCCCACGCGCCGATACGAGTTCATCGCGCAGGCGACCGAGCAGCTCCACGCTGTCGCGCTCGCGATCGAGCATGGTCAGGGCGTCGGCCAGCGCGCGGGTCGCGTAGATGCGCAGCGCAGCGTCGGGACTGCGATTCCGGTACACCGATGAGCGCAGCGCCTCGAGTTCCCGCGGGCGCGCTCGCAATCGCCCAGTTCCGTTTCGAGGTTGGCGATCCTGAGCCGGTTCCAAAGTAACTCGTCCGACATTGAACCGAAGAGCGCCAGGACTTCCGGTTGCAGCGCGCGGCGAAGCTTCAGGGCCTGCTCGTTCCGGTCGGCAAAAGACAGTGCGCGGGCCAGCGCCAATTCGATTCGCTTCGAGGGGTGGTTGCGCGCCAGCCTCGGCGCCTGTCCGTCCGAGACCGCGCCCAGAATTTCCGACGCCTTGTCGCGATGTCCCGCCTGCAGCAGCGCTTCCACCGCGGCGGCCGCGAACTCGAGCTTTTGCGGAAAATCCGAGACCTTGATCGGCGACAGCAGCTCCAACGCCCGTGCCGCCAGGGCGCCGGCTTGCCCCGCATCGCAGCTTTCGGCCGCGTTCCCGAGCAGGGACCAGGCCGCGGCTTGATCCGTGAATTCCGGATTGAAGATCTCCGTCACCGGACCGCGAATGGTCAGACGGCAGCTCGAGTCGATCGAGAACAGCGCGTCGATGTTCAAGACGGGTGCTTGCGCCTGCATCATCACGCTGGAGTTCGGCAAAATCGCCTTCGGATGCTCTCGGGAACGCATTTGCATCCGGCGCCCCGACATATCGAGGCGGGCGACCATCTCGGGCCCGACCGCCAGGACACCTTCGGCCGTGCCAATCCGTGTCCAATGCACCGCCTGGCCCGGGTCCGGAATCCAGGCGGCGCCGCAGGATCGGGTGGCCTTGACAAGGATCGGCGACGGGATCGCGCGCGAGAGCGCAGGCACTTCCAGCAGGGCCATACCGAGCGCCAGGGGTATCCGCGCCCGACGGAACCAGAAACAAACCGCTTCGAAAGCCGCCGCGCGGCCGCGCGTGCGTGCGGCAAAGGGAGCGTCGGCGAGGATCGACCTGCCGGGTCCGGGCATCGTCCGCTTTCGTCGTTCGTGGGCGTGTAATCAAGAATACGGGCGCCCACATCGCGCTCAAATAACGAATTCCGGGTGCGCGATCGCCGCGCGTTTACGGCGGGCAGCTCGCGCCACCTTAAGGGATTGCCGCCCGGCCGGACTCGACGCGCGAATGGCCAAGAAGCGATAAGAATGGGAGCGCCTTGGGTCTGCCATAAAGGCAGTCATTCCCGGTGAAATTCCCACACTGCCGGCCCTTAAGGAGCGGTAGGGTTGGCCCACATTGCGGGCAGGGACTCGACGCCCGGCAATGGAGAACCCGAGAACGGCATCGATGGACGGCTCTTCCACAACGGCGCTAGTCGAACCGGATCAGGACGATGCGCGGTATTTGAAGGCGATTGCCTCCTGCGGCGACAAGCGTTCGCTCGTCGTGGCACAGCCGATCTATTCCTCCAACGGCATCAAGCTGCTCGACACCGGTGCCCGGATCGACAGCCGCATACTGGATCGCCTGTTCGGCCATAAGCTGGCCGAGCCGATCGATGCATGCCTCGCGAGCGAGGACGCGGTCCGGCACAAGAATCTGGTCGCGCGGACCGGCGAGCTGGTCGCCGCGGTACCCTCGCTGGCGCAGTTCGATGCCAGCCTGAAGGCGCAATCGAAAAGGATCTGGTCCGCGCTGGGGGCCTGTCCGCTGCCTCCCGCGATTGCGATTCGCCTGACGGTTGCACGCGATACGGCCCCCGCCTTGTATGAGCACTCGCTCCGAGCGGCCTTCCTCGCACTTTTCATCGGCACGCTTGCGCGGTTTTCGGAGCAAGACCTTCAGGTTCTCGCCACGGCCGCGCTGCTGCACGACATCGGCATGATGCACGCGGACCCGAGCCTGTACGAAGAGGAAAAGCCCCTCGCCGTCGCGGCGCGTCGGAATCTGTTCGCGCACCCGCTGACCGGACAGGTGATCGCGCAGCGCGAGCGGCTGCTCAGCCCGGTCATCGCCGCGGCGATCGCGCAGCATCACGAGCGCGTGGACGGAACCGGCTACCCCCGCGGCCTCCGAGGCGAGGCGATCGGCAAGTTCGGTCGGGTGCTGATGCTGGTCGAAGTCGTGCTGGCGATCCTCGAGCACGAGCGCGAGGCACCCCAGCTTCAGCTTTCGCTGATCTTGCGGCTGAACCATCGCAGCTTCGACGCCGACCTGTCCCGGCTCGTGCTCGCTGCGCTGCCCCTCGTGACACAGGGCGAAGGCGAAATGCCCGGCGAAAGGTCGGTTTGCCAGCAGGTCGGGGCGCTGATAAGCGCCTGGCCGGATCTGTGCAGGGCGATGCCGCCGCCCGCCAACGACCCCGCGAGCAAGCACATCAATGTGCGAATCGAGCGGCTGCGCCGGTGGCTGGCCGAGGCCGGCTTCAGCGATCCCGAGGCGGCCGCACTCGCCGCGGACGGAGAGCTAATGATTTGCGTGGAACTGGTCGCGCTCGCCCGCGAAGCGCTCTGGCACATCCACCAGATCGCCTACGATGCGCTGCACCGCTGGCCCGGACTGCAGGCCCAGGAAGGCGCGAGCGCGTCGAGCGCGGCCGCGCAATGGGTCGCATCAAGCTTGAGCGTCGGCCGCACGACAGGTTTGGGCTCGAAAGCCGAGGCCTTGCCGCCCGGCGACGGTTTTCAAGAGCCCGGCGAAACAAATAAATGACTCGACAAGCCGCGGGAAGGGCGGTAATCTCCACGGGCTTTCGTTAGAGTTTCGTTTTTCCTCCGGTTTTCTCTGACCGCCGCAAACCATCGCAGCGGCGCATCTCGGGTTTCCTCAGGGTCACGTTTCTTGATCGTCAGCTCGCCGCGGGGTGTTCTCGCGTCGATATTCTCACTATCCATCAAGGAACGAGAAAATGGCAAATGGCACCGTCAAGTGGTTCAACGACGCAAAAGGCTTCGGATTCATCACCCCCGAGGACGGCGGTAAGGATCTGTTCGCGCACTTCTCCGAGATCCAGGCTGGCGGCTTCAAGTCGCTGAGCGAGGGTCAGCGCGTTCAGTTCGTCGTCAAGCAGGGTGCGAAGGGTCCGCAAGCGGCCGAGATCCAGATCGTCTGATCGGCGATCGGAAAGTGGGGAGCGCGGCCCAGGCCGCGCTCTTCCTGTTCGAACTTTCCGCCTGGCGCGGCCACCCGCTGCGCCGCGGTGTTCGTTTGTCTTTGGAGACCACGCCATGGCGAAGGAAGAACACATCGAAATGAACGGCGTCGTCATTGAAGTGCTGCCCGACTCGCGCTTCCGCGTCACGCTGGACAACGGTCACAAAATCGTCGCCTACTCCGCGGGCAAGATGCGCAAGCACCACATCCGCATTCTGGCGGGCGACAAGGTTTCGCTTGAACTTTCACCCTACGACCTGAGCAAAGGTCGCATCACGTTCCGCCACATCGAGACCAGGGGGCCGGCCGCTCCCGCGCGGCGCCGATTCTGATCGCAGCTCCGGCGGCGGCGATGCCCGGCTACCGGGTCAAGCTTCAGCAGGTCCCGATCGCCGGCGGCGCAGATCTGCAGATCCGCTCGCTGCTGGACCGCCGCCAATACGCCGACCCCGACGGGGAAGCGGAAGCGGCGGGGATCTCGCCGGCCTGCTGGCCGCTGTTCGGCCAGATCTGGCCGTCGGCACAAAAGCTCGCCGACCTGATGCAAAGCTGGCCGCTCGAAGGCCGCCACATACTCGAGATCGGCTGCGGGCTGGCGCTTGCCAGCATCGTCATTCATCGTCGCCAGGGTGACGTGACGGCGAGCGACTGCCACCCCCTGGCCGAGACATTCCTGCGCGGCAATCTGCAGCTCAATGGGCTGCCCGGCCTGCAATACCGGGTCGGACACTGGCAGCGCGCCAATCCGTGCCTGGGCAAATTCGATCTGATCGTCGGCAGCGACATCCTGTACGAGCGCAACCAGCCCGAGCATCTGTCGGCGTTCATCCGGCTGCACGCTTCGCCGCAAGCCGAGGTGCTGATCGTCGATCCCAATCGCACCAACCGCGGCGCGTTTCATCGCCGCATGGGCAGCTTCAGCTTTTCGCTGTCCGAGACCGTCCTGCAAGCGCCCCTTCACGACGGCAGCCCGTACCGCGGGCGCCTGCTGCATTACCGATCGGCAAGCTGACGAGCGGGCCGCTTCGCCGCGGCCAGGCCCGCGGAGGAAGGCTGCGCACGTCCCTCGGTGAGGGTCAGCAGGATGTCGGCATACCACGCGCAGTTCAACCCCAGCGATTCGTCCTGCTGCTGGTCGCGCTCGCCCATGTCCAGGCGCGCCGAGTGCACGCCGAGCAGCTTCCACTTCAGGTCGCCGACCGCGACGTCGGAGGGCGAGGCCCGCATCACGACGGGCGCACCGCTGGTTCCGCGGTGCGTTCGCGCGTCCGTCAGGAAGTACCCGTGCCCTTGAAAGCGCAGGCCGAAGGAGGACGCGACGACCGCCTGGCGGACCACCGGCAGATGATGCAGCGTGTCGTGGAACCCCAGCGGAAACCCGACGATCAACAGGGAAGCGCCGACCTCGATCTCGCGCAGCGATTCCTGCAGGTGCCGCGCGGTGAATGCGCGCATCAGCACTGACTCGGGCAAAGCCGCTCGATCAAGCTCGATCACCGCCACGTCGATTTCACCGCCCGGATCCTCGCCCTGCCGCCACAGGCTCTTGCCGTTGCGGTACAGGGGGACCGAGAAACCGACGGACTGCGTCAGGTTGGCCCGATCGATATGCAGTTCGATCTCGATGCGGTCCGGAAAGTGCTTGCTCGGTTCGTCGACCAGGACGTGGCGACTCGTCACCAGATACAGGCAGTCCTCCCGGGAAAAGAAGAAACCGCTGGCGCACGTGAGCAATCGCGCGCCGTCAAAGGTGGAAATCCTTGTCGCCGTCAACAGCAGCGGTTCGGCCATCGCAAGGATGATACGCGGCCACTTGACCGCCAATCGCTCCGGGCATGCCCTCGCGAAAGGGATGCTGCGCCGGTAATGCGCGAAGCCGCGACCCCTGCGCGCCCGTTTCGGGCGGTCGGCTATGCTTCGCGCGCGTGTGCGTGCGGACACCCGACCACAGACGGGGGTTGCCGAATGAGAAGGTTCTGGCGTGTCGTGCGCTGGCCGCTGCTGTTCGTGCTGCTGCTGGCGGTGTGGGCCGGCTACCGCATCGGCTTCGGCAAGCCGTTCACGATCAACCAGCTCGCCGACCGCCAGGCCTTCGCCTACCTGACCGGCGATCCGCAGCTGTTGACGACGCTCGGGCTGGTCGACGGCACTGTCCTCGATTTTCACTCGGGCCAGCTCACGCCCGTGACCGTGGCGCGCCGCGATCGGGATTTTGCGCGCCTGGAGCGTTTTCTGCGCGAACTGGACCAGTTCGATCGGGCCGGTCTGGATGCAAAGGACCGATTGACCTGGGACGTGTTGCACGAGTTCTACTCGGACGCGCTCGCACTGAAGGCCTTCGCGTGGGTGTCGAGCGCATCGGCGCTCTATCCGTTCGACCAGATGGACGGCTTGCAGACCTCGCTTCCGAATTTCCTGCTGACCGTTCACGTCATCCGCAACCTGAAGACCGCCCGCTCCTATGTGCAGCGGCTGGAGCAGGTCGGCGAGGTGATCGATCAGGGGATCGACGAGATGCAGCGACAGCGCCGGCTCGGGGTCACGCCGCCGGCCGCGGTGATCGATCGGACGATGGCCGTCGTCGCCGACTTCCTGCAGCCGGATCCCGCCGAGCACCCGCTGGCGGCCGAATTTCGCGCCCGGCTGCGGAACCTGTCCGACATCGATCCATCGATACGGGCGGAGCTCGAGCGCCGCTCGGCTGCGGCCGTGCGGGACCGGGTCTATCCGGCTTATCGCCGGCTGACAGGGGCGCTTGCCGAGCTGCGCAGCGAGGCCCAGCGCAACCCGGCCGACGGCATGCAGCGCCTGCCCGACGGTGCGGCGGCTGCCAGCACCTCCATGAAGGAAGAGAAGGTTGCGCCCGGCGTCTGGAGCGTCACGGTCGCAAAGAAATCCAACGGCGTGGTCAAGTCGAATTCCGGGGCGTCGCTCATCGACCTGGGCGATGGCGTCGGCTGCATCGAGTTCCACTCCAAGATGAACGCGCTGGGCGCCGACATGATTCAGCTCACCTCGCAGGTGCTCAAGCCGGGCGGCGCGGGCGACGAACTTCGACGCGTTCGTGCATCAACAACGACGCGCCCAACTTCTCCGTCGGCGCCAACATCATGCTGCTGCTGATGGCCGTGCAGGACGAGGAGTGGGACGAGGTGGACATGATGATCCGCCAGTTCCAGAACATGACGCAGCTCATCAAGTTCTCGCCCAAGCCGGTGGTCGCCGCGCCCTTCGGCATGACCCTGGGCGGCGGCTGCGAGGTCTCTCTGCACGCCGCCGCGCGCCAGCCTCACGCCGAGCTCTACATGGGACTGGTCGAAGCCGGCGTCGGCCTGCTGCCCGGCGGAGGCGGCTGCAAGGAGATGACGCTGCGCGCCGTCGATGCCGCGCAGGCGATTCATCCGGAGGGCGTGGCCGAGTCCGTCGAGTTGATGGAGGCGATGAAGAAGGCCTTTGAGACCGTCGCCATGGCCAAGGTTTCCACCTCGGCCTTCGAGGCCCGCGGCCTCGGATTCCTCAACCGCGCCGACCGCATCACCATGAACCGCGAGCGGGTGCTGACCGACGCCAAGGCGCGTGCGCTGGAACTGGCGCGCTCCGGCTATCGCGCGCCGGTGCCGCGCACGCGATATTCCCGCGCCCGGCGAAAACATTCTCGCAACCCTCAAACTTGGCGTACATCTCATGCGCCAGGGAGAATTCATCAGCGACCACGAGGTGAAGATCGCCAGCAAGGTCGCCGAGGTGCTCTGCGGCGGGGCGCTCACGCCGGGCACTCCAGTCAGCGAGCAGTACCTGCTCGACCTGGAGCGCGAGGCCTTCAAGAGCCTGTGCGGCGAGCGCAAAACGCAGGAGCGGATTCAGTTCACGCTCAAGACCGGCAAACCGCTTGCGCAACTAAATTCGACCGAGGAGATAGCGAGCCATGCCAGAAGCCGTCATCGTAAGCGCCGTCCGCACCGCGGTCGGCAAGGCCTTCAAGGGAACGCTACGCACCACCCGTCCCGACGATCTCGGCGCGGTGGCCATTCAGGGAGCGCTGGCGCGCGTGCCCGAACTCGACGTGAAGGAAGTTGAGGACGTGATTCTGGGCTGCGCCATGCCGGAGGCCGAGCAGGGACTGAACGTGGCGCGCATCGCCTGCTGCGCGCCGGGCTGCCGGTGGAAACTTCGGCCATGACCATCAACCGCTTCTGCGCCTCGGGACTGCAGGCCATTGCCCTGGCCAGCGAGCGCATCGCCGCGGGCGGCGCCGAGGTGATCGTCGCCGGCGGCACCGAGTCGATGTCGATGATTCCGATCGGCGGCCACAAAGTCCGCTGCAATCCCTGGCTGGTGCAGAACTATCCGGACTCCTATCTCTCGATGGGGCTCACCGCCGAGCGGCTTGCCCAGCGCTTCGGCATCAGCCGCCAGCAGGCCGATGAGTTCAGCTACCAGAGCCATCAGAAGGCGCTGCGGCCATCGCCTCGGGAGCCTTCGAGGACGAGATCGTGCCGGTCCGGTCACCTTCCGCGCGCCGGCGCCGCAGGCCACGCGCGGCGCAGCGGCGGTGCAACAATCCTGAGCCAAACAGAAGCTTGCTGCCAATAGCATCACGATTCCGAACAGTCTCTATATCGCACCTCCGTGCGAGGCACATCCCGATCCGGAGTTTCTTGGAGCCGGATCGCCCGGCTCTCTTCGGCCATTGGCATAGTAATCCCACGCCCAGTGAAGTATAAAGCGATTTATTCCTCTTGTTCACTGTAGTCAGCCTCTGTATATTCAGGCATTCCAGGGGACACGAGAAATGGCGGCCGAAAACTCCGCTCTGAAGACAGCCGCGCACATTGGCCGCGCACTCGTTTGCCGCCGCTTAATGGTGAGCAAGAAGACCCGGCCACGACGCAGAGCGCCAGCCAGCAAGACCTCTGTCGCCAACGCAGGCACGTCCACGGCGGCCGCGGGCAACGCGCCCGGCAGCGGTGAAGCTGAGGCGATCCTCGGGCGGGTGCTGGCCAAGCTGTGGACCGCGATCGAGGCGGGCGAACCGCTGCGAGCCGAGCTCGAGACCATCACCTGCATGGCGATCCCGTACGTGGCGGGCCAGCGGGAGCCGGAATCGATCGAGACCTTCATGTCGGCCGTACTGGTGGATGGCGCCGCCCGGCAGAGGTCACCCGACGGCGCCGCGCTGCTGCGGCTGCTCATGGCTTTGGGCACCGCGAAGACGAAGAGGGCGGCGAGCCGCGCGCTGGCCGAGCTGACCGGCGCCGGCATCTACCCGCCGGACTGGGTGACCGAGATCGGCAAGCCGGTCCCCGGCCAGGCCTGGCGCCGGTACGACGTCTTCGGCGACCACGAGGCCTTCCTGGTGACGTTCAGCTACGGGGACGTCGAGCACGCCGTGGTGGTGCAGGTGGACCTGACCGGCATCCCGATGGCCACCGCGGCCGCGGCCCCGGACCTGGCTGGCCTGATCGAGGCGATCAACCGCGACACGGAGGAGTTCGAGCGTCAGGAGCAGATCAGCCTGACCGAGGCGCGCCGCCGGATGGAAGACCCGGTAGCCCGGTGCGAGGAGGATCCGGAGCTAGCCATCGATACCGTCATCCACCTGCCCTCCTGGGGCCCGGGGATGTCCCGAGATAAGCGCATCGTTATCGCCCAGCAGCACAACCTGGTAACAGTGATGCTGGGTTTGAATCTCCAGTACAGTCGCGGGGGGCAGACCGTTGAGGAATACACCCCCTTCAATCTCAGACTGCGCGATGTTCCGATTCACTTCATCGGTGAGGTTGGGATGACAGCGGAATAGATGGGAACTGGTGGACAAGTGAAGCCCTCACCCTGGTGGCGTTTAGTGTACACCAGTTTCTTCCCGCCAAACGTGGCGACGAACGGTTTTTTTCTGGCCCAGGCCAGCTCCTTCGAATGGCCGGTAGTCGGATAAAGTGACACAATCATGACCGCATTCCCACAACTGACCTATACCGCAGTGCTGCTTGCGGTTCTTGCCGAACAACTCATCCTGCCTATCCCGGCAGCCGTTTTTCTGATGGCCGCAGGTGCACTTTCGGCACGTGGGGAATGTGCGCCAGCATCATTGTTTCTCTGGGCATTTTAGCTTGCCTCGCAGCGGATTGATGTGGTTCTGGTTCGGCCGACGGTGGGTTCTCGAAGCTATGCGGCTGCTCTGCCGCTTGACTGCCGACCCGCGAGAATGCTCCAGGAATGCGCATGAAAAGTTTAGCCGTTATGGCCTCGCTTTATTATGCGTGGCCAAGTTCTTTCCGGGACTGGGTACCGTGATTGCGTCGCTTGTCGGCGCGGAAGGAGTGTCGCTCGCGCGTTTCTTTGCCCTCGATATGTTAGGAGGCTTCCTCTGGTCAGGCTTCATGTAGGGCTCGGCTATCTCTTCTCGAATGAACTGGACGTTGCCATTCGCTGGGCCAGACATTTTGGGACCGCCCTGGCTATCGCGATTGGGATTCCGATCGGTCTCTATGTCGGCTGGCGTGGACTGGTTCTGGTGCGA
>CAVTZO010000070.1:0-59443 GCA_963739145.1 uncultured beta proteobacterium
TGGTCAACATCACCGCCGCGATAGCCGATGGCATGACACGAGTAGCAGGCCGCCTTTTCACTGTGGAAGACTGAGCTGGCCCCGGCGGACGTCGCCGGCCGAGAGGGCGGTCATGAGCTGCTCGAGCTGGGCCTTCTGCTCTGGCCGCGTCGACGTTGAGCCTGGCGTAGAGCCCCTCGGCCTGCTTCTGGACGTCGGGTCCGTATTTCGCCAGGTGAGCCTTGATCGCGTCGACTCCTCAGGCTCGAGACGGCCGACGAAGTTGCAGGGCTTCAACGAGCTTCAAACCGAGCGACTCGTCGGTCGACTGCTCGAAGGCGAGTCAGCAGCCGGTCGACTTCCAGCGGCCCGGCGGTCCGCAGGGCATCGAGCCAGCGCGAGGAGCTCGGCTGGTGCGCGGCTCGTGCGCCAGCACGTCGGCCGCGGTCGTTGGGCGCGCACGGTTTGCTCGCGGTCGAGTTGGTGATGAGAAATGGAAGATTTGATCGGGATTGACCAGCCCTCCCGGTACGGCGGCGAGGGCGGCGAGCCGAAGGTCGGCGGCGTTCTCGCCGTCGGCGGCGATCCGGAGCAAGTCGATGCCGGCAGGTCACCGGCTTTCTCCTTGGGGACGGGCAAGGCGCGCGACTCGACGGCCGGGTGCCAGCGCGGCGTGGTCGGGGTCTCGTTCCAACACGCTCGGCCATCGCGTCGACCCAACGCGCGGCACGGCCTCCGCCTTCAAGTTCGACCAGGCCATGGCCTGCAGGCTGCTTCGCCGCGCGGGCGATGGCGCAAAAGCATCGCGCAGTTGGCGGCCAGCAGCCGCTGGATCGGCGGCTCGCCTGCGGCAAACCGGCCAAGCTGACGTTCGAGCTCGGCTCGATCGGCGGCGGAAGGTCGATCCGAATCAGCCGTTCACCGAGGACACCGGCCAGCGCAGCGGCCCAGTCACGATGCCGGCCGACGATCCAGGCCGCCGTTTCTTTGAGCCCGGCTCCGTCTGGCGCAGCAGCCCGCGACGAACTTCGGGTCGAGCCGCCCGGCCTCCATCTGGTCGAGCGCGACCATCGCGGCCCTGAGCGTGCGCGGATTTTGCTCGACAGCCCGGCCTCGGTCGCTTTCGGGTCGCCGATCTCGATCAATGCATAGGTGAGCGAATGTTCGAGAATGCGATCGTCGGCTGACCGGCGGCCTCCAGCAGCGCCGGCACGGCCGGCCTGTCGCCGATTCGCCCGAGCGCCTCGGCGGCGGCGCCGGCGGTTTGCGCCGAGGTCGATTCGAGGAGCTCGATCAGGTGCGGAGTCGCCCCTGTCGCGCGAGAGGCCCGTGACATGAATCGCGGCCTGTCGGACGGTCTCGTCGGGGTCTGCGAGGAAGTTTGGACCATCGACCTGCGCGCGGGATCGTCGATCCGCCAGCGTCCAGACGAGATTGCGGTGCACCCGCGGCGGCGCATTCCCCGTGGCCGCATCGCGCAATGCGGTCGGCGACGGCGGCCTTCAGCGCTCGGAACGAGATCGTCAGCTCAGCATGTGTGCTGCACGGCCGGGCACCGGATCGCGCGGTGCACTTCAATGAGCCGCCCGGCGGTCGCCAGCGCCTGGGAGTTAATAGGCCAGGACGTATGCTGCCAAGCCGCTTCCAGAGCTGCGGGCCCGAGGATCTCTCGTCCCCGCGGTCGGCGCACCTTGGCTGCGCTTGACGCGATAGATCGCGCCCAGGCACATCCGGCTTGTGGAGCTGCGAGGTCGGGCAGCAGAGTTTGTACCAGCCGCCGGTATCGACGATGACCAGGCTGCCGTCGGCGTCCTCGAGCACGTCGGTCGGGTGAAAGTCGAGGTCGGGGCTGTGAGACGAAGTCTTCGTCTTTGGTCGTGAAGGTGGCTCCCTGGGGCGTCAGACACGTGCCGGCTGACCTTGTGCAGGTTGAAATAGCACGCGAACAGGTTGTCCTGATACGCGTTGCCGAAGGCGTCTGACTCGTAGCGGGTCAGTCCGCACGGGGCGGCCGGTCCCATGTGCAGCAGGACCGGCATGACTTCGGGCCGGTCCATTGTGCGAGGGGTCGAAGATCGGTCGTGAACCTTGCCGTAGATGCCGCCGTAAATCGCGTGGATCAGGCCGTCGCGCTGGCCGCCGCCGGGATTCACGAGAGAACGTGGTGGTGAAGATCCGCTCGCCGCCGGGCGTGAAGACGACGTCGACGGGGTTGTCCATGCCGCCGGTCATGACCGGCTCGATGCCCGTGCCATCCGGCCGGCAGCGGAAGATGTGGGCCGCCCGGTGACAAAGGCGACTTGCCCGGCCGCTCGTACGTCTGCTGGGCGAACGCCCCCTTGCACCAGTAGATCCAGCCGTCCAGGCCCAGGTACGGCCCGTGCAGGTCGTTGGCGCAGCCGGTGAGCGTCTTGCCTGCGAACCACTCGATTCGCTGGTCGGCCACGCCGTCGCCGTTGTGTCGGTGAGCTTCCAGATCGAGGGCGCGGCGACGTAGAGCGAGCCGTCGTACCACATCGTCCCCTCGGGAAACATCATCTTGTCGGCGAAGATCGTTCTTTTATCGAATCGTCCGTCGCCGTCGCTGTCCTCGAGCCGGACGATCCGGTGCGGTTTCTCCGCCAGTTGTTTCTTGACGTTGTCGTTGGAGCCGGACGAGTCGGCGACGTACAGACGCCCCTCGCCGTCGAACGCGGCCGTGATCGGCCGGTCGACGAGCGGCGGTCCCGCGATCCGCTCGATCGAGAATCCCTCGGGAAGCGTGAAACACTCGGCCGTCTAACTTCCAACTGGGTTGCCCAAGCCGGCCACCGGCCACCAGAGAAGTCGCAACCTTTTCCGTCGAGCTGTCGAGCAATGCATTTGCTGACTCTCATGGTGGCGGTTTCTTCCCGACTCGCCCAGGCTGTAAACGCGAGTAAGGCGATAATCCCGAGTCATTCACGGTGTCCCAGGCCTTTACCGTTCTATGCGAGAATTTGGCATGCCGTCAATCTGGCAAGCCCCCAGGACAACGAAGTTGGAAAACCTACGACCTAATAGCGCCATCCAAGCATGAGCCACAATCAGATTTTTCTCAGGAAGTTCTCGCCCGTCTGAGCTGGCGTGCAAACGCGTTAACTCAGCGATGGCCTCCTGAGGCGTGTTTCGTGGGGAGGAACTGTGATGTCAAAATGTGGCGGATGATCCCCTTGCGATCAATGAAGTAACTGTCTGTTCCTGGGGGACAATGCCAAAGGTCTTTGCAATGCCATAACGGTACCGCGCACGGCCCCGTCTTCGTCACTCAGTAGCACGAAGGGAAGGTGAAAACTGCGCCGCGAAACGCTCGTGCGATTGAGACGAATCGGCGCGATGCCAATCGCCTCGGCTCCGGCTTTCGGGAACAATTCGTAACGATCGCGAAACGAACATGCGCTCTGGCCGAGCAAAGGGGAATTGTCTTTGGGAATAAGAAGAGAATCACTTTGAGGTGTTGCGATAATCCGAGAGGCTCGCAATCTTCCCATCCGCTCGAGGAAGAGCGAAATCAGTGGCCTGATCACCGACTTTCAGAAACTTTCTCAGGCACGGTGTTTCCTCAGAGAAGGCAGCGGGCACAATGGGAGCACGGAGGATATCGCTAACAGGAGAACCATGTCACACCGGGAGCTGTCTTCGATAGTAAGTAAGGAGCCCATTGCGGGTTCACATCACATTTTGGTCAGCGCGTGTGGGATAACACCGCCGAGGGCCCGTATGAGATCGTCTGCCCCGGGGTGCGGCGACGACACGGGCCGGGACTGGTCGCAGATCTCCGAGGAACTGCGCCGAATCCGTGGCATGTACGCACGAAGGAGGGCGCCGAGGCCGCGCTCATGGATCACGTCGGTATGCAGACGCGCTGACAGCCGCAGGCCCGTCCTGGCCAGGCGTCGCGCAGCCGAACTCCAATCACGCTGAGTCACGGAGAAAGTAAGGGAGAACGCACGCCGACCCGCCTCGTTCTGGCGCGGGTCCGTTCCGCCGCGCGTGGCGGACTGCGGCGGGCAGATCGGACATTCTGGCGTGCCCGGCGAGCAGGTGCGCACTCTCATGCCCACTGGGCTCGGCGTTGGCTCGTGTGCGGCCGGACGGGGGCTGGTCAGAGTTGGTTCAGCGCTTTGCGCATGCCGGCCTGGGCTTGTTTGCCGAGCCGCTCGAAGGCGGGCCTGAGCAGCGGGGCGAGGAGACGGGACGGGCCTTTGAAGGTGAACTCGGCTGTGTAGGTCACCTGGGTGCCGGCGTCGATGCTGCGGAAGGTCATGGTGTCGACGGCGATGACGGTCTTGTTCTCGCCGCGGAGCCGGATGAGCTCACCGGGGATGAACTCACGCACCACGTAGGTCAGCTGGGTCTTCCGGCCCAGGAACGTGGAGGTGTTGCGGTAGGTGGTACCGACTCCTCCGTCGCCCTGGTGGTTCACGGTGAGCACGGTGCCCGGGTCCCACTCGGTGGTCGTGGTGAAGTCGGAGAGGTAGTCGAACACCGCGTCCCGCGGCTTGTCGATGACGACGGTCTTGCGCAGTCTCATGGCGTCCTTCGGGTTCCTTAGCCTGGGTGGAGTTGGGCGGGCGCGGGTCAGGTGAGTGAGGTGCGAGCCCACAGGGCTGTCCAGGCGCGGGCGGGGACGAGGCGCGCGGTCTTCATCAGCAGCGCCATCGGGGTGGGGAAGACGATCTCGGTGCGCTCACGCTCGAGGCCGTCGCAGATGGATCGTGCGGCCTGGCCGGCCTCGATGATGAAGGGCATGGGGAAGGGGTTGCCGGCCGTGAGGTCGGTGCGGACGAAGCCGGGGCAGATTGTGGTCACGTGCACCCCGGTCCGGGCGAGGTGGACGCGCAGGGACTCGAGCAGGTTGATCTGTGCGGCTTTGGTCGCGCCGTAGGCTTCGGAGCCGGCCAGCCCCCGGTAGCCGGCGACGGACGCGATGCCGGCGATGACGCCGTGGTGTCGCTGCAGCATGCCGGGCAGCACGGCCGCGATGGAGTTGCTCATGCCGGTGAGGTTGACCCGGAGGTGCTGGTCGAAGACGTCGGTGTCCCAGTCCGCCGGGTCCATCTGCTTCCAGTAACCGGCGGACAGCACCGCGAGGTCGATCGGGCCCAGCTCCTGCCGGACTCGTGCCGCTGCGGCCGCGACGGAGGGGGCGTCGGTGACGTCGGCGGGGACGACGAGCATGTCCCCGCCGGCAACATCGTGGAGTTGCTCCGTGCGGCGGGCAGAGACCGCGACGGTCGCGCCGCGGCGTAGGAGTTCGCGTGCCACGGCGGCGCCGATTCCGCTGGATCCGCCGACGACCCAGGCGACCTTGCCGTTCAGTTTCATGCCGGCTCCCGGGTCATCTGGAGCTGGCTGACGCCGAGGTAGCCGCTGCGGAAGCCCGCCTCGGAGTAGGCGAGGTAGAACTCCCACATGCGGCGGAAGGTCTCATCGAAGCCCTGGGCGTGGATGTGGGGCCACTGGCTGAGGAAGCGGTCCCGCCACAGGCGCAGGGTCCGGGCGTAGTGCGCCCGGAGTTCGCGCTGCCGTGTCACGTGCAGCGTGGTGTGGGCCCCGAGGGCGTCGCCGACTGCCTGCAAGGACGGGATGATGCCGCCGGGGAAGATGTATTTCTGGATCCAGCTGAAGCTGCGCCGGGTGGCGAGGAAACGCTGGTGATCCATGGTGATTGCCTGGATGGCGACCCTGCCGCCGGGAGCGAGGAGCCGGTCCAGGGCCGCGAAGTAGGTGGGCCAGTAGGCCGTCCCGACGGCCTCGATCATCTCGACGCTGACGATGGCGTCGTACTCGCCGCCGGCCTCACGGTAGTCCTGCACCCGCACCTCGACGAGCCCGGACAGGCCAGCGGCGTCCACCCGCTTCCGGGCCAGCCGCATCTGCTCGCGGGACAGGGTGATCGTCGTGACGCGGGCACCGCGCTGGGCGGCGCGGATGGCAAGCGATCCCCACCCCGATCCGATCTCCAGAACACGGGTGCCGGCCTGGACGCCCGCAAGGTCGAGGATGCCGTCGATCTTGCGCAGCTGGGCCTCCTCGAGCCGGGTTGCGGTCTCCACGGGCTCGCTGTCGTCGAACCACGCCGAGGAATAGGTCATCGTCGGGTCCAGGAAGGCGGCGAACAGGTCGTTGCTGAGGTCGTAGTGAGCGGCGATGTTGGTTCGCGAGCCGTCGAGGGTGTTCTCGTGGTCCGGGGGGACGCGCCTGTCGACGAGGACACGCAGCCGCTGCAGGGCCGGGGGAATCAGCGTGGTCAGCCGCGAGGCGAAGGGTGTCAGCAGGTCGGCCAGGTCGGTGCCGGGCCCGGCCCGCCAGTCCCCGGCCATGTAGGCCTCACCGAATCCGATCTTCGCGTCGCGGCCCAGCCGGGCGAAGAACGCCGCGGGGCGAACGACCTCCAGTTCGGGCGATGCCGGCGGCCCTGCTCCGAGCACCCGGCCGTCGGGGTAGGTCACGCGGACAGGGACCCGCCGCAGGGCATGCTCGAAGACCACCCGCGCGGTGGCGGCTCTGAGCGGTGCCCGCGGTGGGATGGCGGTTGTGGGCCACCTGATGGAGGTGGAGACGGTCATGGTCAGACCCCTTCTTGCTGGGTGTGGTGTGGGTGAGCGCGGACGGGCAGGCCACGAAGCCACAGCCAGATGCCGTGCACCCGGATCAGGGCCGAGACCCGCTGGGTCATCAGGGGCTGGCGGATGAGCCGACGGGCCAGAGCCGGGGCCGTCGCGGGTTCGGGGCGCCCCCGGAAGGTCGCGCTGAATGCCACGGCATCGTGGCGTCGCAGCGTCACGGTCGTGGCGACAAGGTCCGGCCTGAGGGTGAACCGCAGTTGGTAGGTGCCGCTGACGTCGAAGAACGGGGAGACGTGGAAGTCCTTGCCGGTCACGGCGGCCCCCGCCTCGTCCGGCCGCAGCAGGTAGGCGTGCCGTTCGCCGTAGGTGTTGTGGACCTCCGCGACGACAGACGCGAGGGCGCCGTCGCGGTCATAGCACCAGAAGACCGAGAGCGGGTCGAACACGTGGCCCAGGACCCGGGCGCCGGCCAGCATGAGCACCCGTCCGCGGTCACCGAGCTGGATGCCACCCAGCGCCAGGTAGTTCTCGATGTTGCGCTTGATCGGCAGGCCAGGGTCGCCCAGGTGGTCAGCGCTGCTGAAGCGCGCGAACCCGCTGAGGTGCCAGGGCTGCCTGGGGACCGAGTCCAGGTCGATAAGCCACAGGTAGACCCGGTGCCGGAAGGCATGGCGCGACCGGCCCGGTGCGCCGGTGCGTGACCTGGCCGACAACGAGCGCGGGCAGCGCGGGCGGCGGGGTCAGATCGGGTGCCTGTCCCGTCGTCTCCGGGACGGTGGGCAGCGGGGCGGCGCTCACCAGGCCACCCCGAAGTGCCGGGCGGCCTCGACACCGGAGCGGCAGCCGTCTTCGTGGAACCCCCAGCCGTGGTAGGCCCCGGCATACACCGTTCGATCTGTGGCGAGGTCACCGAGCTGTGACTGCGCCCGGACCGCTTCGGGGGTGTAGATCGGGTGCTCGTATTCCATCGTCGCCACGCTGGACTCCGGGTCGAGGCGTTCGCGGTCGTTGAGCGTGACGAGGAAGTCCTGCGCGGCACGGTGTCCCTGGAGCCGGTTCATCCAGTACGTCACCACGGCGGGCTGGTCGGGCCGGTCACAGGACGTCATCCGGTAGTTCCAGCAGGCCCGGGCCTGCGCGGCGTCCGGCAGGACCGAGCTGTCGGTGTGCAGCACGGTGACGTTGCGGGAGTAGGCGAACTCCTTGAGGGCGGTGACCTCCGCATCGCTCGGGTCTGTGAGCAGGCTCAGCGCCTGATCGGCGTGGGTCGCGATGACGACACGGTCCACGCGGGTGAGGTGACCTGTGACGTCACGGATCTCGACGCCCCCCTCGCCGCGGGTGATGTCTGTGACGGCGTGGGACGCACGGACGTCCGGCAGCAGTCTGGCGAGCCGGTTGACGTAGGTGCGGGACCCGCCGGCGACGGTGTACCACCGCGGGGAGCCGCTCACGCGCAGCATCCCGTGCTGGTCGAGGAACCTGAACAGGTACCGCGCCGGGTAGCGCAGTGACGTCTCGCGCCCGGCGGACCACACGCACGAGACGACCGGTACGGCGTAGTGGGCGATGAAGTGGTCGCTGAATCCCTCGCGCTGGAGGAACTCGCCGTAGGTCGTCAGGCTCGGCTTCAGCGGCCGCCCGCAGGAAGGCAGTGGCTCTTCGGTGGAATCGCTTGACCTGCAACAGCATGCTGAGGAACCGAGGGTCGATGAGGCGGCGTGGCTGGGCGATTATGCCGCGCAGCCCGCGGCCGCCGGCATACTCCAGGCCGCACTCCTCGCACCGCACGCTCATGCTCATCTCAGTGGGACGCACCTGGACGCCGAGCTCGCCGAAGAGCCTGCGCAACCAGGGGTAGGTCTCGTCGTTGTGGACGATGAACCCGCTGTCGACGGCGTGCGCCTGCCGTCCGAGCCGGGGACGTCGTGGGTGTGCGCGTGGCCGCCGAGCCGGTCCTCCGCCTCGAAAAGGGTGACGTCGTGGGTGCGGGAGAGGAGGTAGGCAGCGGTCAGGCCGGAGACTCCTGCCCCGATGACGGCAACCGATGGCCGCCGTGCGTCCGCGGCTGTGCCGTGCTCCTGCGGCGCGGAGCCGGTGGCGGTCGCCGAATCGTTGGTGTGGGAGTCCATGATAGCAACTTCCGTCTAAGGTTTGTCTAGGTATGACGGTAGCTTTCGCGGCCAGCGTTGTCAAATGTCTGTCGAAGTGCCTGTAGAGTGTTGGCATGGACACTCCCGAAGGCCCGCCGGTGCTGCGCATCGGTGAGCTGAGCCGGCGCCTCGGCGTGAGCGAACACGTGCTGCGGGCGTGGGAGAGCCGCTACGGCCTTCTTCAGCCGGTGCGCTCAGCGGGCGGCTTCCGGTTGTACTCCGAGGCGGACGCCCTGCGGGTCCGCCGGATGCAGGCCCACCTCGCCCACGGGCTGTCGGCCGCCGAAGCGGCCCGAGCGGTACTCGGGGAGGACAGCGGGACCCCAGCGGACCATGGCCGGGCCGCCGAGCCCGCACCACGCCCCGGCGGCGAGTGAGCTGCCCGGTGCCCTCCGGCAGGCCCTCGACGCCTTCGACGAGCCAGCCGCCCAGGCACTCCTCGACCGGCTCGTGTCCGACCTCTCCCTGACGGCGGTGCTCCGCGACGTTGTGCTGCCCGTATCTCACCGAACTCGGGGAGCGCTGGGAAGGCGGAACGGCCAGCGTCGCCCAGGAGCACTTCGCCAGCAACCTCATCCGCGGGCGGCTCGCCGGGCTGGCCCGGGGCTGGGGAAACGGGCACGGCCCCCGCGCCGTCCTCGCCTGCCCCCCCGGCGAGCTTCACGACCTGGCGCTAATGGTCTTCGGCATCGTGCTCAACCGCAACGGGTGGCGGATCGACTACCTCGGCATGAGCACCCCCGTCGAGGAGCTGACACGGACGGCCGGCGCGAGGCGCCCGGATCTCATCGTCCTAGCCGCGACCCTGCCGGAGACCCTCGAGCCCCTCGCTGCGCAGCTCACCGCCCTCGCCCAGCGCGCTCCGCTCGCCCTGGCCGGAGCCGGCGCCACGGCGGAGATCGCGGCCGCCGTCGGGGCCCGGCTGCTGACCGGCGACCCAGTCACCGAGGCCGAGAGTATTGAGTGGCCGCGGTGAAGGTGCTAGTGGCCGGCGCCTCCGGTTTCGTCGGCCGCCGACTGTGCCCGGCGCTGGCCGGGACCGGCCACGACGTGGTCGCGATGACCCGCAACCCTGCCGGTTACGCCGGGGCCGGCATGCCCGTCCACGGAGACGTTCACCACCCCGCCACCCTGGGCGCCGCGATGGCCGGCTGCCAGGCGGCCTACTACCTCGTGCACTCGCTCGCCGACGCGGACTTCGAACGCAAGGATGCCGCCGCCGCCGCGGCATTCGGTGAGGCGGGTGCGCGAGCCGGGCTGCAGCAAATCATCTACCTCGGAGGGCTCGGCGACGACACCGACGCCCTGTCGGCACACCTGCGCAGCCGCCGCGAAGTCGAGAAGCTGCTCGGATCGGCCGGTGTCCCGGTGACCGTCATCCGGGCCGGGATCATCGTCGGCCACGGCGGTATTTCCTGGGAGCTGACACGCCAGCTCGTTGACCACCTGCCCGCCATGATCACGCCCAGATGGGTCGCAACCCGCACCCAGCCGATCGCAATCGACGACATAGTGCGTTACCTGCTCGCGGTGCTGGCCCTGCCGGAGGCGGCGGGCCGGGTCTTCGAGGCCGGGGGACCCGAGGTGCTGCAGTACGCCACCATGCTGCGCCGCGTCGCTGCCATCCAGGGCCGCCCGCTCCCGATCCTGCCCGTGCCGCTGCTCACTCCCCGGCTGTCCTCTCTGTGGCTGACCCTGGTCACCGACGTCGACACAGCCACGGGCCGGGCGCTCGTCAACTCGATGACCAATGAGGTCGTCGTGCGGGACCAGTCGATCCGCGACCTTATCCCCTTCGGCCCCATGCCCTACGACGACGCTGTACGGAAAGCGCTCAGCGAGCGCCGCCAGGCGAAAGGTGCTCGCCGGTGACCGCTGGCCGCAGGAACCGGTGGTGGGAACGCAGCACGTCCGCGCGGCACGGAGCCCCGCCGCCGCCCGGCCATATCCCACCGGCCCACGCAGAGCCGGCGACGGCCCGCGCCCGGCGCCGGCGGGTCGTCACCGCCACCGGCATCGGCGGCGCGGGCCTACTGGGGATCTCGCTATCCACCAGAGCCGGCTCCCCCAGTTCTACATCTTGACGATGGGCCTGGCCGGCACCTGGGCCGCCGGCGCCCTCGGCGCTGGACCGCTCCCCCTGGGCACGACCCAGAGCCCGGGCAACGCCCATCCCGTGGTCATGCCAGTAGTCACCGGCGCCGGCGCCTTCGGGCTCTTCTACGGCGCCGCGCGGCTAGCCCGGCACATCCCCCCGCTCAACCGGGCCATCGGCAGCGTCCTGCGCTACGCAGACGACGGCTCAACGCCCCTCGTCCTGCTCACCGCGTGCGCCAACGCGGTGGCTGAGGAACTGTTCTTCCGCGGCGCACTCTGGTCCGTCGTGGAGGAGTCACACCCCGCCGTCAAGACCACCCTCGCCTACGCCGCCACGACCGCCGCGACCCGCAACCCCGCGCTCGTGCTCGCCGGGACCGCGACCAGCGTGCTTTTCGGCCTCCAGCGCCGCACCTCCGGCGGCATCCTGGCACCCGCGCTCACCCACCTCACATGGTCGCTCCTCATGCTGCGCTACCTCCCACCTTTGTTCCCGACACCCCAGCCGGCCGAGATCACTCGTGCCTGACCGCACGGGCGGCGTGGCAGATGGCGGCGAACAGTGCACCAGCCCCACAGACAGAACCAGAAGCTCTGCGCGCGGCAGCCCATGGATCCTGCTCAGCTTTCAACCGCTCCGATTCAGCAGGGCGCCCGCTCAGTGCCGAGCCTTCGCCGGGCCTGATCACATTCTGTAATTGGAACTCGTTGGTCGTGATGCTTCGCGAGACCGCCCGGGCCCCGCGGACTGTAGTCACGGCGGTGGATGTACATGCAACGAGCACTGGGTTCAAGTTCGCGGAGCTGTTCGAGACCGCCTGCTCAGGAGTTGTCCGCTGCCGATCCGGGTGGAGATGAAGATCATCTGACCGTCATTTGACCGCGGTCCTGAACGCGACTGACCGGGCCGCTGTTCGCCGAACGTGCTTGAGCGGTGTGGGATGCGTGGAGCTGCACCGTTGGCGTGCCCGGACACGCGAGGCGCTGCCGCAGGCCCGGTCGGCTCGTCTGCCTCAGCGGGAGGTCTTCGTTGGAGCTGCCTTGGCCGGTGAACCTGGGTGATTCCCCATGGCATGCAAGAGGCCAGGGGTTCGAGTCCCCTTAGCTTCACTGCACTTCAAAGGCATAATATCGAACACCGAGCCGGTGGTCGTCACCGTAGTTGAGGGGCACTGCGAGGGGCAGGCGCCTGCGAGCGCTCTCGGTTGGCTGACCAGCATGCACCTTTATGGTGGTCGTGTTCTGTCCTGCTGTGATGGGCTTGACGATAGGCAGGAGGTCACCAGCCTGACAATCGTGGGGACCCTGTGCGGTTGCTGGCAGCGCCCCAGCACTGACCGCTGATTCTCGCTATAGCCGCATAGGGCGCGTCAGGTCAAGCGTGACGCAACTACTGAGCGGCCAGGTGCAAGATCGACAAGTATCCTCTGGCCGCAACCGCAAGCAGATCGCTCACCCCTGCCGGTCAAGGCGCTGGTAGTCCATGGGTGGGCATTCTGTGCGTCCACGAGCCCGCACAGTTCGCGGCGGCGGAACGTCCCGGCAGACCCGGGCACAGCCGGTCGATCGATGCCCAGACGATGGCGAAGCTGGCGATCGAGGTGTACACAGCGCTTTCGTTGCCATCCCGGGGGAATGCCGTCGCACGTGGCCGACGGCCGCTTCAAAGGCGGCTACATCGCGCGCCAGTACGGACGGCCCCGCGAAGGCGTGCACGCGGTCCAGCTCGAAATGGGCTGGCGCTGCTACATGCCGGAGGAGCCGCCGTACCGCGTCGATCCACAGCGATCGGCAAAGCTTGTGCCGGTACTGAGGTCGCTGGTGCGCACCCTGCTCGATTGGCGGCCTTCCAATGATCGTTAGCGCGCCGCTGTGGGCACCGCGAGCATGGCTGCCCGGCGGCTGGCAGCAGGGGGTGCTGCTGGAAGCCGGCGCCGACGGCCTGTGGTCGCACGTCGCGACGGGGGTGTCGACGCCGCCCGAACGGGCTCAACGGCTCGCCGGACCCGCGCTGCCGGGTCTGGTGAATGCGCACGGCCACGCGTTTCAACGCGCCTTCGCCGGGCTGACCGAGCGGCGGGAACGGGACACCGACGATTTCTGGGGTTGGCGCGAGCGCTTGTACCGGATCGGCCTGCGCATCGAGCCGGCCCAGATGCAGGCGATCGCCACGCAGCTTTACATCGAGCTGATGCGCGGCGGCTACACGCACGTGTGCGAGTTTCACTACCTGCAGCACCGCCCGGACGGGTCCACCTACCAGGATCCGCGCGAGATGAGCTGGGCGCTGGCGGCAGCCTGCGCCGAGACCGGAATGCAGCTGACCTTGCTGCCGACCCTGTACGAGCGCAGCGGGTTCGAGCTGTCCGCGCTGGCGCCCGCCCAGCGCCGCTTCCGGGCCGATGCCGATCAGACCTGGGCCATGCAGGCCGCGATCGCTGCCCGCCACGCGCCCGGCGTGCGGGCGGGCCTTGCCATTCATTCGCTGCGTGCCGCGTGCCCCGCATCGATTGCGCGCCTGCGCCAGCTGGCCGAGCACTTCGACGGCCCGATTCACATTCACGTGGCCGAACAGCCGCGCGAGGTCGCCCAGTGCCTGAGCGCGCTGGGCGCGCGTCCGATCGAGTGGCTCGCGAGCCAGCCGGGGGGCCTGGACCGGCGCTGGCAACTGGTGCACGCAACGCACACCACGGCGGCCGAAATCGAGCTCGTGGCGGCCAGCGGCGCCGGGGTCGTCCTGTGTCCCAGCACCGAGGCCAACCTGGGCGACGGGCTGCCCGACCTGCCCGCGTGGCTGGCGGCGGATGTGCCGATCTCGATCGGCTCGGACAGCCATGTCACGCGCAGCTGGCGCGAGGAGCTGCGCTGGCTCGAATACGGGCAGCGGCTTGCCAGGCAGGCGCGCAATATCGGAGCCGCGCCCCTGCAGGGGCAGCCTTCGACCGCGGCACGCCTGTACGAGCGCGTGCTGCGAGGCGGCGCGGCCGCGGCCGGCCATGCCCGCTGGGGTTTCGAAGCGGGCGCCCGCGCCGACCTGCTGGTGCTGGACCGCTCCGACGTCAGCCTGCTCGGCATCCCGGATTCGCACCTGCTGGACGCGCTGGTGTTCTCCAGTCCGGGGCGGTTGTGGCGCGACGTGATGGTAGCCGGGCGATGGCAGGTCCAGGATCACGAGCATCCGGCGGAAGCGGCTGCGGCAGGGCGTTTCGAGCAGGCGATGGCGCAGCTGTGGGGCGAGGCACAAGCGTCGATATGATCGGCCCCTCGGGATCGAACGCACGAACCGGGGCCGGCCGCGCGTCGATCCCGAACGCCAGGAGTCTTTCCATGAGGCACGCCTTGCTTGCCATTGCCGTAACCGCGGTTTGCACCGGTCTTGCGAAGGCCGATCCGCCTCGCCCGCCAAAGACGAATCACCCGATCGTCGGGGCCTGGACCTTCGCGGTACCGGACACGGATTGCGAAGAGACCTATTACATGCGCCAGGACGGCACGACGCTGGTCACCAGCGGCGAGGAGGTCGCCCAGAGCGTCTACGAGATCGCCGACGAGCCGAGCGCGAAGGGCTTCTACAAGAACGTCGACCGGATCGTCAAGGACAACGGCAAGAAGGACTGCGCCGGCGAGGTCACGAAGGTCGGCACCCAGGTCACCAACTACATCCGCTTCCACCCGTCCGGAAACATGATGATCATCTGCCAGGACGAATCGCTGCAAGCGTGCTTCGGCCCGCTGTTCCGGCTGGGCGGAGAAAGTTCCTGATGCGCGCGCCGGGCTGATCGCGCCCCGGCGCGGGACCGGCGCCGCGAAGCGCCTGCCTGCGCTGTCGCTTCGCCTGCGATCGGTCACCAGTTCACGACAGCGGTGTACTCGAGCACGGCCTTGCCCCCGGCAGGCACTTGAACCTTCCAAACGGCCGAACCGGCACTCTCCTTCTCGTGCTCCAGCGTTTCCGAGGTGATCTTCCAGTCCCCGTGCAGCGGCTCGCGCACGGTCACCGTGGCGGGCTTGGAATCGGCGTTGCGCAGCTCGATCCGGTACGAAGACTGGTTCGAACGCTTGGAAAGGACCTGGAAGTCGGTCTGAACCCGGTCCGCGGTCAGGTCGAACGCTTCGCCCAGGCGCAGCGAAACCTGCTCTGCCTTGGCGGTGTGCGCGATTGCGTCTTCGCCGATCAACTGGCTGCCCCCGTTGCTGTCTGGCATGTAGGCGCGCACGACTCCCGCCGGAAGCGGGATGCCCAGCTCCCCGCCCTTGTTGTCGAAGTGCAGGTACACGCTGGGCTTCAATCCCTTCTGCATGTCGGGGCGCCGTGCCTGGTACCACCATTCGACCGCGTTGTTCTGAAGCACGTATTCGCGCTGCACCGGCACGCCGGACGCAGACAGCAACGCGACCTGCTTGGTCTGGTTGTTCTCGATGGTCGTGACGCGCGGCAGCGTGTACAGGTGATAGTCGCCGAGCTTCTCCTCGGCCATCTGATCGGCCCTCATCGCCTTTGCGGCGAGCATCGGCGCGGCGGCCGGCCTGACTTCGGCCGCGACCCGGTTCAGGGTACCGGCCACCAGCTGAAGCCGGGCATTCTCATACGCGGTACCGGACTGGTTGGTCAAGGTGACCCAGCCGTTCAGCGTCATCCGGGTGCCGTCCGGATTCAGGTTCGCGACGTAGTCGGCCTTCCAGCCGACCTGGTTCGCCAGGTAGGTCAGCTCCACCTGGCGTTCGCCGGCCTGCGGCGCGTCCAGCAGCATCGACAGCGTCGGGCGGTCCCGCAGATTGGCCGGGACGTCCGGAAACGCGATCCGCCCGGCCACCTGGCTCTCGATCCGATCCTTGTAGCGCAGCACCACGCCGTCGTTGGTCGCCAGCACGGTGGCCTGCTCGGAAGTCTCGGCTCCCGTCGCCGGATTGGTTCGAATCACGGTCACCTGCTTGCCCACGTACTTGCGCAGCAGGGCCGTGGGCGTCAGCAGGTCGAAATCGAAGTTCTGCTCCAGCAGATCGAATCCCGCGCCCGATACGGGTTTGAGCGAAGCGGTTTCCGGCCGGATCGTGGCGGCGACTTCCCGGAACGCGACCCTTTGCGTGCCGCGCGCCAGCACCACCCGGCGCGCATCCCGTACCAGCGCCTCGCCGTCGTTGTAGACGGTGATCCCGAGGGACGTGCGCGACGAAGTCGTCAACGACGTTTCCGCCGAATCGGAGGCCAATTCCGCAGCAGACGCGCCGCACGTCATGGCCAGGGTCAAAGCCGGAGCGATCAGAGCCAGTCGCCGTGCCGTCATCGCGAGCCTCCTGAAGGGCAGTTCCAGAGCAGTCGGTAGATAAACGTCGCAAGCGGCCGGATGGGGTTAACTCGCAGACCCTGCTCCGGTTGTTTTTCAGCACCCGTCAGGGGCGGCGCGGCGGCACCTCCGGATATTCGCCCAGGTACTCGGCTTTCCACCAGTTTCCGGTAGCGGCCCGCTCCTGCGGGGTCGTGAAGCGGTATCGGTACGCGAGCACG
The DNA here is from genome assembly GCA_963739145.1 of uncultured beta proteobacterium. Classification (GTDB taxonomy): domain Bacteria; phylum Pseudomonadota; class Gammaproteobacteria; order Burkholderiales; family Burkholderiaceae_F; genus VBCK01. Next base: position 16,326 of record CAVTZO010000070.1, read on the forward strand.
CGCAGCCGTGCCGGAGGCGATCTTCCCTCGAACGGGTTATGCGCAAGCAGGCGAGTGACCGCCCCCCGATTCTGCCGCAACGCGTCCAGGAACGGCTCGAACCAGTAGTCCGTGTCCGGCCACTGGCTCGGAAGAAACCACATCATCCAATCCAGCCGCGGCTGCAACGGCACGATGAAGCGGGGGGGCCGGTCGAGCGCGTCCGGCTTGTAGCGAAAAGCATAGGCTTCCCAGGTCCGGCCGTCCGCGCTGCCGAAGACCCGCAGCTCCTGGCGCTCGGTCTGCATCGTCGGAAACAGATGAAACAGGTTGCCGACGCCGAACGCCGCCGCGAGATGATTGAATGCGATTTGCGCCGGCGGCGCGCGGCGCAGCTGCGAGGCCACGATCACGCTCAGGCTCAGCGCCAGCACACCGGCCGCCGCGGTGCCGGCCAGGGCCCTGGCCGGCAGGCTTGGACCGTCTTGCCCGCCAACCTCCAGGTTGTCGCGAACGCGCCGCGGAACGAGGCGGCCGACGATCCGGTCGTCCAGCACGAACAGGCACAGCAGGATCGTGAGCAGATTGATGAAGTTGTGGTTGCTGGTGGCGATGATCAGCAGCTGGGCCAGGATCGTGGTGCCGGCGGCGAAGATGCGAAACGGGCGCGGCAGGAAGATGAAGAAAGGCACGATCAGCTCGGAGAAGAACGTGAATGCCACGCCGGTTTGCAGCAGCCAATGGGGCAGCTGATGCGCGTACCAGGAACCCACGTGCGGCAGCGGCTGAGTTTCGAAGTAATGATCCAGCGCCGTGAAATCGCGCCACGACGGGTCGCCGCTCGCCAGCTTGTAGAACCCCGACAGGAAACGCAATCGGAACAGCAGCCAGTCGAACATCAGGACGATCAGCCGGGTCGGCGCATCGCCCAGGAAGATCGCCAGGAAGCCGCTTTCCAGCAGCAGGGAATCCCACTGGAAGACCATGAAGATCTGCCCGGCGTGCACCAGCGAGAGGTAAAGCACGTACAGCAGGATCAGCGCCGGTCCTCGCCTGGCCCAGCCGATCAGCAGCAACAGCGCCAGCACCACGCCGGCAAACGCCGCGCCCTGCAATGCCGTGCCGCTGCTGTTCAGCCAGAACAGCGTGGGCAAGCGCAGCCATGCCGCGTAGCCGCTTTCGGCGAAGGCACCGTCCAGCAGACGTTGCAGCGGCAGGATCCCCTCGGGACCCGCCAGGCCTTCGATCTGCACCGCCAGCGAGGCGAACGCGGCGGCGTACACCAGCGCCAGACCTTTGACGAACAACCAGCTCGCCAGCCGGTGATCGGTCGCAAGTCCAAGCAGATCGCCGAACGGTTTCAACGCGCGTCCACACCGGGTTGGGCACGAAAATACCACCGCCCGGTGCGAAAGCTGCCGGCGTGCGCGGGCGCGACGGCCCGCGTGGGATCAGGGCCCGGTGCCTGCTTCGCCGTTCTGCACGCCCGCCTGGTGGGTCCATCCTTCCGGCGCGCTGAGCAGGTCCGCGCGCTTGGTGCCGGGCGCACCGGCCTGCTTCGCAGGCGCCTTTTCGAAGCCCCACGGCTCCGGCCAGGGCACGGCCGGGCCGTCCGGCGTCTGGTAAAAGACGGTCGGCTGCGAGGCATCCTGCGACGCACGATTCGAAGCGGGGGCCTGCAGCGCCTGGCCGGTTCTCGGCTGTGAGTCCTGGGAAAAAGCCAGCAGCCCCATCACCAGGGCCCCGGCAATGAAACCGGCCGAACCGGCCACGGCTGCAACGGCGGCGGAGATCGCACCCGCCTGAGTGCGCGCAGCTTCAAAGCCCATCTTCATGGCTCAACTCCCGAAAGGTTGTCTGGGCAGGGGGCGCCGCGGCCGGGGCTGCAGTTCCGCATCCTCCGAAACCTGCCCTGCAAGCGGTCGCCTCATCAATTAAGACGCTGTTTCAAGCCCCTTTCTGACATCGTCAGCGACCCACCTTCGCGTCCAAGGGGCCACTTCCGGGGACACGTTGTTGCGCGGCCCCCCTGCGACGTACACTGGTCTGGATGGAAAGGCCACGGCATGGAAGGTAGTTTTCTTCGCTTCTACGTTCACGAGGGGCAGCGGCACCAGCACGCGCTGCTGTGGGAATGGCTGCTGCAGGAAGCGAGCAAGATGGGCATCCGGGGCGGCTCGGCCTTCCGCGCGATGGCGGGCTTCGGCCGACACCGTGTGCTGCACGAGAACCATTTTTTCGAGCTGGCCGGCAGCCTGACGGTGGAGGTCGAATTCATCGTGACCCAGGAGGAGGCCGAACGCCTGCTGCAACTGCTGCAGCAGGAGAAGGTGCGGGCGTTTTACGCGCGAATTCCGGCGCAGTTCGGGGTGCTTAGTCCTGACCCGGGTGACTGAGCGCGCGGCCACGGCTGCAGCGCGCGACGAACGTCAGGGAAACGGGGCCTTACCTCGAGGCCGGACGTACACCTCCTCGCGATCGGTCAGCACGACCTCGGGGAGAAACACGACCAGCGCGGAAAACAGCATTCCGCTGACGATCGCCTCGCTCCATGCGAGCAACATCGTCGCGCCCAGGTAGGACCCCAGCGCGAGCGTCGTGCGCAGCGGCTCGACCGCCTGCGAGACGCCGATCAGCGCGATGCGCGTGAGCACGGTGGCTCCGAGCGTCGCAAACATGCCGTTGCAGATCATGAATACGAACGGGTTGTGCGGCAGGTGCCGCTCGATCTGCCGCCGCAGCAGCGTCGCGGTCGCCGCGGGCACCACGGCCAGGAGCAGACCGTTCAGGCCCAGGTTGGGCCACGCGCCGCCCGCCAGCGCCGTGTGCAACACCACCGCCAGCATCAGACCCAGCAATCCGCGCGAGTACCCGAAAACCAGCGCGTAAAGTCCCGAGCCCAGCATGCCGAACGCCGGGCCGCCGCCTACGCTGATCTGCAACATCCAGAGCGACGCGACGACCACCGCGCCGCCCAGCCACACGTGCTCGGCAATGCCGGGGCGCAGAAAGCTGCCCCGCACCGCGCGCAATGCGCCGATCAGCGCGGGCGCGAGCGCCGCCCAGGCGGCCGCGTCAACCCAGAAGGGCGCGATGTCCTGTTGCAGGTTCATCGGTTGTCCGTGGACGAACCATGATAGGGATGTTTCGCGTGGCCGTCCTCGGGAAGCCCTCTGGCGCCTGTCTCAGCCTGCGTTGAACGGCGCCGGCGCCCGGCAAAACCGTGTAAAGGCGCACCGGATTCGACCGCAGCTCAGGGGTCCTTGCGCTGCGTCGGCATCGCGCCGCGCATCACGAGCTCCCGGAAGCGTCGCAACTCGGCGTCGTAGCGCTCGTTGATGCGCTCCATGTCGGCGCGAATGTCGTCGATCGCGTGCAGCTGCTGCTGTTGCAGCGTCGCGTTGTCATCCAGCGCCCGCTTCAGCTTCTCGGGCAACTGGCGCTTGGCGTAGAACTCCGACTCGTCGTCCAGGCGCTTGCGGTCCATCTTGAATTCTTTCAACTGCTGGTTGGCCCGGTCGATCAGCGCCTGCCGCTGCGCCAGGGTGCGGTCGCGGCTGGTCTCGATTTCGTCCTCGCTCGCATAGGTTTCCAGCAGCGCGCGGTCGCGGCGCAGCTGCTCCTGGGCCTGCGTTTCGCGCTCGCGGCGCTGCTTCGCCTCCAGCTCGCGCGCCTTCTTCTGTTCCGGCGTCAGGGGCGGCTCGATCACGCGCTTGACCGATCCGTCGCGATTGAGCTCGCGAATCTCGACGTTCCCGCACTCGGGAGGGGGCAGATCGCCGGTCAGCGTGCGGCCGTTGGTGGAGCAAACGTACAGCTGGGCCCGGGCGCCGACCGGCAGCGCCGATAGAGCGGCCGCGGCCAGCACGATGCCAAACCGTCGGTAGCCACGATCAGGCGCCATACTGCTTCCGATAGGCTTGAATCGACGGCAGGTGCGCCCGCAAGGGGGCGGCCACCGGGGAATCGGAACCGAGCAGGTCGACCAGGTCGTTCAGGTTGGCGATCGCGATCACCGGCACGCCGGTGTCTTCCTCGAACGCGCGTACCGCCGAACGCCCGTCCCGCTCGCCATCGCCGGCGCCGCGCTCCATCCGGTCCAGCATGATCGCGACTCCGGCCGCCTGCGCACCATGGGCCCGGATCGTTTCGAGCGCCTCGCGCTTGGCAGCGCCGTCCGTGATCACATCGTCGATGATCATCACGCGCCCGCGCAATGGCGCGCCCACCAGGTCGCCGCCTTCCCCGTGATCCTTGGTTTCCTTGCGGTTGTACGAGAACGGAACGTCCAGATCCAGCTCGGCCAGCGCCACCGCCGTGCTCGAGGCGAGCGTGATGCCCTTGTACGCCGGCCCGAAGAGCATATCGAACCGCGCGCGGCCATCGGCGCGCGCGTCGATCAGGGTCCGGGCATAGAATCGCGCCAGCCTGCCGAGTGAGGAGCCCCGATCGAAGCGGCCGGCGTTGAAGAAATACGGGGTCTTGCGCCCACTCTTGGTCGTGAAGTCGCCAAATGCGAGAGCGCCGCACTGCAGAGCGAATTCCAGGAATTGAATTGCAATCGGCATGCAGTGGCCACCCTTGGACGGCTCGGATCCAGCCCTATTTTCCCAGAACCCCGGGTCCTTGCGTGCGGACGCCCGCTAATCCGCTTCTTCGATGTTCCGCATCGTCACGTTGAACGCCAATGGCCTCAGATCGGCCGCGTCCAAAGGGCTGCTGCGCTGGCTGGCGCGGAGCGAGCCGGACGTGGTCTGCCTGCAGGAGGTCAAGGCACAGGCGGCCGATCTGTCCGAAAAACTGCTGAACCCGGCCGGGCTGCATGCCCATTTCCACTTCGCCCAGGCGCGAGGCTACAGCGGGGCGGCGGTGCTTTCGCGCAGGCGCCCGCGCAGGGTGCAGATCGGATTCGGCGTGGACGAGTTCGACCGCGAAGGCCGCTACGTCGAGGCCGAATTTGCCACGGTCAGTGTCATTTCTGTCTATTTCCCGTCCGGCTCGAGCTCTCCGGAGCGCCAGCAGGCCAAGTTCCGCTTCCTGGACGCCTTCTATCCGCACCTGAAGCAGCTGCGCGCGAGCGGCCGCGAAGTCCTGCTGTGCGGAGATCTGAACATCGCGCACCGCGAGATCGACCTGAAGAACTGGCGCTCGAACCGGAAGAACTCGGGATTTCTCCCGGAGGAGCGCGCCTGGATCGGGCGTGCGTTCGACGAACTCGGATGGGTCGACGTGTACCGGCGGCTGCACCCGGACGCGACCGGCGCCTCCTACACCTGGTGGAGCAATCGAGGCCAGGCCTGGGCCAACAACGTCGGATGGCGCATCGACTATCAGCTGGCCACTCCCGGCGTGGCCGCGCGCGCCCGCCGCGCCGAGGTGTACAAGGCGCGCCGGTTCAGCGACCATGCTCCGCTGATCGTGGAGTACACGGGCCGCCTTTGAGTCGGCCGCAGGTCGCAATTCGACCAACCCTCACCCCCGTCCCCTCTCCGCTGCGCGGGCGAGGGGCGATAGGGCGGGCCTATGCGAGGTTCAAAGCGCTGGTGGACTCGATCGCCCCTCTCCCGCTCCGCGGGAGAGGGGCCAGGGTGAGGGTGAGGGTGGCTGGTTTCAATGCTGGACGTCCAGCGCCCGGATGCGGTCGCGCAGCAGCCACACCGTCACCAGGCCGGGGATGCCGAGCAGGAAGCTGACGACGTAATACACGGGCCAGCCGCCGTGGTCCGCGACCCAGCCCGCCGGACCGCCCAGGCCGTAACGAGGCAGTTGCGACAGCACGGACAGCAGCGCGTACTGGAACGCGCTGAAACGCACGTCGCAGATCGCCATGATCAGCGCCACCAGCGCGACGTTGCCCATCGCATGTGTCAGGTTCTCTATCGCGACCGCCGCGATCATCACGACGTAGCTCTTGCCGGTGATGGCGAGCACATAGTATGCGAGGTTGGAAACCGCCTGCATCAGCCCGAACACCAGCATCGAGCTGAGCAGGCCGAGGCGCACCATCCAGATCCCGCCAAGCACCGCGCCAACGATGGAGCTCGAGGTGAACACCGCCTTGGCGACGAGACCGATTTCGGTCTTCGAGAAGCCGACGTCCATCAGAAACGGCGTGAACAGCTTGACCGCGAACGCATCGCCGAGCTTGAAGATCATCACCAACCCGAGCAGCGACAGGGCGCCGGGGCTGCCTGCAAGCTCGCGCAGCGGCTCGACGATGGATTCGCGCAGCGATCGCGGCGGCGGCGTGCGGTAGACGGGCTCGGGAGCGCGGATCGTCGCGATCGAGAATGCCGCCATGACCGCGGCGACCACGAGCAACGCCGGAGGCCAGCCGAAGTGATCGGCCACCACAAGTGCGATTGCAAAGGCGATCCAGGATGCGGCCCGGTAGCCGAGATTGGCGGATGCCGCGGCCAGTCCCCGCTCTTCCGGCTGCGCCAGGTCGGCCCGGTAGGCGTCGATCACGATGTCCTGACTGGCCGAGAAGAACACGATCGCCGTGGCACAGACCGACACCGCAAGCAGCGATTGGGCCGGATCCTGGAACGCCAGGACCCCGATCGCCACCGCGAGCAGCAACTGGGTCGCCAGGATCCAACCGCGCCTGCGCCCGAGCATCGGCAGCGGAAAGCGATCGAGCAGCGGCGCCCACAGGAACTTGAGCAGATAGGGCAGCGACACGTACGACAGCATCCCGATCTCGGTGTTGCTGATGTGCAGATCCTTCAGCCAGGCCTGCAGCGCGCTCTCGGTGACCTGATTCGGGAAACCGGACGCGGCGCCGAGCGCCACGAGGATCAGCATGCGCGGCCGGGTGAGCACCTCCCGGATGCGCGGCCTGAGCGCGGTGGCCGGCAGCGGCGGGGATGCCGCCTCCGAGTGCGAGGTCATGGTCGAGGCTGGCCCTGGCTGGCTGGGCCGCCCGGCCGGCTCATTTGGGCTCGAACCGGTAAACAGCCAGCTTGGATCGCAGGTTGGGCAGGACCTTGACCGGCTGCCCGTTCGCCAGCAACGCGCGGCCGGTGATCACCAGGCCGAGTCGGCCCGCCAGGATCTCGAAGTCCTTGGGCGTGCACAGGTGAACGTTGGGCGTGTCGTACCACTGGTACGGCATCTGCGGCGAAACCGGCATGCGGCCGGCGATCAGCGAGGTCAGGTGCCGCCAGTGGCCGAAATTCGGGAAGCTGACGATGCCCTGCCGGCCGACGCGTGCCATCTCGTGCAGCACCGCCTCGGTCTTGTGCATGGCCTGCAGCGTCTGGGACAGCACCACGGTGTCGAACATCTGGTCGGGAAACATGCGCAGCCCGGACTCCAGATCCGCCTGGATGACGCTCAGGCGCCGGCGCACGCACTGCAGCACCGATTCATCGTCGATTTCGACGCCATACACCCTGGCTGCCCTGGATTCGCGCAGATAGGCCATCAGCGTGCCGTCGCCGCATCCAAGGTCCAGCACCCGGGCGCTGTCCGCGATCCAGGCCGCGATCTGGCGCAGGTCGTCGCGCAAGGTCGGCATCTGCGCGGCCGAGGCCGACCGCTCGGCGTACGCGGAGCGGGCCACCGCGACGTTCATCGCGCGCGCTCCGCAGCGATGTTGTTGAAATAAGCGCCCACCAGCCGGTGGTAGCGCGGCTCCTCCAGCAGGAAAGCGTCGTGTCCGTGCGGCGCGTCGATCTCGGCGTAGGTGACCTCGCGTTCGTTCACGACCAGCGCCTCGACGATCTCTCTCGCGCGCGCCGGGGGAAAGCGCCAGTCGGTCGTGAACGACACGAGAAGAAAGCGCGCCTGCGCCGGCGCCAGGGCCTGCACCAGGTCGCCGCCGAAGGCGCGGGCCGGATCGAAATAATCCAGGGCGCGCGTGATCAGCAGGTAGGTGTTCGCGTCGAAGTACTCCGCGAACTTGTCACCCTGATAACGCAGGTAGGACTCGACCTCGAACTCGACTCCGTAGCCGAAGGCGTAATCGGGCGTGCGCAGCAAGCGCCCGAACCGCTCCGCCATGTCGTCGTCGGACAGGTAGGTGATGTGCCCGATCATCCGGGCCACGCGCAGTCCACCCCGGGGAACGACGCCCTTGGAGTAGTAATCGCCTCCGTGGAAATCCGGATCGCTGCGGATTGCCGTGCGGGCCACGTCGTTGAACGCGATGTTCTGTGCCGACAGCCGCGGCGCGGTCGCGATCGCCACGCAATGGCCGATGCGCTCGGGATACTGGATGGTCCAGGACATCGCCTGCATCGCCCCGAGGGAGCCGCCCATCACCGCCGCGAACCGCGCAATGCCGAGTCGGTCGGCCAGCCGCGCCTGGGCGTTGACCCAGTCCTCGACCGTCACCACCGGGAACGAGGCGCCGTAGGGATGCCCGGTGGCCGGGTTGACCGACATCGGACCGGTGGAACCGAAGCACGATCCGAGGTTGTTGACCCCGACCACGAAAAAGCGCCGCGTATCGACCGGCTGGCCGGGGCCGATCATGTTGTCCCACCAGCCGATCTGCCCGGGCTGGTCGGCATAACGGCCGGCCACATGATGTGATGCGTTCAGCGCGTGGCAGATCAGCACCGCGTTGTCGCGCGCCGCGTTCAGCGTTCCATAGGTCTCGTAGCAAAGCTCGTAGTCGACGATGCGGGCGCCGCTCGCCAGCTCGAGCGGCTCCTCGAACCGCATCGTCTGGGGTGTGACGAAACCGACGGAGCCGGACAGCACGGCTCAGGGGCTCAACTGGACCTGCGCCGGCACGTTCGGCGGCGACATCAGCGCGGCGCGCCCGTTGGCGCTGCCGCGCTCGATGGCGCGCCGGATCTCGATCGGATCATGCGAACGCAGCACGCGCGCGGTAAGTCGCCCCGCCGAGCGCGTGGACAGCTCCAACAGGCGCTGCTTGACCGTCAGCAGCTGCGAAGGATTCATCGAGAACTGGCGCAAGCCCATGCCCAGCAGCAATTCGGTCAGCGTCACGTCGCCGGCCATTTCGCCGCACACGGAAACCGGGATGTGCGCCTTTTCCCCGGTGCGGATCGTCTTGTAGACCAGGTGCAGAACGGCCGGGTGCAGGTGGTCGTACAGGTGCGCCACAGCCGAATCGCTGCGGTCGATCGCCAGCGTGTACTGGATCAGGTCGTTGGTGCCGACCGACAGGAACTTCAGGCGCGACACGAACGCGGGCAGCGTCAAGGCCGCCGCCGGCACCTCGATCATTCCGCCGACCGGAATACGCGCGTCGAATTTCTGCCGCTTTTCCTTCAGCTGTTCCCTGGCGCGCGCCACGAACGCGGTCGCCTCGTCGATCTCGTGAACGTGCGCCAGCATCGGCACCAGGATGCGCACGGTGCCCTGGCTGGAGGCCCGCAGGATCGCGCGCAGCTGCGTCAGGAACAATTCCGGAAACGCCAGGCAATAGCGGATCGCGCGCAGTCCGAGCGCCGGGTTGGGCTCCTCGATCCCGTTGGCCGGCAGCATGCCCAGGCTCAGGCGCGCCGAGGACGTCAGCACCTTGTCGGCGCCGATGTCGAGCGTGCGGATCACGACCGGCTTGCCCTTCATCGCGCGCGCCACGCGCGCGTAGGCCTCGTACTGCTCATCCTCGCTCGGCAGCTGGTCGCGATTCATGAACAGGAACTCGGAGCGGAACAGGCCGATGCCGTCGGCACCCGCCTCCAGCGCATCGCGCGCATCCTCCGGCATCTCGATGTTGGCCAGCAGCTGCACGGCGATGCCGTCGCCGGTGCGCGCGATCCGGCTCCTGAGCTTGCGCAACTCGAGGCGGCGCAGACCTTCTTCCTGGATGCGCTGGCGGTAGACCTCCAGCAGCGCGGCATCCGGGTTGACGATCAGGCGGCCGCTGTCCGAATCGATGACGACCAGGTCGCCCTCGACGATCGACTGGCGGGCGTCGGCCACGCCCAGCAGGGCCGGCAGACCCAGGCTGCGCGCCAGGATCGCGGTGTGCGACGTCGGGCCGCCGGCCTCGGTGACCAGTCCCGCCAGGTTCACGCCGGCGCGCTCCTTCAGTTGCAGCATGTCGGCCGGCGCCACGTCGTGCGCCACCAGCACCAGCCGTTCGCCCTCCTCCAGCCGGTGCGGCAGCGTCGCGACGGGCGGCCGCCCTCCGGACAGCCGCCGCAGCACCCGTTCGACCACCTGGCGCACGTCCTGGGAGCGGCTGCTGAAGTATTCGTCGTCGATCGCGTCGAACTGGCGGCACAACTCCTCGAGCTGGATCGTCAGCGCCCATTCCGCGTTGATCAGCCGCCCGCGCACCAGGTCGCGCGGCGCATCGCACAGCAACGAGTCATCCAGGATCATCCGGTGCAGGTCGAGAAAGGCCTTGACCTCGCTGGGCGCCTCGGCCGACACGGCTCCGCGCAAGTCTTCCAGTTCGGCCCGCACCAGCGAGAACGCGTTGTTCAGACGGGCGACCTCGTGCAGCACGTCGCCGCGCTGCACGTGATACTGCTTGACCTCCAGCTCGCTCGGAGCCAGCAGGTGCGCGCGCCCGATCGCAATGCCGCGCGCCACGCCCAGTCCGCGCAGTTCCGCGTTCGAACACCCGAGATTCGCCCATGCCCGCCTGGATATCAGCCCGATTCCCCGAAACGGGAATCGATCAACGTTCCGATCGCGGCCACCGCCGCCTCCTCGTCCGGACCGTCCGCCTCGACGGAAACCGTCGAACCCGGTCCGGCCGCCAGCATCATCACGCCCATGATCGACTTGGCGTTGACCCGGCGACCTTCCCGCGAGAGATACACCTCGCTGTGGAAACGCGACGCGACCTGCGTCAACTGTGCCGAAGGCCGCGCATGCAGCCCAAGTTTATTGCTGATCTTGAAGTCGCGCGAGATCATCGTCCTTGCAACCCTGGGGTCGATCCGAAGGAGGTGTCGGTCCGATCGGCGCAATGCCCCGTGCGCCACCGACCAGCGCCTTCTCGGCAAGAGCCTCCAGCGGCGACTCGCAGTAACAAAGCGCCCGCAGCAGCATCGGCAGGTTGACGCCGGCGATCACCTCGACCTTGCCGGCCTCGGCCAATCGCGCCGCAACATTGCCCGGTGTCGCCCCAAGACAGTCGGTCAGCACCAGCACGCCGTGTCCGTCGTCGACCTGCGCCAGCAGCGCGCGAACGGCCGGCTCCAGCACCGCCGGATCGGCATCGGGCTCGACGTCCACGGCGCGCAAGTGGTAGCTGGCGCAGCGCGGATCCCGGCTGAACACGTGCCGCGCCGAGTGCTCGAGCGCCGACGCGAGCGGCTGATGCGCGATTACCAGGATGCCTGCCATGGGGGGTCGCTACAGCGCAGTCACTGCAGGATCTGCCGCTCCAGCGCCTCGACGAACATCACCGCGACATTGAAGCCGGTCTCGCGCTTGATCTCGACAAAGCAGGTCGGGCTGGTCACGTTGATCTCGGTCAGGTAGTCGCCGATCACATCGAGTCCGACCAGCAACAGGCCGCGATCGGCCAGTGCCGGCCCGAGCGCCGACGGCGATCGTGCGGTCCCGGTCGGAAAGCGGCAGCGCGTGCGGTATGCCCCCGGCAGCCAGGTTGCCGCGCGACTCGCCCGGCCGGGGCACGCGAGCCAGCGCGTATGGAACGGGGCGCCCCCCGACCAGCAGGATCCGTTTGTCACCGGCCGATATTTCGGGGATAAAACGCTGCGCCATCACCGTGCGCCGGCCGCCGCTCGTGACCGTTTCCAGGATCACGCCCAGATTCGGCTCCTGCGGTGACAGGCGGAATACGCCCCGGCCGCCCATGCCGTCGAGCGGCTTCACCACGATTTCATGGTGGTCGCGATGGAACTGGCGGATCGCTTCCGGATCGCGCGTGACCAGGGTAGGCGGCGCGTAATGGGCGAATTCGGCGATCGCAAGCTTCTCGTTGTGATCGCGCAGCGCGCGCGGATCGTTGAACACGCGCGCTCCGCGCCGCACGGCGGCCTCCAGCAGGTAGGTCGCGACCAGGTACTCGATATCGAAAGGCGGATCCTTGCGCATCAGCACCACGTCGAAGCTTTCCAGCGGGCGCTGCGCCGCTTCGTGCCGCGTGAACCACTGCGGTCCCTGCTGCACGACATCGAGCCGGGTCGCCACGGCATGGACCACGCCGTCGCGCCAGGACAGGTCGCCGATCTCGCAGGCCCAGATCCGATGGCCGCGCCGGTCCATCTCGCGCATCATCGCGATGCTCGAATCCTTCGACTCCTGCAGTTCGTCGAGCGGATCGACCACGAACAGGGTCGAAACTTCCGTTGTCATGCCGGCATCCACCCCACTACGAAGCCGCCTCGACCCTCACCCCCGGCCCCTCTCCCACCGGGTGGGCGAGGGCAGAGGAGAGGCCCTCCGCCGCCTGCAGGAGAGTCGAATGCCCCGCTGCCTCCGATAGAGCGTCGGGGGTGACGGCGGAGACGGTCCTCTCGAGCTCGATCGAGGCCGCCAGCAGGGCAAGGCGTCCCAGCACGCCATAGCAGTAGAAGCGGTTCTGCGCGCTGGAACCCGGTTCGGCTTGCAGATTGGGAAGATTGCACGGGTTGGCGAATGCGAGTGGAACGAATTCCATGCCGGGCGCGTTCAGATTCTCGTCGATCCCGCGCTGGCGGTGCACCCGGTAAAAACCGCCGACCACGTAGCGGTCGATCATGTACACGACCGGCTCGGCCACCGCCTGCTCGATCGTCTCATAGCTGGGCACGCCCTCCTGGATGATCACGTCGTGCACCTGCAGCCCATCCTTGACCACCGCCATCTTGTTGCGCTGCTTGCGGTTCAGGCCGACCACCTCGGAGGCGTCGCGTACCGTCATCACGCCCATCCCGTACGTGCCCGCGTCGGCCTTGACGATCACGAATGGCTTCTGCTGGATATCGCGTTCGCGGTACCGCTCGGCGATCTCGGTCAGCAGGCGGTCGACGCTCTGGGCCAGGCATTCCTCGCCGACCTGTTCGCGAAAATCGATCTTGCCGCAGCGGGCGAACAGCGGGTTGATGGTCCACGGATCGATTCCGATCAACTGGGCGAACTGTTCGGCGACCTCGTCGTAGCAGCGGAAGTGATTCGATTTGCGGCGCACCGCCCAGCCCGCGTGAAGCGGCGGCAGCAGGGTCTGCTCGGGATCGAGCCCGACCAGCTCAGGCGGGATGCCGCCCGACAGATCGTTGTTCAGCAGCACGATGCAGGGGTCGAATTCGTCCACCCCGACCCGGTTGCCGCGGCGCCGGACCGGCTCCACCGTCAGCCGCTGCCCGCCCGGCAGAGAAATCGTGGTCGGCTTCGTGACGTCTTCGGAAAGGGTGCCGACCCGCACCTCCAGGCCCGGCGAGCCCAGCAGCCGGACCAGCCGCTCGACGTTCTGCAGGTAAAACACGTTGCGGGTGTGCCGCTCGGGAATCAACAGCAGCTTGCGCGCATCGGGGCAGTTGCGCTCGATCGCCACCTGGGCGGCCTGCACCGCGCACGGCAGCGCGTCCTCGGAAAGGTTATTGAAGCCCCCCGGGAACAGGTTCATGTCCACCGGCGCCAGCTTGAAGCCGGAATTCCTCAGGTCCACCGAACCGTAAAACGGCGGCGTGTGTTCCTGCCAGTTCTGGCGGAACCAGTGCTCGATGTCGGTCACCGAATCCAGGATGCGCCGCTCGAACTCCAGAATCGGACCGGCTGCGGAGGCCAGGACCGGAATGCTGATCGGCTGCATGGCAAATCCCCTCGGCTGCGGGTGTCCATTCTATCCAATTGATTCGGCATGGTGCAGCGCGGCATGAAAGGTCATCGAACGGCTGCGAAAGGTCGAGCCCCGGCGCCATCCGTTCAGGGCACCGCGATCAGCAGGCCGACGCTGATGCCCACGGTCTGTTCGCCGTTCCTGGGGACGTCCCGCCGAAGTTCGCGGCGCCGCCAGTGACCGGCTGCTCGCCCGCGCCGCCGACCTCCAGCACGACGGCATGCTCCCGCTCGCCGGGGTCTTGAGCCTGCGCGACGCCGACGCAGATCATCAGGAGCCCCAGCATTGCGGCTGCACGACGGCCGAACGGCCCGCCGATCTTCAATGACGCTCTCCGGATCGATGGCATGGCCTGCCGACCTGACCGACGGCAATCGCGCCAGACAAACAAGCCACTCCGAGCCGAGCCCGGAATGGCTTCAGGGTCAAATCATAGTGGCGGGTTTGAAAAAAAGGGCCCGCAAATGGGGCCCGGAAGGGAATAAGGGCGGCGTCGTCGGGTACGCCGCCCCGCGCTCAATCGGTCATGTGATCAGAAGATGAAGCCGCTCTCGATCATCAGGCGGGTCTGGCTCGTGTTGGCCCCGTTCGTACCGAAGGCGAAGCCGGCCGTGCTGCTGGTCGCCTTCACGTAGGAAGCCTCGGCCCGAGCGAAGAAGAGCTTGTTCTGATAAGTCGGCGTGATCGTGAACGACCACGCCTTGCTGCCGGGCCCGTAGAGCAGCGTCGGGTCGCCCGGATCTCCGTTGGAGCTGATGTACTCGCCGCGCCCGGCCAGGCTGTACCCGCCGTCGAAAGCATAGGTGACGTACATCGCGCCGCCGGTGGTCGACAGACTGTGCGTCGTGCCGAGCTGGGTGTTCGAGGGCACGTTCGTGTACTGGATGGTCGGGATGAAGGTCCAGGGTCCCTCGGTATGCGTGAACACGAAGTTGTATATGGTCTGGTTGTTCTGCAGCAGCGGGGTCACGTAACTGGACACCGTTTCCGTATTCACGCTGCCTCCGGCCGAGAAGGCGAGCGTGTTGGCGGGGTTGATCGTGTAGGTCGCCGACCCGGTCACCCAGCTGTAGCGGTCGGAGAAGTACCCATCACTCCAGGCGAGCGACAGCGCCAGCGGTCCCACCGTGTAGTTGCCCTGGACGCCGCGGTTGATGATGTTCTCCTGGTTCCATATCAAGCCGCGCTGGATGTTCACGTTCTGGAACGTGAAGCCGTACTCCGCGCCGATCAGGGTCGGCAGATCGCCCGCGATCACCGAGATCGAGTCGTTCGGGGCATACTTCAGAAACCAGACCGGAAGGCCTCCGAACGTCTCCGAGGTCGTCTTGCCGGCGCGCAAGTACGCAGTGCCTACGGCCGGGAAGGAATAAGCGCCGCCTTCCGCGAAAAACTGGATGGGTCCGTCCACCTTCTGCACGACGACCTGACCGTTCGTCACGTCGAGCGCAGAGTTCTTGTCGCCCGGAAGCACGTTGTTCTGCCACAGCGCGATGCCGCTCAGAACCCCCGTCACGTAGAGGTCGCCCAAGGGACCGGCGTCGATCTTCGTCGGCTTGCTGTTGGCCGACAGCGTGCCGCTCATGGGCGGCATCGACACGGGAGACGCGGGCGGAGCCGCGGGAGCTGCCTCCGGCGCCGGAGCAGCCGCACCAGCCGGGGCGGGCGCCGGGGTCGGCGTTGCCGGCGCCGGGCTGGTCTGCGCGCGCGCCGGCGCGCTGCCCAGTTCCAGCAACGCCGTCGTCAGCGCTGCAGCGAAAATCGCGTTCTTTTTCATGAATGGTTCCCTCTCCTGGTTTCTCGATTCTTGCCCTCGCCGCGTCGCCCTACGTGATCACGTTTCGGCAGCGCGACTTCATTCCATTGAAACGTCTGCATCCACCCAAGCAAGCGCCAATCCATTGCCGCACGGCTGCGGCGCACTGCTCCGATAAGTCCAAGAAATGGGCCCCGAGTGAGGCCCTGGAAAAAAGAGGCGGCGCCCTCGGTGCGCCGCCTCCACGCTCATCAGATGTTGTATGCGGCCTCGCCGTGGTAAGTCGTATCCAGACCCTCGCGTTCCTCTTCTTCGGTCACGCGCAGTCCGACGATCAGGTCGGCGACCTTGAACGCGATGAAAGCGACCACCGCGGTCCACACGAATACCAGGCCGACGGCCTTCGCCTGGATGATGAATTGCTCGAAGATGCCGGGGTACTCGGTCGGCTTCATCGTGACCCAGTTGGTAATGCCGGGCCCGCCGAGGCTGGGCGCGCAAAAGATGCCGGTGAGCAGCGCGCCGGTGATCCCGCCGACGGCGTGCACGCCAAACACATCCAGCGCATCGTCCCTGCCGACCAGCTTCTTCAGACCCGTGACGCCCCACAGGCAGATCGGGCCCACCGCCAGTCCGATGACGAATGCACCCGGAATGCCGACATTACCGGCCGCCGGCGTGATGGCGACCAGGCCGGCCACGCAGCCCGAGGCGGCACCCAGCATCGAGGGCTTGCCCTTGATCATCCATTCCGCGAACGACCAGGACAGCACCGCGCAGGCCGTTGCCAGGAACGTGTTCATGAAGGCCAGGCCGGCCATGCCGTTCGCTTCCAATGCCGAGCCAGCGTTGAATCCGAACCAGCCGAACCACAGCAGCGAAGCGCCGATCATCGTCATCGTCAGGCTGTGCGGCGGCATCGCTTCCTTGCCCAGCCCGATGCGTTTGCCCAGCAGGATCGCGCCCACCAGTCCGGCGACGCCGGAGTTGATGTGCACGACCGTGCCCCCGGCGTAGTCGAGGGCGCCCCACTGCCAGACCAGGCCCGCCTTGGCGTTGACGGCGTCGACGACGCTGGCCGACGTGTAGGCATCCGGACCTTCCCAGAACCAGACCATGTGCGCTACCGGCAGATAACCGATCGTGAACCAGATCGTGATGGCGATCAGCACCGCCGAGAACTTGATGCGCTCGACCGTCGCACCCAGGATCAGGCAGCAGGTGATCGCAGCGAAGGTCGCCTGGAAGGCCACGTAGACCAGCTCCGGCAGCGGCGTGGCCTTATCGAAGGTCCCCGCCATCGAGAAGTCACCGGTGGCCGGCGTGAAGGTCCCTGCCAGGAACAGACGGTCCAGCCCCCCGAAGAACGGGCTCAAGGCACCGCTGCCCTCGGTGAACGCCAGGCTGTAGCCATAAACACTCCACAGCACGACGATCAGCGAGAACACCACGAACACCTGCATCAGCACCGACAGCATGTTCTTGGTGCGCACCAGGCCGCCGTAGAACAAGGCCAGCGCCGGGACCGACATCAACAGAACCAGCGCGGTCGATGTCAGCATCCACGCCACGTCGCCCTTGTTGGGGGTCGGGGCCGGAGCGGCAGCAGCCGCCGCGGCGGCCGCCGGGGCGGCTTCCGGCGCCTTGGCGGCTTCGGCGGGAGCCGCATCCTTTTTCTGCTCGGCAGCCGGGGCCTGCGCCTGCGAGACGCATGGCGCCAGCGCGCTCAGACACAGCGCCGCAACCGACGCCATCGCTACGATCAACTTTCTCATTGTTTTTTCCCCCTGATCCGGTTAGAGCGCTTCTTTGCCGGTCTCGCCGGTTCGAATGCGCACGACCTGCTGGAGGTCGTATACGAAAATCTTGCCGTCGCCGATCTTTCCGGTACGGGCGGAACTTTCGATCGCCTCGATCGCACGCTCGGCAATCTCGTCTTCGACCGCGATCTCGACCTTCACCTTCGGCAGGAAGTCAACGACGTACTCGGCACCCCGATACAACTCGGTGTGTCCTTTCTGACGGCCGAACCCTTTGACCTCGGTTACCGTGACGCCCTGAACGCCGACCGCCGAGAGCGCGTCCCGAACCTCGTCCAATTTGAATGGTTTGATGATGGCTGTGATGAGTTTCATAGCGTCCCCGCCGTGCACGCATTGCATTGAAGCCCGACAACTCGCCCGCGGTCGCTGACGCACGCTGCTCTGCGCTCGCCCCGGTCGGGTGCGACGATCTTCCTCATGGACCCCCCTCCTGTAACTTCGAGAAATCGACTTAGCGGCCTAACCGCTCCTGGCCGGGTGCAACTTGCGTGCCAAACGCGGCCGGCGAGGGCGATCGGGCTTTGAGCGAGTGCCGCTCGACGTTATTAAGCGGTTGAATTAGTTACGATATTTGCTTCAGACCGATCACCAATTCGCGTTGACCGTGAGCCAAACCGTACCGTCGCCGCCAGCTTGCCGCGACATCGGGCTTCGATCGCGATGCCTGATTTTGGTGCGCAGGCGCGGCGCAGCGGCTGCGAAAGCTGGCGTGACCGACCGCCTGAAGCGCGCCCCATTCTGGTGCAGCGACCTGGGGTCTGCGGAGAGGTCGCGGCATGGCCAAACTGCTTCAGGACCCGACCGATACTCCTGGGGCCGGTGCTCGCGCTGCCTCCTGCTTGTCTTCTTGTAGTTCTACTATCCGCCGGCACATGGGGCCGCCCGCCGACCCGCGGACGGGGACGATTCGCAGTGCGAAGTTGCAGGGAGATCAGGCATGCATCGCAGTGTCGGCAAGGCCGTCGTGCAAGCTATGTTGTTGATCGGGGCCGCGAGCCTGGGGCCCACGATCCGGGCCGCCGGCCAGACGGAGACGGCCGCGCCTGCCGGCGCCGGCGCCTACCCGCCCTTTCGGCCCTCCGCCGCGCAACTTGCAAGTTTGAAGGTCGTGCCGGTTGTGAGAGCACCGTTTCGCACGGAGCACGTCACGGACGGCAAGATCGCGATCAACGCCGACCGGACCACTGCGGTGTTCTCCCCCTATTCGGGCCGCGTCACACAGGTCCTCGCCAAACCCGGCGATTTCGTCAAGCAGGGTCAACCTTTGCTGGCGGTGGAGGCGTCGGAGTTCGTGCAGGGTCAGAGCGATCTGCTGGCGGCCCAGGCAACGTTGGCCAGTGCGCAATCGCAACTGTCGATGGCGCAGACAACCGAAAAGCGCAAGCACGCCCTGTTCGACGCCAAGGCCGGATCGAAGCAGGACTGGGAACAGAGTCAGAATGATCTGACGGCGGCCCAGAGCGCATATCGGACCAGCGAGGCCGCGCTGGCCGCTGTGCGAAACCGGCTGAAGATCCTCGGCAAGACCGACGCGGAAATTGACGCATTGGGACGCGCCGAGAAGATGGACGCGGTGGCGTACGTGCTGGCACCCATCACCGGAACCATCACCGACCGGCAAGTCGGCCCCGGACAGTACCTGCAGGCCGGCGCGGCCAACCCGGCCTACACGGTCGGTGATCTGGCGACGGTCTGGCTGGTCGCCAACGTGCGTGAAACCGATGCGCCCTTTGCGCGCAAGGGCCAGACCGTCGAAGTGCGCGCCTTGGCCCTGCCGGAGCGCGTATTCATGGCCCGCATCACCTACGTCGCGCCGTCCCTGGATCCCGCCACGCACCGGTTGGCCGTGCGGGCCGAGGTTGCGAATCGGGATGGCCTGTTGAAGCCGGAGATGTTCGCGCGCTTCAGCATCATCTCGGGCGGTGTGACCGGCTCGCCGGCGGTGCCCGAAAGCGGGGTCATCTACGAAGGATCGGAAGCGCGCGTGTGGATCCTCGGCGACGACGGCACGCTGGCCCTTCGCACCATTCACCCGGGACGTTCGGCCAACGGCCTGCTGGAAGTGCTCGACGGCGTCAAGCCGGGCGAGAAGGTCGTCGCGAGCGGCGCATTGTTCATCGACCGCGCGGCGCAGGGCGAATGACGCCCTCGCGTGCGGGTCGATGCCTGCGACAGATCGCCTTTGCGAGTCGTCGGCGCGCGCTGCGCGCTGAGCATCGATGAACGACATCGTCGCCTACGCGCTCAAGCAGCGCTTCCTGATGCTGGCCTTCCTGGTCGGCACGCTCGTCGTAGGCGTGATCTGCTTTGAGCGGCTGAACATCGAGGCGTACCCCGACCCGGTGCCGCCGCTGGTGGACATCATCACGCAAAGCACCGGGCAGTCGGCCGAGGAGATCGAGCGCTACATCACGATCCCGATCGAAGTGCAGATGGCGGGCATCCCCAACGTCAAAGCCATCCGCACCATTTCGCTGTTCGGACTGTCCGACGTGAAGCTGCAGTTCACCTACGAGTTCACCTACCGGCAGGCCGAACAGTGGGTGATCAATCGCCTCGCCCAGCTGCCGCCGCTACCGAACGGCGCGCAGCCGTCGATTTCGCCATGGAGCCCGATCGGGGAGATCTATCGGTACCGCGTCGTCGGACCGCCCGGCTATTCGGTTACCGATTTGAAGACGATCGAAGACTGGATCCTCGAGCGCCGCTTCAAGGCCGTGCCCGGAGTGGTCGACGTCAACGGCTGGGGCGGCAAGACCAAGACTTACGACGTCACGGTGAACCTGGACAAGGTGCTGTCGTACGGGCTGACCTTCCCGCAGGTGTTGGCCGCGCTGAGCAACGCGAACAGCAACGTCGGAGGCCAGACCATCGAGTTCGGTCCGCAGGCCGCGGTGGTGCGCGGGGTCGGACTGATCCGCTCGATGGACGACATCCGCAACTCGCTGATCACGGCGTCCAACGGCACGCCGGTCCAGCTGAAGGACATCGCAACGGTGACGGTCGGCAATCTGCCTCGGCTGGGTATTGCCGGCCAGGACGCCGACGACGACATCGTGCAGGGCATCATCCTGATGCGCCGCGGTGAACAGAGCCTGCCGACGCTGCATCGCGTGAAGGCCGAAATCGACAGGATCAACGCGGCCGGGATCCTTCCGCCCGGGGTGCGCATCGAAAAGATCTACGACCGGACCGAGCTGATCGCGGTCACGACCCATACCGTCGTGCACAACATGGTCGCGGGCATCGTGCTGATCTTCCTGGTGCAGTGGCTCTTGCTGGGCAACCTGCGCAGCGCGATCATCGTGGCAGCGACCATCCCATTCGCGCTTTTCTTCGCCATCATCATCCTGTTCGCGCGCGGCGAGTCCGCCAATCTGCTGTCGGTGGGCGCGATCGATTTCGGGCTCATCGTCGATGCCACCGTGATCATGGTCGAAAACATCTTCCGCCACCTTGTCGAATCGAGGCGTCCCGGCGTTCAGAGCCAGTACATGCTCGATCACGTCCGTGCGGCGGTGGGACTTCGAGGCCGTTTCGCGGTGATCGCCAATTCGGCGCGCGAGGTCAACAAGGCCATCTTCTTTTCTGCCGCCATCATCATCGCCGGCTTCCTGCCCCTGTTCACGCTTTCGGGCGTCGAGGGACACATCTTCGGTCCGATGGCGCGCACCTACGCCTACGCGATCGCCGGGGGTCTGCTCGCGACGTTCACGATTTCGCCCGCCCTGAGCGCGCTGCTGCTGGTCGGCAACCTGAGGGAAAAGGAAACGTGGGTCGTGCGCCTGTTGCGCAGGGGCTACGAGCCGATGCTGCAGGCAGCGCTGACCCACCCGAAGACCACGCTGGGCGCAGCCGTCGTCCTGGGGATCGTTGCGATCGCGGCCGCCAGCTCGCTCGGGCTGGAATTCCTGCCGAAACTGGAAGAGGGCAACTTCTGGATCCGCGCGACCATGCCGCCTTCGATCTCGCTGCAGGAGGGCAATCGCTACGTGAACGAGATGCGCCGGTACATCAAGAGCCAGCCCGAGGTGATCACCGCGATCTCGCAAAACGGCAGGCCCGACGACGGCACGGACGCCACCGGGTTTTTCAACGCCGAGTTCTACGTTCCGCTCAAGCCGTTCGGCGAGTGGCCGGCCGGCGTCGACAAGCCCAGGCTGACGCGCCAGATGAGCGATGAATTGCGGAAGCGCTTTCCGGGCGTCGAATTCAACTTTTCGCAGAACATCGAGGACAACGTCGAGGAAGCAGCCTCGGGGGTCAAGGGCGAGAATTCGGTCAAGCTGTACGGCAACGACCTGGCGGTGCTGGAGAAGACGGCCGAGAAAATCAAGGCGGTGATGGCAACCGTGCCGGGCGTGGTCGATCTGGCCGTGTTCAACTCGCTGGGGCAGCCGACCGTGCGCATCGACGTCGATCGGGCGCGCGCGGCGCGCTACGGTCTGGCCACCGGCGATGTCAACGCGACCATCACGGCGGCGATCGGCGGGCAGTCGGTGGGCGACCTGTACGAGGACGGCAGCGACCGGCACTTTCCGATCATGGTGCGCCTGGCGCCCGAGTACCGCGGGAACCTCGATTCGATCCGGCGCATAACCGTCGGCGCCACCAGCCCGACCGGCAGCGGCGTGATCCAGGTCCCGCTGAGCGAGCTGGCGGACATCCGGCTCGTGTCGGGCGCATCCTTCATCTATCGCGAAGGGCAGCAGCGGTACATCCCGATCAAGTTCGGCGTGCGCGACCGCGACCTGGGCGGCGCCGTGCTGGAGGCCCAGCGCAAGATCGGCGAGAGCGTGCAGATGCCGCCCGGCTACCGGCTCGACTGGGCCGGCGAATTCGGGGAGCTGCAGGAGGCGCTCGAGCGCCTGGCGGTCGTGGTGCCGATCGCCCTGCTGCTGATCTGCATCCTGCTGTACACGAACTTCGGGTCCCTGGTCGACATGGCGCTGGCCGCGAGCGTGATGCCGATGGCGCTGATCGGCGGAGTGCTGGCGCTGTTCGTCACCGGCACTGCGTTCAGCGTGTCGGCGGCGATCGGCTTCGTCGCGCTGTTCGGGATCGCGGCGATGGACGGGATCATCGTGCTGTCGTACTACAACTACCTGATCTACGAGGGCCTGCTGCCCGCCGATGCGGTCGCGCTGGCGTGCGAGGTGCAGATGCGGCCAGTCGTGATGACCTGCATCGCGGCCTGCGTCGGCCTGTTGCCGGCCGCCGTCTCGACCGGAATCGGCTCGCAGGTGCAAGCGCCCGCTGGCCCTGGTGGTGGTCGGCGGCATCCTGGTGGCGCCGGTGCTGATCCTGATCGTGCTGCCGGTACTGATCCGCCTGTTTTCCAACGGCGCGCGCCGCCGCGGCCGTGGAAGCCGAGGAAGCGGGGGCGGACGCATCATGAGTCCGATCTTTGCGG
Source organism: uncultured beta proteobacterium (assembly GCA_963739145.1). Classification (GTDB taxonomy): domain Bacteria; phylum Pseudomonadota; class Gammaproteobacteria; order Burkholderiales; family Burkholderiaceae_F; genus VBCK01. Next base: position 39,023 of record CAVTZO010000070.1, read on the forward strand.
CAAAGACGCGCCCGGCCGCAGCGGTCGGCCTGGCGTTCCTGGCCACCGCATGCGCGGTCGGCCCGGATTTCCACCACCCGTCCACCGCCGGCGCCGATGCGTACACGCGCGAGCCGCTGCCCGAGCAGACGGCGTCGGCCGACATCGCCGGCGGCACGGCCCAGCGCCTGGCCGCGGGCAAGGATATCCCCGCGCAATGGTGGACGGCGTTTCACTCGGAGACCCTGGATGCGCTGATCAAGGAGGCGTTTGCCGCCAACCCGAGCGTGCAGGGCGCGCAAGCGGCGCTGCGCCAGGCCAACGAGCTGGTCGCGGCCCAGCGCGGATTCTTCTTCCCGACCCTGCAGGCCTCGTTCTCGGCCACCCGTCAGAAGAACCCGACCGGGACCCTGGCCCCGACGCTGAACTCCGGGGTACCCGTATTCAACCTGTACACGTCGCAGCTCAGCGTCGGCTACACCTTCGACCTGTTCGGCGGCAACCGCCGGCAGGTCGAATCGCTGGAGGCGCAGGCCGAATATCAGCGCTTCCAGCTCGAAGCGACCTACATCACGCTGTCGACCAACGTGGTCACCGCGGCCGTTCAGGAAGCGGCCGCGCGCGCCCAGATCGGCGCCACCGAGCGCATCTACGCGATCGAGACCGAGCAGGTGCAGATCATGCAGCGCGAGCTCGAGCTGGGCGCGATCGCCGAGTCGGACGTCGCGGCGCAGGAAGTGCTGCTGGCCCAGACCGCCGCGCTGCTGCCGCCGCTGCGCAAGCAGCTCGCCCTGCAGCGGGACCAGCTGAGCGCCTTGCTGGGGCGGCTGCCGGTGCAGGAGCCGGTCGAGGTGTTCGAACTGGACCGACTGCAGTTGCCGGCCGAGCTGCCGCTGAGCCTGCCGTCGAAGGTCGTCGAGCAGCGTCCGGACGTGCGGGCGGCCGAAGCACAGATGCATGCCGCCAGCGCCAACGTCGGGGTCGAGATTGCGAACATGCTGCCCCAGATCACGCTCAACGCCGGCCTCGGGGGCACGGCGGTCGACTTCGGGCGGATGTTCTCGGCAGGCAGCAAGTTCTGGAGCGTGGGCGCCAACCTCAGTCAGACGCTGTTCGCGGGGGGCACGCTGTATCACCGGGAGCGGGCTGCGGTCGACGCGCTGGACCAGGCAGGCGCGCAGTACCGCAGCACCGTCATCACGGCATTCCAGAACGTGGCGGACACCTTGCATGCGCTCGTGTTCGATGCGGATGCGCTGAAGGCGGACCTGGACGCGGAGAAGGCCGCCGAACGCAGCCTGAACTACGCGCGCTCCGCACACGAGCTGGGGGCGATCAGTTACCTGGCGCTTCTGAACGCGGAGCAGGCCTACCAGCAGGCCGTCGTCAACCGGGTGCAGGCGCAGGCCAATCGCTATGCCGACACCGCGGCGCTGTTCCAGGCCCTGGGCGGCGGATGGTGGAACCGGGACGAGCAGACCCGCGTTTCCGGGCAGCCGTGATGGGCGCACCAAGTTGGGGTGATCGACCTTTGTTCACGCGCGGCTAAACTGCATTCAAACTGAAGGGCGGCTCGTTCCGGCCGGCCGGCAAACGCAGGAAGGCGCTCACTTATGGACAAGGCTCACATCCTGGAAGATCTGCAGCAGCGCATTGCTGCGCTGTTCTCGTCCGGCCCCGCCGCGGACATTCAGAAGAACCTGAAAGCGCTGCTGATGCAGCAGTTCACGCGGCTGGAACTGGTCACGCAGGAGGAGTTCGAGCTGCAGCGCCAGGTGCTGGCGCGCACGCGCGAGAAACTCGAAGCGCTCGAGGCGCGGGTCGCCCAGCTGGAAACTCGGGCGCCTACCGCGTAGCCAGGCGCGAGCGGTTGCGCGCGACCGCGATGATCTTGGCCGCGACGCGCAGGTCCAGCTTTTCGAACTCGCGGCGCATTTCGTCCTGATCGACCAGGCGAACTCCTTCGCGGCGGAAGCGACGCCGCGTGTCCGCCTCGACCGCCGTTTCCGCGGCCACCAGGATCTTCGTCAGTCCAATCGAATGCGCGTGGTCGACCAGCACCGCCACCCGTTCGGCCGTCAGGCGCTCGTGCTCGACGATGAACGCGTAGGCGCGCGACGGATCCTTTCGATGCCGCAGCACCAGCTCGATCGGTCGCACCGCCTGCGAGGCGCTGGATGGGCGGTAGCCGCGCGCCTCGAACCAGGCGAGCGCAAGCTCCCGGACCGGCACGGGCCCATCCGCCCTCGTCGGCGCCGCGGCGTCCCGCTCGGTGGCCGACGTGGCCGCAACGGGCTTCTGCGCTGCCATCGCGGCTGATCCAGCTACCCTTTCGCCCGGCCTCGGGGCGCCGTCGGGGCGCAGGCCGACCGAAGCGGCTGCTGTCGCAAATGCGGGCGCCAGCGGCGGGGCCGCGGGCATGACCGGAAGCTTCGGCAGCGGAAAGAAGGTATCCGGGGCCGTGGACACGTTGGTGGGCGCCTCCAGCTCCCGCCGCGCCGCCGCGGCGACCGAGCCTTCCTCGCCCGCCAGCAGGTCATCCAGATCGAGTACCTCGACCGCCGAGGCCAGGTGGGCCAGCGGCAGCACCGAGGTCTCGCCACCGCTCTGCGCCGATTCGTCGGCCAACCGCTGCCGCCGCTGGCCCCGCAGCAGCATGCGCCTGCGCACCAGCAGGCCCAACGCGATCACCAGCAGCGCAAGCGAGGTCGCGAGGATCAGCGGGTCGATGGCGAAAATGGCTTGGAGCATGGCGGTCCGGTGACTGCTCGCCTGTCAAGGCCATAGGAGCACCCTACAGGGGCTCGTGATTGTCGCAAATGGCGCCCTTTCGTGCAGCCGCATGTCGGATCAGCCATGTCGCCAGCCGGGTCCGGACCCGTAGAATCGGAACACCTTTTCCGTCGCCGCGCGATGACCCTCGCTGTCGTTCGAAGCCGTGCGCTGTCCGGGATGTTTGCACCGGAGGTCACGGTTGAAGTCCACCTGGCCAACGGCCTGCCTTCCTTTACGCTGGTGGGGCTGCCGGAGGTGGAGGTCAAGGAGTCGCGCGAGCGCGTGCGCGCCGCGCTTCAAAACTGCCGCTTCGACTTTCCCACCCGACGCATCACCGTCAACCTGGGGCCGGCAGATCTGCCCAAGGAATCCGGGCGATTCGATCTGCCGATCGCGATCGGGATCCTCGCCGCTTCCGGCCAGGCGCCTTCCCGGGTGCTCGAACGGTTCGAATTCGCCGGCGAGTTGTCGCTGTCCGGCGAGCTGCGGCCGATACTCGGGACGCTGGCGATGACCTTCGCCGTTTCCAAGAGCTCGTCGATCCGGCACCCGCCCCGCGGGTTCATCCTGCCCTACGACAACGCGGACGAGGCGTCCCTGGCCTCCTCGGTTCCGATCTTTCCCGCCCGCACCCTGCTCGATGTAATCGCTCACTTGAATTACGAAGCCGGGGATCTGCAGGCAAAGCGGATCGAACCGCACCTGGCCACGGTGCGCCTGACGCCGCCGTCGTATCCGGATTTTTTCGACGTCAAGGGGCAGGCGTCAGCCAAGCGCGCGCTGGAGATCGCGGCGGCCGGCGGCCACAGCGTTCTGATGGTGGGTCCCCCGGGAACCGGCAAGTTGATGCTGGCGCAGCGCTTCCCCGGCGTGCTGCCGCCGATGGAAGCCGAGGAGGCCCTGGAGTCGGCCGCGGTGCTGAGCCTGGTCGGGCAGTTCGCAACCCAGCGCTGGGCCACGCGAATGTTCCGGTCTCCGCACCACACGGCCAGCGCCATTGCGCTGGTTGGCGGGGGCTCGAACCCGATGCCCGGCGAGATCTCGCTGGCCCATCGCGGCGTGCTGTTCCTGGACGAGCTTCCCGAATTCGACCGGCGCGTTCTCGAGGTGATGCGCGAGCCGCTGGAGTCGGGGCGAATCACGATTTCGCGCGCGTCGCATCACGTCGACTACCCGGCGAGTTTCCAGCTTCTGGCCGCGATGAATCCGTGCCCGTGCGGCTATTTCGGCCACAAGACGGTCGCGTGCCGCTGCACGCCGGAAATGGTGGCGCGCTACCAGGACCGCATCAGCGGGCCGCTGCTCGATCGGATCGACATGCGGGTCGAGGTGCCGGCGCTGAGCGAGGCTGAGCTCACCTCGCTGCCCGATGGCGAGCCGTCCCGCTACATCGCGGAACGGGTCGAGCGCGCCTTCGAGGTCGCGCTCGGGCGCCAGGGCAAGCGCAACGACGACCTGCAGGCCGCCGAGGTCGAGCGGATCAGCCGTCCCGCCGGCCCGGTCAAGCAGCTGTTGCACGCCGCCAGCACGCGCCTGGGCTGGTCGGCGCGCGCCTATCACCGGGTGCTGAAAGTGGCCCGCACCATCGCCGACCTGGCCGGAGTTGCGGAGCTTGCCACCGAGCATGTGGGCGAGGCGATCCAGTACCGCCGCTCGCTCAGGGAAACCTGACGGTCGATCAGCGCGCGGGGGTTCCGGAGCTTCGCTGTCGTGGATGTCAACTGACTGAGGGTGGGAACGAGAACTCGGGGCCCTTGCTGCCGGAGTCCGGCCAGCGCTGCATCACGGCCTTGTATTTCGTGTAGAAGCGCACCCCTTCCAACCCGTAGGCGTGCGCCTCGCCGAACAGGCTGCGCTTCCATCCTCCGAACGAATAAAAGGCCATCGGCACGGGGATCGGCACGTTGATGCCGATCATGCCGGCCTGCGCGTGGCGCGCGAAGGCGCGGGCGCTGGCGCCGTCGCGCGTGAAAAGCGCCGCCCCGTTGCCGTATTCGTGGGCGTTGACCAGCTGCAGCGCCGCGGCCAGATCCGGCACCCGCAGTACCGACAGCACCGGCCCGAAGATCTCCTCGCGGTAGATCCGCATCTCGGGCCGCACGTGGTCGAACAGGCACGCCCCGAGGAAAAATCCCTGTTCGCGCCCGGCCACGGTCAGGCCGCGGCCGTCGACCGCCAGTTGCGCGCCTTCCTGCACGCCGGACTGCACGTAGTTCTCGACCGAGGTCCGATGCGCCGCGGTGACCAGAGGTCCCATTTCGCTCGACGGGTCGGATCCGTCGCCCACGCGCAACGCGCGCGCACGCGCCGCCAGCCGCGGCACCAGGGCATCGGCGGCCGACCCGACCGCCACCACCGCGGACACGGCCATGCAACGCTCGCCGGCGGCGCCGTAGGCCGACCCGATCACCGCATCGACGACCTGATCCAGATCGGCGTCCGGCAGCACGACCAGGTGGTTCTTGGCGCCGCCCAGCGCCTGGACCCGCTTGCCGTGGCGGCTTCCCTCGGATCGGATCGTCTCGGCGACTCGGGTCGATCCGACGAAGCTGATCGCCGCCACGTCCGGATGCCGCAGCAGCGCGTCAACCGCCGCCTTGTCGCCCTGCACGACGTTGAATACGCCGTCGGGCAATCCGGCGTCCTTCAGCCACTGCGCCAGCAGCAGCGAGGCCGACGGGTCGCGCTCCGAGGGCTTCAGCACGAAGGTGTTGCCGCAGGCGATCGCCAGCGGGAACATCCACATCGGCACCATCGCCGGGAAATTGAACGGCGTGATGCCGGCCACCACGCCCAGCGGCTGGCGCAGCGAAAACTGGTCGACGCCGGAGGCAACCTGCTCCGAATGCTCGCCCTTGATCAGGTGCGCGATGCCGGTTGCGAACTCGACGACCTCCAGTCCGCGCGCCACTTCGCCGAGCGCGTCCGACAGGAGCTTGCCCTGTTCGCGCGTGATCGCCTGCGCCAGCGCCTGTTGGTGCTGCTCGACCAGCTCGCGGAAACGGAACATCACGCGCGCGCGGCGGCCGACCGCGAGCTGCGACCAGGACTCGAACGCGCTGCGCGCCGCCGCGACCGCCGCATCCACCTCGCGCTGGCCGGCCATCCGGACCCGCGCCACGACTTCGCCGCGCGCCGGATCGAATACGTCGCCGGCGCGCGCGCAGGGATCGCCCGGATCGAAGCGGCCTCCGATCCAGTGAACGATCTCAGCGAGACTCGTTTCGGTCCTGCCCATGATCGCGCATCCGCGTCCGTCCGCCCGGATTAGCCCGGACCGCGGCGCATCCCGGGTCTGAGGTCGGCTGCCTTCTTCTTCACGCGGTGCGGCCGCTTCTTGCCGTAGCTGCCGTTGTAGATCTTGCCGCGTCTCGTACGCAGGTCGCCCTTGCCCATCGCCGGTCCCCTTAAATTTCGTTGTCTGAAGTCAGCGATTCTATCGATTCGCAGCGATCCGATGCGCGGGCACCGCAGCGGCCGTGACAGAATATCCAGTACCTGAGGTACGGAGCCACACCATGTCGCTGGTTGTGTTTCGATCGAAGGCGGCGGCCGAAATCTTCATGTTCGCCGAGTCGGCGCGGCGCCTGCTGCAGATCATGGGCAAGACCGATCCCGATTCCGAGCGCGGCGTGATCCGTGCCGAGGAAGTGGGTGAGGCGTTGAACCGCCTGACCGCGGCGGTCGAGCAGGAAAAAGCGGCGGCGCTCGAAGAGCGCGCCCGTCGCGAGCTCGATGAGCGGGCCGGGCCCGCCCGCGGCGAGGCGCTGGCGCCGATCACGCTCGGGCAACGTGCCTTTCCCCTGATCGAGATGCTGCGCGCGGCCCAGCGCAAGCGGGTCGACGTCACGTGGGGCGTATGAGCTGGCGCCGGGCCAGCCGGTCGCGTGCGCTCGACGCGCGGACGGGTCGGTGCGCGCCATGATGACCGAGGCCGCCGCGCCGGTCAGCTCCTCCGTGGTCCGCCGCGCGTATCAGCGCCAGTTGCTGATCGGCGCGCTGGCACTGGGCATGATGGTGCTGGTGACGCTGGTGCTGCTGATGGAGCTGCACCTGAACGATACGGTCGAGGCGCGCTACCAGCAGGCGCTCGCGATCGCGCAGCGGGCGCTCGACGCGCACCGGCTCGCCTCGCAGTTCGCGCGGCGCCAGAACCAGTTCTCGGGCGGGTTGCCGGCCGCGCCCGGGCGGCCGGACCCGGAGCGGATGCAGCGCGAGTTGCGCCAGATGAGCCTGGAAATCGACCGGATCCGCGACATGCCGCTGACGGCCGAAGAGCGGGGTCAGTTCCGGCACATCGAAACGAGCCTTTCGGGCATCGCGGCCTACTGGATGCAGCCCGGGCAGCACCCGGGGCTTGCCGACTCGAGCCGCACGCGGATGCAGTTCGAGGCGATCTCGACGTCGCTGGACGCACTGAGCGCGGCGGTTTCGGCGCGCGCGCTGCAAGCCACCGAGCACAGCCAGTTCCTGGGCCGGATCGCGCGCTACACGCTGGCCCTGGCGATGCTGCTGGCGGTGTCGTTCGGCTCGGTGTTCGGAGTGCTGATGTGGCGATCGCAGAAGGCGAGCCGCGACGTGATGAGCGCGCTGGACCGGATGGCGCGGGAGGACGGGCTGACCGGCATCACCAACCGGCGCGGGCTGGACGAGGGCCTGGCGATCGAGCTGGCGCGGGCGCGCCGCTCCGTGACCGACTTGACGGTGGTGATGCTGGACCTGGATTACTTCAAGCGCTACAACGACCGGCGGGGCCACGGTGCCGGCGACCAGCTGTTGCGCAGCGCAGCGCAGGCATGGCGCCGCCAGCTGCGCCCTACCGACGTGCTGGCGCGCTACGGCGGCGAGGAATTCACGCTGGTGCTGCCGTCGTGCGATGCGGACGCCGCCTGCCAGCTGATCGATCGCTTGCGCCCGCTGGTGCCGGAGCGCCAGACTTTTTCCGCCGGCGTAGCGACCTGGGAGCAGCTTGAATCGCCCGAGCAGCTGCTGGCGCGCGCCGACCGCGCGCTGCTGGTGGCCAAGAAGGAGGGGCGCAACAAGACGATCGTGTCCGGGCGCGAACCCCAGATGAACCTGCCTCTGCAGACGGTGTGAGGCCGCTGCCGCCAGGGCCACGCGCAGAATGATCACCCAACCAAACGCGAAGCGAAGGGCATCCACGTGAACGGCGACAAGAAAGTCATCCAGTTGTTGACCAAGGCGCTTTCCCTGGAGATCACGGCGGTCAACCAGTATTTCCTGCATGCCAGGATGTACAAGAACTGGGGCCTCAAAGCCCTGGGCAAACACGAATACGAGGAATCGATCGAAGAGATGCGCCATGCCGACAGGCTGATCGAGCGCATCCTGTTCCTGGAAGGAACGCCAAGCCTGCAGGACCTGGGCAAGCCGTCGATCGGCAGGCAGGTGCCCGATTGCATCGGGCGCGATCTGAAACTGGAGATGTCGGGCCGCGTCCATTATCAGGAAGCGATCGCCTATTGCGAGTCGGTCAAGGACTTCGTCTCGCGCGAGATACTGGCCGAGATCATGAAGCAGACCGAGGAGCACATCGACTACCTGGAAACGCAACTGCAGCTGATCGAGCAGCTGGGATTGCCCAATTACCTGCAAAGCGCGGTGGGCGAGATCAGCTCCTGACTCTCAAGATCCTGTCGCCGGCCTAAGTCGGGATGGCATAGCCCTTTTCACGAAACAACCGCAGACAGGCGTCGACGACCGCGCAATCGTAGGAAACTCCGCGCCCGCGCTCGACCTCGGCCAGAGCCGCTTCGATTCCAAGGCCGGCTCGGTAGGGCCGGTGCAGCGACATCGCCTCGACCACATCGGCGACCGCGAGGATGCGTGCTTCCAGCAGAATCGCGTCGCCCTTCAATCCTCGAGGATAGCCGCTGCCATCGAGTCGCTCGTGATGCTGCAAAGCCACCTCGGCGACCGGCCAGCGGAATTCGACGCCCTTCAGAGCGTCAAAACTGGCCCCCGGATGGGCCTTGATCAGCTCGTACTCCGCCGGGGTGAGCTTCGTCGGCTTCGCGAGAATCTCGGCCGGTATCATGATCTTGCCGATGTCGTGAAGATAGCCCGCAACCCGCAAGCCCTCGAGGCGATCGGCATCGAACCCCAGCTCAGTACCGAATGCGACGGCAATTTCAGCAACGCGACGTTCGTGGCCCGCAGTGTACGGATCGCGCATCTCGCTCAGCTTCATCGCGACTTCGACCGTGTGCATGAATGCATCTTCGAGTTGCAGCATTTGCGCGCGGATCTGCTGGTCGGCTGCGTGCAAGGACTGCTCGATGCGCTTGCGCTTGGTGATGTTGACCACGACCAGGCCGATCCCGATCACGTCGCGATCGACGATGACCGGGTAGTAGCTCGCCAGCCAGTAGGAGCTTTCATTGGGCGCGGCAGCGTCTTCCCCGACGACCTCCAGGTTGACGAACGATTTTCTTGCCTCGAGAACGGCGCCATAGGTGTCCTCGATCTGGGGCCAGAGTCTCGGCATGACTTCGGCCACCTTTCGGCCGATTTGCTCTTCGAGCGGAGCGCCACTGATCGCCGCCAGGGACTCGTTCATCCGAACGATCCGAAAGTCGCGGTCGACAAAGCCAAACCCGACAGGCGAAGTCGAGTAAAGCGTTTCCAGAAGAGCCAGGGCTTCGGCGGACTGCCGTTCGGAGCGACGCAGATTCGACTCCAGCAGCTTCTGATCGTGAATGTCGGTCGCGGTGCCAATCCAATAAAGAATCTGGGCGTCGGGTCCCCGCATCGGCAGGGCACGCATGGCGTGCCAGCGGAACTCACCATCGGCACGGCGGATCCGGTACTCCAGGTGGTACTCGGTCCCGGTTCGCGTCGCATGTTCCCAGGCGTGCTGCGCGCGCTGCGCGTCTTCGGGGTGCACCAGCGACACCCAGTTCCAATCGTAGTTGGCCTCGGGCGGACACCCGGTGTAGTCGGTTCCCCGGCGATTGAAGTACCTGGTGGAGCCGTCCGGCGCCGCCAGCCAGACGATATGCGGGATGGACTCGGCGATCAGCTCAACGCCGGGGTTGGTTCGCGAGAATTCGGTACTCGACGATCCACGGCAAAGCCTCGCGCCATAGCTCGAAGGCGCCGAAAAGGGCTCGCGTGAGTTCGCGGCGCGATGCAGACAAATCGCTCGGCAGCGCCCCACGCGACACCCGTCGGGTGGAACCGCCCGGTGTTCGGAACATATCACCGCTGCCGGTGCAGATTCCACACGACAAGCGATGTCGCTTTCCTGTCATACAAAAATGTTGACGTTCGAGCAGCCAGGTTCGGCCAGCGGAGACGTCCGATCCAATCTGAATCGATCAGCCCACGCAAATTCAGGCGCAATGCCGGATTTGCAGCTGCGGCGCTCTTTCTGTTGGCGGCACCGCACTTGTGCCGGGCCGCGGATTCCGAGGAAACCGTGACACTGTCGGAGAACTGGTCGGTTCACGGCCAGGCGACTGTCGTGTGGCAGGGCTATCCCGCTTTCCATGCGGCGTTCTCGGGGGCCAACAGCCTGACGTCGCCGGCGCAGGACAGGGAGACGTACGATGCGACCCTGTTCCTCGGCGCCCGCCTGATCGACGGCCTCGCGTTCTATGCGGATCCGGAAGTCGACCAGGGCTTCGGCCTGAGCAATACGCTGGGCGTGGCCGGCTTCACCAGCGGCGAGGCCTACAAGGTCGGGGAAGATGCTCCCTATTTCCGCCTGCCGCGCGCGTTTTTCCGCTACGTCGCGGGTCTCGGCGGCGACGTGGCAGCCGACAGTCCCGCTGCCAACCAGCTGGCCGGAAGCCATCGGCAGGACAATCTGACCGTCACCGCCGGCAAGTTCGGCATTCCGGACATTTTCGATACCAACAAGTACGCCCACGACACCAGGGGTGATTTCCTGAACTGGTCGGTCATCGAATCCGGAGCGTTCGATTACGCCGCGGACTCCTGGGGTTTCACCTATGGCGCCGCTGCGGAGTGGACCCAATCCTGGTGGACCCTGAGGGCTGGCGTGTTCGATCTGTCCCGCGTGCCCAACTCGCCGCACCTGGTCCACGGCTTTGGCCAGTTCTCGGTGGTGACCGAGGCGGAGGAGCGGCACGAATGGTGGGAACAGCCCGGCGCGGTGAAGCTGCTGCTGTTCGCCAACCGGGCCTATATGGGAGGCTACGACGATGCCGTGGCGCTGGGACAGCAGACCGGGACCACGCCCAGCACCGCGCTGGTACGCCGCTACGCCACTCGCCCGGGCGGCGCGGTCAACGTGCAGCAGCAAGTTTACCCCGACCTGGGCCTGTTCCTGCGCGCGAGCATCAACGACGGCAGCAAGGAGACTTTCGACTTCACCGACGTCAATCGGTCGCTTTCCGCGGGACTGTCGCTGCAGGGAACGAAGTGGGGGCGGCCGAACGACGTTGTCGGTTTCGCGGGGGTGATCAACGGGATTTCGTCGGCCGCAAGGAACTACTTTGCGGCCGGGGGACTGGGCGTTCTGATCGGCGATGGCGCGTTGCCAGACTATGGCTTGGAAAAGATCATCGAGACCTATTACAGCTTTTCCATCGCCGCATGGGCCACCCTGTCGCTGGATTACCAGTTCGTCGACAACCCGGCCTACAACGCCTTGCGCGGCCCGGTGTCGGTGTTCGCGGTGCGGGCCCATGCCGAGTTCTAGCCGGTCGCGGGCGCCGATCCGCAGCAGCTTCTGCGGCCGACGCCTGCACCGTGGAGTCGAAGCAACGAAGATGGCGAAGCGATTGCCGGTTCTGGCCTGCGTGCTGGCGCTGAGCCTCACGCCGCCGGCTCAGGCGTCGGGACCGGACGTGGAGGTGATCGGCGCGGGAGCGTCATTTCCTGCCCCGGCGATCGAGACCTGGGCAAGGCAATTTTCCCGCGAGACCGGGGTGAGACTGCTGTACCGCTCGGTCGGGTCCAGCGAAGGAATCCGCCGCGTGACCGCCCGCTCCGCCGATTTCGCGATGACCGATGTGCCGCTGACCCAGGCCGAGCTGGTGCAGGATGATCTGCTGCAGTTTCCGGTCATCGTCGGTGCCATCGTGCCGGTGGTGAACCTGCCGGGATCCGGCGACGGCGAGCTCAAGCTCACCGGCCAGGCGCTCGCCGATATTTACCTGGGTAGGATCACCCGCTGGAACGCGCTGGCGCTCAAGGAGCTGAACCCCGGTCAGAGCCTGCCGGACCTGCCCATCACGGTGGTGCATCGCGCGGACGGGTCCGGAACCAGCTTTGTCTTCACTTACTACCTGTCGCGCGTGAGCTCCGAGTGGCAGGGTCGGCTGGGAATCGGGTCGCGCCTGCTCTGGCCCGCCGGAGTCGGCGCCAAAGGCAACGAGGGGGTGTCCGAGGCCGTTCACAATACCGTGGGGGCCATCGGCTATGTCGAATACGCCTATGCCGTGAAACTCAATCTCGCCACCGTCCAGTTGCGCAACAAGGCCGGGAAGTTCGCGCGCGTGAGCCAGCCGGGGGTGCGTGCCGCTCTGGCCTCCGCCCGCTGGTCGCACCCCGGCTACTACGAGGTGCTGGTCGACCGGGACGGTGATGACAGCTGGCCAATCGTCGGCGTTTCCTTTGCCTTGATCCACCAGAGGCAGGAGAATCACGCCGATGCCGTGGCCACGCTGGGCTTTTTGAGCTGGATTTACGCGCATGGTGCAGACGCGGCCCACAAGCTGCATTATGTGAGCCTGGACGATGCCGGGTTGATCGGGCGTATCGAGTCCTCCTGGGGTGCGATTCGCGATGACGAAGGCCAGATCGTGTGGAAGAACGGGAAGTGAGCGCAGGTCCGATATCAGGACCACGGCCCTGGTGGTGCCGCTGGCGGCCTTGCTGGCGTGGATTCCCGCACCCGCCAGCGCCAAGGGTGGCAGCATGCAGCCCAAGCCCAACAAGGATTTCCGCGAGCTGATCGTCAAGGGGGAGCGCCCCGAGATCGCCGCCTGCCTGGTCGCCGCCATCGACTATGCGCGCCGCGACACCGCCTACAGCGCGATCCGCTGGGATGATGACGCATCGGACCGGGCGATCTTGCAGGAAAATGAGAGCAACGGCCGGCTGACCCGCCATATCCGCCTCACGGCACAGATGCGGACCCAGGGATCGGCCCTGTTCGCGCAAACCTGGCGATCGGTGGACGTTTCCTGCGATCAGCCGGAGGACGGGGCGGTCCACGTGAGCGTGAAGCCCGCCGCCGGATGAGGCGGCGCACCTTCGCCCGCGCGGCATCGCAACCACCCTCACCCCGACCTTCTCCCGCTCCGCGGGAGAGAGGGGAACTTCAAAACATCGCCGCTTCTGGCGGTCTGCCGCCCAGAGCCCTAGAGATTGTCGGGTACGTGCGAGGCGACGACGCGGCCCATGTTTTCACGCGCCCAGTCCGCGATGTCGTTATTGGACGCCAGATAATCCGACACGGCCAGGTAATGCACGACATCGCGAAACGTCAGCGGGCGCTCCGCGGGCCAGGTCGAAAAACTCTCAGTGGCACGAACAAGGACCGCCTCCGCCGCCGCCAGGGTCCCGCCCAGGCGGACCATCACGATCTGGCGGTACAGTTGCCTCTTATCGAGACGGGGATGCGCCGCGGCCACGGTGCGATAGATCTTGAGCAGTTCGCGGCTGGTCTTCGCCGCATGATGTTTTTCCTGCCATCCCGCGAAGAGCGGCCCGAAGAGCTTGCGCGTCCAGGGCAGCGCAGGATCGTCAACCGGCGGCGGGATCGCGCCCATTGCGACGCCCTTGCCTGTGGTGACGCGGGTCATCTGCCGGGTTTCGTCTTCCCAATATTCGTCGGCAAGCGTGTTGCCCGGGACCGCCTTCGCCAGCGTCGGTGATTTCGGGCCGGACGGCCACTGCGGCAGCGTCGGCTGGTCCTCGAAAACCGGCAGGGTGGGCAAGGTCGTTGCCTTAAAGCGGGACGGCGGCTGCGGGAACGCCGCCTGACCCGCAGTAGCCGGCACCGTCGATGGCTTCGCGGGCGGTGGCGAATCCTGCAGAGTCGGCGCTTGGCTGGACGCAGCACCAGGTCGGAGAAAAGCGGCCTCGGCGTTGCGCTCCAGCTCCTCCTTCCATTCCGCGATCTGACCCGGATCCAGGTCGAACTGGCTGGCCAATTCCTCCAACGACTTGTGACCGCGAAGCGCAGCCAACGCCACCTGCGCCTTGAACCCCGCGGCCAGCTCACGGTCCGCTTTTCGCGCCATCGGCCCTCACCCCACATGCTCGTTTGCAATGCCGCCGATCACGATGCCGCCTTCGTGTCGGAGCCGTACACCATGAAGAGCGCACGGAAGAGTTCAAGTATGTTAACAACAAAATGCCCGCTCAGTGGCCGCCACCCCGCAGCGAAACAATGCGGGCGGCGCGGGGATGAGCGCTGCTACGCCAGGTTCGGCGCGAGCCAGCGTTCCAGCTCGGAGGGCTCGACGGCGCGCCGGCGCGCCAGGTCTTCCAGCTGGTCGCGGCCGATCGGGCCGACGTTGAAGTAGTGCGATTGCGGATGGGCGATGTAGAAACCCGACACCGACGAGGCCGGGGTCATCGCGAAATTCTCGGTCAGTTCCATGCCGATTCTCTGCGCGTCCAGCACCTCGAAGAGGCGGCGCTTGACCGAATGTTCGGGGCAGGCCGGATAGCCCGGCGCGGGCCGGATGCCGCGGTACTCCTCGGCGAGCAGCCGGCCGTGGTCCAGGTGCTCGTCGGGCGCATATCCCCACAGTTCGCGTCGCACCCGCTCGTGCATCAGCTCGGCCAGCGCCTCGGCCAGGCGATCGGCCAGCGCCTTGAGCATGATCACGCTGTAGTCGTCGTGCTGGGCCGCGAGCAGCTTTTCGCGTTCTTCGAGACCGAGGCCCGCGGTCAGCGCGAACATTCCGATGTAGTCGGGCAGGCCCGAGTCCTTCGGCGCGATGAAATCGGACAGCGCCTGGTTCGGATTCGGCACGCCGTCGATCACCGGCTTGGCGGTCTGCTGGCGCAGGCCGAACCACGTCATCAGCGGCCGGGCGCGCGACTCGTCGGCGTAGATCTCGATGTCGTCGCCGACCGAGTTGGCCGGGTAAAGGCCCACCACCGCGCTGGCCGACAGCCACCGGCCCGCGATGGCCTTTTCCAGCAGTGCCTGCGCGTCCTTGAGCAGCGCGCGCGCCTGCGCGCCGACCACGGCGTCGTCCAGGATCTTCGGGTACGGTCCTGCCATGTCCCAGGTCTGGAAGAACGGACCCCAGTCGATGTAACGGGCCACCTGCGCCAGGTCCAGGTTGCGCATCATGCGATTGCCCAGGAAGGTCGGCCGGGCCGGCCGGTAGCCGCTCCAGTCGATCCGGCTCGCGTTGGCGCGCGCGCTGGCCAGTGCAATGATCTGCGGCCCGCGCTTGCTGGCGTGCTGTTCGCGCACCCGCGTGTACTCGGCCTTCAGATCCTCCAGGAAGCGGGGCGACTGCTCCGGCGTCACCAGGGCCTGGCACACGCCGACCGAGCGGCTGGCGTCCGACACGTATACGACCGCGCCGTCGTAGTGCGGCGCGATCTTCACGGCGGTGTGCACGCGCGAGGTGGTGGCGCCGCCGATCAGCAGCGGAATCGAGAAGCCCTGGCGCTTCATCTCGCGCGCCACGTGCGCCATTTCCTCCAGCGAAGGCGTGATCAGGCCGCTCAGGCCGATCATGGCGGCGCCGGTATCGCGCGCGGTCTGCAGGATCTTCTCGGCGGGCACCATCACCCCGAGATTGATCACCTCGAAGTTGTTGCACTGGAGCACCACGGCCACGATGTTCTTGCCGATGTCGTGCACGTCGCCCTTGACGGTGGCGATCACCACCTTGGGCTGGGCCGAAACCTCGCCGCCGCCCGCCACCTTCTGCGCCTCGATGAACGGCACCAGGTGCGCAACCGCCTGCTTCATCACGCGCGCCGACTTGACGACCTGCGGCAGGAACATCTTGCCGGCGCCGAACAGGTCGCCGACCACGTTCATGCCGTCCATCAGCGGACCTTCGATCACTTCGATGGTCCGGCCTGCGCGCGCCTCGACCTCCAGGCGCGCCGCCTCGGTGTCCTCCACCACGTACTGCGTGACCCCGTGTACCAGCGCGTGCACCAGGCGCTGCGCGACCGTGCCCTCGCGCCAGCCGAGGTCCTCCTCGCGCACGCGGCCTTCCTTTTTCAGGCTCTCGGCGAACTGGACCAGCCGTTCGCCGGAATCCGGGCGGCGGTCGAGCACCACGTCCTCGACCCGCTCGCGCAGCTCCGGCTCAATGTCCTCGTAGACCCCGAGCTGGCCGGCGTTGACGATGCCCATCGACAGGCCGGCGCGGATCGCGTGATACAGGAACACGGTGTGGATCGCCTCGCGCACGTGGTCGTTGCCGCGGAACGAGAACGACACGTTGGAAACGCCGCCGCTGCAGTGAACGCCCGGCAGGTGGTGGCGGACCCATTGCACCGCGCGAACGAAGTCGACCGCGTAGTGGCTGTGCTCTTCGATTCCGGTGGAGATCGCGAAGATGTTCGGATCGAACACGATGTCCTCGGCCGCGAACCCGGCCTGCCCGGTCAGCAGCTCGTGGCAGCGATGGCAGATCGCGATGCGCCGCTCGAAGGTGTCGGCCTGGCCCTGCTCGTCGAAGGCCATCACGACCACCGCGGCCCCGTAGCGGCGCACCAGGCGCGCCTGCCGCAGGAATTCGGCCTCGCCCTCCTTCAGCGAGATCGAGCCAGCCCATCGCATTCTCGGGTTAAGACGGTAGGCGACGTGTTGAATGCGGCGACCTTGGCGTTTGCGATTAGCACTCCTAGCGGATTCATGTCAGAATCCCGAACGCGTTCCAGCCGATATGCGCCGCTTCGAGGAGCGTCGTGCCCGATCCGCAAAATGGATCGAATACCCACGCGCCGCCCTTGAGACCTGAGGAGGTTTCCCACAGCGCACACAACTTGCAGATTGAATTTTCCCCGATACTCGTGCAGCCCGTGGGCCGAATAACGCGTGCTTTGGCGCCGTATCGCGGGAATCGGCTGACGAATCGGGTCCCAAGCCGAGCCGTTGCCGTTCCCAGAGGCTTCGAGCTTCGCTTGGTCAGGCACTACGAATGCCACGCCATTTTGTGCCGCTTTGAAGTACGTGAGTCGGGGAAAGTTAGAACCTGGGACACTTTCTTTCCTTCAACGAAGAACCCTTCCTGGGACTCTGCAATGTCCGTCCCGAATAGCAGCCGTGCCTCCCGCTCGGCCAGGACCATCTCGTACGGAAAGTAATGATAGTCGTGCCAGAGGAGACGTAATCCGTTCATCGGTCCTCCAGTTCAAAAAGCAGAATAGCCTCGCGTTTGATAGAGGCGTGAGAGAGGTTGAACGACTTTCTGCTCGCGCGAATCGTGCGGGCTACCGATGCTAACTTCCGAAACCCGTGCGGTATGGCAGCTCGCACGAGCGAGCCTCGTTGTCAATCGTCCGCCCGTGAATAATCGACCGCCCGACGACGAAGAAGGCATAGGCACCCGGCTTCATGACACGAGAGAGCAACCAGAAGCATCGGCCCATCTGGCGCTCGAAATCGAGCTCGGTCTGGTGGTTTTTCTTAAAGTATGATGCGGTCAGCGCACCGATTTCGATTCCCCCGGACAGAGATGGGGTCCATGCCCAGCCAGTACATACGATACTTGTGGTAAAGCCAGTATTCATAGGCATTCGGGTAAGGCGGCGAGGTAACAACGAGTCCCACGCCCTTTCCGACCTCATCAGGATGCACTCTTAGAAGATTGTTTGTGATTATCCGTGCTGGAGCGCGTCGAACAAACAGTCCATCGCCCAGCGGTCCGAGGCAATCACCTAACGATCCGGCTGCCTTCTCAAACGCCTGGAAGACACTAAGCCCGGTGACATCCTTTTCGACAGCCGCATCACGCATGTAGCTGTCTTGATTCGAGACGCGAACGATTATGCTCGAGAGAGCAACCTTCAAGGCGTCTGCCACGTCTAGATCGTTCAACTCATTCAACTCAGCGATCACAGCTGCGAGTGCCTCCTGCACGCTGGGCTTGAACCAATGATCGACTCGTGGGATATCTGGGATAACGAAGCGGCCGGTCGCCACCCTTACCTTTGCGGCTTCTGATATCGCGGTCGCTTTACGACCGAGATTCACGGCGATGCGTGTGGTCTTAACCTTGGCCACCAAGGTTGCGAGCGGATTGAGATCAATGCCAACGCTAGGTATGCCCGCGTCACGAGCTTCAACGTTCGTTGTGCCAGAACCACAGAACGGATCGAGCACTGGGAGAGAAGTAACATGAAGGATGGAGAGCCTATGAGTCTACGAGGAATCTGAGGGATGAATCTAGCGGGATAGGGATGAATGCTATGTGGCCCGTTTTCCGTACCTTCCGAGGCGAAATCCCAGCAAAGCGATCCGAGTTTGTCGGCAACTTGAGACATCACAAGTCCTGTTTGATCCCAATGACCCCGAATGTCCGCCCATTATAGCCGTCGCAAGTGCAGCGTCTAGGGTTGGTTGCGGAAGACGAGCGCGATGGGCTCGAAATTAGCGACCCCGATGGATTAACGTCTCATTATAGACTGAAATGAGAATGAAACACGAAAACAGTTCTCACAGGTCGCGAGTTAGACGCTACGTGACGCTAGACCGGTTGCTTCAATTGCATACACGGGGACGAAACTTCGAGGAACTAACGGACAACCCTCTGATCACGCTGATGCGGCCTTGACCATCGCAACGATGCCGGCGCGGATCGCCTCGGGCAACCGGTCCCATGCCTCGATGACGGCGGTCAGGTCGGGGTCATTCTGACAAGTGTCGGTGGGAATAGGGTGGGAAACGGGCGGGGTTGCAATCCGCAAGTCGTTGTGAGAACATGGCTTCTGGAATTCCCTCGTCTGACTCTTAATCAGCGGGTTGTAGGTTCGAGTCCTACGGGGGGCATTCTTACTTGTGACCGACAGTGACGGTCGATCACGTCCGGATTGGGAAGCGAACGAACCGTCCAGC
Organism: uncultured beta proteobacterium; assembly: GCA_963739145.1. Classification (GTDB taxonomy): domain Bacteria; phylum Pseudomonadota; class Gammaproteobacteria; order Burkholderiales; family Burkholderiaceae_F; genus VBCK01. The sequence goes on from CAVTZO010000070.1 coordinate 57,819, forward strand.
GATTCGTCCCGGACCAGCCGCATCGCCTCTCTCAAATAAACGCAGGCGAATGCTCCGATGTTTCCGGGTTCAGCACGATGTCAGCCGTCGGAACTGGATTGGACAGATTCATCGACGCCGAGTCTCAAGGCAACGCCAAGGGCCTCGCTATAACGGAAAAGCATCTCGACGCGGATTCGGGTTCCAGCCGTTTTCCAGCCGGCTGATCGCAGCGCGTGTCAGTCCCGTGCGTTCGGACACGTCGGTCAGGCTCAGCCCCGCCCGCTCCCCTGCCTCTTTGAGTCGGACCATCAAGGCGCGCAGCTCGATGTACTGGGCCTGCGGCACTAATTCGTCCATTTCGCATTGGTCTATCAGCTCGTCGGGGCCGGGCGCTTCTTTCCGCGCCCGGGCTCGGATCGATGCGACTGCGGCGAGTTGTTCAGCCGAGAGTTCGGACTTGTCGTGGGTCTTGCTCATCTCTGCCTCCCTTGGGGCAGCGTCACTTCGTAAGCCGTGACAGGATAAATCGTCCGGGGATCGTCGGTGACGTCGTCCCATATCGCAGTGATGAACTTTCGAGTCGATGTCGATCCGAACGCTTGAGGACGACCGGATCGTCGGCTCCGACCCTTTTTTGTCTTGGGATTGAAAACTTCCTCGACCTCCTCAACCGTCACACCGTAGCGCGATCCCAGACACCGTAACGCAACTCCAGATACCCATTATTCGAGAAACCCAGCTTGGGTGAAACCCCGCCCGTAACCCCGCCGCGCCGAACAATTGTGTACCGGGTATGGTGTCCCCGGAACCACCCAAGGTTTGTCACCCGGCGACGCCCACGCGGTCGATCCGGTCCAGTTCTTTTGTAGGGGTTGACGGGCGGTCTGGGCTTGCTGAGGGAAAGGAGTTACGATCGAAATTCAGATTTTTTTGAGGTTTCATGATTTTCCCCGGCATATCCTCGAGAGATGCGACCTTTCTTTATCAGTGCTTGACCCAACAACCGTTTGTTCGACCTCGACGAGGGGTACGCGACCATGGGCGTCACAACCGCCGTCCACCCGACCGACCCGGCCTTGCAGGCTTATGGCCTGGGCAAGCTCGACGACGCGTCGGCTGAAAAAGTCAGCAAACACCTGGAGGATTGCGATTCCTGCCAGCGGCGGGTTGCCCAGCTATCGTCCGACGAATTCCTGGGACGGCTGCGGAACGCCCAGGTCAAGTCCGACAAGTCGTCCGCCCGATTGGCCGCCATTCGGTGTATCGGCTACCGAACGGCGCCCGCGGCCCTGCCGTTCCGCCCCCACCGGTCGACACCCTTCCTCCCGAGCTGGTCGACCACCCCGACTACGAGATCGTCCGCGAGCTGGGGCGCGGCGGCATGGGTGTGGTCTACCTGGCGCGGAACAAACTCATGGGGCGTCTGGAAGTGCTCAAGGTCGTGGGCGGGCAGTTGGTCGAGCGGCCCGGTGTGTCGCGACCGGTTCCTCCGGGAGGTCCAGTCGGCCGCCAAACTGCAACACAGGAATATCGTCACGGCGTACTCGGCCACGAGGCTCGGTGAGAGCATCGTCCTTGCCATGGAGTACATCGATGGGGAAGACCTGGCGAAGATGGTGATACCGTGCGCAAGCCAATGCGTA
>CAVTZO010000071.1:0-14191 GCA_963739145.1 uncultured beta proteobacterium
CCGGCGCGCATGCGCGCGACCGAGGTGCTGTCGGCGGTCGGGCTGGGCGAACGGCTTGCACACCATCCGAGCGAGCTTTCCGGCGGCGAACGGCAACGCACCGCCATCGCGCGGGCGCTGGTCGGCCAGCCGGTGTGCGTTCTGGCCGACGAGCCGACCGGCAACCTGGACCGGGACACCGCTCGCGCGGTTTTCGATGTGCTGCTGGATGCCGCGCGCCGCTGTGGCGCAGCGGTGCTGATCGTGACTCACGATCCGGAACTGGCGGGCCGGTGCGACCGCGTGCTCAGGCTCAGCGGCGGCCGCCTGCAGCCGTACCTGGCCGGAGATTGAGCGCGGGCCACTGCCGCCGGCGGTGCACACGGCCCGCCGGGCCATGAATACACTGGAGTTAGAAGGTACCTTACATTGGCCGGGGGGCAACGAGGGGGCCAGCCAGGCCCCCTTGTTCTCTTCCTTCGCTTTTCGGTGAACGGCTCCGACGCATTCGAAGCTCAGCTGTCACCTCAGGGAAACTGACGTATGTGGATAGACAGTCACTGTCATCTGGACGCTGCGGAGTTCGATGCGGACCGCGACCAGGTCGTGGAACGCGCACGGGCCGCGGGCGTGCAGGCGATGCTGGTGCCGGCGGTCGAGGTGAACACATTCGGCCGGGTGCGGGACATCGCCCGCCACTACGGTTTCGGATACACGCTGGGGATTCATCCGCTGTACGTCGCAGATGCCCAGGAAAGCGATCTCGAACGGCTGTCCGAGCAGGTCCGAACGGCGCAAACCGATCCGAACTTCGTCGGCATCGGAGAAATCGGTCTGGACTTTCACGAGGGGGCGCCCGATGCCGCACAGCAGGAGCACTTTTATCAGGCGCAGCTGAGGTTGGCGCGGTCCTGGTCGCTGCCGGTCGTTCTGCACGTGCGCCGTTCGGCCGATCGGCTGCTCAAATACCTGCGCCGCATCGAGGTGCCCGGAGGCATTGCGCACGCATACAACGGTTCGGAGCACCAGGCCAGCGAGTTCATCGCGTGCGGCTTTCGACTCGGCTTTGGCGGATCGGCGACCTTCAACGGGTCGCTGCGAATCCGGCGCCACGCCGTCGAAGTGCCGGAATCGACGATCGTGCTGGAAACCGATGCGCCGGACATCGCGCCGCAATGGCTGCATGCCCAGGCCGGTCGGCCACGCAACGAACCGGCTGAGCTCGCGCGCATCGGGTCGGTGATCGCGCAGCTGCGCTCCACCACGCCAGAGCAGCTGGCGCAGATCAACCGGCGCAACGTGCTGGCGACCTTTCCCCGGTTCGCGGCGCTCACGCAAGGGTCTTAGCCCGGTCAAGGATCGCGCGCGCGAGGCGCTCCGCCGAGCATTGCATTCGTCCTGACTGCCTTCGTGGCGGCCGTCGCGTGGCTTCAACAGGCGAGCGAACTGCCTTCGAAGCCGGCCATGGCGGCGGTGCTGGTCTGCGCGCTCGTTGTGGGTGCGGGTGCGGCATGGCTTCGGCACCTGAGCCCTGCGCTCGCGCGGGTTGGCGCCTGCCTGGCGGCGATGCTGCTGGGCTACGACTACGCCGCCTGGATTGCGCAGCAGCGCCTGTCCGACGAGCTGAGCTTTGCCGATGAGGGCCGGGACGAAGGTTCGCTGCGCCGGCACGCCCCAGCCGGCCAGCAGACAGTAGGCGAGCGCGCCGCAGGCACCGGCGATCGCGCGCACGGTCTGCGCGGTGCCCACGGCCAGCAGGCGGCTCGAAATGCGCCAGGCGGCTCCGGCGGCCAGCGCCACCAGAGCGGCGATCATCGTGATGTGCAGGCCCACACCACGGAAGCAAGACGTCTTCCAGCGAGGTGTTTGTCGGCGCGGTCGGTCCGCGCTGGGTCTCGGTCCAGGCTGGCTATCGAAGCCGCTTCGGCCACCCGCACCCGGAGGTCGCGGCACGCTACGCGCGGCACGGTGCCCGGGTCATCCGAAGCGACTGGAGCGGGGCCGCGCGCTGGCGCTTCGGCGCAGACGGATCGGTCGGGCTGGAGCAGTGGCGACTCGACCACGCGCGCTACTGGCTCAATCAGCCGGCAAAGGCAAACGCCAGGGCGCACGATACGGGGCAGTCGCCCGAGCGTGATGACTGAAACGCGCTGGCAATCGGGTGCGCTTTTCTCGCTAGTATCCGGCTACCGCGCTCGCATTGGGCGGGGGTAGCGCGAGGCGGCACGGTCGAAACGCTGTCAGTCATTTGGGGAAAGCCGGGGCTATGAGTGCGAGCCGTTCAGGTGCCGTGCGCTGCTTGAGCCAGCGCGGGTTTCACACGATGCGATACGCGGAGTGGGGCGCCGCCGACAATCCGCGCGTGCTGGTGTGCGTGCACGGATTGACGCGGCTCGGCAGCGATTTCGCCCATCTCGCCGAGAACCTGAGCGATCGATACCGGGTCGTGTGCCCGGACGTGGTCGGGCGCGGGGCGAGCGACTGGCTGACCGATCCGATGCTGTATGGAGTGCCCCAGTACATATTCGACATGACGAGCCTGATCGCGCGGCTGAACGTGGAACGCGTCGACTGGATCGGCACCTCGATGGGGGGGCTGATCGGGATGGCGCTGGCAGGCCAGCCGAACGCTCCGATCGGGCGCTTGATCCTGAACGATGTCGGACCGCGGCTGGAAGCGGCCGCCTTGCTGCGCATCGCCGATTATGTGGGGCGCAGCGAGCAGTTCGAGGACCTGGACCAGGCCACCGCTTATGTGCGCTCGATCTCGACCGGGTTCGGCCTGAAGACGGCGCAGCAGTGGCGCGAGCTGACCGAGTCGGCCATGCGTTTCGACGGCTCGCACTGGACCTTCCGCTACGATCCGGCGATCGCCCTGCCGCTGAAGGCGAACACGCCCGAGAGCTTCGCACTGGCCGAAGCAGGACTTTGGAAGCTGTACGACGCGATCCGCGGGCCGGTACTGGTGTTGCGTGGCTCCGAGTCGGACCTGCTGTCGCCTGCCACCGCGCTGGAGATGACGCAGCGCGGCCCGCGTGCCGAACTGGTCGAAATCGCCGGCGTCGGGCACGCGCCCATGTTCTTCGACCCGGACCAGATCACGATCGCGCGCCGATTCCTCGTGGGTCCTGACTAGCCATGCGTGTCTGGCCGGCGCCGTTCAGGTCGCCAGTGGATCCTGCCGGTAAAACCGGCTGAGCAGCTCGTACCACTGGGGAAAGGCGTCGCGCAAGCGCCCCGGGTCGACGAAGAACGCCTCGCTCGACACGGCGAAGAACTCGGCCTCGTCCTGGGCCGCATAAGGATCGAGCGGCAGGCGCGCGTAATAGGGATCGGCGGCTTCCGAATCGGGATCCAGGTCGTCCGGCAGCTCCAGCTCGACCAGGTCGAGCGCGGCGCAGAAGCGCTTGGTGTGCATCGTCCAGAACCGCGCGCCACTGGCGCGGACCCAGTCCGGGGTGCAGCCGCCGGTCCAGCGCGGGCAGCCCGTCGGCATCGCCGTTGAGCAGATCGAGCTTGTGCGCGAATTCATGAACGATCACGTTGCAGGCTGGCGCATCGCCCGCTTCGATCGCGTCGTTGGACCAGGACACGACCACCGGCCCGGCCTCCCACGCTTCGCCGGCGGCGGTCTCCTCGTATTCATGCACGAGTCCGGATTCGTCCTGAACGCGCCGTCGAGCGACGTATTCGGACGGGTACACGACGATACCGCTCCAGCCGCGGTACCACTCGATGCCCAGTCGCAGGATCGGCAGGCAGGCCTGCACCGCGATCGTGAGCTGGACCTCGGCGGTGAGCTCGAGCCCTCCGGCGCCGGTCATCACCTTGGTCGCCAGCAGACGGCCGCACAGTTGCCTCAACTCGGGCTCGGCCGCGGCGAAGCGTTGCAGGAACGGCAGCGCGCTCCATACGCGCTGCCACAGCGGTGCCGGAATTTCGACGGTGCCTGAGCCGAGCAAACGGGCGAGCATGAGGCATTGTGCCCGAGGCGTCGTGGGCCAGATGCATAATCCAGCGCAGCGCGGAGCTTCGAAGTGAACGAACAGCACAGGCATCCGGATCGCTCCCCGGGCGCCGCCTCGGTACTCGATGCGGCCGGGGCGCGCGCGCTGATTTTTCCGCTTTACGAAGGCCGGGTGCTGCGCACCGGGGAACCGTTCGGCGATCACGCCGATGGCGTTGCGCGGATCGTGCGATCGGTTCGTGAGGACCCCGACCTGCTGGCGGCTGCGTACCTGTTCGGCGCGCACGACGTGCTGCGCGACGCCGAGGAATGGGTGCGCAGCCGGGCCGGAGCCACGGTCGCGGTCCTGGTCGCCGATCTGCGTCAGCTGATGCTGCTGTCGGAAAGCGTGCGCAGCCGCAACCCCGAGGCGGCCTCGGCCCAGCGCCAGAAGCAGCAAGTCAGGCCGCAAGCCGAAGCGCTGCGACGCATGCTGCTGGCGATGATCAACGATCCGCGCGTGGTCGTGTTGCGGTTGGCATCGCGCCTGCAGACCTTGCGCTTCCTGTCGGGCAGCTCTGCGCCGCAGGGTGCCGAGGCGATCGCGCGCGAAACGCTCGCTCTGTTCACGCCGCTGGCCAACCGGCTGGGCATCTGGCAGCTGAAATGGGAGATGGAGGATCTGGCGTTTCGGCTGCTCGAACCGCAGACCTACCAGGACATCGCGCGCCAGCTCGAGCAGAGCCGCGAGGAACGCGAGCGCACGGTCGAGCAGGCCGCGGATCGTCTGCGCGCCCTGCTCAGCGAGGCGGGCATTTCGGCCGAGGTGACCGGGCGACCCAAGCACATCGCCAGCATCCACCAGAAGATGATCGCCAAGGGACTTTCGGTGCAGCAGGTGCACGATCTGCTCGCCTTGCGGGTCATCGTCGATCAACTCGCCGCCTGCTACGAGGTGCTGTCGGTGGTGCACTCGAACTGGACGCGGCTCGAGAGCGAATACGACGACTACATTGCGCGGCCCAAACCGAACGGATACCAGTCGTTGCACGCCGTGGTGGAGGATCCGGACGGCAGGCCGATCGAGATTCAGATCCGCACGCGGCAGATGCACGAGAACGCGGAACTGGGGGTGGCAGCACACTGGCGCTACAAGGAGGGGCGGCGCGATGTGCGCGCCGAGCACGACGAGCGCATCGCGTGGTTGCGTCGCCTGTTCGATTGGAACCTGGCGGCCGAGGCGACGATGCGGCCGGCGCAGGGCAGGGACCAGGACGCCGCGAGCGCGCGCGTGTTCGTGATGACCCCCCAGGCGCAGGTGGTGGAGCTGCCGGCCGGCGCCACTCCGATCGATTTCGCCTATCACGTGCACACCGAACTGGGACACCGGTGCCGCGGCGCGCGCGTCGATGGGGCGCTGGTGGCCTTGAACACGCGACTGCGCACCGGCCAGACCGTCGAGGTGATTGCGGCGCGCACCGGAGGACCCAGTCGCGATTGGCTCAATCCGGAGCTGGGCTTCATGGCCAGCGCGCGCTCGCGCACGAAGGTGCGGCAATGGTTCAACGCGATCGAGCACGAGCAGACGGTCGCGGCCGGGCGGGAGCTGGTCGCACGCGAGCTGCAACGACTCGGCCGCACTTCGGTGCGCCTGGAGGATCTGGCGGAGCGGCTCGGCTTTTCATCGGTCGAGGATCTGTGCCTGGCGCTCGCGCGCGACGAGCTCGGCGTGCGTGGCATCGAGCAGGCCGTTTCGGGAGAGCACGAGGCGCCGGCCGAAACGGACATTGCGCCCGCGCTGCGTCCGCCCAAGCCGACCCACGGTCACGTGCTGGTGGTGGGGGTCGATTCGCTGATGACCAGCCTGGCGCGATGCTGCCGTCCGATCCCGCCAGACGACATCATCGGTTTCGTCACGCGCGGGCGTGGCGTGTCGGTGCATCGGGCCGGCTGCACCAACGCCGCCGCGCTGGCACGGCGTCATCCCGAGCGCGTGATCGACGTGGCCTGGGGCGCCGGCGGCGACGGCTATCCGACCGAGGTGTTCGTGCTGGCCCAGGATCGGCCCGGCCTGCTCAGGGACATCTCGGAGGTGTTCGCGCGCGAGAAGCTCAATGTGCTGGGCGTGAATACCCTGTCCCAGGGCGGCGAAGCGCGCATGCAGTTCACGGTCCAGGTGCCTGACGCTGCGGTGACGCGCCGCACGCTGGCTCAGATCGGCGAGGTCAAGGGCGTGCTGGTGGCGCGCCGGCGCTAGAGTCTGCGTCCGACTTAGAACGGCGACAGGTAGATGCGGCGCAGCGGGTCCAGGCGCTGGGGCCTCTGCCGTGCCTTGCCCAGGCGCCCGATCAACGAGAAGGCCCGCTGAACCGCTCGGGGCAGTCGAAGCGCCGGCAACGCGATGGCGTTCACAGCCACCGGCTCAGGCCTGGCTGGGTGCCAGTTGCGCCGCCAGCAGGTCGAAGTGACGCGCGTAGCGGCGGTTGATCTCGTCCAGCGACAGCCAGATCAGAAAGTCGGCCGTGTTGAAGTCCGGATCCCAGGCCGGCTCGCCGCATACCTTGGCCCCCAGCCGCAGGTAGCCCTTGATCAGGGGCGGAATGTCGAAGCTCGTCGCGCGCGGCATGCGTTCGTGCGGAAACGGCAGGCGCGGAAACACCCGGTATTCCGGACTCGGCCAGGTAACGCTGCAGCTCGTCGCGCAATCGCGCCGCCTGCATGCCGCCGTCGGCAAGCGGCGCGCTGGCGCAGCCGATCAGGTGGCGATAGCCGGCCACTTCGCATGTACTGGGCAAGGCCGGCCCACAGCATCAGGATGGCGCTGCCGGTGCGGTGGTCGGGGTGCACGCAGGAGCGGCCGACCTCGATCAGCGACGGGCGCAGGTGCGTGAGGCGCGACAGGTCGAATTCGGCTTCCGAGTACAGCTGGCCGAGCTTGCGCGCCGGTGCGGCGGCAGGATGCGGTAGGTGCCGATCACGCGCGTGGTATCGTCGTCGCGCACGATCAGGTGATCGCAGATACGGGTCGAATTCGTCCTGGTCGATCGCGTCGTCGGTCTTGCAGCAGCTGCGCGCCCATTTCCTGCGCGAACACCTCGTAGCGCAGGCGCTGGGCATCCTCGATGTCGGCCGGGCCGCGCGCCATCCCGACCGACAGTCGCGGTTCGCGTTGCGGCCTTTCATGACCGGCTTCGAGCTCCAGCAGCGAGGATCCCTGCCTTTCACGCACAGACATCGCGTCATCCCCTGTAAGATCGGCGGACTTTAGTGCACGTCGTTGTCGAGTTCGTGAAGTATTCATTGCAAGCCTATGACAGACGCGGGCGATTCTAAGGCCTCGTGTATCATCGCCCGACGGCCGAAGGCGCGTAGCTCAGCTGGTTAGAGCACCACCTTGACATGGTGGGGGTCGTTGGTTCGAGTCCAATCGCGCCTACCAGGTTTCTGAAGCGACGGCTGCCCCTCGGCTCGATGTCCCTCGCCGCGAGCGGCTTGCCGAGAGCCGACGCACGTTCGGCAGCGGCCGTCCGCTGCAGCCCGTCGCGATGATTCGATTCGCCCGCTTCGATTCGGCCCCGGCCGGCCAAGGCGGCGCGGCGATCGGCCCGGCGTCGCAAGGCCGCCCTGCGGCGGTCGAGGCAGCGGTCGATACCTCGTTGATCGAGCGCGATGCCGGCGTCACCGTCGTCACGGACCGCGACCCCGACGGTCTGGAGGTTATTCGCCACTCAACCGCGCACCTGCTGGCCTATGCGGTCAAGGAGTTGTTTGCGGACGCGCAGATCACGATCGGCCCGGTGATCGAGAACGGCTTTTACTACGACATTTCCTACAAGCGCCCCTTCACGCCGGAAGACCTGCAGGCGATCGAACGCAAGATGGCGGAGCTGGCTGCACGCGACGAACCGGTGCGGCGGGAGGTGTGGCAGCGCGACGACGCGGTGCGCTTCTTCGAGTCGATCGGCGAGCACTACAAGGCGGAGATCATTGCCGTCGATTGCCGCCGGCGAGCAGATTTCGCTGTATCGCGAAGGCAGCTTCGTCGATCTTTGCCGCGGACCGCACGTGCCATCGACCGGGCGCTTGAAGGTGTTCAAGCTCATGAAGGTGGCCGGCGCGTACTGGCGCGGCGACAGCCGCAACGAGATGCTGCAGCGGATCTACGGGACAGCTTGGGCGCGCAAGGAGGACCAGGACGCCTACCTGCACATGCTGGAGGAGGCCGAGAAGCGCGACCACCGCGCGCCTGGGCCGGGAACTGGACCTGTTTCACATGCAGGACGAGGCGCCCGGCCTGGTGTTCTGGCATCCCAAGGGCTGGACCGATCTGGCAGCAGGTCGAGCAGTACATGCGGCAGGTGTACCGCGACAACGGCTACCAGGAAGTCAAAGGGCCGCAGATGCTCGATCGCAGCCTGTGGGAAAAGACCGGGCACTGGGACAACTTCCGCGAGAACATGTTCACGACCGAGTCGGAGAATCGGCATTACGCGCTCAAGCCGATGAACTGTCCTGGCCACATCCAGATCTACAAATCGGACCTGCGCTCCTACCGGGATCTGCCGCTGCGGTACGGCGAGTTCGGCCAGTGCCATCGCAACGAGCCCTCGGGCGCGCTGCACGGGATCATGCGCGTGCGCGGCTTCACCCAGGACGACGGGCATATCTTCTGCACCGAGGAGCAGATCCTGCCGGAGTGCGTAGCGTATACGGCGCTGCTGCAGCGGGTTTACCGCGACTTCGGTTTCACCGACATCGTCTACAAGGTGGCCACCCGCCCGGCAAACGCGCATCGGCGCCGACGAGTCCGTGGGACCGGGCCGAGCATGCGCTGATGGAATCGCTGCGCCGAGTCCGGCTGCCCGTTCGAAACGATCGCCGGCGAGGGTGCCTTCTACGGACCGAAGATCGAATACCACCTGAAGGACTCGATCGGCCGGTCCTGGCAGTGCGGCACGATGCAGGTGGATTTCTCGATGCCCGGTCGTCTCGGTGCCGAGTACGTGGCGGAAGACAACACGCGGCGGGTTCCGGTCATGCTGCATCGCGCTATCGTCGGATCGCTGGAGCGTTTTATCGGGATCCTGATCGAGCATTACGCCGGGGCGTTGCCGGTCTGGCTGGCTCCGATTCAGGTGGTGGTGGCCAGTATTACCGAACATCAGCGCGATTACGCGGCGGTTGTTGCCGAAGGCCTGAAAAAACAAGGATTTAGGGTTGGATCCGATTTGCGGGACGATAAGATCGGATATAAAATCCGCAGTCTTGCCCTGCAAAAGCTCCCCTACATCTGCGTGGTCGGAGACAAGGAGCGGCAGGCGGGAACGGTGGCCGTGCGCGCACGCGGGGCGTGGATCTGGGCGAGATGCCCGTGTCCGCGTTTTCGGAGCGCCTGCGGCTGGAGGTCGAGCAGCGCAGCAGCGGCCGGGCGATAGAAGCGCACGCCGAAGCGGCCAGCGCCGGGCGCTAAACCTGTCTGACGGTTGCGCGGTGCAGGCCGGGTTCGCGGCTTGATAATTTTTCAAGGGGGGTTGCAACCATCGCTCAAGAACGCGCGCATCGGCTCAACGGAGAAATCACGGTTCCGGAAGTTCGATTGATCGGAATCGAAAGTGAACAGCTTGGAGTGGTCCGTACTGCCGATGCGCTACGGATGGCCGAGGAGGCCGATGTGGACCTGGTCGAGATCGCGCCGACCGCCGTCCCACCGGTTTGCCGGCTGATGGATTACGGCAAGTTCCGCTACGAGGAACAGAAGAAGGCGCACGAGGCCAAGCTCAAGCAGAAGCAGATCCAGATCAAGGAGATCAAGTTCCGCCCGGGCACCGATGAGAACGACTACCTGACCAAGGTCAGGAAACTCACCGAGTTTCTGGAGGAAGGCGACAAGGCCAAGGTCACGATGCGATTTCGCGGCCGGGAAATGGCTCACCAGGAACTGGGATTGAAGGTGCTGGAGCGGGTCAAGGCGGACCTGGACACGATCAGCCAGGTCGAAGCGATGCCCCGCCTGGAGGGGCGACAGATGGTGATGGTGCTGTCGCCGCGGCGCAAGAAGTAGCGGCAAGCGAAGGTGCAGTTGTTGGACACGGGCCCTGCGGCCCGGACAGGCGCGCGCGCGGATCCTTCGGGGCCGGCGCCGCACAAAAGAAGTGTCGCAGGCATTTGAAGTCCCGCACCAAGGCGCGGGCGCCCAGCGACATCGAATAAAGGAGTACTTGTCATGCCGAAGATGAAGTCAAAGAAGAGCGCGGCCAAGCGCTTTGCGATCCGCCCGGGCGGATCGATCAAGCGCGGGCAGGCGTTCAAGCGACACCTGCTGACCAAGAAGAGCACGAAGAGCAAGCGCCACCTGCGCGGCGCGGTCGCGATCCACGCGGCCGACGCAGCCTCGGTGCGACGCATGCTCCCGTACGCGTGAGGAGTGCTGCATGCCACGCGTAAAAAGAGGAGTTACCAGCCGCGCCCGCCACAAGAAGGTGTTGGCGCAGGCCAAGGGTTACACGCAGCGTCGCAGCAGCGTGTTCCGGGTCGCCAAGCAGGCGGTCATGAAGGCGGGGCAGTATGCCTATCGCGACCGCCGTCAGCGCAAGCGCGTGTTCCGGTCGCTGTGGATCGCCCGCATCAACGCGGCGGTACGCGAGCACGACCTGTCGTACAGCGCGTTCATCGATGGCTTGCGAAAGGCGGCGATCGATCTGGACCGCAAGGTGCTTGCCGACATGGCGGTACTGGACAAGCCGGCGTTCGCTGCAATCGTCGATCGGATCAAGTCCTTGCGCGCCCCGTAATCCCGAGCGCGGGCCGTTCCGGAGCAGGCCGATGTCGCCCGGCTCCGGGGCCTGCGCACTGTGGAACGCTCCGATGCAATCGATCGACGATCTGATCGCCGAGGCGGGCGCCGCATTCGCCTCGGCCACGCGGCCGGCCGACCTGGAAAACGAGAAGGCGCGGTTTCTCGGGAAAACCGGCATCGTCACCGAGCAGCTCAAGGCGCTCGCCCGCCTTGATCCGGAGCAGCGCCGTGCCGAAGGGGCACGCCTGAACGCGGGCAAGCAGGCGATCGAGCAGTTGCTGGCGCAGCGGCGCCAGCAACTCGCCGAGGCGACCCTGTCGGTGCAGCTGCAGACCGATGCGATCGATGTCAGCCTGGCGGGGCGGGTGCGCGGCCGCGGCGGCATTCACCCGGTCATCCGCACCTGGATGCGGGTCGAAGAGATCTTCCGGTCGATCGGATTCGACGTGGCCGACGGCCCCGAGATCGAGACCGACTGGTACAACTTCACTGCGCTGAACAATCCCGAGAACCACCCGGCGCGCTCGATGCAGGACACGTTTTACGTCGACGCGAGCGACTCCGAGGGGCGCCCGCTGCTGCTGCGCACCCACACTTCACCGATGCAGGTGCGCTATGCGCGCCAGCACCGCGGTGCGGTTCGCGTGATTGCACCCGGGCGGACCTACCGGGTCGACAGCGATGCCACGCACTCGCCGATGTTTCACCAGGTCGAAGGCTTATGGCTCGACCAGGACGTCAGCTTTGCCGACTTGAAGGGGGTGTACACGGAGTTTCTGCGGCGCTTTTTCGAGAGCGACGATCTGCAGGTGCGCTTCCGCCCTTCGTACTTCCCGTTCACCGAACCGTCGGCGGAGATCGACATGATGTTCGGCAACGGGCCGCGCACCGGCCGCTGGCTCGAGATCTCGGGCGCCGGCCAGGTTCATCCGGCGGTCGTGCGCAACTTCGGCTTCGATCCGGAAACGACGATCGGCTTCGCGTTCGGCTCCGGGCTGGAGCGGCTGACGATGCTGCGCTACGGGGTCGACGATCTGAGGCAGTTCTTCGTCGGTGACCTTCGCTTCCTGAAGCAGTTCGACGGGCCGTGATGAAGCGGATCGTGATCAAAACGGCTCCGGCACCGAAGCCGGGCAACCGGGAAGGCGAGGCCTGGCGGTGAAGATCCCCGAGCAGTGGCTGCGCCAGTTCTGCGACCCGCCGATGGACACGCAATCGCTGGCCGAGCGGTTGACGATGGGCGGCCTCGAGGTCGAGGCGATCGAGCCGGTGGCGCCGCCGTTCCTGGGCGTGGTGGTTGCGCGCGTGCTGCAGGTGGCACCGCACCCGAATGCCGATAAGCTGAAGGTGTGCCGCGTCGACGTGGGGGCCGGTGAGCCGGTGCAGATCGTGTGCGGCGCGCCGAACGTCGCGCCCGAGCTTCGCGTGCCCTGCGCGTTGCCGGGTGCGAAGCTGCCGGGCGGAGTGTCGATCGGCAAGGCCACCATGCGCGGCGTCGACTCCATGGGCATGCTGTGCTCGGCGCGTGAACTGGGGCTGTCCGACGATCAGGGGGGACTGTTGGTGCTGCCGGCCGATGCGCCGGTCGGCGAACCGGTGCGGCGCGTGCTGGGCCTGGACGAACAGTGCTTCGAGATCAAGCTGACGCCGAACCGCGGCGATTGCTTGAGCGTGCTCGGCGTGGCACGCGAGGCCGCGGCACTGACCGGTGCACCCTTGCGCGAGCCTTCCTTCCCGGCGGTTGCGCCGACCAGCGACGAGCGGCTTGCGGTCCGGATCGAAGCCCCCGATCTGTGCGGGCGCTTCACCGGTCGCGTCTTGCGCGGGCTGGATTCGAAAGCGCAGACCCCGGCCTGGATGCGCACGCGCCTGGAGCGCGGCGGGCTGCGCGCGGTCTCGGCCCTGGTCGACATTTCCAACTACGTGATGCTCGAACTGGGACGGCCGACGCACGTGTTCGACCTGGGCAAGCTGCAGGGCGCACTGACCGTTCGCTGGAGCCGCGCCGGGGACCGGCTGAAGCTGCTGAACGGCCAGCAGGTTGACGTGGAGCCGGAAACCGGCGTGATCGCCGACGGGCTGGGCGTTCAATCGCTGGCCGGCCTCATGGGCGGGGACGCGTCGGCGGTGACGCTGGATACGACCGACATCTACCTGGAAGCCGCATTCTGGTGGCCGGAGGCGATCCAGGGCCGGATGCGCCGGCTGAACCTGATCACCGATGCGGCGCACCGTTTCGAGCGCGGGGTGGACTTCGCCAGCAATGTCGAACACATCGAGTCGATCACCCGGATGGTGCTGGATATCTGCGGCACGCCCCGCACCCGCGTGGGCCCGATCGACGATCAGATCGTGCGTCTGCCACAGCGCACCCCGATCCGGATGCGGACCGGGCGTTGTCGCAAGGTGCTTGGAACGCCGGTCACGGACGAACAGATGGGCGAGGCGTTCACCCGGCTGAATTTCGTCTTTACGAGAGGCGAAGACGCATTCGTGGTCGAGCCGCCGTCGTTCCGCTTCGACCTGCAGATCGAGGAGGATCTGATCGAGGAGGTCGCGCGCGTGATCGGGTACGAGCGCATTCCGGACCGGCCGCCCAGGGCCGTCGCGCGGATGGTTTCGCTTCCCGAAACCTGGCGCGGACCGCACGAGCTGCGGCGCCGGATGGTGGAGGCAGGCTACCAGGAGCTGGTCAACTACTCGTTCGTGGATCGCGCATGGGAGGCGGACTTCGGGCTGCCCGGCCGCCCGATCTCGGTGGTCAATCCGATCGCCGCGCAGTACGCGGTGATGCGCACCACGCTCCTCGGCGGGCTGGTCTCGGTCCTGAAGTACAACTTGAACAACCAGGCAACCCGGGCCCGGGTGTTCGAGATCGGAAGGGTGTTCCGGCTCGAGCCCGGGCAGCCGGAGGGCGCACTGCAGGTCGCCGGAGTCGCGCAGCCGACGCTGCTCGGGGCCCTGGCCTATGGGAACGTCGATGATGAGCAGTGGGGCGTGCCTGCGCGCGAGGTCGACTTCTTCGATATCAAGGGCGACCTGGAGCGGCTGATCAGCCCGCTGCAGGCGCGTTTCACGGCGGATACGCATCCGGCTTTCCATCCGGGACGGTGTGCACGGGTCGAGATCGATCAGCGCGCGGTCGGCTGGATCGGGCAGCTGCACCCGCGGCTGGGTCAGAAATACGAGCTGCCGGCGTGCGCGATGCTCTTCGAGGTGCAGGTCGACGCGTTGCAGACCGTGCCCCTGCCACGGGCCGCGCCGGTGCCTGACGTGCCCGCGGTAGTGCGGGATATCGCAATCTGGGTACCGGAGCAGTTGCCCGCGGCGCGCGTGTTCGAGGAAATCGTGCGCTTGTCGGCCCGAGACAACCGTCTGGCGGTCCTGCGCGACGTTAAGCTTTTCGACGTGTTTCGCCCGGCCCCCGGCGGCGCGGAGACCGATCCGAAAGCGCCCGCTAACGTCTTGTT
>CAVTZO010000072.1:0-28310 GCA_963739145.1 uncultured beta proteobacterium
GGCGCAGATCGAAGCGGCCCAGGGTCCCTCTGATATCGGGCGCGCCGACCAGCAACTGCGCCAGGCCACCCAGACTGGAATCGTGCGTGCCCAGCGCAAGATCGAAGCGGGCCGGCGTAACGCTCGCGTCGGCGCGGGCGGTTCCGGATAAAACCACGTCCGCCACCGTGGCTTGCACCGGCACCACGAGGCGACCGTGCTCCAGCTTCACGTGCAACATCGCGTCATGCACCGAACCGGGCAGGCTCAGCCATTGCCCGACGTGCAGGGTCAAATCGGCGTCCGCGGCGTTCAGGTCTTTCAGGCTGAATGTCGCTTTGGCGACGTTTCGATAAACCTCGGCAAAATCTCGCGGCGGCTCCTTTTTTTCAACAGGCTGCCCCGTGGTGAATGGCCGCAAATCCAGCACCGGCAACGTCAGGTCGCCCCGTACCCTGGGACGCTCGCCGCCGTAGTCGAAATCGAGAGATCCATTCAAAGTGGTGCTGCCCATCACACCCGTCAAATCGGACAGCGCGACCTTGCCCGGGGAATACTTGATGACACCCGAGATGCCGGTCTGGCCGACCGCCGGCAGTTTGGTCTGGAGCAGGCGTTCGAATTCGCGCAGGTCGCCCGTGCCCAGACCGAAGCTGATCGAGCCGGTGCTGCCGGACACGGTGCCGGCGAGCGACAGATGCGAAGCCATGAAGTCGAGCGTCAGGTCCACTGGCCATGGCTTGTCGAAACGCGACAGATCCGCCAGCGTGCCGCCCGTAAGTTCCAGGTTGTAGGGATAGGTCTTTTCGACCGTACCCTTCAATGTCAGCGCAAGCGGTTGCCCGGCCGGGAATTGCGCGACGAGCGACTGCAGCTCGAAGAAATGACTTTTCGCATCGGCTCCGATGAATTCCACGTCCAGCTTGTCCAGCGCCACGCGCTTGATCTCGAGTCGTGTCAGCAGTTCCGCGACCGGCCGGTTTGCCGCCGGTTGCGCCGCCGGCGTCTGCGCGGTTTGCGGTTTGCGATCGGGAGGATTGAACGTCCAGTTGCTGGCGCCGTCCGTGTTTCTTTGCAAACGCAAGTGCACGTCGCTGCCGGACAGTTCTTCAATCCGCAGGCGCGAGCGCAACAACGGCCAAAGGTCGATTGCCAGCCGTGCCTCGCCCAGGCTGGCAAATTCGCTGCCAGTGAAGCCCGCCGCATTAGCAACATGCAATCCACGAACGACCAGTTCCGGATGGGCGGATACCTTGATTTTCAGCGCCCCGTCCAGGCGCACGTCGCGTCCGAGGCGTTGCGTGAGCGCGGCGGCCGCCTTGGCACGCAGCCCGGAGGCATCGATGGAAACCCCGACCAGCGCGACATACAGGACGCCGGCAAGGAGCGAAGCGACCAATGCCGCCGTCAGGCGCAGCGCATGGTGCAGGCGAAGGAAGTTGACGATGTTCGGCATCGATTCAGGCACCGGACCCGATCGAGGCGATCAATCTACACGAGCGACCTCAGATTCCCGCGCAGAGCCCACGGGGGCCCTGTTTCATCGTCTTTCGTGGTGGGAACCGGCAAGCGGCCGGGCAAGGAGGGGGTCTTGAACGGCCCTGTTGCGGGCCCGCCGGCCTGGCGGGCGCGGCATCATGGGCATCGACGCCGACGCAATCGGCAATCGATGCCCAGGCGGAGGCTTCAGACCAACGCCACCAGCAGCGAGACCGCGGCCCACCCGAAGAAGCTGAGCTCGATCACGAGCCATGACAATCCGGGAGCGGCGAGGCTTTCCGAATCGGAGTGCGCGTAGCGCCCGATGAAAAGCATCATTCCGACCGAACCGAACGCGGCTGCGACCGCATAAACCACCAGGCCGGAGACCGTCAGCACCAGCGGCGTCATCATCAGAACCGGCGGGGCGAACGCCTCGAAGAACTCGACGTGGTGATGCGCCGTGCGCGGATCGGGTGCGCCGAACATCAGGTGCGCGCACTTGACCAGCAGCGGCACCATCGTCAATTCGGCGAACCACAGCGCCACCGCCATCGTGATCACGCCTTCAACAGGAATGCTGGACCAGGGTGCGGTGTCCCGAACCTGCATCCATCCGCCCACCAGCGTCGCCGACGGCACCAAAGTCAAAAGGAAATAGATGAGCTGGCGCGCCTTCGCGAGCGAATGACCTTGCTGCACCCCCTGGCCGGAAGCCCCGGCCAGTTGCCGTTGCGTTTGAACGATCGCATTCATTTCGAATCCTCGATGCCGGACTGGCCCAGGCGATCGCGTTTGCGCCGGCGAGCATGCGATCACCACGCCTGGCGGGCCGATGCCGCCCTGGCGCTTGACGTGTTTGCGGTCGTCGGCATTGGATCGTGCGGACTGCCTTGCCAGCCGACGAGTCGCTAAACGCCACTCGTTTACGTACTTCGGCACATTCTTGACTTTCCTAAATGGCTGTTGCGGCTTCGAGCGGGTTGCGGCAAGTGCCGCTTGGGTCGGCGGCATACGGGCTCGCCCCGAGGGAAAGCTGCGGCGCCCGTGATGTAAATCAATATCGTTCGCTGAAATTGCAGGTAATTTGCCTTGTACTCGCAGGTTTGGAACTCAGTCGTTAAGGAATGCTTGCATCGCGGCATCCGAATTTCGGAGGCGGACGTGCTTTTCAGAATCTGGCTGATCACTTCTCTGATCGTCGCCTTCGTCGCGGCGAGCTGGGCGTTCGGGATCAGGATCACTCCCGGCCCGGTCGTACCCGACCACGATCTCGCAATCGATTTGCGCGTGATTGACGACGGCGGGCGCTGAGCGCGCGCCGTCCGGTTCGGCCCGCCCTGGCGCGCCGGCGCCGGGATCCCGGAAACGAGCGCGCTGGCCTCGGCTTCGCCGATAAGCACCTCGATCGACGCACCATCACGCAGTGCCCGAAACTTTTCCTTGCAGCGGTGCGACAGCCGAAAGCATGAAGCGCGTTCGCGCGTGCGGCTCGATCGCCGCCAGCAGCACGGGTCCTGTAAAAAAACGGTCGCGACTTTTTCTTTTTGTTACCGCTGCACGCGCCGCGGGCGAGAAGCGCGAACGTAATATCGGGGGCTTTCGGGAAGAGGCGAACATGATGGATCCGCTTCGAAATGCCGCGATCCGAAACGCGCTGTTCGGGTTCGTGATTGCCGCCGCGGCCTTCGTAACCTCGCTGCCCGCGCGGGCCGACAACCTGCTCGGCCTGTATGTGGGCGCCGGAGTCGGCCAATCCCACGTGCGCGATGACCTGAGCACGTTCTCGGGCGTGAACGGCTTTGTCGAGCATCACACGGCGTGGAAGGCACTGATCGGCATTCGTCCGATCAAGCTGGTGGGCGCCGAACTGGAGTACACCGACTTCGGTCATCCAGGCGTCAGCAACGTCGCGCCGCCGCTTCCGGGGCTCGTCTATAACGCGGACGTATCGCAGAAGGCGGGCTCGCTGTTCGGCCTGCTCTACTGGCCGTTGCCGCTGCCCGTGATCGACCTGTACGCCAAGGCGGGCGTGTCCGACCTGCGCACCACGACCAACGCTTCGGTCACCTGCGCTGCAGGCGTTGCCTGCGTCGGGGGCCCGATTTCGTATCACCTGGAGTCGACCAACGCGCGCGCCGCCTACGGTGCCGGCGTGCAGGCCAAGTTCCTCAATGCAGCGGTGCGGGCGGAGTACGAACAGATCAACGCGTCCTCCGGCAGCCCGAGCCTGTACTCGCTGATCGCGACCTGGACGTTCTGACCGGTTGCGGCCGCGGGCACGGTGCGCGCGCAGCAGGCGCGCTGCCGATGCGGCACTAGCCGTGCGGGTTGGCGCCCCAGCTCTCAGCGGAAGCGCCGGCCAGCGTTCGCAGCCGCTCCTCGTCCGCCGCCAGGTCGGCCGCCGGACCGTGGTAAACGATGCGGCCGTCGTCCAACACATAGGCGACGTCGGCGACCTGGACCGCTGCGCGCACGTTCTGTTCGACCAGCAGAATCGAGATGCCCTGCGTACGCAGCGAGGCGATCACCTGGAACACCTCCTGCACGACCAGCGGCGCAAGTCCTTGCGAGGGCTCGTCCAGCAGCAGGATCCTCGGGTTCAGCAGTAGCGCGCGGCCGATCGCGAGCATCTGTTGCTCGCCGCCCGACAGCTGACGTCCCCGGTTCGTCTGTCGTTGCGCCAGCCTCGGGAAAAGTTCGTAAACCTTTTCGAAGGTCCACGGCCCGGGACGCTGCAATGGAACCTTCAGGTTCTCCTCCACGGTCAGGTTCCCGAAGACGCGCCGCCCCTCGGGCACGTAGCCGACGCCCAGGGCCGCGATCCGGTAAGGCGGCCAGCCGGTGCACTCCTGTCCCAGCACCCTCACCGTGCCCGAGCTCGGCGGCGTCAGGCCGATCAGGCTGCGCATGGTGGTCGTCTTACCGGCGCCATTGCGACCCAGCAGCGTCACGACTTGCGCATCGGCCAATTCGAGCCCGACGTCGTGCAGGATATGGCTCTTGCCGTAGTACGTGTGTAGGCCGTGCGCCTGCAGCGTATTCATGTGCTGGCTACGCCCAAGTACGCTGACTGCACACGCTCGTCGGCCGCGATCTGGCTCGGCGTTCCCTCCGCCAGCAGCGAGCCTTCGGCCATCACCATGATGCGGTCCGCCAAGTGAAACACGACGCGCATGTCGTGTTCCACCAGCAGAATGGACATGTTATGGTCGCGATGCAATCGCCGGATCAGTTCGGTGATCTCGTAGGTCTCCTGGTCGCCCATGCCCGCGGTGGGCTCATCGAGCAGCAGCAGGCGTGGATTGAGCGCCAAAGCCATCAGGATCTCTGTGGCGCGCTGATCGCCATGCGGCAGCTCGCCGGCCAGCCGCCACGCCTTTGAAGTCAAGTTGCCCAGTTCGAGCAGCTCTTGGACCCGCGCCTCGATCCGGCTGGCCGCCGAGCGGGACAGCCAGGGGCGCAACCGCAAGCCTGCCGCGGATTCTGCCGGGATGCGCAGGTTCTCATGGACGCTGAGCTCGGGAAAGATCTCGGTGATCTGAAACGTGCGCGCGATGCCCATTGCGACGCGCTCGTGCGCCGGGCACGTGGTGATGTCACGTCCGTCGAACACGATGCGCCCGCTGCTCGGGACCAGGAAGCCGCTGAGCAGGTTGAAGAACGTCGTCTTGCCGGCTCCGTTGGCCCCGATCAGGGCGCGCAACTCGCCGCGTCCGATCGTCGCCGAGACGCCGCTCACGGCATGCAGGCTGCCGAACGAGCGCGAAACCTGATCGACTCGCAGCAGGTCCGTCATGCGACCCTGCGACGCAGCAGGCCGAGCACTCCTCGCGGGAAAAACAGGACCACCAGCACAAAGACCAGCCCCACCACCGACATCCAGTTCTCGGTCCTGCTCGATACGTAGTCCTGCAGCACCACGAAGATCGCGGCCCCGAGCAGCGGTCCCCAGAAGGAGCGCATGCCGCCCAGCACGGCCATGATCACGAAGTTGCCGGACATATCCCAACGCAGCGCGCGCGGATCGGTGAAGTTGTTCAGCAGTGCATACAGCGTGCCGGCCAGGCTGGCGAAGCCGCAGGAAATCACGAAAGAAAGCCACAGGTGGCGCTCGACCGCGATGCCCAGGAAACGCGCCCGTCGCTCGTTTTCGCGGATCGCGAGCAGCGTGCGGCCGAACGGCGAGCGCAGCAGCAGCGCCATCGCGGCCGCCGATAGCGCAAAACATGCCAGCGCGAAATAGTAGAACGCGACTTCGTGCCTCTCGATGTCCAGACGGGCCAGTCCGAAGTCGAGCGGGAGGCGCCGCCAGCCGGTCAGCCCGTCGTCGCCTCCGGTGACCGCGTCCCAGCGAAACGCGATGAAGTAGAACACCTGTCCGAAGGCGATCGTCACCATCGCGAAGTAGACTCCGCGCAGCCGCACGATCAGCGGGCCGATCAGGGCCGCCGCAAGGGTGCCGGCGGCCACTCCGACCAGCATTCCCAGACCGGTGCTCGGAGCCAGGAACTTCAGTGTCATGCCGACGCCGTAGGCGCCGATTCCGAAGTAGGCCGCATGACCGAAGGACAGGGTGCCGGTAAAGCCAAGCAGGAAATTCAGCGCCATCGCGGCCAGACCCATCACGACGACCCGGCTTGCGAGCTCGGTGTATCCACCGACCGCCTTCATCCAGAACGGCATCGTCAGGAGCGCGATCCACAACAGCGCAATCGCGGCGCGCTCGCGGGCCTGGTTCACTGCAGCCTTCCTTCCTCTCCGAACAGGCCGCGCGGCCGCAGCATCAGGACCAGGCCCATCATCACGTAAATGATCGCCTCGCTGGCAGAGGGCAGGAACACCGTGGTCAGTCCGGACGCCATCCCGATCAGGATGCCGCCGACCAGGGTTCCGGGCAGGCTGCCCAGGCCGCCGACGATGATCGCCACGAAGCTGGGCATGATCAGCGAGGTGCCGATGGTCGGCTGCAGTCCGAGCATGCCGGCGGCCAGCACGCCGGCCAGTCCCGCCAGGTAGATCCCCAATCCGAAATTCAGGTTGCGCAGCACGCGCACGTTCACCCCGAGCGCGGAGACCGTCTCCAGGTCCAGGGTACCGGCCCGGATGCGCATGCCCAGCCGGGTTCGGCGCAGGATGACGAAAAGACCGGCGACGGCCGCCGCGACCAGCAACACCATGAACAGCCGGTAGCCGGTCAGGAAGAAGAACTTCGAGCTCAGCGGGCGCGCCAGCCAGTCCGGAATCGGGTAGGGCAGGCTCTGCGCGCCCCAGATGAAGCGCGTCGGCATCCTCCAGGATGTACGCCAGACCGAACGTCAGCAAGCAGGCTGTACAACGGGTCGCGGCCGTACAGGCGCCGGATCAGCAAGCGCTCGATCACCAGGCCGATGACGGCGGTCAGGATGGGCGCCAGCAGCAATGCGCCCCAGAACCCCATCACGGGCATCAAGGTAGTAGGCGAGGTAGGCACCGAGCGCCAGGAACCCGCCGTGCGCGAAGTTGATTACGCCGCTCAGGTTAAGTATCAGCGAAAGACCGAGCGCCATCAGGGCATAGAAGGCCCCCACGATCAGGCCATTGAAGACATTGAACAGGATCAGCTGCTGCATCGGCGAAGCGGAGGCGTCCTATTCACGAAGAAGTCCGCAAAAACGTGCGCGCACGCCGCATCCCGGGCGGCGCGTGCGACGCATCGAACGTTCAGGCGTGCCGAGCTCACCGGCCGTTCAGCTCGGCCAGGTCATCTTGCAGCCGGTCTCCTCCAGCGTTTCCGCCACGTCGACGCCCTTGACCATGTCCGTGACGTTGAACAGATCCTCCCGGCGCTGCCGCCGTGCGCCTGCGCGTTGCCCACGTACAGCGTATTGATCGACTGGTTCTGTCCCGCACGGTAATACGGCAGATACGGCATCAGGCCGACCTCGGCAGGCAGGGTCATGCCGCTCAACGCCTTTGCCATCTTGACCGCATCGAGCGACTTGGCCTGGTTCGCACCGAGCGCGCAGCTCCAGGTCGAGGCGAACCCGAACCAGGTGCGCGCCGTCGGCACCTTGCCTGTGGTCTTGCGGATCGCCTCGACGAACTCGGTGACGTGCGCCACGCCGGGCTGCTTCCAGTACCACTCGAATACCCAGTAACCGACGCGCGCCTCCGGCGGAAGACCCTCGAGCACCTCGAGCTCCTGCTGGGCCCCACCCAGGTGCAGGGTCTTGTCCAGACCGAACTGCACCGCCTGCTTCAGGGCGTTGAGCATGTCGTCGCCGGCCAGCGTGAAGATGATCACGTCCGGCTTGGCGGCCTGCGCATTGATCAGGTACGAGGAAAAATCCGTCGTTCCAAGCGGCGTAAGATCCCCGCCGACTTTCGTCCCGCCCAGTCGGGCCGCCGCCTTTTCCAGGCCGGCCTGCAGCGTGTGACCGAAGGCGTAGTCCGGCGTGATGTAGTACCACTTCTTGCCGGCCTTGCTGATCAGCACCCCCGCGACCGCGCTCGCCTCGGTTTGGGTCGTATTGCAGACCCGGAACACGTTCCAGTGACAGCTCTTGCCGGTCACCGCGTCCGTATGTCCGCCCGGCACGATGTGCAACACGCCTTTCTCGTTGGTCACCTGTGCCATCGCCAGCGACAAGGCCGAGTTGACGTTGCCGAGCACGAAATTCACGTTGTCGCGCTCGATCAGCTTGCGCGTTTTCTGCACGGCAGTGCCGGCGTCGCCGCTGGTGGAGTCCTCCACCAGCAACTCGGCCGGGCGTCCGAGAATTCCGCCCTTGGCGTTGATCTGCTCCACGGCGAGGCGGCTGCCGATCAGCTCGTTGTTGCCGAGCGCGGCGTAAGTGCCGGTCAGCGGATCGCAGAAGCCGATCTTCACGCTCTGCTCGCCGCGCGCTTTCAGGATGAAAGGTGGCGCTAGATTGACAGCACCCACGGCCAAGGCGGCGCGCACGATCGTCCGGCGGCCACCGGCCGGCAAATCCTCTGGTCGGTTCACTGGGCGTCCCTCCTTCTGATTTTGTGGTCGTTCGCTGGATCGAACTTTATGCGACGCGGATGGATTGTAGTGTCTGCCGCGCTCAATGGTGGCATCGACGGCAAGGCCTTGTTGTTCTTGCACTGCAGCGAGCGGTGCCCGGATCTTGCCCTATCCTTCGCAACCTCGTGTCGACAAACGGGTTGGACCGCGCGCGGTCGGGGAGATGCATGAGGTTTTTCAGTGCGCGCGGTCCGCAGCGTCGCGGGCCGGTGGCGGCGGCTTTCGTTCTGTTCCTGGCGGTCGGAGTGGCCCGGCCCCAGGAGAATCCGGCCACCCAGCTCGACATGCCGACGATCGAGGTCATCGGAACCACGCCGTTGCCCGGTATTGGGCTGCCGCCCGAGCAGGTTCCGGCCAACGTGCAGACGATCTCGGCCGACGACGTGCGCGGTTCCAGGGCGGTCGACGTGGCCGGCGTGCTGGACCGCACGCTCGGCAGCGCCAATGTCAACGACACCCAGGGCAATCCGTTCCAGACCGACCTGAGCTTCCGGGGCTTCACGGCTTCCCCGGTCCTCGGGACGCCGCAGGGCCTGTCGGTGTTTGTCGACGGCGTGCGGTCCAACGAGGCCTTCGGCGACACCGTGAACTGGGATCTGATCCCGCGCAACGCGATCGCCCACATCAGCGTGATTCCGGGCTCCAACCCCTTGTTCGGGTTGAATTCGCTCGGCGGGGCGGTGGCGGTGACGACCAAGGGTGGATTCGAGTTTCCGGGCACTTCGGTCGATGCCACGGTGGGCTCCTTCGGCCGGCGTTCGGTCGAGTTCGAGACCGGCGGACACGGCAAAGAGGTCGACTACTTCGTGGCCGGAACCACGTTCGATCAGAGCGGGTGGTCCGACCGCAGTTCGAGCCGCGTTCAGCAGCTGTTCGCCAAGACCGGCTACCAGGACGCGCAAACTGACCTGGACTTCAGTTTCGCGTTCGCCGACAACCGGCTGCAGGGTTCGCAGACGCTACCGCGTTCGTGGCTGGATACGCCGTCGCAGGATTACTCCTGGCCCGACATCCAGACCAACCGGCTTTCTCTGTTCAACCTGAAGGGCAATCGCTACCTGACCAGGGACCTGCTGCTGGGGGCCGACGTGTATTACCGGTTCGTTTCGACCACGGTGTTCAACAGCAACGTGAACAACAACTACGTTGCGCCCTCGTCACCCGGCGACTTCCCGGCCCTGAATGCGCTCAACGGCATCGACGAACGCCGCCCCGGCGGGTCGATCCAGCTGACCTACCTGGGCGAGCTGGGGTCCCACAAGAACACGCTGGCGCTGGGCGCCAGCATCGACCGCGGCGCCGTCGATTTCACCCAGTCCAACCAGGACGCGCCGCTCAGCCCCGATCGGGGCACGATCTCCACGTTGCCGATCGTACTGGCCACCAACCTGCAGTCCACCAATACGTACGACGGCTTGTACGGCACGGACACGCTGGCGTTGAACTCGCGCACGTTCCTGACCGTCGCCGGGCGGTGGAACCACGCGATGATCGACCTGAATGACCAGCTCGGCACCGCGCTCGATGGTCATCACGACTACACGCGCTTCAACCCGGCGACCGGGCTCACGTTCAATCCCTGGCCGTCGCTGACCGCGTACGCCGCTTACAACGAAGGCATGCGCGCGCCCACCGCAGTCGAGCTGACCTGCGCCAGCCCGGCCGCCCCGTGCACCCTGCCGAATGCGTTTTCCAGCGACCCGGACTTGAAGCCGGTCATATCAAAGACCTACGAGCTGGGCGCGCGCGGCCGCGCCGGAGCCATCAAATGGCGCTTGTCGGGTTTCAATACCGAGCTGAACAATGACATTCAGTTCATCAGCAGTCAGGGCGGCGCGATCAGCGCCGGGTATTTCCAGAACGTCGGCAACACGCGCCGGCGCGGCCTGGAAACGGGGATCGATGCACGGGCCGGCGCCTGGACACTCGGCGCGCAGTACAGCCTGATCGACGCCACATACCGCACGGCGCTGATCCTGAACAGCCCGGCCAACTCGTCGGCGGCACCCTTGAGCTGTGCCACCTGCACGGACATCGCGGTGTTGCCCGGGGACCGGATCCCGGGCATTCCGCGCAACATCGTGAAGCTCTCGGCCGGCTACCGGCTGTCTGCAAAGTGGGGCGCATCGGCCCATCTCGCGGGCCAATCCGGCGCGTACGCGCGCGGCGACGAGAACAACCTGGACCGCAACGGGCCGGTGCCGGGATTTTTCGTGCTCGACCTGGAAGCGCGCTACCGGCCGACCGCGGACTGGGAGATAGCCGTGCGCGCGGACAACGTGATGGACCGCAGCTACGGGACGTACGGCCAGCTCGGGAGCAATGCGTTTTCCGGGCCGGGCCGCAGTTACAACAGCAGCCCCGCCACCTGGCCGCCCGAACAGTTCCGCTCGGTGGCGGCCCCGCGCGGGGTCTGGCTGGTAGTGCGTTTCGCGATCGATGGCGACGCCGCGGACGACCCCGACCGTTAAAGCCCTCAGCCTCCCGTCTCCCTTTAGGGAGAGGGGCTGGGGGAGAGGGTCCCCCGTGGATTTTTCGGACCTAACTTCTCGCGTTAGCATGCTGCGTCTCGAGATGGGTCTGAACCGGTTCGCGCCAGTGCTGCTTTGAAACCAGAATTCTTTCGTCGTGCTGCCGGCCGCAGGCTCGCCGCCAGCATCGGCCTGTTCATTGCGCTGGCCACGCTGCAGGCGTGCGGATCGGCGTCGCCGCCGGGACACTCCAACGCCCTGTGGATCGTGGTCGACGCGGGCTGCAATCAAGGGTGGGCGCCGGTTCCGTCGCTTCAGTGCTACCCCAAGCGCGGCGATGCGCTGCTGAAGGACCGCTGTGGCGAGACTCACTACCTGCTGATTCCAATGGCCCGGCGCATCGGCGTGGAGAGCCCGGAGTTGTTGCGCGACGACGAGCCGGACTACTTTGCCGACGCCTGGGCCGAGCGCGAGCGCGTGATCGCGGCCTCGGGCCGTTCGACGGTAAGCTCGGACGAGGTGGGCCTGGCGATCAATTCGCGCTGGGGCCGGTCGCAGGATCAGTTGCACATCCACATCGATTTTGTCCGGCCGCAAGTTCGCGACGCAATCAAACAATGGCTGAGCGAGGGTGCCGCGCGCCCGAGCATCGAGCTGTTCGGCCACACGTATCGGATCGTCCACGTGGCCGGTTTGGGCCGGCCGACCCCGTTTCAACAGGCGGCCACGGTGGCCGACTCGCTGCAGCAGCGGGAGCTGAACACGATCGCCGCGGTGGGAGACGGGGGCTCCGGGTTCTACGTGCTGTTCGGACGCGCGGATCCGGGCGGGCTCGACCGCGGCCATGGCGAGGAAATCCTGATTCCAAGACATTGCGGCCGCTGAGGCGTGGCGCGGCCAGTCGAGGCGAGAGGACGGGTGCAAGCGTGAGTGCAAGCGGGATGGCGCGGACCCCACCGCCTCCGTATTACGCGGTGATCTTCACGTCGATACGCACTGCCGGCGATCACGGCTACGCCGAAACCGCTGACCGGATGGTCGAGCTGGCGTCCCGGCAGCCGGGCTTTCTCGGGGTCGAAAGCGTGCGCGATCCGGACGGCATCGGAATCACGATCAGCTACTGGAACTCGGCCGAAGCCATCCGCGCCTGGAAGGCGCAGGCGGACCACCTGCTGGCGCAGGAACGCGGCATGCGCGACTGGTACCAGCGCTACGAAGTGCGGGTGGCCCGGGTCGAGCGCGCCTACGGCAAATGACAGGGGCGTCCCGCG
The DNA here is from genome assembly GCA_963739145.1 of uncultured beta proteobacterium. Lineage (GTDB taxonomy): Bacteria > Pseudomonadota > Gammaproteobacteria > Burkholderiales > Burkholderiaceae_F > VBCK01. The sequence goes on from CAVTZO010000072.1 coordinate 12,234, forward strand.
TTGGGCTCGCGATTCTCTGTCTGGTCACGTGGGTGGCCTGCTTCGCCGAGGCTTCGCAGGCCAGGGCCGGCTCCGCGGAAGCCTCGACGAAGCAGGCCCTGGCCGACGAAGCCTCGCCTGGGTCGGCCCTGGTCTCCGAAGCCTTGGCGAAGCAGGCCCGTCCGCGCGTGTGCCTGGTGCTGGCCGGTGGAGGCGCGCGCGGCACCGCCCACATCGGGGTCATCAAGGTGCTCGAGGAACTCAGGGTCCCGATCGACTGCATCGCCGGAACCAGCATCGGTGCCCTGGTCGGTGCCGCTTACGCCACGGGGATGAGCGCGGACCAGATGGAAAGCATCGTATCGAGGCTGACGACCGAGGCGCTGTTCGTGGATCGACCGCCCCGCACCGATGTGCCCATGCGCGCCAAGATCGACGATCAGCGCAACTTCATCGGGCCCGAGTTTGGCGTGCGCGACGCCCGCCTGACCGTTGCCAAGGGGCTGGTGGCCGGCGAGCAGCTGGAAAACACGATGCGGCGCCTGATCCGTTCGTCGGACGTGATCCGCTTCGACGACCTGCCGATACCGTTTCGCGCGGTCGCGACCGATCTGAAAACCGGTGAGCCGGTCGTCCTGTCCCAGGGCGAGCTGTCGCAGGCGCTGCGCGCCAGCATGTCGGTCCCGGTGGCGCTGGTGCCGGTCCGTCTCGAGGGGCGGATCCTCGTCGACGGGGGGCTCACCGACAATCTGCCGGTCGATGTGGCGCTCGCGATGGGCGCCCAGGTGATGATCGTGGTCGACCTGGGATCGCCCCGGGTCGGCGAGGAGGAGCTCGGCACGTTTCTGGGAGTCAGCCGCAGAATCCTGGACATCCTGGTGGCGCAGAACGAGAAAAAGTCGCTGGCGCTGCTCAGGCCCGACGACATCCTGATCAATCCCGACCTGGGCGACTATTCATCCGCCGACTTCGACCACTGGGCGAGCCGGGTCGCGCTGGGAGAGGCGGCGGCGCGCAAGGTCGGCGACCGGCTCGCCAGGCTCTCGCTGCCGGCCGACCAGTATGCGGATCTGGTCGCGCGCCGGCGCGCGGCGATGCCTCCCGATTCAGGCGCGATTGCCGAGGTGCGCCTGCCGCCGTTCCAGCGCGTGAACCCGGATGTGGTGCGCGCGCAGATGCAGACCCGGGTCGGACAACCGTCCGACCTGGCGCAACTGGAGGCCGACGTGCGGCGCCTGTACGGCAGCGGCGATTTCGAGCGCGTCGGCTACGGCCTGCTCGACGAGTCGGGTCGGCGCGTGGCGGAGCTCGACGCCGTCGAAAAATCATGGGGGCCGAATTTCCTGAAGTTCGGCGTGGAGGGCGCTTACGATCTTCGCGGCGAGTCGCGCTTCGAGGCCCTGGCCGCGTTTCGGCGCACGTGGATCGATTCGCTCGGCGCCGAGTGGCGCTCCGACCTGCAGCTCGGTCGCCAGGACCGGTTCGCAACCGAGCTTTACCAGCCGCTCGGAGTCGATCAGATCTTCTTCGTCGCGCCGTATGCGGAAATCGACCGGGACATCGACGACGTGTTCGCCAGCGGCCAGCGCGTGGCCCGATACGTGCTGTACGAAGGCTTGAGCGGCGTGGATCTGGGCAGCCGCCTCGGCCGTGCCGCGGAATTGCGCAGCGGCCTGGAAATCGGCCGCATCCAGCAGCGGCTCGATGAAGGCCCCGAGTCCCTCTCGCCTGGACCGGATCACGTCGGCGTCGGCGCGTGGCACGTGCGGCTGCGGGCTGACGAATACGACCGGGCGGTCGCGCCGCGCTCGGGCTTTCAGGCCACGGCGGGCCTGTTCGCCTCGCGTGCCACGCTCGGAGGCCAGACCTCGTACACCCGGTGGGACGCGGGCGGGTCGGCCGCCAATTCCCTGGGCGACCACACGCTGGACCTGGGGGCGACGTTCAAGGGTCGTTTCGGAGGCAACGATCTTCCGCGCTATGACGTCTATCAGTGGGGCGGCTTCCTGCAGCAGTCGGGCTACCGGATCGGCTCGCTCAACGGGCAGTCGCTGCAGTACGCACGCGCCGTTTACGAGTACAAGCTCGCTCCGCTGCCGCTGCTGAACGGGCTTTATGCAGGAGCCTCGCTGGAAGCGGGGCGGCTGGGCCGACCGATCGTCCCGGGGGGCAATCCAACCGGGACGATGAAGTCGGCTTCCGTCTTTTTGCTGCTCGACAGCCCGATCGGGCCGCTTTACTTCGCCTACGGCAGGGCGCGCGACGGCAACTCGAGCCTTTACATTTACCTCGGTGCGCCGCTGACGACCGAACCGATCGTGGCCGGCCGTTGAACCGGAAAAAACGGCGGGAAATGCTCGATGAGCATGACCCGCCGCCATCGGCCCGCGCCCGCAGGGCCGTCGGTGCTTTGTCGCTTACTCGTTGTGGCCGGCACCGAACAGGTCGGACATCACGGCCACGCCCGGATCACACGCATGATTCAGGCACGGTAGGTCCAGAGCCGATTCGATCGACTTGAGCAGCGAGAAGCTGGTGTAGTAGCGGTTGCTCGTGATGCCGGGGCCTTTCTGATCGTTCGTTTCCACCGTCACCACGACTTGATTGGTGTTCTGCGCCGGAAATGCAGTCCCCGCGGGCGGGGCGGTCGGGATGCCGCTGTAGTCGTTCTCATCCCACACGATGACGATGGCGGACCGGCCGTCTTTCCATACCGGCGAGCTCTTGATCCCGGCGACGAGGCGTTCGAGCATCACGTCGCCCTGCGCGATCAGCCCGGGATTCAGTCCCGCTTGCGATCCGGTATCGCTCGTATCGAACGCACAGAACGCATCGCCGTTGCCGCGGCCGTGCTGATCGTTGCACTGGTTGGGCGCGATGAACGAGTAGGTCGGAACATCGCCGGTCGCCAGATCGGCCCACAGCTGGTCGAAACCGACGACGCGGCCCAGGCTCAGTTCCGGGTCGGCGCCCGCCTGGACGTTCGCGAAGTACGCGAACGGGTTGTGCTTGACGGCATAGGCCGCTACAACGCTCAGCGAACCGAGCGAAGCGGGCGCTGTCGAGGTCGTGCCGGTGCTCGTGTCGTATACCAGGCTCGCGGTGCCGTTGCTGTAGTCGATCAGATCCGCGCCGCCGGCAGGAAGGTTCTCCTGATAGCTCTTCCACGTCTTGTGAGCGGCAACCAGCTGGTCGGCAATGGAGGCGCCAACGATGTTCGATGCCTGGGCAACCGACTTCACTCCGTCCAGGTCGGCCAGGACATTGCACACCTGGACGCCGTTGACCGTGCTGCACGTCACTTCGTTAAAGGTGTCGATGGCCGGCGTGGCGGCGTCGGACCCTTTGCTGGAGATGGGGCAGACATAGCTGTCGTTCGTGGCTAACCCGAGGCCGGCGTTATTGTCGAGGACCGGAATGCCGCTCACCAGGTACGGCGTGCAGCTCGAGCTGTGCCAGTTCGGGTACTTGTCCGAGCGGACGCCGAAATTCGAGCCGCCGACGATTTCAAGGTAGTTGGTCAGGCTGGGATGGCCGACAGCGTAATAGTTGGCCGCCAGATTGACCGTTTTGTTCGCGATCAGCTGGTTCAGATACGGCTCGCTCGGATTGTTGATGATTTGCGAGTAGCCGTGGTTCTCCATCATGATCACGAACACGTGATCCAGATGCGGAACGCCCTTCGGGGACGAATCCTCGTTGGCCATGGCACTGCCGAACAGGGCAGTCGTGAGCAGGGCAAGCGCGGTGGCTTTCATCGAAACGATCTCCCATTGATTGATTTTTTGGTCTGCTGCGTCACGCATGCCGGCAGTGACCCGAAGCCGTGACGAGACGCGATACGCTAGTCGGCGTTTGCGACGGCCCTGTGACGATCCCGGATATTTGGCCTTGCCGGGCAGCCGCGCCGTTTCGACTTAAGCTTGATCGCCGTCATGGATTTGGCGGCCGTCGCGCCGATCCTTGCGCCAGGGACGGTGCGGATCGGCACCCTGAACCAGGGCGAACGCGAGGCCGCGCGGCCCCTCCTCGGGCACCGGGCGCACCACGGCGGTCGGGTATCGGCCCTGCTCGGGGAAACGCGGGGGATCTGCTGCATGTGGACTGGTCGGTGTTGCGTCCGCTCCTGGAGCGGCCGGCCGCCCGAGGAGCGGCGCCGGAACCGGCGCGGCGCGCGGCGCCAGCGCGTCTGGCCGACGGCGGCACTGCTCGGTTGCGTCCTGGCGCTGTGGGCGGCCGCAGGGGCCTGCGCACCGCTGGCCTACATCACGAACCAGGGGTCCAACGACGTGTCGGTGGTCGATCTGGAGGCGCTGCGCGTCGTGCAGACCATCGCCGTCGGGCACTCCCCCGCCGGCGTGGCGGTCAGTGCGCGTGCGGGTCGGGCATACGTCAGCAACCCGGACAGCCGCGACATCTCGGTCATCGATCTGCAGTCGCGCAAACAGGTCGCCACGGTCGCAGGGGGCAGCGGACCGGTCGGAATCGCGGTGTCGCCGGACGGCAGCCGCCTGTACGCGGCCGACTGGTATGCCGATGTGCTGCGGGTGTTCGACGCGGCCAGCCTGCAGGCGCTGGGCGCCGTGCCGGTCGGGCGCGCGCCCGCCGGCATTGTCGTGTCGCCGGACGGCACCCGCGTCTATGTTGCGGCGCGTGATGACGACGCCGTGACGGTGGTCGATGCGCAAACGCTCCAGGCGATTGCGACGTATCGGGCCGGAACGCATCCGTTCGCGCTCGGGCTGACCGACGACGGCCGCCGGCTGCTTGTGCTGAACGTGCTGAGCGACGACGTCAGCGTGATCGAACTGCCGGACGGCCGCACCGTGGCGCGCGTGCCCGTCGGCAAGGCGCCCTACGGAGTGAGCTTCGATGCGGCAGGCCGGCGGGCCTTCGTTACCAATCAGCATTCGGCTTCGCTGTCGGTCATCGATCTGGAGTCGCTGAAGGTCGTGGCGACGTGGGCTGCGTGCGAGTACCCGGAGGGCATCGAGGTGAGCGGCGACCGGGTCTACGTGGTGAGCTGGATGGAAGACGCGCTGTGCGTGCACGATGCGAAGGACGGGACCCGGCTGGGCACGGTCTCGCTCGGCCGCAACCCGCGCGGCTTCGGCCGTTTTCTGGACGCGCGGTAGCCCGCGCGCATGCAGCGCGGCGCGCGAACACGGGCTGGGCGGCGGTGCGGGCTGTCTTCCTGCTATCTTTGACCAGCCGCCGGCTGAAGCGGCGATTCTTCCCATGGAGGCGGCATGCGCATCCTGCTCGCGGTAGCGTTGGCTCTGGCCACATCAATGTCGATCGCCCACGGTCCGACCCGGCAGAAGGTCGTCGAGTCGATCGAAGTTGCGGTTGCGCCCGACGTGGCCTGGAGCCGGATCAAGGATTTCAACGCCCTGCAGACCTGGCACCCGGCGGTGGAAAGCAGCACGACGACCGACGGCAACAACGTGGGGTCGCTGCGCACGCTGAACCTGAAGGGGGGCGGACAGATCATCGAGGTGCTGGAGGCGTATTCGGATGCCGACCGCAAGATGAGTTACCGGATGAAGGATCCGGGTCCGGTGCCGGTCAGCAATTACACGTCGACCCTCAGCGTGAAGGTGGCCGACGGCGGGGGCACCGTGATCGAATGGCGGGGCGCGTTTTACCGGGGTTATCCGCTCAACGACCCGCCCCCGGACAAGAACGACGAAGCGGCCATCAAGGCGGTAACCGACATCTATCGCAGCGGGCTTGCGCATCTGAAAGAGTTGCTGCAGAAATAGCGGCCGCAGCAGACCTGACCGCGCGGGGCGCCGGCGTGGACGACGAATCGAACCAGATCTTCCGGCAGATCCGGCAGTGGCGCGATCTGGGCCGCGACGCCGCGCTCGCCACCGTGGTGCGCACCTGGGGTTCTTCGCCCAGGCCGGTCGGCAGCCAGATGGCGGTCGACGGCGACGGGCAATTCGTGGGCTCGGTTACGGGCGGCTGCGCGGAGGCCGCCGTGATCCAGGAAGCCGCGGCCGTGATCGCCGACGGCCGGCCGCGCCGTCTTCAATTCGCCGTGAGCGACCAGCAGGCGTGGGACGCCGGATTGGCCTGCGGCGGGCAGATCGAGGTGTTCGTCGAGCGCATCGAATGAGACGCGACATTCTCGAGCGGTTATTGCTGGCCGGATCGGCGCGGGACGCGATGGCTCTGGTCACGTGCCTGAGCGACGGGCGCCAGGCGCTGGTGGCGGGCGAGGTCCTGTGCGGTGACCTGGAACTCGGCGCCGACCTGCTCGCGGCCGTTGCCGACAGCGTGCGGCACGAGCGCAGCGGAATGCTGCCGCATGGCACGGACCTTTTCGTGCGCATTTACGCGGGGCCGCCACGCCTGCTGGTGGTGGGTGCGGTGCAGATCGCCGCGGCGCTGGCGCCGATGGCGGTGCTGGCCGGATTCGAGGTGACGGTGATCGACCCTCGCGCCGGCTTCGCGCAGGCCGAGCGGTTTCCGAATGTCACGCTCAGCAACGAGCCGCCCGGGCAGGCGATCGCGCGGCTGGCCCCCGACGCCCGCACCGCGGTTGTCACGCTGACGCACGATGCGAAGCTCGACGATCCGGCGCTGGTCGTCGCCTTGAAGAGCCCGGCCTTTTACATCGGATCGCTTGGCAGCGCCCGCACGCACGCCCAGCGCGTGCAGCGCCTTGCCGAGCTGGGGTTGGGCGACCAGGTCGGGCGCATCCACGCCCCGGTCGGCCTTGCGCTGGGCGGACGATCACCCGCCGAGATCGCGCTGGCCACCCTGGCCCAGATCGTGCAGCAGCGCTATTGCGGCGTCGACACGTGAGCGGCCAGGTCGCGGCGGTGGTGCTGGCCGCCGGCACATCGAGCCGGATGGAAGGGCGCAACAAGCTGTTGTGCCGGATCGACGGCGTGACGATGATCGAGCGCGCGGTTCGGGCGGCGGCCGGTTCTCGCTGCCAGCAGATCGTCGTGGTAACTGGCTGGCAGGCCGAGCGCGTCGAGGCCGCGCTGGCAGCCTCGCCGACCGGTCGTCCGGTGACGGTCGTGCGCAATCCGCAGTACGCCACGGGGCTGGCCAGCTCGCTGCGATGCGCGGTGGCGACGCTGCCCGCGTCCGCCGATGCGGCACTGGTTCAGCTTGCCGACATGCCGTGGATCGGCGGGGAGCTCATCGACCGGGTGGTCGAGGCGTTCGATCCGCGCGAACCTTCGATCGTGGTGCCGGTTCGAGACGGCCGGCGCGGTCATCCGGTGCTGTGGCCGCGCCGGTTTTTCCCGTCCATCGCCGAGCTCACCGGCGACGTCGGCGCGCGCGAGCTGCTTGCCCGGCACGCGTCCGAGACGCGGGTCGTGCACTGCGACACCGACGCCATCTTCGAGGACATCGACACGCCGGAGCAACTGGACGAGCCGCCAAACGTCAGGTACGGCGGACGTTAAGCACCCTCACCCCCGGCCCCTCTCCCACTGGTGTGGGAAAGGGGAGCGGTTCCTCCCCTCTCCCGCTTGCGGGAGAGGGGCCGGGGGTGAGGGTGCGCGAAAGTCAAAGTTCGATCTGCGCGCCCAGTTCGGCGACCCGGTTGGTCGGGAGCTTGAAATAGTCGGCCGAATCCGCGGCGTTGCGGACCATGGCTGCAAACAGGCGCTCGCGCCAGTTCGCCATGCGCTCGGGGCCGCTCGCCGTGCGCTCGGGTCCCGGAACCAGCCGCTGGCGGCTGAGGAAGTAGGACGTTTCCATCGGTTCGATCGCCAGCCCCTGCGACCGGCACGCCTGGAGCGCGCGCGGCACGTCCGGCTCGTTCATGAAGCCCCAGTGCACGTCGACCTGGTAGAACTGGTGCCCGAGCGATTGCACCTTGATGCATTCCTCCAGTGGCACCCACGGCACGTCACCCACATGCACGGTCAGGAAGACCACGCGCTCGTGGAGTACCTTGTTGTGCAGCAGGTTGTGCATGAACGCGCGCGGAGCGCCTTCCTGCTCGCCCCGCAGGAACACCGCCGTGCCGGCGACGCGCACCGGCGGCGCGGCGATCAGCGAATCGATCACGACCTGCAAGGGCACCGCTTCCTTCTGCAGCCGCGCGCGCACCAGGCGGCGGCCCCGGCTCCAGGTCAGCATGATGAACAGCACGACCGCGCCGATCGCCAGCGGAAACCAGCCGCCCTGCACGATCCGCAGCGTATTGGCGCTGAAGAAGGCGGCGTCGACCACCAGGAACAGGCCCGTTGCGCCGAGCGCCAGCCACGGCGGGTAGTGCCAGCGATGGCGCAGGACCTGGAACGTGAGCAGCGTGGTGATCAGCATGGTCCCGGTCACGGCGATCCCGTAGGCGGCCGCCAGCGCGCTCGAATTGCCGAAGGCGATGGTGACCGCCGCCACCAGGAAGAACTGCAGCCAGTTGACGTCGGGCAGGTACACCTGGTGCAGCGACTGCGCGGATGTCTGGACGATTTGCATCCGGGGCAGGTACCCGAGCTGGATCGCCTGCTTGACGAACGAAAAGGTGCCGCTGATCGTGGCCTGCGAGGCGATCACGGTCGCGGCGGTGGCCAGCACGACCATCGGTATCACGCCCCAGGCGGGGACCAGCCGGTAAAACGGGTTGTCGGCGGCGGCGGAATTGGTCAACAGCAGTGCGCCCTGTCCCAGGTAGTTCAGCAGCAACGAAGGAAACACCAGCGAGAACCACGCGACGCGGATCGGTCGCGTGCCGAAATGACCGAGGTCGGCATACAGGGCCTCCGCCCCGGTGACGGACAGCACGATTGCGCCCAGCGCGACGAAACCGACCGAGCCGTTGCGATGCATGAAGCCGGCTGCGCGCAGCGGATCGAGCGCTTGCAGGATGCGCGGCGCGTGCGAGATGCCCGCGATCCCGGCTGCCGCGATCACCAGGAACCAGACGCTCAGGACCGGGCCGAACAGGAAGCCGATGCGGCCGGTCCCGTTCTTCTGGACCATGTACAGGCCGGTCAGGATCGCCACCGAAAGCGCGACGGCGTAAGGCTTGAAGGCCGGCGTCGCGACTTCCAGCCCCTCGACCGCGCTGAGCACCGAGATGGCCGGCGTGATGACACCGTCCCCGCAGAAAAGCGCCGCTCCGAGCAGTCCGAGGAACACGACCGTGCCGAACCGCGCCGAGTCGCGCCCGACCGCCGAGGAGGCCAGTGCGGTGAGCGCCATGATGCCGCCCTCGCCGCGATTGCTGGCGCGCAGGATGAGAACCACGTACTTGAGCGCGACCACGATGACCAGCGTCCAGACCATCACCGAGATCACCCCGATCACGTTGGCGGGCTCGGGGGCGATGCCGTGCACTGGATTGAACGACTCCTGCACCGCGTACAGCGGGCTGGTGCCGATATCGCCGTAGACGACGCCCACGGCTCCCAGCGCGAGGGCGGGCAGGTTCGCGGAGCCGGTCTTGGCGGCCATTGTTGTTGGGTCGATCCGGGTGCCGCTCGCGAAAGCTGCGGCTCAGCGCGGCGAAGGACTATACCTCGACTGCGCCGGGGCCTTTGCCGGCCGGCCCTCGGTGAAATCGAATCAGTCGAGCAGCAGGTCGACGGTCTGCTCGTGCTGGAAGTGGCGTTGCAGCGTGCTGCGCAGGCGCGCGCTGACCGTGGCGTCAAAACCCGAGCGCGGGTGACACGCGATCAGGTTGTCGCAATAGGGCGTGAAGCCGCTGGGGCGATCGTCTAGCGCGAGCCACGCTGCGTCCTGCAGCCGGTTCTGCCGCATCCATTGCATGCATTCGGCCTGGCGGCGGTACGGAACCAGCGCGGCGGCGCTGGATTCGAAATCGCCGAAGGTCGGCGTCACGCCGATGGTCCGCTCCCGCAGCGGCGCCGGCAGGACCTCGAGCAGCTGCTCGAAGGATCTGGACTGGCGCCATGCGGTCGACAGCACCAGTCCGACCGCAGGAAACCGGCGCAGCGCCTGCTCCAGCCGCGGCGCATTTTCGAACAGCTTGCGCGGGCTGGGGCAGGGATCCGGGTGCAGCACGCCATCGAAGTCGAGAAATACGATCACTGCTGCTCCGCGTCAGAAAACGGCCGAGGTGCCGCCCATTCTTCAATATTCGGCAGCGGCGCAGACCCTCGTTAGGGCATGCATCAACCGAATTGGCGAGCGGTTCGGGGGCAGTTCGCGCCTTTTGCAGGGGCGCGCGCGGGTTCTTGAATCGGTTGGTTGCATGCCAAATTCGAAGCTGGAATGCGCCGTTATCCGGCGACCCGCAGCGCCGCTTGCCACGGACAATCGGGAGCTGAATCGCGCGGGCCACCGCGCGGCTTTCAAGACAGGATCGTCCACATGGATTCGCCCGACCCCGGCCAGATCGATCCGCCCCGTTTGCCCTCGGAGCGCCCCGAGGGCGCACGCACCCCGGAGCGCCTGATGGCGCTGGAGCGAGCCATTGTCGAGCGCGACAACGAGCTGGCCTGGGCCAGTGAACGGTTGATCTCGGAAATGCACGAGCGCACGGCGGCCCAGGCAAGCGCGCTGGCCGCCGAGCGCTACGACCCGGCCAGCGGATTGCCGAACCGGCGGCTGTTCGAGGAACAGCTCGAGCGGGCCGTGATCGAACATCGCGCCGCGGGCGAGCCGGCCGCCGTGCTCGCGATCGGAGCTGAACAATTGGTCGCGCTGCGCGTATCGATGGGGTTTGGCGCGGCCGACCACGCGGCGCGCCTGATCGGTGAGCGTTTGCGCCTGGCCGTGCGGGGGTGCGATCTGGTGGGGCGCATCGGGGACGGCGAGTTCGCGGTCGCGCTCACGCACCTGCGCGCCTCGGGCGACGCGGCGCCGGTCGCGCGCAAGCTGATCGACCTGGTCGATGCGCCGCTGCGCATCGAGGGGCAGAGGGTCCAGCTGAGCGCGACCATGGGCGTGGCGGCCTTGCCGGCCGATGGCCTGACCGCGGCAACCCTTGTACAGCGCGCGCTGAGCGCGCTGCAGTTCGCGCGCGACACATCGATGCGCTTCTACCAGTTCTTCGACCCTGCCGTTGCGCAGCGCGAGTCCAGGCGCCTGCAGTTGCAGTCGGACTTGCGCAAGGCCCTGGACGCCGGCGAGTTCCTGGTCCACTACCAGCCGCGCGTGAGCGTTCGAACCCGGCGCGTGGTTGGAGTCGAGGCGCTGTTGCGCTGGCTGCACCCGCGTCTGGGCCTGCTGCCGGCCGGCCAGTTCGTCGACCTGGCCGAGGAGAGCGGGCTGATCGTTCCGATCGGCGAGGCCGTGCTGGCGCAGGCCTGCGTGGCGGCGGTCGACTGGCCGCATGAGATCCGGCTTTCGGTGAACCTGTCGGCGCGCCAATTCCGCGGCTCCGACGTCGACACGGTGGTGGACAAGGTTCTGGTCAAGAGCGGCCTTTCGCCCTACCGGCTTCAGATCGAGGTGACCGAGTCGAGCCTGGGCCGCCAGCCGGCCGAGATCGAAGCGGCCATCGGCAAGCTGGCGCGCCTGCGCGAGTCGGGGGTCGGTGTTGCACTGGACCAGTTCGGCACGGGAGCCTGCAGCCTGACCCTGCTGCGCGACTGTGAGGCCGACTCGCTGAACATCGAGGGCGGCTTCATTCGCAGCCTGGCCGATGACTCGGCCGCAATGGCGATCCTGCAGGCGATCGCGTCGCTTGGCCGCCAGTTCGGAGCGCAGATCGTCGCCGAGGGCGTGGAGACCGAGGAGCAGTTCGAGCTGGCGCGCTCGGCCGGCTGTTCGCAGGCCCAGGGCTACCTGCTGGGCCGGCCGATGTCGCTGCCGGAGCTGAACGCGCTGCTGGCGGCAAGCACCGACTCGTAGCGAACCGCGCCCGTCCTGTCCTTCTGCGCCTTCGAGCACCACTTGCGGTGGTCCATGCGCCAGTCGCCGCGCGTACAATTTTGAGGTCGAGAAGGAGTAACGCCAGAAGGAGTAACGCCTTGAAACTGAACCTCGAGTGCGAGCAGGAAGAGGATGGCCGCAGCCTGGCAGAGGTTCCGCAATTGCCCGGGGTGCTGTCGTACGGTTCCTCGCGCGACGAGGCGATGGCGAGAGCCGAAGTTCTGGCGCTCAGGGTCCTCGCCGAGCGTTTGGAGCACGGCGAGGCTGGCCCCCCGGCATCTGCAGGATGAACGATGAACTGACGGCTTTGATCTTCGACGTGGACGGCACTCTGGCCGACACGGAGGAGGTCCATCGGCAAGCCTTCAATGAGGCTTTTGTCGAGGCCGGCCTGGATTGGAGCTGGGACCCGGCGTTGTACTTGCGGCTGCTCGACGTTTCCGGGGGCAAGGAGCGGCTGCTGCATTTCTGGCGCGGCGTCGATGCCGCGGCGGCCGGCGAGCTTGCGGCGGCCGAGCGGGTCGCCCAGTTGCACGCAATGAAAACGAGGATCTATGAGGCCCGCGTGAGTTCCGGCGCGGTGCGCCTGCGCCCCGGCGTGCAGCGCCTGATGGCCGAGGCCCTGTCCGCCGACCTGAGGCTGGCCATCGCAACCACGACCACGCCGGCCAATATCGATGCCCTGCTGCGAATCCCATTCGGCGCTCAATGGCGCGGCATCTTCTCCTATATTGGCGACGCCGCCACGGCGCCCCGCAAGAAGCCTGAGCCGCAAGTCTATGAAATGGGCCTGGCGGCGCTCGGCCTGGGCGCGAACCGATGCATCGCCTTCGAAGATTCCGCCCATGGGTTGCGCGCCGCGCGGGCGCTCGACATCCCGACGATCGTCACGCCGTCACCCTGGACCGAGGGCCAGGGCTTCACAGGCGCGCTGCGCGTGCTGCCCCACCTCGGCGATCCCTGGATTCCCTTGCCCGAGAAACTCGCGGGTATGAGGCACGCGTGGGTCGACCTGGACGCGCTGCGCCTGTGGCATCGCGAGGCCGTCTGAGCGACGGCCGTCGCGGCAAAGCGGGCGGGAAAGGCTGAAGCTACGGCCGCGTCGCGGCCGGCGGCGCGGCGGATCTGCCCGCTGAAGCGCCAAGCGCAGAGGGCAATTCCCGTATCCGCGCTTGCACGAAGCGACGCAGGTCGGTGCTGAGCGTTCCCTGGGCGGCGCCACGGAAGGCGGCCAGCGCCTGCTCGCCGCGGCCGAGCGCCTGCAACGATATGCCCAGTCCGACCCAGGCTACGGAGTCGGCGGGATCGAACCTCAACGCCGCGGCGTATTCGGCCACCGCGAGCTCATGCTGGCCGGCGTGCTGCGCGATGGCGGCGGCCAGCGCGTGGTACGGACGATCACGCGCGGCGGCCGGAACTCGATCCAGCGTCTGCAAGGCGCCGGCCGGATCTTCCAGCTCGGCCTGCAGCTGCGCGGCGGTCGGCGCGAAGCGGGCTGGGTCGGTCGCCACACCGGCGAGCAGCGTGGACAGCGCCTCGCGGCGGTTACCGGCCTCGGCCTGCAGCGCGGCGAGCATGGAGCGTGCGTCGACCCAGTCCGGCCGCTTGTTCAGGGCCGCAAGCAGCACCTGGGTCGCTTCGGTGGTCCGCCCGCGTCCGACCAGATCGATCGCGCGCGTCAACTCCGATTGCGCCGCGCTCTGCGATACGGCCGGCGCGTCGGATTGGGAGGAGGGGACCCGTGCCGGCGCCCTCACCCCCGGTCCCTCTCCCGCAAGCGGGAGAGGGGAGGAACTGCTCCCTTCTCCTGTCTGCGGCGCAGGGGAAGAACTGCTACCTGCCGTCGTTTTCGACGTGGAGGCGGAATTTCTCCCCTCTCCCGCCCCAGCGGGAGAGGGGCCGGGGGTGAGGGTCGCAATGACAGGTGCCGGCTGACCTGGCGCGGACGCGACGGCAACCTGCGGCGCCGCGACCAATGCCGTGGGAGCGACGGTCGTCGCCCCCTGCGGCGCTGTGTCGATCGGCGCGGCGACCGGCGCCGGGACAGGCGCTGCTGCCTGTACCGTAGTTTGGGATGCATGCCGGTCGCCTGCCGGCTGCTCGGCCTTCGGGCGCTGCGCGAACCACAAGGCGGCGGCTGTCGCGCCGGTCGCCAGCAGCAGCGCCGTCAGCGCGAGCGGTCTGCGCCATGGATGTTGCGACCGCGCCGGTATCGCTGCGGCCGTTGCGGTCCGGGCCCGGTCCCGCCCCGGCAACGCCTGCGGCGCGGGTGCCCCGCGGCGTTCCAGGTCGCGCAGCATCGTGTTAAGGACGCTCATGCGCGAACCCCGAAGCGCAGCCAGCGCGGCCACTCGAGCGTGAGCAGTCTCGCGCCCCTGGCCTGCGGCGTGTCCTTGGCCGCGGCGCGGGCCTGGCGCACCGTGACACGCATGCTGGCCTGCCCGTAGGCCAGCAACAGGGACTTGTGCGCGATGATGTTGACCAGTCGCGGCACGCCGCGCGAGTAATCGTGAATGGCGCGCGCGACCTGCGTCGGAAACACGGCGTTGCCACGGTGCCCGGCCACGCGCAAGCGGTGCCCCAGGTACACCTGCGTTTCCGCGCTCGACAGGGAGCTGAGCTGGTACTGAAAGGAGATGCGCGTGCGCAGCTGGCGCAGATCGTGGCGCGCCAGCTTTTGATCCAGTTCCGGCTGGCCGAACAGCACGACCTGGATCAACTTGCGCTTCTCGGTTTCCAGGTTTGAAAGCAGCCGCAGCGCCTCGAGCGTTTCGACCGGCATCGCCTGCGCTTCATCCAGGCAGACCACGGCGCGCGAGCCGCGCGCCGCCAGCCGCAGCAGCGAGCGGTTCATCGTCTCCAGGATCTCGCTGTCCGAGTTCACGTTGACGATCCGGAATTTCAGCTCGCGTGCGATCGCCAGCAGCAGCGAGCGGGGACTGAGGCAGGGATTGGGCACGTAGGCGGTGCGGTAGCGGCCAGCGGCCGCGTCCGCGCTGCTGGCGGCGTGCGCCAGAAAGCGGCGGCACAGCAGCGTCTTGCCGGTGCCGACCTCGCCCGTGATCTTGATGAAGCCTTCGCCGCCGTCGACCGCCAGCACCAGCGTGTCCAGGGCCTCGCGTTGGGCGCGGGACGAGAAGGCGAACGCGGTATCGGGCGTCAGCGCGAACGGCGCCGCGTTCAATCCGAAGTGGGTCAGATACATCGATGCGGCTTCACAGTTTGGAGGCAGCCGTGGCGGCGCTCAGGCGCTGCAGCGCGTCCGTGCGCAGCGCGTCGAGCTGGGCCTGCGATTGCACGACCGTCGGTTTGATCAGGATCACCAGCTCCTGCTTGGTCTGCGAATGCTGGGTGGAGCGGAACAGGTTTCCCAGCACCGGCACGTCGGACAGGCCCGGCATTCCGCTGCGCGTGTCGGACCGGTTCTCGTTCATCAGTCCGCCGATGGCGACGATGTTGCCGTCGCGTACACGCACCAGCGTGTCGGCCTCGGACACCGAGCTCGAAGCCAGCGGCAGGTTGTAATTGCCCAGATTGCCCAGGTTGACGTCCAGGTTCTTTTCGACGACGTTCGAGACGGAGGGGTGTACGTGCAGGATGATGTTGCCGTCGTCGTCGATCTGCGGCGTGACGTCCAGCGCCACTCCGGAAAAGAACGGCTGCACCGTGATGGTCGGCGTGATGATGGCAGCGCCGTTGACCGTGGCGGACGACGAGATGTTGGTGGTGATGCCCGTGACGAAGAAATCGTCGGTCCCGACCTTCAGCACCGCCTTCTGGTTGTTCAGGGCCGCGATGCGCGGGCTCGACAGGACCTGCACGTCGCCCTGGGTCTGCAGGAATTCCACCAGCGCGGCAAAGCTGGCGGTCTGGAACGACAGGCCGAACAGCGGCGCGGCGCCCGGTGCGGGCTGCGAGACGTTCACGCCCGGCAGCGCGCTGAGCAGCGCGTCGGTCAGCAGGCCGGTGGGGCTGAGCGTGGCGCCCGGCGTGATCATGCCGGCCGAGCCGCGCGTTCCCGTTCCGTTGTGAAATGCCGACCAGTTCACTCCGGTCTGGGTGCTGTCGGTCAGCGTGACTTCGATGATCTTGGACTCGAGCATCACCTCCCGCTCGACACTGACCTGCATCGCGCGCAGGTAGTTCTCCACCTGGCGCAGTTCGTCGGGCATCGCCCGCACGACGATCACGCCCGACTGTGGCGAGACGATCAGCTCGCGCCCGACCGAGCGCGCCGGCTCCGCCATCAGCAGCAGTAGCAAGCACGTCGTAGCGGCCACA
>CAVTZO010000073.1:0-7496 GCA_963739145.1 uncultured beta proteobacterium
ATGCGGAAGCGTCCCGGCTTGATCGATTCGACTGCGACCTGGTCGAGCAGCCGGAACAGAGCCCACGTTCCGCCGATTTCCGGTGCCGGCTTTCCCTCGGGGGCGGGTGTCATCTGGACCCGAACGCCCGGGGTCGGCCCTGGCCAGGTTACGACCGTCGCGGTCACCGGCCCGTGCGCGTAACTCACCTGCTGGCCGTCGATCTCCAGCACGAAGCGCTCGATCGTCTCGTCCATGTCGTGCGGCCGGAAGGTCAGGCGCAGCGCCGCCTCGGGGCGGTTGCCGGAGAAGAACACGTCGCGGATTCGTGCCGCGGAGGCGCCGTCCAGCATGCCGGACGGGGCAAAGAGGCGATTGAAGTCGGCCATGGCGATCTCGCGTGTGCTTGCTCGATCGAACGGGAAACGTCCCGCGACCGCCTGGTTGCACGCGTCGGCCAGCGTTGCATTCGATGCGGTCCCTGCCGCGCCAGCCGGCGTCGCAGCCCGGGCACTCTTGGTCGGTGCCGGTGAGGCGGCCGCGGCCAGCAGGATCGATTGGACCGGCTCGGGAAAGTGCCGCGAATCGATCCGGATGCGTTCGAAGCGCTCGAGCACGGCCTCGTCGACGTCGTCGCGTGCGCTGTCCGGGCCCTGCAGCGCGCGCAGCATCCGCAATTCGTTGAAGTCGGCCAGCACCGTATCGAACGGCCGGTGTCCGCCGCTGCCCTGCGAGATCAGTTCCCTGACCGCAGCGAAGCGATGGGCGATCGCCTGCTCCAGGGGCTGGGCCGCAATGCCCGGGACAGGCTCGCTCTGCAGGGAGGTCTGTTGCACGACCGCTTGCAACAGCTCGGCAAGCGGGCTGTCGCGCGCCGACAGCGCCTGCGCCTGGCGCATCGAATCGGCCGCGCCGGCGGCGCGCTTGAGCCGGACGTCGTCGAGCAGCTCGGACCAGGCGGCGCCGTAGTCCTCCAGGTACATCGCCAGCGCTTCCGTGCCCGTGCCGGCGCCATCCGATGCGCGTGCAGCGGCAGCGGGCGCAGAAGACGCCAGCACCCAGCTGGATTCCGCCGCGAGCTGGAATGAGAGCGTCGGCAGCGTGCCCAGCACCCCGTCGCGATAGGCCTGCTGGGTAAATCGCCCCGGCACGCTCCTGGGTGCCGAATGCCCGTCCTTGCCGACCAGCAGCCCGTTGGCCGAGCTGCCGAGCGAGGCGACCGAGAACTCCGGGTAATTGCGCGCGCCCAGGATCGCCTTGAGCCGCGTGGCGACGCGCTGCGGGATCGACTGGCCGGCCAGTCGCGATCGGACCGACTCGAGCAGCCTGGCATCGACGGTCGCCGCCGCGCCGGTCGCGCCGGCATCGAGCAGTGCGTCCAGGTGTCTGATCAGCCCGGCCCGATCCTGGCCGCCAAGCGGCGGCTCCAGGGCCGCGTCCCATTCGTAGGTCACGAACGCCTTCAGGGACGCGGCATCGAAGTGTGCGGGCTCGTGCAGCATCGTGTATGCCTTCAGCGCCTCGTACTGAAGGTTGGGATCGGCGCCGCTTCGCATCTGCTCCTCGCAGCGCTGGACGATGCGCACCAGCAACGCCTCGGTCAGCATCCGCTCATAGGCCTGGTGGGCGGCCGCGGCCAGCTTCAGGCGCTGGTGCGAGCGAAAGCCCGATACCGTCGCGCCGGGCTGCCCGGGATTGGGGGAGGCCTTTCGGATCAGCTCGGCGAGGCTGTCCAGAGCCGGCAACAGCGGGCGCGGATCGGTGCCGGGACGGGCGTCGGAAGCATCGATCTGCGCCCGGGCAGCGGTCGCCTCGCGCCCGATCTGCGCCACCTCCGCTGAGCTGCGCGTATAGCCGGTCGCCCAGTAGGCCGCCAGCAGGACGCCGCCGGCCTGCATCGTGGCCAGCGTCATCGTGATCGCGCGGGTGCGCCAGCGCTGCCAGCGCGGTGAACGGCCGGCCATCTCGGCTTCGGCGAACACCACGTCCCGCAGCACGTTCGCCAGGAAAAAGCTCTTGCCGGTACTCTGGTTCGGCGGCAGGATCTGCCGCTCCACCCCGAGTTCCCGTCCAAGCGCCGACAGGGTGCGGTCGATCGGCGTGCCTTCCTGGGTGCCGCTGGTGAAGTAGATGCCGCGCAGGCACGCCGGGCCGTGGCGCACGGACGACGGCCCGGGGCCGAACGTGTTGCGCACCAGTTCGTTCAGTGCCGCGCCCAGGCACGTGAACTGGCGTGGAAGCGAGAAGATCCGGGCGCGGCGCTGCGGGTCCCGCTCGCCCTGCATGCGTTCGACCAGGCCGTCGTGCAGCCGCTCGACCAGCTGCTCGAAAGCAGCCGGAAACTGGTCGACCGCGCGGCCTGCATCGGAGTCGGCGAAATCGAACGTCGTGCCCCAGACCTGGTCGCGTTCCCGCTTGTCGAACGCGAGGAACGAGTCCAGGAAGCCGGGCAGCAGGTCGCACTTCGTCAGCAGCAGGTATATCGGAATCCGGATGCCGACTGCCGCACGCAGCTCGTCCAGCCGCGCGCGCAAGGTGGCTGCGTGCTGGGCCCGTTGCACCTTGTCGAAGGCGAGCAGGTCGTTGACCGACACGGCCACGAGCACCCCGTTGAGCGGCTGGCGCGGACGCGCCCGGGCCAGCAGGACCAGGAAACCCTCCCATGCGCGGCGATCGGCGAGGCGGTCGGCCTCGTGCGTGGTGTAGCGCCCCGCGGTGTCGAGCAGCACGGCGCGGTCGGTGAACCACCAGTCGCAGTTGCGGGTGCCGCCCACGCCCTTGATCGCGCCGCGCCCGAATTCGCCGGCCAGCGGAAATTGCAGGCCCGCGTTGAGCAAGGCAGTGGTCTTGCCGGCACCCGGGGCTCCGATGATCACGTACCAGGGCAGCTGGTACAGATACTGGCGGCCGAATTTCCACGAAAGCGAGGACCAGGTTCCACCGCGTGTCCCGAATCGCGTGTTCTTGAGTGTGGCCACGGCCGCCGCGAATCGCTTGCGCAGTTGCGCCAGCTCGGCCGATTCGGCGCCGGCGGGGGGCGAGGCGAGCTGGCCTACGACGTACGCGTTGCGCCGCTTGGCGCGCCAGCCTGCCCAGCCCTTCTGCAGCAGGTATTGCAGCACGAACAGCGCAATCAGCGCGATGCGCGTGCTCGGGGCGGCCAGCGGAGCCGAGCCGCCGATCGACACCAGCGGTCCGCCAAACCATACCAGCAGGCCGAAGGCGATCAGGCCCAGCGCGGCAAGCGACCAGGGGCCGATTCTCATCGTCCCGCCAGCAAGACGATTTCGACGCGCCCGTTGTGCGCGGCAGCTTGACCGGCACCCGCCGCAGCCAGCGGCTCGGTGTCGGCGCGGCCGTCGTAGTGCAGGCGTGCTTCGGAAATGCCCAGGGCGCGCAATGCATCACGTACCGCGCGCGCCCGCTCCACGGACAGTTCCCAGTTGGAGGGAAACCGCGCGGAGCGCTCGAATTGGCTGTCGGTGTGCCCGATCACCTGGATCTGGCCGGAGGCCTGCTGCAGCGCCGCCGCCACCGGCCGCAGGAACGGTTCGGCCGTACTCAACAGGTTCGCGGTCGCCGGCTCGAACAACGCGTCGTCGCGCAGCGTGACGACGCTGCGGTCGACCTCATCGCGCGCCTGCAGACCCTGAACGCCGCTTGCGGCGAGCAACGGTGCCAGGCGCGGCTCGGCCGCCGCGGACGCGCCGTGCGCGGCGGGCAGGGTCGGGAAGCGCAGGGCAGCGATCTGCGCGAAAACCCGATCCGACTGCGAGCCCAGCGCGAGCGCGAGCGCAAAGTACAGAACCGCCAGCAGCCCGGCGATGATGAAGGAGCCGACCCAGAGCGGCAGCCAGCTCGCCAGCGCGTTGCCGCGTCCGACGGCGGGCTTCCAGTGCACCGACAGCGCCCGCTCGTCGGCGCTCGGCTCCCGACTGAGCAGGCCAGCCACGCGCGCCCGGATCTGGTCGGCCTCGGCGCCCGACGTCCCCACGCCGCGCCCCCGGGCATCGAACCCCAGTGCCAGGGCCACGAAGACCAGCTCGCGCAAGTCGCGGTTGGCGCCAGCGTCCTCCGCCATCTGCGCGAGTTGCCGCAGCGCACCTTCGCCGGGTCGCGTGCCGACCGAGGCTTTCAACGGATTGAGCCGTTGCCACTGGCCCGCCGCGCCCCAGGGCATGGCCTCGACCACCTCGTCGATCAGGGCGCACAGCACGAAGTGCGCTTTCTGGGATTGGAAAGCGGTGACCCCGCGCACGCGCGTTCGCTCGTCGAAGCGCTGCAGCAAGGCGACGATCTCGGCGCGCAGGCGCGCCACATCCGCGATGTGCGGGGTCGAGCGCAGCTGCGGAACCAGCGCCAGCAGCGCATCGGCCTCCGAGACCAGCGGATTGGGACCGGAGGCCGCGCCCGCTTCCAAAGAGGCGGGGGCCTTGGCCGGCGGGGCGCGCCGAACTTCGAGAGAGGTCGCGAACGGATCCGTGTCCGGATCGACGGTGCTGGGGCGTGGAGTGATCGGCATTGGATGGGATCGGCTGCGAGGTCCGCTGATTCAGTGCCCGTTCGATGGCGTGAGAGGCGACTGCGGCGCCGGGCGCGATGCACGAGTCAGGCGCGCCCTCATGAAGCCCCCGTTCCGACCCAGCAGCCGATCGCCGAGAAATTGTCCTGACGCGGGTCGCCCCGTGCCGTCGCGCGGTCGGCCATCGCGTCGAGCCAGCGATCGGGCGTCGCAGCCGCCGAGCGCAGGCTCTCGAATTCGGGTTCGGGGACGCTGCCCCACCAGCCGTCGCTGCACAGCAGGAACGCATCGCCGTCGCGCAACTCGAACGGCTCCTCGCTTACGTGGGGCTGCACCGCCTCATCGGCCCCGAGCGCGGCCATCAGCTGGTTGCGCTGCGGATGGGCGTGCAGCTGGTCGGCCTGCCAGAAGCCGGCCTCGACCATCCATTGCAGCACGCTGTCGTCGCGGGTCAGCGCGGAGGCTTGCCCCTCGCGCAGCAGGTACAGCCGGGAGTCGCCCACATGGCTCCACAGCGCACGCCCGCTCTGCGTGTCGATCAGCAGGACAACCACGGTCGCGTGCATGGCGCCGGCCCCGCTGGTTGCGCCGCGAGACCTTTGCGCGGCAATCACGCCGTCGTGTGCGTCGAGCACCAGCTCGCCCAGGTCCGCACCATCGACCGGCGGCCGGCTGCGAAAGCCGGAAAGTATCCGATCCACCACGAGCCTGGAGGCAAGCGCGCCGTCGCGGTGACCTCCCGCTCCGTCGGACAGAACCATGCACCAGTGGTTGGCGACGCGTTCGACTCCGACGCAGTCCTCGTTGTGGTCGCGCGCGCCGGTGAACGATCGCTGCGAGATCTGGACGGCCACCATCATTACGCCTTGGGGGCGGCCGGATATGAAGCGACCGACGCACCGGGATCGTCGGCCGCCTCCAGGCTCTGAACCTGGGCGCTGTAGGCTTCCCGGAAGGCCTCTCCAAAGAAACGGCTGAAATCCTCCTGGGCTTCCTCGCTCAGGGAGCGGTAGTGCTCCAGGTAGGCTTCCCAGAGCCTGGCACGCCGTTTCGACGGAATCAGGGTCTCGATGACCGAGCGCGAGCTCAATCGGCTCTCCAGCTGGGTCGGATCGAACCGCTCGAGCACGGCAGTGAGCGCGGCGCGCATGCCCGCCATCACGCCCACCTGGTGCGATTGCAGGTCGATGACCGCGTCGCGCAATGCGGACGGTCCGGACAGGAAGCCCTGCAACGGCGGCTGCAACAGCATCTTCAGCGCGACGGCCGGCTCCGGGGAAAACTTCAGGGGATTGTTGCCGCGCACCTGGATCATCGTCAGGTCGGCGTGCATTTCGGTCTTGGCCACTGTGCGCATCGAAACCAGGCGGTGGATCCCGTTGACGGCGATCCGCAGCATCACCCCGATTGCGCTGAACAGCTCCGGCGAAGGGCCATTGGGCAGCGGCAGATCCAGGCCGACGCCTTCCTCGAATCCCATCCAGAGCGCCTCGGTGCCGGCACCCGCGCCTGCACCCGCTTCGGCCGAGCGTGCGCGCGGCGCCGCCTTGGCGCCGCGGGGCGCGGGCGAAGCCGCGCCTGCCGGCGCCGGGGAACTGGCCACGGGGCGTTGCGCCGGCGCCGACGCGGGCGCAGGCACCAAGTCCGAGGCGCGTTGTACCGGTGCCGCCGCGCGCGCCGGGGCGGGTGCGACGGCGATCGGTGCGACCGCGGGCCGTGGCGGCGGCGCGATCGGTCCCACGCGCGCCGGGGCCTGGCCGGTCGTGCGGCCGCGCAAAATCGTCGCGCTCGTCTCGTCGTGCTCGAAGGCGACAGCCAGCCGATAGCCTCCGATGCGCAGCTCGTCGCCGCCGCTTAAGCTCACCCGCATGCCGGAACTGAGCGGGCGGCCGTTGTGCACGATCGACCCCGCCGCGCTGACGTTTTCGATCCAGTAGGTACCTTCGGAATGCGAAATGCGCGCGTGGACCCTGGAGATCAGCCGCTCCGGGTCCGGCAGCGTGAACGTGGCGTTGTCCGATCGGCCGATCTCGCCGCCACGATCGTCGAAACGGCCTACCAGCGGATTGCTCAACGGATCTTCGTTGAGCGCAAGTCCTCGCAATACCAGCGTCATATCACCGTCTGCGCGGGTTGTTGTACCTGCCCCGGACACTGCCGGCACCGTCGCCAGGGCAAAAAGCCCCCGTCGCATCGAGTAGACCGCGTCCCGGGGTGGCCCAGCTAGTGACCAAAGTCATACCATGAAGCCGGGGGATCTTCATCCTCGCTTGTCACCTCTCCAGACGCCCGATCAACCTTAGCAATTCGCGCGGCTGAAGCGGCTTGTGCAGGATCACCAGCCCATTCTGGTGCGCGAGCGTCAGCACGTCGACCGAGGTGTCGCCGGTCACCAGTACCGCCGGGGTCGACGCGCCGCAGATCTTGCGTACCGCGCGCACCGCTTCGATGCCGGTTTCGGCGCCGCGCAGCCGCCAGTCCGACAGGATCATGTCGATCGGAGCCGTCGCCTGTCGCGCCTGCTCGACCGCTTCGTCGATGGTCGCCGCCACCAGCACGTCGACCAGAAGCGGACGCAACAGCTCGCGCGTGGCTTCGCGGATCGCCCGCTCGTCGTCGATCAGCAGCACCGTCACGCGCACGTCCACGCGTGGCGGCAGGGTCTCGGCCTCGAGCGCCGCGGGTCCGAATTACTTATTATAGGGCAGCAACTCTCGACCGGTCAAACAGATGTAGCTTCAGGGCAGTTATCTCAGCCTGATTGTCATTCCGAGCAAGCGTTTTTGGCGCAGCGCGGAATCTGGGCGAGCCGCTCGAAGCGGCGCGTTCTTTGCGACGCAACAATCGCGCCTTCGGCTCGTTTCCTTGTCAACCTGACTGAGGCACTACCCAGTTCAACCCAACCGCGGAGCGCAGCCCTATATGAGCGACGGCCTCGATCGCCTGAAAGTGTTAATCAACTCCTCGACCCCGATCGTCGTGATGGAGACTTCGG
>CAVTZO010000074.1:0-10027 GCA_963739145.1 uncultured beta proteobacterium
CTTTCCGGCAAGAGCGGCCGCCCGCTCGATCACGATCTCGCGCTGCGCCGGGTCGAGCTGCCGGTCGCGGTCCAGTGAAGCGATGAACCCGATGGCGGCCGGGCCGAGCGCCGCGTACTCCTGGGCCGTGTAGACGCGGAACGCGTCGTGGTCCGCAGGCTGCGGCGTGCGCGACGACAGCGTCACGCTCGCCAGGCCGTGCAGCCAGACCATGGCTTCCGTGATCTCGTCTTCATCGAAGCCGGCGTCGGCAAGGCGCCGCGTAAGCGCATCGACGTCCGGACAGGCGGACAGCGCGCTGTAGTTCTCGTACAGGAAGACCAGCACATCGAACATGGTCGTCGTCACTGTACCGCAGCCCGCGGCGCCGAGGCAACAGGAAACTCAGCCACGCCTCAACCGCTGGTAGCAGTTGCCGGGCAGCCGCTCAATATCTTGTGTCAACTCCAGCTCGAGCAGTCGGCCCGACAGCAGTCCCGGTGCGAGCCCGGTGCGTTGCGCCAGCGTATCCAGATCGATCGGGTCGTGCCCGATGGCCTGCAGCAGCGCGTCCTCGTCGGTGCTCGCCCGGTGCGGCGCGCCGTTCGCCGCATGAGCCTGGACCATGCGCAACTCCTCGAGCACGTCCTGCGCCGACTCGACCAGGCGTGCGCCGTCGCGGATCAGGCGGTGGCAGCCGCGCGTGACCGGCGAATGAATCGAGCCGGGAATGGCCATCACCTCGCGCCCGAGCTCGGCGGCCAGCCGCGCCGTGATCAGCGAGCCCGAGTGCAGCGCGGCCTCGACCACCAGAACGCCGCGACTCAGGGCGGCGATCAACCGGCTGCGACGCGGAAAGTTCGGCGGCAGTGCCGCCGTGCCCAGCGGATACTCGGACAGCAGCAAGCCCTGCTGTGCAATGCGATCGGCCAGCGCCCGGTTAGTGGCCGGATAGATGATGTCCGCGCCGCTGCCGAGCACCGCGATCGTCCCGGCCTCGTGCTCGAGCGCGCCCCGGTGTGCCGCGGCGTCAATTCCGCGCGCCAGGCCGCTGACGATCGTCAGCCCGAAGCCGCCAAGGTGTGCGGCGAAAGCCTCGGCGTTGGCTTCCCCCTGGCGGGTGGCGCTGCGGCTGCCGACGATTGCGAGCGCGGGCCGTTGCAGCAGGTCGCGCCGCCCCCGCAGGTACAGCAAGGGCGGCGGATCGGCGAGCTGCAGCAGCAGGGGCGGGTAATCGGGGTCGGCCAGCGTGAGCAACGAGCGGCCTGCGGTGCGCAGCCAGGCGAGCGTGCGGTCGATGGCATCGGTGGGCTCGGCAGCCAGCAGCGCGCTTGCAAGCGGCGCGCCAACCACGCGCGCCACGGCGGCGTGCCCCGCCTCGAAGATCGTTCCGGGCAGACCGAAGGCCGACAGCAGCTCGTGCGCGGTGTGCGCGCCCACGCCTTCGGTCAGCGAAAGGCGCAGCCAGGCGCGCCGCTCGCGGTCGTCCATAGCGCCGGAAGATGGCGCCGCCCCGGACCCCTTCTCAGTGAAGGACGGCCACCTGATGGGCGGGCGATGCCCCATCGTCCGACGGCACGTTCTCCGATGCCAGCTCTTCGGGCTGGCCGAAGCGGTCCCCGACCTTGATCGGCCCGTTGGCCGTCAACACCAGCGCGTAGGCGATCCGGTCGAACACGCGAAATACGAACATATGACCGATGCGCTCGTTCGGCAGCTTGACGAATTGATTGCCCGGTACCGTCACGTCGCGCACGGTCGCTCCGGCGCTGTCCACCTGCAGCACGGTACCGATTTCCAGCCCGTCGCGCGCACCCCGGTTCAAGGTCACGATGCTGTTGTTGCCGACGTCGCCGATGCCTCCATACACGGACACCAGGCGGCCCTCGACCGGACGCTGCGGCGCGTGCGGCACGTACGTGATCAGCGGCTCGTGTTGAATCGGAATCAGGCGGTCCTGCACGCCGATTTCCTGGCGACTGTCCAGGATCTTGAGCGTCGCGACCTCGCCGCGCTTGACCACGCGCACGCTGCCGAGAAAATACGCCTCGTAGGCGAATGGATTCTTGCGCTCGTAATCGTCCGGATCGTACAAGGGGCGCGCAGGCCGGAAGACGTGAAAGTCGGTCTGGCTCGGGTCAACGATTCCGCGCGCGTAGGCGACGTCCCCGCGGCCCAGGTACAAACGGTCCTCGGGCGTTGCGACGATGCGCGGATACTTGGCCAGCTCGTCCGCCGCCACGATCCTCGGTTGCGACAGGAAGGGCTCGATCAGGCGGTTCGGAATGCTGGGGATCGGCTCGGATCCGACGTCGCCCAGGTCGCGCACGCGCGGTTCCAGCTTTGCCATCGGAAGCGGCGGCGCAGCCGGGACCGCCGGCGCCGCAGCCGGGGCTGGAGCCGGGTTCGCATCGGCGCTGCCGACCAGCTTCAACACAGCCCGGCCTTCGGCGGTCCTCACCAGAACCAGCGCCTGCCCCGGATAGATCAGGTGCGGGTTCGAAATCTGCTGCCGGTTCATGCCCCACAGCTCCGGCCAGCGCCAGGGCGACTTCAGGAACAGGGTGGAAATGCCCCACAGCGTGTCGCCCCGCTTGATCGTGTACCGCTCCGGCGCCCCGGGTGCCAGTTCCGACAGCGGCACCCCGGCCTGGGCGATCTTTTCGGCGGTCTGGCGCTGCTCTTCGGTGACCGGAAAGCGGGGGCCCGTTTGCTGCCCCCACGCCGGCGCCGCCAGGGCGACCACCAGCAACGCAAAAAGCGTCGGCCTGTTGCACGCCGGCCCATCAATCGGGCGGCCGGTCGTGGGCGCGAAAGATCTGAAATTCATCATGCTGAAGGCCCCACCTTGCTGGTTACGGTCGCCCGCCGCCTCGGCGCAGCCCCACTTTAAGGGAGAAGCGCCGTCCGCAGGTCCACTACCGCTTAAAATTGTCCGTCCAAACCCTTGATATCGCAATGGATCCGGCCGGATGGCTCCCTACCGGCCGCGCGTGATCCGGCACCAGTATCGCGCGATGCGCACCCGTGAAACGATGAAAAAGACGGCACTCACCACGATATTCCGGGATGGAGACCCGCTTTGAGCCAGCTTGAAATACTCGAATACCCTGACCCCCGGCTGCGGCGTGTGGCGCAGCCGGTGACCGTGTTCGACGAACGGTTGCGAAAACTGGTCGCCGACATGGCCGAAACGATGTACTCGGCGCCGGGCGTGGGGCTGGCGGCGACCCAGGTCGATGTACACGAGCGGATCATCGTGATCGACGTGTCCGAGAACAAGGACGCGCTGCACGTGTTCATCAATCCGGGAATCGTATGGGCGTCCGGGGAAACCGCCCTGTGCGAGGAAGGCTGCCTTTCGGTTCCTGGCGTGTACGACATGGTGCGCAGACCGGCGCGCGTGCAGGTGCGCGCGGTGGACGTGACGGGCCAGTCGTACCAGCTCGACTGCGAGGGCACGCTGGCGGTGTGCGTGCAGCATGAGATCGATCATCTGGAGGGCCGGGTGTTCGTCGAATACCTGTCGGCGCTGAAGCAGAGTCGGATTCGCAGCCGGATGCGCAAGCGCCACGCGCGGCGCGCCTGAATGCGGATCGCTTTTGCCGGCACTCCCCGCTTCGCGGCGGTCGCGCTGGGCGCGATTCTCGACGCCGGCCACACGGTTGCGCTGGTCCTGACCCAGCCTGAGCGCCCGGCCGGCCGTGGGCTGAAGACGCGGGCCAGCGCGGTCGCAGAGCTGGCGCTGGCCCGGGGTCTTCCGATTCAGTCGCCCCGATCGCTGCGCGACGACACCGGCGCACCTGACGCGCAAGAGGCCATGGACCGGCTGCAGCAGGCGCAACCCGATCTGCTGGTGGTGGCCGCCTACGGTCTGATCCTGCCGCAAGCCGTGCTCGACTTGCCGCTCGCAGTGGCGGGCGTTGGCCCGCCGCTGCGAGCAATCAACATCCACGCCTCGCTTCTGCCGCGATGGCGCGGAGCCGCCCCGGTGGCCCGGGCGATCGAGGCCGGCGACGAAATCACGGGAATCACCCTGATGCAAATGGAAGCGGGCCTGGATACCGGACCGATCCTCGACTCGCAGGCGCTACCGATGAACCCGACCGATACCACCGGGTCCTTGACGGAGCGGTTGGCACAGCTCGGAGCGCGCCTGATCGTGTCCTGGCTGGACCAGGCGGCGCGTGGCCAGTGGCAGGCGACCCCGCAGCCGGCCGTGGGCGTGCGCTATGCGCACAAGATCGCCCGCAGCGAGGCCTGGCTCGACTGGTCCGAGGCGGCCGCGCTGCTGGCGCGCCGGATCCGCGCGTTCGACCCGGAGCCTGGCGCGAGCGGGCGCCTGGCCGACCGGCTGATGAAGATCTGGTCGGCCGGCTGGCGCCCCGATCGGCCGGACGCTGCGCCGGGCACGGTGACGTCGGCTGACGCGGACGGCATCGTCGTCGCCTGCGGTGATGGCGCGCTGGTGATCCACGAATTGCAGAAGGCGGGCGGGCGGCGCTTGCACGCGCGCGAGTTCCTGGCCGGAACGCCGGTGCCTGCCGGCGCGCGCTGGCAGGCGCCCGGACCGGCCGGCGATCCGCGTTGAGTCCGTCGATGGCGACCGGCGCGCCACTGGCTGACGTGCTGCGCGCGGCCGCGCCGGTATGGGTTCGCGTATGCGGCGGCCAGGCGCTGGATCGGGCGCTGCAGCAGTCGCTGGCGCGCGCGGCCGGCCCGGCCCCGCTGTCGGCCCCACTGTCGGCCGCGGTGCGCGACGTCTGTCACGATGCGCTCAGGCATCGCGCGCTGATCGAGGCGCTGCTCGCGCGCTTGATCGCGCGCGCTCCCGCGCCGCAGGTGGTCGGACTGCTGGCCGTCGCGCTGTCGCAGCTGCTGGAAGCCGCCTATCGCGATCACGTGCTGGTCGACCAGGCGGTGACAGCCGCGCGGGCCGACCGTGGATTGCGCAACGCGGCTGGTTTCGTCAATGCGGTGCTGCGCTCTTTTCTGCGACGGCGTTCCGTCCTGGTGCCCCAGCTTATGCTGGACGACGCGACGCGGCTGAACGTGCCGCGCTGGTGGCTGCAGCGCATCCGGCACGATCACCCGGACCGATGGGAAAGCGCGCTGGCCTGCAGCGCCCGGCGCTCCGCGCTGGTATTGAGAGTCAACCAGCGCCGCTGCAGCGTCGACGATTACCTCGTGCGGCTGCAGGCGCAATCGATGGCTGCCACCCGGGTCGGTGCGTTCGCGGTGAGGCTGCAGCGACCGTGCCCCGTCGAGCGGATACCGGGCTTCGCGGATGGATGGGTGTCGGTGCAGGACGCCGGTGCGCAGCTGGCGGCGCCCTGGCTGCAAGCCGCGGATTCGATGCGGGTGCTCGACGCCTGCGCCGCGCCGGGAGGAAAGACCGGTCACCTGGCGGAGCTCACCGATGCGAGCATCGACGCGGTCGAGCTCGATGCCGGACGCGCCGGGCTGATCAGCGACAACCTGACCCGGCTCGGGTTGACCGGCCCGCGCATACGCGTCCTGCGGGCCGATGCGTGTGACGCGTCTTCCTTCTGGGACGGGCAGCCCTATCAACGCATTCTGCTCGACGCGCCGTGCACCGGTTCCGGAATCGTGCGACGCCATCCGGACATCCCATGGTTGCGCCGCCAGGCCGATGTTGCGCAATTAGCAACGATTCAGAGCGGTTTGCTCGACGCTTTGTGGCCGCTGCTGGCACCGGCTGGTAGATTGCTTTACGTGGTCTGTTCGGTCTTTCTGGAGGAGGCGGACCAACAGGCGGACTCGTTTCTGGAACGCCACCCGGACGCTCGATTGACTCCGCTGCCGGGCACACAACACGGCTCGCTGCAGTTGCTGCCTTCCTGCGCCGGTTTGGTCGAGCCGGGTCCGCCTCTCGGGCTGCCGTCCGAGCATGACGGCTTCTTCTTTGCGCTGTTCGAGAAGGCTTAGGCCTTGCTGAACGAAACGGACCGGCCTTCACGCGCCGGCGGGTCGGCCCGCAGGGCCTGGCTGCGCGGCCTGCTGGCGGCGGCCCTCGTGCCGCTGCTGCCGCGGCGCGCGTGGGCACAGGCATCCGTTTCGGTCATGTCGGCCGTGCTCGAGGTGCGCGATAATCCCGACCCCGGACTGTATTTGAATGCGCAGTTCGACTTCGATCTATCGTCCGCGGTCGAGGATGCGATCAGGCATGGCGTGCCGGTGTACTTCGCGATCGACTGCGAACTGGTTCGGACGCGCTGGTACTGGTTCGCCCGGAGACTTGTCCTGGCCACGCTCTCATATCGGCTGAGCTACAGTCCCCTGACTCGCCAATTTCGCCTGTCGCGCGGCATGCTGGCCCAGCCGTTCGATTCGCTGGCCGAGGCCCTGGCGACGGTGCGCAATGTGCGCGGATGGAGGGTGGCGGACCGCAGCGCGGCCGAGTCCCCCGAGCACCTGGTGGCGCGCGTTCGACTCAGACTGGACACAACGATGTTGCCCAAACCCTTCCAGGTCGATTCGCTCACCAATCGCGACTGGGCGCTGACGTCGGATTGGCAGCCCGTGAGAATCGGCGACGCGTCCTAGCCGTTTCGCACCGCCGTGCCCCGCATCGTCCGCTACGGCCTGATCGGCGCCCTTGCGCTGGCAGGGGTGCTGCTGCTGGTGCTGGCTCTGGCCAGCGGCAACAGCCCCGCGTTCGAGCGCAACTACCCGTTGCTGCTCGGGCTGAACGGCGTGATCGCCCTGGTGCTGTTCGTGGTCGTGGTCGCGCTGTCGGTGCGCCTGGCGCACCGGATCCGCCGCGGGCGCTTCGGCGCGCGCCTGATGACGCGCTTCGCGCTCGCGTTCGCGCTGATCGGCGTGGCGCCGGGTGTGCTGGTGTACCTGGTGTCTTCGCTTTTCATATCGCGCTCGATCGAGTCGTGGTTCAACGTCGAGGTCGAAGGCGCGCTCAGTTCCGGGCTGGAGCTTGGCCGTTCGGTGCTGGAGGCCCAGCGCGACGAGCTGAAGAACCGCGCCCGGGCCATGGCGGCCGAGCTGGCCGACACGCCGCCGTCGGAGCAGATCCGCAGGCTCGACCAGTTGCGCGAGCGCACCGGCGCCGACGAGGCGCTGTGGGTGACGGCCGGCGGCGCGCTGATCGGATCGAGCAACGGCCGCGCCGGGCGCCTGATGCCGGATCTGCCCAACGCCAGCACCCTGCGGCGGGCGCAGGCCGCGCGCGGCCTGGCCGTGATCGAGGGCGATGAGCTGTCCACCGAGCCGAGCGGGGGTCTGCGCACGCGCGTGATCGTTCCGGTGCCCTCGCCGTCGCCGCCTGCGTTGCGCCCCGCCCGGCCGTCGTTGTCCTCGCCCATCGCGGGGCTGCGCGAGTCCGTGGCGCCGGCGGTGCGGTTCCAGGAACCCAGCTTTCTGCAGCTGACCCAGGCGGTTGCGCCCGACGTGGCGGCCAACGCACAGGCACTGCGCGCCGGTTACGGCCAGTATCAGCAGCTGTCGCTTTCGCGCGTCGGCCTGCAGAAGATGTATCGGCTGACGCTGACCCTGACGCTGCTGCTGGCGATCTTCGCCGCGATCGCCTCGGGCGTGATGCTGGCCGGCTCGATGACCGCGCCGCTGATCGAGCTGGCGGCCGGCACGCGGGCGGTGGCCGAGGGAGACTATCGACCCGTGCGCGAGTTTCACGGCAACGACGAGCTGAACGTGCTGACGCGGTCGTTCAACGAGATGACGCGCCAGCTGTCGGACGCGCGCGAGACGGTCGAAGCCCGTTCCCGCGAGCTGGAGACGGCACGCGGCTTCCTGGAGCGGGTGCTGTCCAACCTTTCGGCCGGGGTCATCGTGCTCGACTCCGATTCGCACATCGTGACCGCCAACCTCGGAGCCGGGCGCATCCTGGGCTTGCCGCTGGATGTACACGTCGGCGGCCGCCTGGCCGACGTGCATCCGCAGCTTGCCGAGCAGGTGTCGAGCGCGTTTCGCGACCATTCGCTGGCCGCCACCCCGAAGGATTCCTGGCAGCGCCAGATGAAACTGGAGCGGGTCGGAGCTTTGCCCGGATCGGAACCGCTCTCGCTGCTGGCGCGCGGCTCGCACCTGCCGCTGGATGCGGGGTCCGGCTCGGTGATCGTGTTCGACGACATCACGCAGGTGATTTCGGCGCAGCGCGCGGTGGCCTGGGGCGAGGTGGCGCGCCGGCTGGCGCACGAAATCAAGAACCCGCTGACGCCGATCCAGCTTGCCGCGGAACGGCTTCAGATGAAGCTGGCCGGCGAGCTGACTCCTGCCCAGGCCGAGGTGCTGGTACGCGGCGCCACGACCATCGTCAATCAGGTGGCGGCGATGAAGCGCATGGTCGACGAATTCCGCGAGTACGCCCGCCTGCCTCCGCCGCGCATGGCAACCCTTGACCTGAATGCGCTGATCGAGGAAATCGGGTCGCTGTACGGGGCCGAGGCGCGCCCGAATCAGGCCGCGCTCGCGGATGCCGCGCGCGCGGGACCGGCCCGGATCGAGCTGCAGCTGTCGCGCCTGTTGCCGATGATCGAGGGCGACGCTTCGCACCTGCGCCAGCTGGTGCACAATCTCGTGGCCAACGCCCAGGAGTCGATCGCGGGGGCGCAGGCGGCCGCTGGCGCGCGCACCGACGGCGGCCGCATCCTGATACGAACCGAGGCGGTTGCCGTGGACGGCGCCGCCGGCGGCGCCGAATCGGCATCGCGGGCCGTGCGCCTTTCCGTCGAGGACAACGGCCCAGGATTCCCGGCGAATATACTTAGGCGCGCGTTCGAGCCTTACGTGACCACCAAGCCGCGTGGAACGGGGCTTGGACTTGCCATGGTGAAGAAAATCGTCGACGAACATGATGCCAGTATCGAGCTGATCAATCGCCGCGGAGGCGCCGGCGCGACCGTGACGGTCGTGTTCAGGCGCATGGCGGAAGCCGGGACGGCGGCCTAGGCCGCGACCGACGGATCGACGCAATCACCATGGCCAATATTCTCGTCGTCGACGACGAAATCGGAATCCGGGAACTGCTGTCGGAAATCCTGTCCGACGAGGGACACGTGGTGCTGACCGCGGACAGCGCCGCGACCGCCCGCGCGATGCGCCAGGCCGAGGCGCCCGACCTGGTACTGCTCGACATCTGGATGCCCGATACCGATGGGGTCACCCTGCTGAAGGAGTGGGCGTCCAACGGGCAACTGACGATGCCGGTGATCATGATGTCGGGCCACGCGACGATCGATACCGCCAGCGAGGCGGCGCGCTTCGGCGCGCTCGATTTTCTCGAAAAACCGATCGCGATGAGCCGGCTGCTGTCGTCGATCAAGAGCGGCCTGGAGCGCGGGCGTCACGCTCGCAATCTGCAGACCGTGCAGGACTCGGTGGCACCCGTTGCGCCGCAGGATGCGCGGGAGACGCCCGATGCGAAGCCGCTGGTCGCATTCGGATCGGCCACGGCCGCCGGCGTCTCGGTGAGCCTGGATCAGCCGTTGCGGGAGGCGCGCGATCAGTTCGAGCGCGTTTACTTCGAATACCACCTGGCCCGCGAAAACTTCAGCATGACCCGTGTTGCCGATCGAGCCGGGCTGGAGCGCACGCATCTGTATCGAAAGCTCAAGCAGCTGGGCGTGGAGCTGGCGCGCGGAGCGCGCCGGCCTGAACGCGCGATCGGGGCCGATCGGACGTCGCTGCCGCAGCGCGACCGCGACGCCGGACCGCCCGGGGATTGACGCCGCCGGCCTGCGCAGGACGGCACACCGCACCCGGGCGAAGCCCGCTCGATGCGGATATAGTGGTTGATTTGCCCTGCGTCGGCCCGACTTACCACTGATGGACCGCATCCAGGTGCGCGGCGCGCGCACCCACAACCTGAAAAACATCGATCTGGACCTGCCGCGCAATCGGCTGGTCGTGATCACCGGGCTTTCCGGCTCGGGCAAGAGCTCGCTCGCGTTCGACACGCTGTACGCGGAGGGGCAGCGGCGCTATGTCGAGTCGCTGTCGGCCTATGCGCGCCAGTTCCTGCAGCTGATGCAGAAGCCCGACGTGGACCGGATCG
>CAVTZO010000075.1:0-11119 GCA_963739145.1 uncultured beta proteobacterium
CGCTTGCGCTGACATGGCTGGCGTGTTTATTCCAATAGAGGGGGAAGCATGAAGATCTATCTTGCTGTTGCAGCTCTGGTACCGGCCATTGCAATGGCCGCCGGCCCGTTCGATGGTACATGGAAGACGAAGACGGACTCGATTCAGGTATCGGGCAAGCCGGAAAACTTTGCACTCAAGGATGGCACCTACACGTGCTCCTCGTGCGCGCCGGCATATTCGGTCAAGGCCGATGGCACCGATCAGAAGGTCAGCGGGCACAGTTATTACGACACCGTCGCCGTCAAGGTGGTAGATGCCCATTCGGTCGAGATCTCGAACAAATTGGGCGGAAAACCGAGCTTCTTCGTGTCGATGACTGTCTCTGGCGGTGACGCGACACTGACCGAGACATTCAAGGACATGACGGGGACGCAGGTCGCGACCGGAACCCAGGTCTCGAAGCGCGTGGCCGCCGGTGCGGCCGGATCGCACGCAATCTCCGGTTCCTGGAAGATCGAGAAAATGCCGGAGATGTCGGACGTGGCCACCACGGTCTCGTACAAGATGACGACCGACGGCCTGCAAATGAACTGGAACGGTCAGAGCTACGACGCCAAATTCGACGGCAAGCAGTACCTGACGGCCAACGATCCCGGCAAGACCTATGTCTCGCTCAAGCGCATCTCGGGCAACGCGATCGAGGAGACCGACATGCGCGACGGCAAGGTGACCGACGTCTACCTGATGACGGTGGCCGCCGACGGAAAAACGATGACCGTGGTCGACGAAGACAAGCAGCGCGGCACAACCATGAAGTACACGATGGTCAAGCAGCTCTGAGTCGATCGGCCTGAGCCGTTCGATCACGCCCGGCCCGCCTCCCGCCCGAGGGAGACGGGCCCGGGATGAAGCCGCAGGAAGGCGTCCGTCGCCTCGCGCGACTGTTGCCGGATTTCCTCAAGACCGGGCCGCGCGGCAAGTCCCAGCGCCAGGCTCATCACCAGGTCGCCCAGCAGCAGCGCCATGAACTGATCCACGCGCCGGCTCGAATCGCCTTCGTCCAGCAGTCCCGCCGACCGCGCCTGCTCCAGCAGGTCGCGCAACGCGGCGCAACTCGCCTGGCGCCCGTACGAGTCGAGCGCCTGCGCGACCTCGGGAGACCGATCGGCCTCGGCGATGGCGAGCCGGAACACGGCAATCACGTCCGGATCGCTGATCTCGTGCAGCAGCACCGCCCCGAATTCGGTGAGCGCCGCGGCCAGATCCTGCCGGCCGCGCAACGCCGGCCAATCGGCCGGCAGACGCATCCGCCTGGCGCGCTCGGAGATGCACGCGACGAGCATCTGCTGCTTGCTTCCGAACAGCGCGTACAGCTCACGCTTGGAGACCCGGGCGCGGGTCGCGATTTCCAGCGTGCTGGCCTGCGCGAATCCGTGCTGCTTGAAGGTCGCGAAAGCGGCCGACAGGATGCGCCCTCGAACCGGGTTCTGCGGTTCGTCTTCCCGGCACTCCTGTTGTGCGGATCCAGCCTGTTTTTCGAGAGCCCTTGACATGGTACTCATCGGTACCGTAGGATTCGACGCATCGGTACCAAACGGTACCACAGACCGATGCACCGATGGAGGCCTTCGTGAAAATGGAACCGCTGGCGCCACAATCCTCCCAGCTCGCGCCGCCCCCCATGGTGCGCCTGAGCGACGTCGCCAAGACCTATCGATCCGGCGCAGATCGACGTGCCGGCGCTCAAGGGCATCAGCCTGCAGATCGCGTCGCACAGCTTCTCGGTGGTGATCGGCGCCTCCGGCAGCGGCAAGACGACCTTGCTGAACGTCATCGGCGGCATCGATTCGCCTACGCGCGGTTCGATCGAGGTGTGCGGTCAGAACATCGGGGAGCTCGACGACAACGCGCTCTCGGATTTCCGGGCGCGCAACATCGGTTTCATTTTCCAGACATTCAGCCTGGTCCCGGTCCTTTCCGCATACGAGAACGTCGAATACCCGCTGCTGCTGGTGGGCGCCGCGGCCGCCGAGCGCAGGGAGCGTACGCGCGCGATGCTGGATGCGGTCGGGCTTGCCGCACAGGCCCGCCAGCGGCCCAATGAGCTGTCGGGCGGACAGCGGCAGCGCGTCGCGGTCGCCCGCGCGCTGGTCAAGGGGCCGCAGATCGTGCTGGCCGACGAGCCCACCGCCAACCTGGATTCGGCGACCGGCGCCTCGATCATCGAGCTGATGCACCGGGTCCAGGCGCAGTCGCGCACCACGTTCATCTTCGCGACCCACGACCCGCAACTGATGTCGCACGCAGACCGGACCTTCACGATCCGCGACGGCGAGCTGGTCGATCACCCGAGTGGAGGCAAGCAATGACGCGGCTGTGGAGGATCGCCTTTCGCAACCTGCTGCGCAACCGGCGGCGCTCGCTGATGACCGGATCGGCGGTGGCTGCGGGCGCCCTGGCGATGCTGCTGTTCGGCGGCTTCGCCTCGTACATCTTCTCCGGACTGGAGACGAGCAACGTGCAGCGGATCGGCCACTTGACCGTTTTCCGCGACGGATATTTCCTGGTGGGCGCCGGCAACCCGGCCGCCTTCGGCATCGACCGATACCGGGACGTGATGGACCTGATCGCGCGCGATCCGATCGTGGGCCCGATGATCCGCGTGATCACGCCCACGCAATCGCTGGTCGGCATCGCCGGCAATTTCAGCGGCGATGTCGATGCATCCAAAACCTTCATGGGCGTCGGCCTGATCCCGTCCGACCGCGACCGGATGCGGCAATGGGACGAGTTCGGCGCGGGCCAGGTGTACGCGCCCGATGCACGGCTGTCCGACTCCGATCAATCGCGCGGACTGGTCGGCGTCGGGCTGGCGCGGGTGCTCGGCCTGTGCGCCCCGCTCGGGCTGCCCGGCTGCCCGACGCTGCGGGCGGTGCCCGCATCGACCGGCAGCGCGGCGCCGGCCGTCAAGCAGGACCTCGCCGACCTCGCGCTGCGCGATCTTGGCGGCGGCGGCACGTCCGGGCGCATGCCTCAGATCGACCTGCTGGCCGCGACGGCCGGCGGCGCGCCCAACGTGGTCCGATTGACGGTCAGCGGCAGCGAGCCGCAGGGCGCCAAGGAGCTTGACGACAATTTCATCGCGATGCACCTGGCGCTCGCGCAGCAGCTCGTCTACGGGCGCAGCGAGCACAAGGTCACGGGCATCGTATTGCAGCTGCACCGCAGCGAGGACCTGCCCGCCGCGCGGGCGCGCCTGGCCGCATTGTTCGGCGAACACAAGCTCGAACTCGACGTGCGCGAATTCGGCGAACTGGCGCCGTTCTACGTCCAGGTCGTCAAAATGTTCAGCTCCATCTTCCTGTTCATTGCGCTGGTGATGTGCCTGATCGTGCTGTTCGCGGTGGTCAACACGATGACGATGAACGTGATGGAACGCACGAACGAGATCGGAACGGTCCGCGCGATGGGCGTGCGCCGCAGCGGCATCCGCTCGCAGTTCATCATCGAGGGTTCGATGATCGGCGCGATCGGCGCCACGACCGGTGCGGTCCTGGCGCTGGTCATCGCCGTGCTGATCAACCGGGCCGGCCTGACCTGGATTCCCCCGGGCAACGCCAGCGAGGTTCCGTTGCGCCTGGACGTGGCCGGCCGCCCGCTGCTGGTGGTCGGCGCCTGGGTCGGACTGGCCCTGGTGGCCACCGTCGCCGCTTATCTTCCCGCCAGGCGCGCGGCGCGCCTGCCGGTGGTCGACGCGTTGCGTCATGTGTGAGCGTGCGATGCGCCCCTCGATTTCGATCGCCTGCCTCGCGCTCGCCCTGCTGTCTGCAGGCCCCGGCCTTGCGCAAACGGCGCAGGAGATCGTCGCCGCGACCGACAAGGTGAGAAACCCGGCCGAGCCGTTTCGCACCACGATCACGCTGACCGAGTACGTCGCGGGCCGGGAGCGGGACCGCGATGCGTTCGTCGTGTTTTCCAAGGAGGATCCGGCGACGCGGCAATACCGCAACCTGGTGCAGTACATGGAGCCGCCGCGCGACGCCGGCAAGCGGGTTCTGCTCGACGGGCACTCGCTCTGGTTTTTCGACCCCGACTCCAAGGTCAGCGTGCGCATTTCACCGCAACAGCGACTGATCGGACAGGCGGCCATCGGCGACATCCTGACCGTCAACCTCGCGGCCGACTACGCGGCAACGATCGTCGCAACCGAAAAGATCGACGACGCAGGGCGGCAGCCGCGCCAGTGCTGGCATCTGGATCTGAAGGCGGCTGACGATCTGGCCGTCTACAGCAGGGTCGAATACTGGGTCGAGGTCGGGTCGTTTTACCCGATCAAGGGCAAGTTCTATTCGGACAGCGGCCGGCTGCTGAAGATCCTGTACTTCCGCAACTTCGCCGAAAGGCTCGGTGCCATCCGCCCGACCGAGGAAATCATCATCGATGCGGTCGACACGTCGCTGGCGACCACTGCCGCGTTCGGCCAGTTCGCGTTTCAGGAAGTCCCAGAGGCCTGGTTTCAACGCGACTACCTGCCCCACCTCCAGATCAAATGACGGCGCGGATCCGCCTGTGGCCGCTGCTCGGCACGGCGTTGATAGGCGCCGCCGCCGCCCAGCAAAAACCCGACGAGAACAGCGATCTGGACCTGATCCCGAAGGCCGCACAGGCTGCGGCGCCGGCTCCGAACGCCGAGGGATCCGCTCCGACCGCCGCCCCGGGAAAGATCTACCTGGAAAACGCCTTTACCCAATCCTGGCAGCAAAGCGGCCTGGTGCCGAACCCGCCTCCGCAGCCACCGGATTGGCAGGAGCGCCTGCTGCTGGACGTGCGCAAGGATTGGCGGCTGCCCGGCACCGTCACCCTGACCTACAGCGGGCGCATCAACCTGCGCGCCGGGCAGGACTTGAGCTTCCCAAGCCATGAAAACGCGACCAACGATCTGCGCGAGGCGTACGCGAGCTGGGAGCCCCTCGAGCGCACGTACGTCGATGCCGGCCGCATCAATCTGAAAAGCGGCGTCGCCCTGGGCTTCAACCCGACCGACTTTTTCAGGACGCGCTCCGTGGTCGAGCCGCTGTCGGTCGACCCTGTGGTTCTGCGAGAGGATCGCCTGGGAACGCTGATGTTGCGGGCGCAGCGCCTCTGGGCCGGCGCCTCGCTGACGGCGGCCTTCGCGCCGGCCATCGCATCGAGGAGCCCGATCTACAGGAACGACAACCTGCCGAGCCTGAATCCGATGTTCGACCGGACCAACGCGCTGGATCGGTTCGTGTTGAAGGGCAGCGCCGACGTCGGCGGCGGCTTCAGTCCGGAGTTGCTGTTCTATCGCGACACCGAACAAACCCGATGGGGGATGAATGTCGCGCAGAGCGTCGGTCAGCGCGTGGTCGCCTACGCCGAGTGGTCCGGCGGACGAAGCGCGAGCCTGATCGACGATGCCCTGCGCTTCGGACGCGAAACCGGAACCCTGCCGCCCGCCGCGCCGAGCCCGCTGCCGCAAAACGCGCTACAAGGTTTTCAGAGCCAGCTCGCCCTCGGGGCTTCCTATGCGACGCAGACCCGGATCACCTTCAATCTCGAATACCACTTCTACCAGGCCGGCTTCTCGCGCACCGACTGGAACAACTGGTTCCAGGCCGGCCAAGGTCAGCCGAATGGGTCGCCGATGGCCGGCGAGCTCTGGTACATCCGCGCGTACGCGCTCGATCAGCAGGTGCCTGTCAGCCGCCACTCGATCTTCCTGCGCGCCGATTGGGTCGACGCCTTCATCCCCAAGCTCGAGTTGAGCGGCTTCGGCAACTTCGATGCGCAGGACGGCTCGAGGCAGGTCCAGCTGACCGCGGACTACGTCCTGTCCGATGCCTGGACGGTGGGGGGGCTCGCGCTGGTCAATTCGGGAGGCCAGCACTCCGATTTCGGCAGCCTTCCCCAGGGGGTCAGCGTGCTGCTCAACGTTGCCCGTTATTTCTGAGGCGGCTCCCGGGTCGGTCAACGGGTCGGATCGCCCCGACTCCCGGCCACGTCTTGAGCCGGACCGGCAGCGGCCGACGCTCCGAGCTCCGATTCGTAGCTGAGGCGGGAGACGTCATCGCGCGGTCGGACCAGATCGCCGTTCTGCCTCGATCCTTTCAAGTAGCGCTCGAAGAAGGCGACGCTGTAAGCGGCGATCGACGCGGCGTATCGCCGGTTCAGGTCAGTCCAGGCCAAGTGTCCCGCGCCCCGGAACTCGACGAAATATTTCGGCGGGTTGGCCTGTTCGTAGCTCCCGGCGCCCTTGCCGATGGCCGGAGTGATTCCGAAATCGCGCGTTCCGCCCTGAAACATCACGGGCACCCGGACATCGGCGATCGTGTGTCGAATGTTGAACGGTTGGCTGTAGGGGGACAGCGCGAGGACCGCCTTGACTCCCGGCATGCGCCAGCTCGGCCATGCGCCGGCCAGCCCGAGCACGGTGTAGCCCCCGAGGGAATGACC
The DNA here is from genome assembly GCA_963739145.1 of uncultured beta proteobacterium. Classification (GTDB taxonomy): domain Bacteria; phylum Pseudomonadota; class Gammaproteobacteria; order Burkholderiales; family Burkholderiaceae_F; genus VBCK01. The sequence continues at coordinate 6,457 of CAVTZO010000075.1, forward strand.
CAGCAGCCCGATGCGGGAAAAGTCAATGCGGCCGGAGAAGCGCGGATCCTGCCTCAGCGTGTTCAGCAAGTCGACCAGGTTGTCGCGACGGTCTATGTAGTTCGTATCGTTCCAGGTCTCGGGCTCGAAGAACTGCCGCAGGGGAAAGTCGCCGTCGTCGGCATGCGCGCCTGCGCACCTGGCATCGTCATGGTCCGGCGCGAACACCCAGAAGCCGTCTGCGGCCAGCGCCTGCATCAGGAAGCTGGACTGCGTGGCGCAGCCGCCGTATCCGTGCGAAAAGAGCAGCAGCGGCTGCCGGACCGCGTCGTCCCCCTTCGGCGCCCAGTACACCGTGTGCCGTCCCGCCAGCGTGATGTCTTCGCCTTTGGCCAGGCAGGGACCGCACAAAATCAGCAGAGCGCTCAGGGCAGCACGAGCAAGCACGTCGATCATCCTCTCGGGCGATGTGATCCAGATCATTCAAACGGAGCGAAGCCGCGCGATTTTCGCATCACCGCCGCAAATCGCCCCCATTGCGCGTTGACACGGCGGCGGTGCGAGTCCATCATTTCGATCGTGTCAACTACCGGGAACACCCCATGGACTGTGGGCCCAGTCGCTCCTTGAAGTAACCAGCGGAATCCGCGGCTCGAGTCCATTTCCCCGACTGCCGTTCCGCTGAAGTGGCGGGACGGTGCGTCAAGCAAGGCAAGGCCTGGAAGCTTATCCGGGCTTGACCACCTCCTTGGTTTCATGCCCTCGGGCCGACCGCCTGAACGCGGTCGGCTGAATGACGGAGGTGAAAAATGACCTTGAAGAATCGCTGCAACCTGGCCGCCGGCCGCTTCGCGCAGGCGATCAAGTCCCGGTTCGTCCGCGGCCCCGGCAGGGACGCACGCACGGCCACCCACCGCGCGTACGGTCACTCCGACTTGCAGCGCTGCCCTGGCGCCTACGCGCTGCTGGCCGGCGTGCCACGCCGCTGATCGACCGCCCCTGGAAGTTCCTTGGAAGCGCCGCGCCCCTGGCGCGGCGCCGGCGGCGCTTGGCCTGGCCGGATCCTGCGCAAGTCCCGACAATCCGTTGAACGCGAGGTTCGGCCGATGCTCGTTCCGATCCTCTTGCTGCTGATCGCCGTGTGCTCGATGCAGGGCGCCTGCGCAGCGGCGGCAGGCGGCCAGACCGACGACTCTGCATCGCCGCAGTGGTGGAGCCTTTATGCGCAGTTCACCAACGTCACCCAGTTTCACCCGGCCTTCACATCGCCCTACCAGGGCCCGAACAGCCTGGACCCGGGCAACAGCGGACGCGAAACGATCGATGTGACGATCTACGCCGGCGCGCGCCTTTGGAGCGGCGCCGCCGTGTATGTCAATCCCGAAATGGATCAGGGCTTCGGCCTGAGCGATACGCTCGGCGTGGCCGGATTCACGAGCGGCGAGGCGTACAAGGTCGGCGATTCCGATCCGTATTACCGGCTGCCGCGCCTGTTCCTGCGCCAGGTTTTCGGCCTGGGAGGCGAAGAAGGCCCGGTCCCGTCCGGCCCCAACCAGGTCGGCGACCGGCAAGCGGCCGACAACGTGACGCTGACCGCCGGCAAGTTCTCGGCGGTCGACCTGTTCGACACCAATCGCTACGCGCACGATCCGCGCTCGGACTTCATCAACTGGGCGGTGATCGAGTCCGGTGCCTACGACTACGCGGCCGACTCCTGGGGGTACAGCTACGGGGCCGCCGCCGAATGGACACGGTCCTGGTGGACCTTGCGCGGCGGCGCGTTCGCCTTGTCGCGGGTTCCGAACGAGAAGTCGCTTGATCGAAGCTTCAAGCAGTTCGAACTCGTCACCGAAATCGAGGAACGCCACACGCTGGCCGATCACCCGGGAAAACTGAAACTGCTGGCATTCGACAACCGCGGCCGGATGGGCCTGTACGGCAATGCGATCGACCTGGCCGACCAAACGGGGACAGTTCCCAGCACGGGCACGGTCCGGCACATGGCATCGCGTCCCGGCGTCGCCCTGAATCTGGAGCAGGAGCTCGCAGCCGATCTGGGCGTGTTCGCCCGCGCCAGCTGGAACGACGGCAGCAAGGAAGCCTTCGATTTCACCGAGATCAACCGGTCGCTGTCCGCGGGCGCATCGCTCGCGGGCAATCGCTGGAGCCGGCCGCAGGACACGCTCGGCCTGGCCGCCGCCGTCAACGGGCTTTCGAGCGCCGCGCGCCGCTATTTTGCGGCGGGCGGAACGGGCATCCTGATCGGCGACGGACAGCTGCCCGACTGCCGCTTCGAGAAGATCGTGGAAACCTACTATTCGGCCCATCTGACCGGCTACCTGACGGTCAGCGTGGATTACCAGTACGTGGTCAATCCCGCCTACAACGCCGACCGCGGGCCGGTGTCGATCTTCAGCCTTCGTCTACACGCGCAGATCTGACTCACAAGCCATAGCGCAGCCCGACCGTGAAGGTGTAGCTGTTGTAGTCGGCCTTGTAGGAAAAACCGTTCACGTCCTGGAACGTCGGCCCCGAACTGCCGAGGTAGCGAAACTCCAGGGTCGTGCTCAATCGGCGCGGGATGATCGGGAATTCCAGTCCGCCGATCGCCTGGTAGGCGAGCGCGTGCCCGCTGGAATTGGACAGCGTACCGTTGAAGCCCTGGTTCTGCGAAAAAAAGCCCTGTATGTTCTGCGAAATCTGGGCCCGGCCGACTCCGGCGCCAATGAAAGGCACGAAGCCCCAGAAACCATACACCGGAAAATCGTAGTAGCCGTTCACCATGTACGCCGTCACATCGGTCGAGCCGTTCGAATTGGAGCAACAGCAGCAGTAGTAATACCCGTAGCCGTTGTACAGGTCAGTTTCGCGGCGCGAGATCTCGAATTCGAGGCGATAGTGGTCGAGCACACGCCAACCGGCGGCGCCCGAGACGGCCCAGCCCGCGTCGTAGGAGACGTCGAAGTTCGGCTGGGTGCCGTTGTAATTGAGCGTCGTGTCCTGCAGGGCGACCACGCCCCCGTCGAGCGCGAAGTAGAACTGACCGAACAGCGGGGCCGCCGCGGCCCGCGCCGGCGCGACAGCGGCCAGCAGGCCGGCAAGCAAACACACGACGATATGGCGGGCCGCAAGGCCGTCGACAAGCTTCATGGAGCGCCTCCACCAGTTGCTGCTCGTGCGCAAAAGTATGCGCCGGGCGGCACCCGTCCATCGTTACAACATGTTGCGAAGGTTTTTGAACGAAACGGGAACGAGAATAATGCTGTTGAACCGGTCGAAGCGTCGCGCGGCGCCGGCCGGATTGACCGCCGTCAACTCATGGCAATGGCCAGAGCGGATCCAGATTGGGCAGCGTGCGAAAGACGCGCGACAGCCCGCCGCCCGTCACCAGGGCGGTCGCCCGTTCGATATCGCCTGCCAGGGAGCGATCACTGTCCAGCGCCGGCGAAATGTCGCGCAGCAGGGCATGCGCCAGTTCCAGCGAGAAGGACGTGCGCAGCGGCCTGAGAAATTCGATACCCTGCGCCGCCGCCAGCAGCTCGATGGCCAGGATGCGCGCAGTGTTGGAAATCATCGCCTGCAGTCGGCGCGCCGCGAAGCAGGCCATCGACACGTGATCCTCCTGGTTGGCCGAGGTCGGCAGCGAGTCGACGCTGGCCGGATGCGCGAGCGACTTGTTCTCGCTCGCCAGCGACGCCGCGGTCACGTGCGCGACCATGAACCCGGAGTTCAAGCCCGCGTCGGCGGTCAGGAAGGGCGGCAGGCGGGACACGCCGCTGTCGATCAGCATCGCGATGCGTCGCTCGGCGATTGCGCCCACTTCGGCAATCGCCAGGGCGCACGCGTCGGCCGCCAGCGCCACCGGCTCGGCATGGAAATTCCCGCCCGACACCATGGCGCCGTCACCGGCGAACACGAGCGGATTGTCGGTCACGGCATTGGCCTCGCGCAGCAGCACCTGCGTCGCGTGACGCAGCTGGTCCAGGCAGGCCCCGACCACCTGCGGCTGACAACGCAGGCAGTACGGGTCCTGCACCCGGTCGTCTCCGCTCAGGTGCGAGCGCCGGATCTGGCTGCCCTCAAGCAGCGCGCGGTAGTACTTCGCCACGTCGATCTGGCCCGGCTGCCCGCGCAATTCGTGAATGCGCGGATCGAACGGGCCGTCGCTGCCGCGCGCCGCATCGACCGTCATCGCTCCGATCACCAGCGCCGCCTCCAGCACCGGCTCGAAACGGAACAGCGCGTGCAGCGCCAGCGCGGTCGAGGTCTGGGTGCCGTTGATCAGCGCCAGACCCTCCTTGGCCTTGAGCACCAGCGGCGCGATGCCGGCCGACTGCAGCAGCGGCAAAGCTTCCTTGCGCTCACCGTCGGCCCACGATTTCGCCCTCGCCGATCAGCGCCAGCGCCATGTGCGCGAGCGGCGCCAGATCGCCCGAAGCGCCGACCGACCCCTGGCTGGGGATATACGGAATCAACCCGGCGTTGTGAACTGCGATCAGCGTGTCGATGACCTCGTCGCTCACGCCCGAGTAGCCGCGCGCGAGGCTGGCGGCCTTGAGCGCCATCATCAGCCGCACCACCTCGGGTGGCAGCGGCTCGCCGACGCCGGCGCTGTGCGAGCGCACCAGATTCAGCTGCAACGCGTCCAGCAGGACGAAACCGGAACCAAGAACAGCCACATAAC
>CAVTZO010000076.1:0-11878 GCA_963739145.1 uncultured beta proteobacterium
GACCCAATCGTCGAAGTTCGCCATCAGCGTTGACTTGGTGACCACCGGCAGCTGTTCCAGCGGCACGCGCCCCGGCGGCAGGCCCTGGTAAAGGTCGTGATAGAAGCTCGAATTGCGGCGCGCGTGCGCCACCAGCGTGTTCAGCCGGTGCAATGCCCGCATCCGCAAAGCCTGTTGATTCGCCAGGCCCGCCAGCCACAGATCGGTGCTGTGGTTCAGGAATCCCCAGGCCTCGGCCGCGAAAGCGGTCAGCGGTTGCACGCCGTTGTTCGAATGCGGCATCGAACGGCTCTCCCTGGTCGGCCGTTCAGCGTCCTCACAAGCGGCGAGCCACCACCAAGAGTCACGCTGAACCATCGCATGACGGGGCGACTGTCTCCTGCGGTCCCCCGCAGTGAGAATAGCGCCAATCGAGCGAAGCTGTCGTGAAAAGATCGCTCGCTGACCGTGATCTGGGTCAAGCCGGCCTAACGCGAATAGGCACTGACATATGACATTTCAGGAGCGTGTCGTCATGAGACCGATTCGCACTTTGTTGCGGTGGAGCGTGCTGGCCGCTTCGCTGGTGCACGCCCTGGCGTGGGCCGATCCGGCGCTCTTCGAGGTACCGGCCGGCTCCCATCCGCACGATGTGGCTCCCGCGCCCGCGGGCGGGGCGGTTTACTTCACGGCGCAACGTTCTGGAAAGCTCGGAATCCTCGATCCGAAGACGGGCCGCGTCGACGAAGTGCCGCTCGGCGCGGGATCGGCGCCGCACGGCGTGATCGTCGGCCCCGACCAGGCAGCATGGATCACCGACGGGGGGCAGAACGCCATCGTCCGGGTCGATCCCGTCACCCGGCAGGTGAAGCGCTGGCCGCTGCCTGCCGACGCGCCCGATGCGAACCTGAACACGGCGACTTTCGATCGACGCGGTCGCATCTGGTTTACCGGCCAGGCCGGCTTTTACGGACGCCTTGATCCGGCCACCGGGGACATGAAAGCCTGGAAGTCACCGCGCGGCGCGGGCCCCTATGGGATCTGCACGACACCGACGGGGGACGTCTATTTCGCCTCGCTGGCCGCAAGCTTCATCGCCCGCGTGGACCTGGACTCCGGTGCTGCGACCGTGATCGAACCGCCGACTCCCAAACAGGGAGCGCGGCGCCTTTGGTCCGACTCGCATGGTCGAATCTGGGTCAGCTACTGGAACACCGGACAGGTGGGTGCCTACGATCCTTCCACCTCGAGCTGGCGCGAATGGAAGCTGCCGGGCGCGGCGCACGCTTACGCGCTCTGGGTCGATTCGGCCGACCAGGTGTGGTTGAGCGACTGGTCCAGCAACTCGATCGTGCGTTTCGATCCGGGCACCGAGCGCTTCGACGCGTTCACGTCCGGCGGTTCGGCCGCCGGCGTGCGGCAGATCATGGGCCGCGCCGGTGAGGTCTGGGCGGCCGAGTCGGGCGTGGATCGGCTGGTGCGCGTGTCCGACCGCTGAAATTTCGGCCGCTGCGATCCGCTCGCCTCATTCCTCGCCGCCGGATCCGTGCAGGAGCAGGTGATCGACCCGCGCCTCCGCCTGCAGCCAGTCGTCCAGTTCGTAGCCGCTCTCGTAGCCGCGCTGCTTGTACAGCTCGAAGGCTGCTTCGCTGATCAGCCGATGACGCAGATCCGGGTCGATCTGGTCGTGCGATCCCTCTTCGAACGGCTGATCCAGTGCGTCGCCGGTTTCGGCCGCGCTCTCGAATATGGGGACGCTGCTCGGATGCGCGCCGGTTTGCAACGCCGCGTGCGGATGAGCCGCTGCCAGCGCCGATATGCTTGATCGCTTGTTCATGCTCCGCCCCTTCCAACCGCGAGCCCTTGACCTGACTGCATGCTGATCGCCGGGCTTGCCGGCGGGTTGACGCTGATCAACTTGCCCGCGTGGCGCGCGCGCTTTCGCGTCCACCCGGTTCAATCAAGACCCGCAGCGGCGCCGCCTGCGGCAATGTAGACGATGTCGATCTGTGTTTTCTGCTTCATGGACTTCTCCGAGTTCTTGCCCTCACCCCGGGCCCTCTCCCACTGGCGTGGGAGAGGGGAGAGGTTCCGCCCCTCTCCCGCTTGCGGCAGAGGCGTCGGGGGTGAGGGTCGCAAACTCGGCGGCCAGCCGCTCGCAGCGGCGCTCCAGGCCCTCGAGGTCGATGTCGGTATCGATCATGATCGCGACCGCCTGCTCGTCCGGCGTGAGCGCCTCGAACGCCTCCAGCTGGTGCTCGAGCACCTCGAGCGTGGCGTCGGACGGGTCGGATCCGGCTTGCAGGCGCCGGTCGATCCGCGCCCGCAGCGTCGGCAGCGGCGCCTGGCAGGCGACGATCGAAAACGGCGCGCCCGCTTGCTGCGCCAGTTCGCGAAACATCCTCCGGTCGGCTTCCTTCAGGAAGGTCGCGTCGACGATGGCCGGGATGTCCGCGTTCAGGATCGCGTGTGCCGCATCGAGCAGGCGCTCGTAGGTTCGCCGCGTGGCGTCGGTCGTGTAAAGGCCGGCCTCGACCGTGCTGATCCGATGGCTGGCCGGATCGACTCCGAACAGTCGCTTGCGTTCGACGTCCGACCGGACGCGCACCGCGCCAATGCGCTCGAGCAGCATCTGCGCGACGGTGGTCTTGCCGGACCCGGCCGGACCGCAGGTCAGGATCAGGCGCGGCGCGGCTTTCGCAGCGAGCCGTTGCGCCACCTCGACGTATCGCGCCACCGCAGCCAGGTCTTCGACTTTTTCGTCCGCTGGCGTACCTGGCTGATGCAAGCGGATCCGGGCAACCTTGGCCCTGACCAGGGCCCGGTAGACCGCGTAGAAACGCAGCACGGCCAGTCCCAGGTAATCGCCCGTATGCTCGAGGTAAGCGCCGATGAAGCGCCAGGCAAGCGCCGCCCGTTCGTGCTCGATCAGGTCCATGAACGTGAAGGCGACGTCGTTGATCACATCGATGAACCGCAACCGGTCGTTGAACTCGATGCAATCGAACGGCACCGGTGTCTCGCCCAGCAGAACCAGGTTGCCCAGATGCAGATCGCCGTGGCATTCGCGCACGTGCCCGTCGCTCTGGCGCGCGATGAATTCGGGCGAGCGCCGCGCCAGTTCCAGCGCAGTCCAGGCCTGCAAGCGCTCGATCTGCTCCGACGCGGTGCCCGCCGAGGCCTCGGCACGCAGGTCGGCCGCGTTCTGCGTCGCCCAGCCCCGGATCTCTTCGATCGACCCGTAGCCACGATCGGGCGGCGCCCCATCGCAACCCGCGTGAAATGCCGCGATGGTCGCAGCCAGCCGGTCGATGTGATCCGGTGTCAGCCGACCCGATTGGGCGACCTGGTCCAACCGTGCCTGACCGGCGAAGCGGCGCATCCGCACCGCGTATTCCAGGATCGAGGCGTCGCCGTCGTCGCCGATCCTGGGATGCTCGAGCGTCCCGCAGATCCTTACCACGCCCAGGTACAGATCGGGCGCAGCGCGCCGGTTCAGGCGGATCTCTTCCTCGCAGAAGTGCTTTCGCAGCGCGAGCGACGAGAAGTCCGCGAAACCGAGATTCACCGGTTTCTTGATCTTGTACGCGAAATCGCCGGCCAGGATCACGGTCGAGATGTGGGTTTCAATCACCTCGACTTCGCCGATCGGGTGGGCAAAGGCGGGCGCGGCACGCAGAGCGGCGATCATTGCCGCGTGCTGCGCGATGGAATCTATGCTTTCCATGGCTCAGCTCGCCGGCGACGACTCAGGGCGCCTCGCTCTTTCCGACTCCCTGCCAGCGCGGCGCAATCGAGTGTTCGATTCCGAAAAGATCCAGCACGCGCGCGAGCGTACCGTCGACCAGCGCTTCGATCGAGGCGGGCCGCAGGTAAAACGCCGGCACCGGCGGGAAGACCACCCCACCCATCAGGGTGACGGCTTCCATGGCGCGAATGTGCGCCAGATTCAAAGGCGCTTCGCGCACCATCAGGACCAGCCGGCGGCGCTCCTTCAGACAGACATCAGCGGCGCGCGCGATCAGGTTGTCGCCGAATCCGTGAGCGACAGCGGCCAGCGTCTTGACCGTGCACGGGGCGATCACCATGCCGTCGCACGGGAACGAGCCCGAGGCGATGCTCGCGCCCAGGTCGTTGGCCGGATGGACCACGTCGGCCAGCTCTTCGATCGCGCCGCGGCGCAGCCCCAGCTCGTGGTGCGCGTTGACCGCGCCGGCCGACGACAGGACCAGGTGCGTTTCCACACCGGCCGCACGCAGGTGCGACAGCAACCGTGTTCCGTACAGGGTGCCGGAGGCGCCGGTGATGGCGACGATCAGTCGGCGCGCGGTCACATGGACCCGGGAGTCAGCGAGTCAGACTGCCTGTGCTTGCTTCAGCAGCTCCTGCAGTTCGCCGTTTTCGAACATTTCGTTCATGATGTCCGAGCCGCCGACGAACTGGCCGTTGACGTAGAGCTGGGGGATGGTCGGCCAGTTCGCAAAGTCCTTGATGCCCTGGCGCACCTCATCGTCGTCCAGGACATTGACGGTGACGAGGCTCTTGACACCGCACGACTTCAGTATCTGGATCGCGCGGCCCGAAAAGCCGCACTGCGGAAACTGAGACGTGCCCTTCATGAAGAGTACGACCTGGTGGCCCGAAACAGTTTGCTGGATGAATTGCCTTGCGTCGACTGTGCTCATTCGATCCTCATCGCCCCGTCCAGCCTGTCGCCGCGTCGAATCCCTGTCCGGCGAATTGCCATTCGGATAATTGCTACTGCTGCTAGTGTAGGAATCGAGGTTGCGCGCGTCAAACCGCCGCACCTCCCGTCGGCGCGCGACTTGAAAACTTTAGGCCACCCGATGCATGAAGAAGGGTAGCGGGATGCGCGGTGCTCCGGCACCCTGTTAAGCGGCTCCGACGCAACAATGTCATGGCATAGGAGATGGTCATGACGCGATCGGATGTCAAGAAACTTGCCTGGACGCTCCGCCTGATCGGCTACAGCATGTTGGCAGGCGCAGCTGCGCTTATGTTCGCGGGCGGCCAGCACGCTTCGGCAGCTCCCGGGCGGGTCGTTTCGACCCAGCTGACCACGAAGTAAGCTCTTCCCGCTTTTTTGCCTCCGCGCGCAGGCGTTGCGAAGAAGTGCGGGAGGGAGAGGGGGCTCCCCGATCCCTCCCGCGCGCGCACCCGGTAGGCGGTAGCCGCGGCCTCAGCCGCGGCGGGCGATGCAGACGCGCTCGAGTCCGGCCAGGTCGGCTAGCGTCCGCACCGACCCGAATCCTTGCTGACGCATCAGAACCCGCACAGGCGCACCCTGGTCGAATCCGTGCTCCACCACCAGCGCGCCGGCTTCGGTCAGGTGACCGCTGGCGCCTGCGATGATCGTTTGCAGGCACGACAGCCCATCGCCTTCATCCGTCAGCGCGCGCCGCGGCTCGCAGGCCAGTTCCGCCAGGTGCGGATCGGCCGCCGCGATGTAAGGCGGGTTGGATACGATCAGGTCGAACCGGCGGCCGCGCACCGGCGCGTACCAGTCGCCGTGCACAAATTCGGCCTGCGCCGCCAGTTCGATCGCGTTGATCTGCGCCAGCGCGAGCGCCAACTCGGACGCATCGGTGGCGACCACGCGTGCGTCCGGCCGCTCCAGAGCGAGCACGATGGCGATGCAGCCTGACCCGGTCCCGAGCTCGAGAACGCTCGGGCCGCTCAGGCCTTCCATCTCGCGCAGCGCCGCCTCCACCAGGCCCTCGGTTTCGGGGCGGGGAATCAGCACCGAGGGGTCCACCGCGAACCGTCGCCCGAAGAACTCGCGCTCACCGAGCAGATAGGCCATCGGTTCACCGGCCCGGCGCCGTCCGCACAGATCGCCGAAGCGGCGCGCGGCGGTGGTGCCGACCGGGCTTTGCGGGTGCGCGATCAGCCATTCGCGCGAGGCATCCAGCGCGAATGCGAGCAGCGAGCGCGCCTCGGACGCCGCGATGCCGGACGACTTCAGCAGATCCGCTACGTGATTTTCTGCAGCGCCGCCCGGGTCGCGACCCTCACCCCCGGCCCCTCTCCCACTGGCGTGGGAGAGGGGAGAAGTTGCTCCCCTCTCCCGCTCGGCGGGAGAGGGGCCGGGGGTGAGGGCCTCAGGCTGTCGCATTGGCGAGCGAATTCAGAAGCTCGGCCTGGTGTTCCGCGGTCAGCGCGTTGCTCAGCTCGTCCAGGTCCCCGTCCAGGATCTGGTCGATCTTGTAAAGCGTCAGGTTGATCCGGTGATCGGTAACTCTGCCCTGCGGGAAGTTGTAGGTGCGAATGCGCGCGGATCGGTCGCCGCTGCCGATCAGGGAACGCCGCTCGGTCGCTTCCTTTTCCTGCTGCTCGCGCTGTTGTCGGTCCTTCAGGCGCGCCGCCAGCACCTTCATCGCCCGTTCCCGGTTCTTGTGCTGCGAGCGGTCGTCCTGGCATTCCACCACGATTCCGCTGGCCAGGTGCGTGATGCGCACGGCCGACTCGGTCTTGTTCACGTGCTGGCCGCCCGCGCCCGAGGCGCGGAACACGTCGATCCGCACTTCCGACGGATCGATCGTCACATCGTTGATCTCGTCGGCCTCCGCCAGCACGGCCACAGTGACGGCCGACGTGTGGATACGCCCCTGCGCCTCGGTCTCGGGCACGCGCTGCACCCGATGCCCGCCCGATTCGAACTTCAGGCGGCTGTAGGCGCCCTTGCCCACGATGCGCACGATCGCTTCCTTGTATCCGCCCAGATCGGACGGACTGTGCGAGATCATTTCCGCCTGCCAGCGCTGCCGCTCCGCATAGCGCATGTACATGCGAAGCAGGTTGGCGGCGAACAGCGCCGACTCTTCACCGCCGGTGCCGGCACGGATTTCCAGAAAGACGTTGCGATCGTCGTTCGGATCGACCGGCAGCAGCAGGCGCTGCAGGTCCGATTCCAGCACCTCGATGCGCCTGCGCGCGCTGCCGGATTCCTCTTCGGCCAGGGTCCGCATCTCGGGGTCGCCGATCAGCTCCTGCGCGGCCAGCAGATCGGCCTGGGCGCGGGCGTAATCGTGGTAGCGCGCGACCACCGGCTCGATGTCGGCGCGCTCGCGCGACAACCGGCGCATCTGGTCCAGGTCGCGCGCGGCATCCGGCTGCGCGAGCGCCACATCGATTTCCTCCAGGCGGCGCGCCAGCTGTGCCAACTTGGCGCGCATCGACTCGTTCATCACGGCCGATCAATCGTGCGGCTGATAAAAGCGCGCCAGCAGCTCGACCTGCTTGCGGCGCTCGTCGTCAGGCGCCGAGGCCGCATCGTTCAGCAACGAGATCGGTGCGTGCAGGAACTTGTTGGTCAGTGCCTGCGACAGCTGATCGAGTACCGCTTCGGGCGAGGCTCCGCGCGCGAGCAGCCGGCGCGCCCGTTCGACCTCGCGCAGTCTCAACTCTTCGGCTCGCCCGCGCAGCTGCCGGATCACCGGCACGGTCGCGCGGCCGCTCAGCCACGCCTCGAAGTCGCGCACGCGCGATTCGATGATCGCCTCGGCCTGGGCCACCGCGGCCTGGCGCGATTCGGCCGCGATCTGCACGATGTGTCCCAGGTCGTCGATCGTGTACAGGTACACGTCCTGCAGCCGCGCGACCTCCGGCTCGACGTCGCGCGGTACCGCCAGATCGATCACCACGATCGGCCGGTGGCGGCGCGCCCGCACGGCGCGCTCGACCATGCCCAGCCCGATGATGGGCAGCGAGCTGGCGGTGCACGATACGACCACGTCGTATCGGACCAGCGAGTCGGGCAGATCGCTCAGACGCATCGATTGGCCGTGCAGGCGCGTGGCCAGCGAATGGGCCCGATCCAGCGTCCGGTTGGCCACCGTGATCGATTTGGGATGACGGGCGGCGAAATGCGTGGCGGCCAGTTCGATCATCTCGCCGGCGCCCACGAACAGCAGGTGACTTTGATCGAGCTGCCCGAAGATGCGTTCGCACGTGCGCACCGCGGCCGCGGCCATCGACACCGAATGGGCGCCGATATCGGTGCTCGAGCGCACCTCCTTGGCAACCGCGAACGTGCGCTGAAACAGGTGATTGAGCAGCAGGCCCAGGCCGCCGGCCTGGCGCGCCAGCCGTTCGGCCTGCTTCATCTGGCCCAGGATCTGCGGTTCGCCGAGCACCATCGAATCGAGGCCGCTGGCGACCCGGAATGCGTGTCGTATCGCCTCGGTGTGCGGCAGCACGTACGAAGCGCGTCGCAGGTCGTGCGGATCCACGCCTTTTTCGCGCGCGATGAAATCGGCCAGCGCAGCGCCGGCCTCGCGCGGTTCGTCGACGGCGCAATAAAGCTCGGTGCGGTTGCAGGTCGAGACGATCGCCGCCTCGCTCAGCGACCCGCCGTCGCGCGCGCTCAGGCGCTCACGCAGGCGCGCGATCGCGCCGCCGACCTCCTCCGGAACGAAGGTCACGCGTTCCCTCAGGGGCAGCGGGGCGCTCTGGTGGTTCAGGCCCAGCGCGATCAGTTGCATCTCTGCCAGTTCGATCGCGGTCTCCTACGGGTGCAAAAAAACCACTGCCCCGGCATGCCTGGCGGCACGGTACGGGGGGTTTTCGGCCTCGGAGTTGGCCAAGTGCTTGATTGCCAAGTATAGAGAAGCCTGGGTGGCTCGTACCGGAACCTAGGTAGGTGCCCTTACTTGTTCGTCGAAATGAGAAGCGTTATCATCTGTCCAGCAGGTGCCACAATGCGAATCAATCTACTACTGCCAGTGATGTTTTTATCGGGGCCGGCGCTGGCCGCCGACCCGGAGTTCACGATCCAGTTGAAGGAGCACCGGTTCACGCCGTCCGAGATCAAGGTTCCGGCAGGCACCAAGGTCAAGCTGGTGATCGACAATCAGGATGCTACGCCGGAGGAGTTCGACAGCTTCCCGTTGAATCGGGAAAAGATCGTTTTCGCGAACAGCAAGGGCATCGTGTTCATCGGCCCGCTGAAGCCGGGCCGCTACGAATTCATGGGCGAGTTCAACCGCAGCACCGCCCACGGCGTCGTGATCGCGGAATAGGGTTTTCCCACGGATTCGCAGTGCCTTTTTGATGGAATCTTCCAGACGATGTTTGCAGCCGCTCTGATCGTGTTTCGGGAGTCGCTTGAAGCGGCGCTGGTGATCGGCATCGTGGCGGCGGCCACGCGCCCGGTGACGGGTCGCAGCTTGTGGATTGCGCTCGGCGCGGGCCTTGGCGTGGTGGGGGCGATCGGGGTGGCGGCCATCGCGCGGTCGATTTCGCAACTGGCGCACGGCAATGGCCAGGAGCTGTTCACCGCGGTCGTGCTGGCGCTCGCGGTGGTGATGCTCGCGTGGCACAACGTGTGGATGGCCAGTCATGGACGCCAGATGGCCACCGAGGCGCGCGAACTGGGCCGATCGGTGGTGCGCGGTGACATGGCCCTGACGGCGATCGTCACGGCAATCGCGTTGACCGTGCTGCGCGAGGGCTCCGAGACGGTCCTGTTCCTGATGGGCATCGCTTCCTCCACCGAGGCCTCGCACGCTTCGCTTGCCATCGGCAGCCTGTTGGGCTTCGCGGCCGGGGGTGCTGCAGGCTTCCTGATCTATGCGGGGTTGCTGCGCATACCGGTCGGTCGCCTGTTCGTGGTCACCGCCTGGCTGATCCTGTTGCTGGCGGCCGGCATGGCCGGGCAGTGCGCGCGGGTGCTGATCCAGGCCGACCTGCTGCCGGCCCTGGCTTCGCCGCTGTGGGATACCTCCGCGCTGATGCCGGACGACTCGGCCCTCGGAACGTTGCTGCGCGCCCTGTTCGGCTATGAAGCCCAGCCGAGCGCCACTCAGGTCCTCTTCTACTTGACCGCGTTGATCCTTATCTTCGTCGCGATGCGGCGGGCCCGGTCGCATTCCACGGCCTGACGACCCGATCGTGCGCGCACGCTCGAACATCGGCGTGACGCTTGCGCTTGCCCTGGCGCACGGCGCCCGCGCCGCCGAGCCGTCCGACTACGTGCTGATGCCCGGGGTTGTCTACGGAGAGCGGGCAATCGACGTCAAGGCGGGCAGTTTCTCCGGGCCGGGCGATCGCAACAGCGCGGGCAGCGTTGCGCTGGAATACTCCCCGACCAACTACTGGGTTACCGAGCTGTACGATGCCTACGCGCGTTCCGGCGGGATGGGCACCAAGTTCGACGCGATCGAATGGGAGAACCGCTTTGCGCTGACCGCCCCCGGCGAATACGCGATCGATTGGGGCAGCGTGATCGAGGTGGAGAAACCGCACCAGGCCGGCTCGGGCTGGAACCTGACGCTAGGGCCGTTGATGCAGGGCGAGTTCGCCGATCGGTTTCAATGGAACGTCAACCCGCTGCTGTCGCGCAACCTGGGCGGCCCCACGGGGGCGTCGACCTTGATGGGCTACCAGGCACAGGCCAAGTACCGCTACCGACAATCTCTGGAGTTCGGTGCCCAGGCTTTCGGGGATCTGGGTCCGTGGTATCACTGGACGCCCCTGGAGCAACAGACGCACCGCATCGGGCCGGCCGTCTTCGGCCGCATTCCCCTGGGCGGGCGCCGCGTGCTGAACTACAACGCCGCGTACCTGTTCGGACTCGTGACGGGCGCGCCTTCCGACACGGTGCGCGCGCAAGTCGAGCTTGAGTTCTGAAGCGCATCGACCCGACCGGGCGGCGGTTTTGCAGCTGCTCGCGTCGATGTCGCTGGTTGGCGCCTATGTGGCGCTGGTCAAGCCGCTGACCGCCCAGTTCCCGATCTTCGCGCTCGCGTTCCTGCGTTTCGCGATCGCAGCCGTTGCCTTGCTGCCCTGGACCTGGCGCAGCGCGACAGAACTGCCGGTGACCCGGTCCGAGTCGCGCCAGCTTTTCCTGCAGTCCTTCTTCGGGAATTTCCTGTTCTCGATTTGCATGCTGGGCGGCGTTGCGCGGACCTCGGCCACCGCCTCCGGCCTGGTGCTGGGCGCCTTGCCGGTCGTGGTCGCGCTCCTTTCCTCCGCGCTGCTGGCCGAGCGCCTGACCGGCCGCCTGCTGCTCGCGACGCTGTGCGCAGCCGCCGGCATCGCGCTGGTCCAGCTGGCCAAGCCTTCGCACTCCGTGACCGGCTCCAGCTGGCTTGGCGATGCGCTGGTGTTCGGCGCGGTGTGCTGCGAGGCCGACGCGACGGCACAGGCCGAATACCTTTACGACCGGGTGGCCGAGACCGTGCGCCAGGATCTCAAGGAGGAACTCGGCTTCGTTGCGGTCTTCGACAGGGCACTCGCGGGCGTGCGCAATATCGTCGATATGCCCGATCGCCGGGCCTCGCTCTTCGTCCGCCTCTGTCTCCAAAACGGCGGTCGCCTCGCTGGCGGCAGGGTGCAAGTCACCTTCCCCAGCTGACGGATGCGGAGATCGCCGCGATGGAGGAGGCCGTGCAGGCGGCAATCGCGGTCGAAACTGGCCAAGCGAACGAGCCCGGCGTTGGTATTCGCACATGACCGCGCCCCAGGCGCAGCAAGTCTACGACATGATCCCCCATTGTCTCGACGGTCCCCAAAGTCAGTGGAATTTTAAGAATTCCACGCCTCGCGAAAGACGCGCATCCAGTTGCCGCCCAGGATCTTGGCCATCTCCTCGGCCGTACGCGGCGCTGCATCTCGGCACGCAGATTTTTTAGGCCGGAGACGCTCCCGAAACCATCGACAAATTCGATTTCATCAGCCTTGGACATCATTTCCGGGGGATACTCGAAGTCCTGCGCTGGATCGCCGCCGCCGGAGCCAGGCGTGACGAAGTCGGTGCCGAGCGCGATATGATCGACCCCGACCAGCTTCTTGAGGTAATCGAACTCGTCGACATAGCGGGAAAGCGACGCCTGAGCCGGAAACGGGCCGGTCTCAGCCTTCGCCGCATCCTTGCGGC
>CAVTZO010000077.1:0-18395 GCA_963739145.1 uncultured beta proteobacterium
GGCGAGGAATCCGTCCGGCATGAAATTCTCCCCTGCTGTTGGGACAGTACACACCCTATTGGGGTAAGAGAAGGCCGGTCTGGTGTTAAGCACAAATCGGGTCAAGACTCGACCCGAGCCGCCCTTGAAGCGAATCGCGATGTCGGCGACAATGCGGAGGAAGGACACGATTCCGTTCTGGCAGGACGACGCCATGTCCGACATCACCGTGTCGCCCCCGTGCCCCCCGTCGCTCCCGGACACCTCACGCTGCCGGCGCCCGCTGCCGCACATCGAACGGCCGGGACCGCCGCCGCCGGAGCCGGGCGAGGAGACGCATCCTGCGCTTTGGTTGGCGTTACGTCCGCCGCGTCCCGCCCGAGATCGATTCCAGTGGCAGTGAAGGTCTACGATCAGGTGCCCTTATCGTGGGACGATCTTCTGTATCCCGAGGAGGAGGATTTCGTCGTGCAGAAGCCGCCGCACAAGCGGGATGCCGATCACTTCCACCATGCCCTGGAAACCTTCTACGACGCGGACCCCAGCGTCGTGGTCCTGGGCGACTGCCGCGTCGATTGGGGGCCGAACACCGTGTCCGTCCTCTGGGCCCCGATGTGCTGGTGTTGTTCGACGTGCGGCAGTGGTTCCAAGAGGGACGTTCGAAATCGCCGTGGAGGCCGGCCCATCGTGGTCATCGAGGTCGCTTCGCCCAGCATGCGCGGCCACGACCTGGCCAACAAACCGGACCTGTATTATCGGGCCGGCGTGCAGAAGTATGTCATCATCGACCGCGGTTGCCGCGGCCGAGACCCGGCGCGACTGATCGGCTTGAGCGTGGCTGCAGGGGTGGGTCCAACTTCCGGCGGATGCACAGGGCCGTCTCAACCTGTCGCCGACGCAGCGTCTTGATCGGTCTGGAAGAGGACCGCCCTTGGTTGTACGAAGGCGCGCACGGGAGAACTACTCCCGGACTTGACAGAGGCCGTGCAAGCCACGAAGAGTGCGAAGGCCAAGGCCAAGGACGCTGAGGCCAAGGCCCAGGACGCTGAGGCCAAGGCCCAGGACGCTGAGGCCAAGGCCCAGGACGCTGAGGCCAAGGCCCAGGACGCTGAGGCCAAAGCCAAGGACGCCGAGGCCAAAGCCCAGGACGCTGAGGCCAAAGCCAAGGACGCCGAGGCGCGCCGCGCGGCGCCCGCGTGTCCGGAACGGAGTCAATCATGAAGCTTCTGCGTCAACTCGCAATCCTCGGTGCCGCGCTGAGCGTCGCATGGGCGGCTGCGCCGGCTTGGGCGGCCGAGTCCGATCAACCCGCCGCGAAACCTGCGGCCGAGACCCCCGCCTCGCTCAACGACGACGCCAAGTGCACCCGCTGCCACGACGAGTCCGAGACCGCGCCTGTGCTGTCGATCTACCAGACCCGGCACGGGGTCAGGGCCGACGCCCGCACGCCGACCTGCCAGGGCTGCCACGGGCCGAGCGAAAAGCACCTCACCGGTGACCCGAACCAGAAGGGACGCGCGCGCCCCGACATCGTGTACGGCAAAAATGCCTACAAGCCGAATGCCGCGCACGAGCTGGCGCAGACCTGCCTGGGCTGCCACAGCAGCGGCAAGCGCCAGCACTGGAGCGGCAGCCAGCACGACAACGAAGACATGGCGTGCACCAACTGCCATCGGATCCATACACCCAACGACCCGGTGCTGGACCGGGTGACGCAGCCCGACGTCTGCTTCCAGTGCCACAAGGAGCAGCGCGCGCAGATGCACCGTTACTCGACCCATCCGGTGCTGGCCGGCAAGATGGGCTGCACCGACTGCCACAACCCGCACGGCTCGACCGGTCCGAAGCTGCTGGTCAAGAACTCGGTCACCGAAACCTGTTTTACCTGCCACGCCGAAAAGCGCGGCCCGTTCCTGTGGGAGCACCAGCCCGTATCGGACGATTGCGCCAACTGCCACAACCCGCACGGCTCGAGCAATCCGCCGCTGCTCAAGACGCGGCTGCCGTGGCTGTGCCAGGAGTGCCATAGCGGCGACCATGCCCGCAGCGTCTACAGCGGCGCCAACCTGCCGGGCGGAGCGGTCACCTCGGTCAACGGCAACAAGCCGTTCCAGAACCAGGCGCCCAATGCGCAGATCGTGAGCCGCGACTGCCTGAACTGCCACTCCCTGATACACGGCTCGAACAGTCCGGCCGGCGCCAAGTTCCAGCGCTAACGAATTCGACTCCTGGATGAATCCGTCATGAACAACCAACACCAATCGTTTGCCCTCCGGGTTTCGGTGGCAGCCGTGCGCAGCGCGCTGATCGTGCTGGCCCTGACGCAGGTCGCACGCGCCCAGTACGCCGAGCCCACCGTCAAGGACCTGACCACCCCGGCCAGCACCATCGAGGCCGGATCGGAGTGGGTCAGCCGCGATTCCTTCAAGTTCGGCGAATACAACGGCCTGGAGAACAAGGGCTTCTACGGGATCGGCAACCTCGATTTGAGGGGCGGAGGCGCCTACGATTCCAACGACACGTCGCGCTGGCGCTTCACGGGTCTGAACCTGGGAACGGACGCACGCTCCGTGAAGGGCGAGTACGGATGGCAGGGCACGTTCCGGCTCAACATGGGCTACGACGAGCTGCTGCGCAACCAGGACGACCGGTACCAGACTCCTTACCTGGGCGCGGGCGGATCGAGCCTGGTGCTGCCTCCCAGCTGGACGACCCCGATGTATCGGACCGCGGTGAACATCGCCGGCAATCCGAGCACCACCCAGGCGCCGCTGGTTGCAACCAACCTCGGCCTGGCCGCCACCGGCTACGGCAGCCCGCTCGTCACCAACACCGCTTACGTGTGCAGCGGTGCGATCAAGACCGGGTGCGCGGTCAATCCCGCGCTCGGTGGCACGCTGGGCACGCTTCAGACCATCGGCTTCCAGCACAACGCGGCCAACAACACCGTGCTGAACAACAACGCGACGGACCTGAGCGATTTCCACACGGTGGACCTGTCGACCAAGCGGGAGAAGTTCGACGTCGGCGGCACCTACGATCTGAATCCGGCCTCGCAGGTCGTTTTCAGCTTCCGGCAGGAAAGAAAGGACGGCCTGCAGCAACTGGGCGTGGTGAACGCGCTGTCCGCCGGACCGGCCGCCAGCGGCAACAACGCCGCCACCCTGGCGGGCGAGAACGCGGTGATCATTCCGAAACTGATCGACACGGTCACGGACCAGTACAACGCAAGCTACAACTACGTCGACAAGAAGAGCTTCTTCACGCTGGCGTATTACGGGTCGCTCTTCACCAACAACGTGAAGGCGATGACGGTACAGAATGCGTGGGGACAGCCAGCGACCATCGGCACCACGACCTACCAGGCCCCCTACGGGCCTTCGTCGGCAACCATCTCGGAAGAGCCGGACAACCAGTTGCACCAGTTCCGGATGACCGGCGGCTACAACCTGCTGCCCAGCACCAAGGCGGTGGTCGACCTGTCATACAGCCGCAACACGCAGAACGATCATTACGTGCTGGATCCGGCCATGTTCAGCACGCCGACGCTGGCCTCCGGCGCGCCGCTGGCCGGCGCCGCGGTCGGCAACGGCGCCTACTCGCCGGTGAACACGGCCAACGGGCTGGTGGTCGACAAGGCGGTCGATTTCAAGCTGACCTCCCGGCCGCTGAACCCCGTCAGCGTGAGCGCGGGCTACAAGTACGACAACCGCGACAACGAAACTCCGGTCAACACCTACCTGTGGTACGACGCGGGCGACCAGAAGAATATCGGCGCCCCGAACAACACGGTGTTCGGCGGCACGAACGCCACCATCCCCGGCGTGCCGTACAACCAGCCGCTGTACAGCAGCGTGAACGCCGTGGCCAACCGGCCGTACAGCAAGACCCTGAACCAGGGCGATCTGGACGCGGAGTTCCACATCGCGCCCGGCCATGCGATCAAGGCGGGCTACGAGTACCAGTCGATCGACCGCTATTGCAACAACACCTGGATCGACTGCTCGTACGCCGACCAGACCAAGGAAAACACGGTCAAGCTCGAATATCGTTTTACCGCGGCCGAAACGGTCTCCGGCCGCCTCGCGTTCGACCAGTCGAGCCGCACGGTCGACTACAACCCGAACGCGTGGATGTCGCTGGTGCCGGGGCTGCAGGCGACCGGTCTGCCGCCGTTGGCGGCACAGGGATGGAACGGGTCGGTGCTGGGGTTTCTGAACACCTATGGACTGACCCCCAACGGCCTGCCGCTGCCCTCTGCGGTCAACCCGACGCTCACCGCGGTCGGGCCTTCCTCGCTGACCAACGCCCAGGCGCTCGCGATCTATCAGCTGCTGTACGGCGCGGGCAACGGGTCGCTGAGCAACGCCTACTACGCCAATCACAACGTGACGAACAACTGGGCCGGATTGGACGTCTACAACATGGCCAACCGGGATCGCAGCCGGGTGCGTGGCTCGGTGAACTGGCAGACGACCGAGAAACTCGCCCTGCAGGGCGGTTTCGACTACCGCCATGACGACTACCCGGACAACACCTACGGGCTGGAAAACGGCACGGCGTGGTCGCTGAATTTCGATGCCGGCTTTACCCCGAACGAGGACCTGTCGCTCGACGCGTTCTACACCCACGAGGATTCGAAGACGCAAAGCGGCGGCAATTCGGCCAGCAACGGAACGGTCGCCCGGAACACGGGCATCACCGGGGTCGGCCCCGCCGGCAACACGACCGCCAACAATCAGGTGGTCGGGGGCTGCGTGAGCAACGGACGGGACTCCGTCGCCGGATTGGCGGCCAACGCGACCCAGTACCAGATCTACAACAACAACCTGAAGATCGACCCGTGCGCCGCCTGGGGCGCCGACATCCACGACCGCACCGACACCGTCGGACTGTCGTTCACCGAGAAGCGCGTGGGGTCGCACAGGTTCTCGGTGTCTGGGGACGCAAGCTACTCGCGGTCCGTCACCAGCAACGACATGACCGGTGGCTTCTACTACGCGAACCCGCTGGCGACCTTGACGACCGGCGTGCCGGCCATCTACTACATCAACGCCATCGCGTTGCCGGACGTCACGACCCAGATCTCGCACGTCGGGTTGAGCGGTCGCTACCTGATCAGCAAGACGAGCGCGGTGCGGCTGAGCTACAGCATCAGCTGGCTGCACACCGACGATTACCTTTACAACACGACGCAGCCGGCTACCACGTCCGCGCAGGTGATGCCGACGATGGACACCGCGCAGAACTACGTGGTGCACGTGGTGGGCGTCACCTACAGCTACACCTTCCACTGAGCGGGCGCGGAGCACACATGAACGACGGCAAGACGGGCGCCCTCGGGCGTTGCTGGAACGTGCTGACACACCCGAGTGCGAAGTACTCGGTACTGTTTCTGCTGGTACTGGGCGTGGTCCTGGGCATCGTGTTCTGGGGCGGTTTCAACACCGCCCTGGAAGCCACCAACCGGCTCGAGTTCTGCGTTTCGTGCCATGAAATGCGCGACACCGTGTATGTGGAATACCAGCAGTCGATCCACTACAAGAATCGCACCGGCGTGCGTGCAATCTGCTCCGATTGCCACGTGCCCAAGGACTGGACGCACAAGATGGCGCGCAAGATGAAGGCGTCGTTCGAGGTGTGGGGCAAGCTGACCGGCCGGATCGATACCAAGGAGAAGTTCGAGGCGAACCGGATGCGGCTGGCGACCGACGAGTGGGAGCGGATGAAGACGTCGCAATCGCGCGAATGCCGCAACTGCCACTCGTTCGATGGCATGGAAGCGCGCAAGCAAAGTTCGCTGGCGCAGAAGAACCACACGCAGGCCCAGGCGGAAAACAAGACCTGCATCGACTGCCACAAGGGAATCGCGCACCTGCTTCCCAAGGAGTACAGGGACCCGTCGCAGGAAGAGTGATCTTCCGGGCAGCCGGCGCCTGAGCGCCGGCGAATTCTCGATTAGGCGCATTCCGCAGCCCCTATGCGGGGTATTGGGTCGCGCTGATCACATGCAACATGGACAATCCGGCGCAATCTGCGCCTCTTTCGGTTCGCCCAGTTGCGACGCTTTACCCTTCCCCGCTGTATCCGCGCGCGCATCCAGGTGCCGGCGGTGTTCCTGTCGGCCGCGCTGGCCGCGACGGTCGCCGCTGCGGCCGGCCCGGGCACGCCTGTCCTGGACGCCAGGCTTTCGCAGCTCGAAGCGCTGGCGGTCCGGCATCCGGCCCAGGCCGAGCTCGAGCTGCAACGGATGTCGTCGGACTCCGCAGGGCTGGATGGGCGCGCCCGGCTGCGGATCGATCTGATCCGGCTGCTGATCGCGGACTCGCAGTACCGGGCGAACGATGTGCTGGCGCTGTCGGACCGGATCGCGGCGGCGGCCGAAGTCGACGGGGATGCACGCATCCGCGCCCTGATCGCACACACGCGCGCGGGAGCCTTTTATCTGCTCGGGCGCAGCGATGAGGCCCGCGGCGCGCTGGAGCAGGAAATGGCGCAGGCGCGCAGCACGGCGCCGACGAGGACCGATCGCCCAGGCTCTGCTCGACCAGGCCCGCTTTCTGATGAAGCGGGGCGACTTCGAGCAGGCTTGCTCATCGATCACCGACGCGGAAAGGCATGCGCGAGGCGCTCAGATCGCAGCCGAAGTGGCCTTTTCCGCCGCACTGCTGGCCAAGGCTGTGGACGACGGGCCGCTGGCGCTGCAGTCCTACCGGGATGCGTACGCCAAGTTCCACGCGGTCGCAGATCGCACCGGCGAAGCCGATTCGCAGGCCGGCATCGGCGCGGCGCTGCATCGGCTGGGCCGTTCCGAGGAGGCGGTCGTTCCGTTGAGGCAGGCCGCCGCCGCCTACCGCGAAGTGGGCGATCCCGAAGGCGAAGCCGTCGCGACCAACGAGCTGGCCCTGTCGCAGGCCGACCTGGGTCGGCCTGCCGAGGCGCTGAGCCTGAACGCCGACGCCATTCGCGTGCTCGGGCGGACCGATTCACCGCAGAATCTGGCCACATTCCAGGTCGATCGCGCCCAGCTGCTGCTGCTGGCGAAACGCCCCGTCGAGGCGCTGCCGCTGATCGAGCGCGCGCGCTCCTTCGCGCAGCAGGCCGAGGACTTGCAGCTGCAGGTTCATTTCCACCACGTCGCGGGCGGCGTGCTAGCGGCTCTGGGCCGCTCCGCGTCGGCTTACGAGCAAAGCGAACGCGCCGAAGGGGCGCAGCGGCGCCGCACCGATCAGCTGGTGGCGCGGCAACTGGCGGCGCAGCGCGGCCGGCTCGAAAGCGAGCTGCTGACCCGCGAAAACGCGCTGCTTCGAAACGAGGCCGACGCCGGTCAGCGCGCGCTGGAGCAGGCGCGGCGCGCGTCCCGCCTGCAGGCGATCGCGATCGGCCTGGCCCTGGTGCTGATCCCGGGCGCCGGGTTCGGGCTCTGGCGCCAGCGCCTGCTGCTCAAGCGCATCAAGCGCATGGCCGAGACCGACCCGCTGACCGGGGTGCCCAACCGGCGCCGCGTTCTGGAGCTGGGCCAGCGCCTGATGCAGCGCTGTCACCAGGACGGCCGGCCGTACGCGATGCTGCTGCTCGACCTGGACGGCTTCAAGCGCATCAACGACCGGCATGGGCACAGCGCGGGCGACGCCGCGCTGTGCATGGTGGCCGATACGATGCGCAACTGCATCCGGCCCGACGATCACCTGGGCCGTTACGGTGGCGAGGAATTCGCGGTGCTGCTGCCGGGCGCGAATCCGGCCGAGGCGGCTGTCGTGGCCGAGCGCCTGCGCGCCGCAGTGGCCGCGCTCAAACCGGATTGGGCGCCGGGAGCCAGCCGCTTGACCTTGAGTGGCGGCATCGCGATCGCCACGTCCGAGCGGACCGACTTTGCGCAGCTGCTGGTGCAGGCCGACCAGGCGCTGTACTGTGCCAAGAACGCGGGGCGCAACCGGATAGAACTGGCCCCGCATTAGCGGGGCCAGTTCTCATCCGGTTGCGCCCCGCCCTGCGAAGCCGGCGCAGCCGGCTAAGCAGGGCTCTACACCGGCCTACCTATCTCGCAACCCCAAACACCTTGTCATACATGAACTCGTTCTTCTCCAGCATGCCGTTGTGGTCCTTGTCCAGCATGTCGAAGATCTTGTCCATGTGGGTCATGAAGTCGGCCTTGCTGACCATCCCTTTGCCGCTCTTGTCCATCATGTGCATCATGTCGGCGGTACGGAAGGTCTTCTGGAAATCGGTCGTCCAGATGTCGGTCGAGCCCGAGCCCGTGTCCATCGTCATGAAGTCATCCTTGTCCAGCATGCCCCGGTGCTTCCTGTCCATCCGGTCGAACAGCTTGCCCATGTACTTGTCGTAGTCGGCCTTGCTGACCGCGCCTTTGCCGGTCGTGTCCATCATGTGCATCGTCTTCTCGGTCATGAACGCCTTCTGGAAGTCCGTGGTCCAGATGTCGGTGGACTGAGCGAGCGTCGCGCCTGCCGCCAGCAGCCCGAAACCGAACACCAGCGCGGCCTTGGAAAGGCTCTTCAAAGTCGTCATTGATTGCTCCCGGAATGTCGTTGAAAGTTTGAAACGGCGCAACACGATACCGCTCCCCCAGGGTCTTATGGCCAGCCCTCGGGCGATGGTATCACTCGCGAACTGGGTCGATCCCCCGCACCTGCCGATCGGCCGCCGGTCCCCATGGGTCGAGCGAGCGGGCCGTTTCTTACGCACCCGGGCCGCTCAGCCGCTCGTTCGGGAGCGCGGATGGCAGGGCAGGCCATCACCCGGCCTGTCCCAGGACGCGGCATCCTCCATCCAGATGTGATCGACCGGTGCGACCCGGTCCGGCTCATCCAGGCTGCCGACCGTGATGTCGATTTCACCCGGCCGCAAGTCGTGCCGGTAGGTGAGCTGCGTTCCGCAGCTTGCGCAGAAGGTGCGTTGCACCGGCGGCGAGGACCGGTACATCGCCGGCTGCCCCTGTGTGAAGGCCAGCGCGGCGTCGGTCACCGTGAACCAGGCGACCGCATGGGCTCCGGCCGCGCGCCGGCACGATGTGCAGTGGCAATAGACCGGAGCGTAAATCGGCGCGCCGCAGCAGTAGCGCACCGCGCCGCACAGGCAGCCGCCGGCCAACTGCGATTCGATCGTCATGAGTCTTGGCTGCGAAACCGGGAGCCCCAGGCAGTAAGTGAGGCGCATGTTAGTCCCGGCGCGGCCGGCGCGCCGATGATGTGGCGCGTCAATCCATCCTTCGCCGACACCTGCACCGTCCTGGGCTCAATGCAGCAGGCCGTATACCGCCACCGAGTTGGTCGTGCCGACGAACACCTTGCCAGCCGCGACGGTCGGCGTGATGAACTTGTTGCCCGGCCCCAGGCTGTCGCGTGCGGCGTTCTGGTTGCTGTTGTAGAACTCGTGCGTCAGGTCGCCCGCGTCGTACGCATGAAGCACCGACGGCGAGCCGTTTTCCACCGCCCACACGATCGCGCCGCTTGCACCGTTGGCCGACACGCTGGGCGTGGTGCCGGGGTAGGCGAACGAGGTGCTGCTCTGGCTGGCCGCGCTGGCAGCGAGCCGGGCCGAGGTGAGCACGAAGCGCTGCAAGGGTGCGCCGACCGCCCCGTAGTAGACGGCGCCGTTGAAGTAGGCCGGCGAGGAATACACGCCGCCGCCGAGCGCGCCCGCGATCACCTGGTAGGCGTGATTGGCGGCCGGATCGAACTTGCCCATCGAGTCGCGCTCGACCACGTAGATGTTGCCGTTCTTGCCGGCGCCGACCGCCAGGTGGCGCGTGACGCCGCTCGCGTCGGTCTGATCCGGCAGCACCATCGCCCCGCCGGAGCCCAGATCGGAATCGGCCGCCGATTGCGCGACGGTGTCGAGCGTTGCGAAGTAATCCGCCACCGCCAGGGACCCCGTGGTCAAGACTTTCAGGAAGCCGTTGCCGAAATCGCCTTGCGACGGAAATCCCGCGCCGGTCAGGCCGGTGTCGAACGTGCCGTTGCCAGCGAGAAGGTAAAGCGATCCGCCGACGTCCATCGCGGGGCCCGCGCCGGCGTTCCAGAACGCGCCGCCCTCGCCGTTGGGTGTCACGTTCAACACGGAGCGCACGGCCAGGGTCGCCTCGTCGAACGACATGATCCAGCCGGTGTACGGGCGAGCATCGCAATGCGAGCCCCATGCGGTATACAGCGAGCCGCCCGCGATCAGCAGCGCGGCCCGTTCGTTGTAAGCGCCCGGATCGAACACCACCTGTCCGTTGGAGCTGTTGTCGCCGGTGCCCGGATAGGTCGCCTGCACCGCGACCGGCGAACCGGGCCGCTCGGCGCCACTGGCCAGATCCAGCGCATGGATGCGCTGAAAGTACCGGCCGCCGGCATTCTTCGACATGGCCGCCACGAACACGGTGCCGCTGGGTCCGAGCGAGCGGTCGATCGCCGGCGTGGCGGTGATGCCGATTTCCGGCGCGACCTGGCCGCAGCCGAGCGAATCGCTGGGGATCTCGCCGCCCGACAGCATCGACTGGTGCCAGAGCACGGTTCCGGTGCCCGCATCGAACGCGTAGACGGTGTCGTGCTCCGAAGCTGCGATCACGATGCCATGCACGCTGCCGTTGGCCAGCGTGACCGAGCCCGCGTACAGCGGCTGCGCGTTGACCAGTCCGTCCACGGACCACAGGGCGGTTCGTCCGAAATTGGTCGCGTTGACGGCGGTCGGCGTCAGGGTCGTCTCGACCAGGTACTGGCCGCTGCGGGCCGCGTCGTTATGCCACGTCAGCACGTCGGCTGCGCTGGCGCCGCTGGGTGGTGGCGCCGGATTGCCCGGCGCGGATCCCGAGGTTCCGGGCGAGCTCGACGAGCTGCCTCCGTTGCACGCTGCCACGGCGCACACGACGATCGCGCGGAACGAGCGCTCGAGCCCCCGGTGCATGAAGGCGCGCTGACCCATGCTGGCGTGAATCTGCGATGACCTCCGGTCAGCATGGCATAGATCGGCGAGCGGCGTCATACTTCGGGCGCTCGGCCGAACGGACGAACCGCGTCACGCAACCCTTCGCCCCCTCGCCCGTTTAGCCCGTGTGATGAACGCTCGACGCTAGAGGCAATCCATGATCGTCCTGATCGTCGGCCTGATCGGTTTCCTGGGGCTGCACTCGGTGCGCGTGCTGGCCGAACCCTGGCGCCAGCGCCAGGTGGCGCGGCTGGGCCCGATGGGCTGGAAGGCCGCGTACTCGCTGGCGTCGATCGCGACGCTCGCACTCGTGGTGTGGGGTTTTTCTCTCGCCCGGGTGGGCGCCCCGGCCGTCTGGACGGCACCGCTCGCGCTTCACTACGTGACCGCGCTGGGGGTGCTTGTCTCCTTCGTGCTGGTGGCTGCAGCCTACGTACCGGGCACGCAGATCAAGGCCGCGCTGGGCCACCCGATGACGCTTGGCATCAAGACCTGGGCCTTCGCCCACCTGCTTTCGGCGGCAAGCCTCGCCGACATCGTGCTGTTCGGCTCGTTCCTGGCCTGGGCGGTGGCGGTATATGCCGCCGCGCGCCGCCGCGACCGGGCGGCTGGCACGCCTCGGCCCAATGGCAGGCTGACGCGCGATGCGGTGGCGCTGGTGCTGGGCGCGGGCGCCTGGTTCGCGTTCGCCGGCTGGCTTCACGAACCGCTGATCGGGGTGCGGCCGTTCGGCTGAGGCGCAGCCCGTTACGCGATCGTCCTGACGATGCCGCCTTCCACGCGCAGGGCCGCGCCGTTGGTGGCCGACGCTTGCGGCGAACAGACGTAGACCACTATGTTCGCCACTTCCTCCACGCTGGCGAAGCGCTGCAGCAGCGACGTCGGGCGTTGCTGCTTCACGAACTCCGAAGCGAACTCCTCGGGCGACTTTCCGCTCTGCTTGGCCATCGCCTGAAGGAAGGGCTCCACGCCGTCGGACCGCGTCGGCCCCGGCAGCACGCTGTTGACGGTGACCGCCGTGCCGGCCGTCAGCTCGGCCAGCCCGCGCGACACTGCGAGCTGCGCGGTCTTGGTGACGCCGTAATGGATCATCTCCTTCGGGATATGCAAACCGGATTCCGATGAGATGAACACGATCCGCCCCCAGTTGCGCTGGAGCATGCCGGTCATGCAGGCACGTGACAGCCGGATCCCGGACATCACGTTGGTTTCGAAAAAGCGCGTCCAGTCCTCATCCGGGATCTGGAAGAAATCCTTCGGTTCGAAGATGCCGGCGTTGTTCACCAGGATGTCGACCTGCGCGATCGCTTTGATCAGCGACGCGCAGCCCTGTGCGGTCGACACATCGGCCGCCACGGCCTGAAAGCTCGCCGCGGGCAGCTCCGCGCGCAGCGCCCGGACGGTGGCCTGCACCGTCTCTTCCCGCCGCCCGTTGACGACCACCCGCGCCCCGGCCGCTGCCAGTCCGTGCGCGATCGCCCGACCGATTCCGGCGCTGGAACCTGTGACCAGCGCGGTCTTTCCTGCCAGATCGATTTTCATCGGGGAGATCTCCGGTTCACCCTGCGTAGCCGGCGCAGCAGGCGGAGCAGGGTCCTGAACGAAATGACGGAGAGTGCGATATTAAACGCGTCCGTTGCAAGCGGCGGGATCGATAAAATGATCCGCATGTCGGATCGTTTCGTCCACCTGCGCCTGCACTCGGAGTTCTCGGTCGTCGACGGCCTGGTACGAATCGACGAGGCGGTGCACACGGCTGCCGCCGATCGGCAGGGCGCCCTGGCGCTGACCGACCTCGGCAACCTGTTCGGCGCGGTCCGGTTCTACGCCGCGGCGCGCAGCTTCGGGGTCAAGCCGATCCTGGGCTGTGACGTCTGGATCACCAACGAAGCCGACCGCGAGAGCCCGTTCCGCCTGTTGCTGCTGGTCCAGGACAAGGTCGGGTATCGCAACCTGTGCGAGCTGCTGTCGCGCGCCTGGCTGCAGAACCGTCACCGCGACCGCGGCGAGGTTCGGCTCGAATGGCTTCGCGAGGAAGCTACCACCGGCCTGATTGCGCTGTCCGGCGGGCCACAGGGAGAGGTCGGCGCATTGTTGTGCTCGGGTCAGACGCCCGCGGCCCAGACGGCCGCGCAGCGCCTGGCGGGCCTTTTCCCGGATCGCTTCTACCTGGAGCTGCAGCGCGCCGGCCGCGATGGCGACGAGGGCTACTGCCGCGCCGCGCTGGCGTTGGCGAGCGAGCTGACGTTGCCCGTGGTGGCGACCCACCCGGTCCAGTTCATCGCTCCGAGCGACTTCCGGGCGCACGAGGCCAGGGTCTGCATCTCCGAGGGCTATACGCTGGCCGATACGCGCCGCCCGCGCCGATTCACGCAGCAGCAGTACTTCAAGTCCCAGGCCGAGATGGCGCAGCTCTTCTCGGATGTACCGACGGCCCTGGCAAATTCGATCCAGATCGCGAAGCGATGCAACCTGGCGCTCGAGCTGGGACGGCCGCGGCTGCCGGAATTTCCCACGCCGTCGGGCGTATCGCTGGACCGGTTCTGCCGCGAGCTTTCAGAAAAGGGGCTGGAGCACCGGCTGCGTCAGCTGTACGCCGCCGAGGACGAGCGCGAGCGGCGGCGCCCGATCTACGCGGCCCGGCTCGATCAGGAGCTGTCGACCATCGCCGGCATGGGCTTTTCGGGCTACTTCCTGATCGTGGCCGACTTCATCAACTGGGCCAAGCAGGCCGGCATTCCGGTCGGCCCGGGGCGCGGGTCGGGCGCCGGGTCGCTGGTGGCTTACGCCCTGAGCATCACCGACCTGGATCCGCTGCGCTACGACCTGCTGTTCGAGCGTTTCCTGAACCCGGAGCGCGTGTCGATGCCGGACTTCGACATCGATTTTTGCCAGGACGGACGCGATCGGGTGATCGAGTACGTCAAGCAAAAGTACGGCGCACAGGCGGTGGCGCAGATCGCCACATTCGGGACCCTGGGGGCCAAGGCGGTGGTCAGGGACATCGGGCGAGTGCTGGACCTGCCGTACTCGAAGTGCGACACGCTATCCAAGCTGATACCGCACAATCCGACCGATCCGTGGACGCTGGATCGCGCGCTCAACGAGGAGCCGGCCTTTGCCGAGGCGGTCGCGGCCGACGAGGAGGCGGGCGAGATCATCGAGCTGGCGCGCCCGCTGGAGGGCCTGATCCGCAACGTCGGCATGCATGCGGGGGGCGTGCTGATTGCGCCGGGTCGCTTGACCGACTTCTGCCCGCTGTACTGCGCGCAGGGCACCGAGGCCGCGGTCAGCCAGTTCGACAAGGACGACGTCGAGGCCATCGGCCTGGTCAAGTTCGATTTCCTGGGCCTGACCACTCTGACGATCCTGGACCTCGCGCTGCGCTACGTGCGCTCGCTGCAGCCCGACAACACGCTGAGCCTGGATTCGATTCCGCTCGACGATGGGCCGACTTTCGAGCTGTTTCGGCGCGCCAACACGACTGCAGTGTTCCAGTTCGAATCGCGCGGCATGCGCGACCTGCTCAAGCGGGCGCGCCCGGACCGCTTCGACGACCTGATCGCGCTGGTCGCGCTGTACCGGCCCGGCCCGATGGAGCTGATCCCGGAGTTCTGCGAGCGCAAGCACGGCAAGCGGGCGCAGTACCTGGATCCGAGGATGGAACCGATCCTGGGGCCGACTTACGGGATCATGGTCTACCAGGAGCAGGTAATGCAGATCGCGCAGGTGATCGGCGGCTACTCGCTGGGTTCGGCCGATCTGCTGCGGCGGGCCATGGGCAAGAAGAAGCCCGAGGAGATGGCCAAGCAGCGCTCGATCTTCGTCGCCGGCGCGCGCGCCAACCAGGTCCGCGAAAACGTGGCCGCGGAAATGTTCGACCTGATGGAGAAGTTCGCCGGCTACGGATTCAACAAATCGCACGCGGCGGCCTACGCGCTGGTGGCCTACCAGACGGCCTACTTCAAGGCCCATTATCCGGCGGCGTTCGCGGCCGCCAACCTGTCGGCCGTGATGGACGACACCGACAAGGTGCAGGACCTGATCGGCGACGCACGCGCCAACGGATTGAACGTGCTGGCGCCCGACATTGCCTCGGGGCTGTGGCGCTTCGAGCCGGTGGACGTGCGCACCATCCGCTACGGCCTGGGCGCCATCAAGGGCACCGGCGCGGCGGCGATCGAGCACATCGTTTCGGTCCGCCAGGCCGGCCCGTTCGAGGGACTGCTCGACCTGTGCCTGCGGGTGGACCGGCACATCGTGAATCGACGCGTGGTGGAGGCGCTGGTACGGGCCGGCTGTTTCGATGCGCTGGACCCGAATCGCGCGGCGCTGCTGGCCTCGGTGGGCCGGGCGATCGAGGTGGCCGAGCGCACCGCCGCCAGCGCGGGACAGGTCAACCTGTTCGGGGCGGAAGGCGGGCAGGGCGCGCCCGAATTCGAAACGGTCGCCACGCGTCCCTGGTCCGAGCGCGACCGGCTGGCGCAGGAGAAGCTGGCGCTGGGCTTTTATTTCAGCGGGCATCTTTTCACTGAATTCGAGCAGGAAGCGCGCCGCATCGCACCGACCCGCCTGGCGGACCTGAAACAGTCGCGCGACAGCCTGCGCGTGTGCGGCATCGTGGTGTCGGTGCGGCAGCAGAACACCCGGCGCGGGCGCATGTGCGCGGTGCTGATCGACGACGGCAGCGCGCAGCTGGAAGTGGCGGTTTTCTCGGAGCTGTTCGAGCGCGGGCGCGCGCTGCTCAAGGAGGATGCGCTGCTGTTCGTGACCGGGCGCGCCCGCTTCGACGAGTTCGCGCAGCGCCTGGCGGTGACCGCCGACGACCTGATGGACCTGGCGCAGGCGCGCTGCGGCGCGCGCGCCGCGTTGCGCATCGAGGTGCGCGGCAAGAGCGACACGGCCGGGCTGAAGGACGTGCTGGCGGCTTACCGGGTCAACGGCGGCGTCGGCGGCGCAGCCGGCGGCGCGCTCAACGGTTCCGCCCATGGGGGGTCCAACGGCGGCGCGGTCGGATCGGACCCGAGGCCGGACTCGGCCTACGCGCAAGCCGGCTGTCGCGTGGTGGTCGCCTATTCGAACGATGCCGCCCGGGTCGAAATCCCGCTGCCGGACGCCTGGCGCGTGCGCGGCGAGGACCGGCTCATCGACGACCTGCGTGCCCAGTCGACCGTGCGCTCGGCCACGTTCGCTTACGCCTGAGGGCGGTCAAGTTAGCGTCGCCCGCACGTCGCACCCGGTCGCGCAGCGGCGCGCGCTGCGCTCGATCGCGGTGTTCGAGGCCGTCAAGGGCGGCGCCGTGCTCGCCGCCAGCCTGGGCCTGCTGGGCCTGCTGCATCACGACGTGCATCGCGTGGCCGTGAACCTGATCGAGCACTTCGGCCTGGATCCGGGCCAGCACTATCCGTCGATCGTTCTGCACTACGCCGATGTGCTGGCCGATGCCAGCGTCCGCTCGCTGGTATTGCTGGCGGCCGGTTACGTCGTGCTGCGTTTTTGCGAGGCGTACGGCCTGTGGTATCAGCGCCCCTGGGGCAAATGGCTGGGCGCGCTGTCCGGTGC
Organism: uncultured beta proteobacterium; assembly: GCA_963739145.1. Classification (GTDB taxonomy): domain Bacteria; phylum Pseudomonadota; class Gammaproteobacteria; order Burkholderiales; family Burkholderiaceae_F; genus VBCK01. The sequence goes on from CAVTZO010000077.1 coordinate 16,471, forward strand.
GCTCTATGTGCCGTTCGAGCTGCGGCACCTGGTGCATACGCCGTCGCTGGCTGGCGCGCTGGTGTTCGTCGGCAATCTGCTGGTGGTCGGATATCTGTCGTTGCTGGTGTGGCGTGAACGCCGGGATGCCCCTTACTGAAGGCCGGACTCCGGGGCGGGCGCAGCGCAGGCCAGTTGCAGTTGCTCAACCAGCGGCCGCCAGGCCGACGAGGGCGCGTGCGCCGCGCTCGCCTGCCGGGCGCGCTCCGAATAGGCGTCGTACTCGCGCTGCACGCTCGAGCATGCCAGCGTTAGGGCTTGTGCGGTCGGCTGCTCGACCACCTGGCCCGCACCGTGGCGCTCGACGATCGTCGCCATCGTGGTGCCCGACACCGTGACGATCGGCGCGCCGCTGCGCAGCGCGTCGAACGTCACCGCGCTCATCTTGTCGGCATAGGCGTCGCGTTCGTACGGCTGCAGGCAGATCGCCCCGGCAAAAAGGCTCTGGTACTGCTGCGGGTCCAGCGTGTCGGTCAACACGGTCAGGTGCGCATACCGGCAGCTGCGTAGCCGCTGCAGGTCGGCGCGCGTGTGCTCGTCGTAACGCCCGTAGTGGTCGCCGGAGGCCTGCACCACGAGCGGCAGGTGTGATCCGGTCGCAGCCAGATACTCGGCAAGATCGACCACGTGCGCAAATCCCTTGTCGGCGCGCGCCGCACCGGCCGACAGCAGCGCGCGAAACGGCGCGGCCTGCGGGGTCAGGTCCGCGCCCAGCACAGGCGGAATTTCCTCTACGCAGGCAAAACCGGCCGCCCGCAACGCCTGCACGATCATCGGCGACGTGCCGAACAGGGCCAGGTCGGGCTGCCGTTGCGCCAGGCGCTTGAGCGCGGCCGCGCGGCGCGTCGATACGCGCCACTTGTGGAAGTACAGGAAGGCGCGCCGTGGCGGGATCGGGCCGCGCGCGGCTGCCTCCAGCGCGCGCAGATCGAACCAGGTCGCGGTCGGCACCAGGATCGGCGCACCCGAGGCCAGCAGGCGCCGGTACAGCCACAGGGCCTGCAGCTTGCGCCAGCGCCGCCAGAAGAATCGGCGCAGCGGCACGCCTTGCTGCTCGATGCGGGGCAGCCGCGCCTTCCGATCGATCCACAGGCGATACGGCAGCGTGGGGGCGGCGGCGCGCAGGCCGACGCCGCCGCCATTTCAGCTTGCTGGCGGCTGCGTCGTCCGAGCTCGTGGCACTCGAGCAAGCAATCGTCGACAGAACAGCCGCCTCAAAGAAGCCGGCGACGACGCGACCGCGGCCGCCCTGGCCGTTGGGGGTGCGAGGCAGGTTGCACCTGTCCGCGAGGCGGTCCGCCAGAAGGGAGAGAATTGCCGCTTCGAGCACGACGGACAATGGCCGAGCGTGCTGTCGCCGAGATTCACCTCAAGCGCCAGAGCTTCTCGAAGCGTTCGCCGCGACCAGAAACTACAGCAGCAGATAACCGACAGCAGCCGAGCGTCGTGCTCCGGAAACACATGCTCTGCCGCCTTAGGAAATCCGCCGAGCTCGAACAGAACGCTCCGCCAGAAACACGAAGATATGACTTCTGCCGATCACGCAGGCCGGTTGCTGAGAAGGCTCAGTCCATACACAGGGCCGCCTTGTCGCGTCATCAGAAGATCGCGGCGCAGCGTTCAAGCTGCCCCTCGCGGCGACCGAGGCTGCGGGACAGCTCTATGCCGGCGATCCGCTTTTCGTCCACCTGCTGTCCTGGAGATCAAAGAAAATCGACCGAGCTGCGGAAGGCCGGGGTTCCTCTCCAGGCGCGGTTGATGCCGCTGTTGCATCGCTCGCCGAGTCACTGACGGCCACAAGCGAACGCAAGCCGCTCTCCAGGCGTGCCTGGACGCGAAGGCCCGGGCGCGAGATGGACGTAACCGTCGCCAGAGCACGAACTGGA
>CAVTZO010000078.1:0-17887 GCA_963739145.1 uncultured beta proteobacterium
CCTGGTCCTGGGCAGCCCCGGCAAGGTGGTGCGGCAGCTCGAACCGCACGAAATCGAGCGATCGCGCGCAATCGCGCATTCGTACGTGACGCGCTCGGGCCGTTATCGAGCGTCCCTGAAGCGCATCGGTTGATCGACATGCAGGATCGGCTCCTGAAGTTTCTGATCCACCAGGCCCCGGTTCGGGGCGAAGTGGTCCGTCTGAGCCAATCGTGGCAGCAGATGACCGCGCTGCAGTCCTACCCGGAGCCGGTACTGCGCCTGCTGGGAGAGACCACCGCGGCCGCGACGCTGCTGTCAGCGACCATCAAGTTCGCCGGCAACCTGATCCTGCAGATCCATGGCGACGGGCCGGTGCAATTGCTGGTGGTCGAGTGCCGGCCGGACCTGGCCTTCCGTGCCACCGCAAAAGTGCGTTCCGGGGCACGCATCGAGTCCGGCGCCGGCTGGCACGAACTGGTCAACGTCGACGGCAACGGGCGCTGCGCCATCACGCTGGATCCCGGCCGGAGCCCGGCGGCGCAGCAGCGCTATCAGGGCATCGTCCCGCTGCAGGGCTCCAGCGTGGCCGAGGCGCTCGAGGCCTATCTGCAACAATCGGAGCAGATCGAATCGCGGCTTTGGCTGGCGGCCAACGAGCAGGCGGCCAGCGGCTTGCTGCTGCAGCGCATCGCGCGCCCGTCGCTGCCCGGCGTGGAGCAGGACGAGGACGCCTGGAGACGGACCACGACGCTGACGGACACGATCTCAGCGACCGAATTGCTCGAGAGCGCGGCCGAGGAGGTGGTGCACCGGCTGTTCTGGCAGGAGCAGCTGGAGCGGTACAGGCCGGTCACGCCCCGCTTCGCCTGCTCGTGCTCGCGCCATCGCACCGGCCGCATGCTGCTCACGCTCGGCCGCGCCGAGGTCGATTCGATCCTGGCCGAGCAGGGCACGGTGAGCGTGACGTGCGACTTCTGTCACGCCGGCTACACGTTCGACGCGGTCGACGTGGGACAGCTGTTCGCCACCGGCTCAACCGACTCCAGCCGGCCGGAACCTCCCCATTAAATCTGGGACGCCGCCAGTGCCCTAGCCGGACTCGCGCAGATACTTGCGCCGGCGCGATTCCGAAACGAACTCTTCCAGGTCAGGGTCCAGCGCGTTGCGGGCCGATACGATGCCGACCGCTTTGCCGTCTTCCATTACGGGAAGGTGACGAAAGCCGTTCTCGTGCATCAAGAGCATGGCGTAACCGAATGAATGGCTGGAGTCGATCGTCTTGGGCGAGGGCGTCATCACGTCGGCCAACACGGTCGTGCGGGCATCGCGGCCCTGCGCGATCACGCGAAACACCGCATCGCGCTCGGTAAAGATCCCGATCAATCGATCATCCTTTATCACGAGCACCGCACCCGCGCTTTGCGTCATCATTTGTTGCGACGCATCGAATACGGTCGTCTGCGGGCCGGCAGTCAGGAGCTTGCGCCGATCCAGCATGTACTTCACAGGTGAACTGAACACGCGCGCGCTCCGGGAAACAGCAGCCCGCACCGACGATACGCATTCGAACCTGGCGCCGGTTGACGCGCATCAAATCCCGGAACGTTAGCGTTGCGTGCCCGCCTCGGCCGCGCCGTTGCCGGCGGACAGCTGCTGAAAGAAGATCTCGTCACTGCGCATCAGGTGAAGATCCTCGCGCGCGCGCTCCTCGATCGCCTCGCGCCCCTGTTGCAGGCTGCGCAGCTCGGCCGCCAGGGCGAGGTTGCGCTGGTCCAGCCCGGAGTTGGCTGTTCGCTGCGTGTCGAGCTGGTGCTGCAGTTCGCGCACCCGCAGCCACCCGCCGCGGCCGAACCAGAGCGGCCACTGGATCGCCAGCAGGAGCGCAGCCAGGATCGCGACCAGCCGCCTCACTTCAATTCAGTCCAGGTGGCCGAACGCACCACGACCCGCGTAGTGCGCCACCTCACCCAGATCCTCCTCGATGCGCAGCAGCTGGTTGTACTTGGCGATGCGGTCGCTGCGCGAAAGCGATCCGGTCTTGATCTGCCCGACATTGGTGCCGACCGCGATGTCGGCGATGGTCGAGTCCTCGGTCTCACCCGACCGGTGGCTGATCACGGCGGTGTAGCCGGCGCGCTTGGCCATCTCGATCGCGGCCAGCGTCTCGCTCAGGGTGCCGATCTGGTTGACCTTGATCAGGATCGAATTCGCGATGCCGCGGCGGATGCCCTCTTCCAGGATGCGCGTGTTGGTGACGAACAGATCGTCTCCGACCAGCTGGATGCGCGAGCCGAGCCGCTCGGTCAACGCCTCCCAGCCCGCCCAGTCGTCCTCGGCCATGCCATCCTCGACCGACACGATCGGGTACCGATCGCACCACTGGGCCAGCAGATTGGCGAAATCAGGCGCCGACAGCGCCAGGTCCTCGGCGGCCAGCCGATACTTCCCGTCGCGGAAGAATCCCGAACTCGCGCAATCCAGCGCGAGCCCGATCTGAGTTCCCGCCTCGAACCCGGCCTCGCGAATCGCGACCAGGATCAGGTCGATCGCCTCCTCGTGGCCGCGCACGCTCGGAGCGAACCCGCCTTCGTCGCCCACCGCGGTATTCAGACCGCGGCTGTGCAACAGCCGCTTCAAGGCGTGAAATACCTCCGCGCCATAGCGAAGCGCCTCGGAAAAGCTCGGCGCGCCGAACGGCACGATCATGAATTCCTGCACGTCCAGATTGTTGTCCGCGTGCACGCCGCCGTTGATGATGTTCATCATCGGCACCGGCATCGTGCTCGCCCCGACCCCGCCCAGGTAGCGGTACAGCGGCAGCCCGGCCTCTTCTGCGGCCGCCCGCGCCACCGCAAGCGAGACCGCCAGGATCGAATTGGCGCCCAGCCGCTCCTTGTTCTCGGTGCCATCCAGCTCGATCAGCGTGCGGTCCAGGAAAGCCTGCTCGGCCGCCTCCAGGCCCATGATCGCCTCGGTGATCTCGGTGTTCACGTGCTCGACCGCCTTCAGCACGCCCTTGCCCAGGTAGCGGCCGGCATCGCCGTCGCGCAGTTCGACCGCCTCGCGCGATCCGGTCGATGCGCCGCTCGGAACCGCGGCGCGCCCCATCACGCCGCTTTCCAGCAGCACGTCGCACTCGACGGTAGGGTTGCCGCGCGAATCCAGGATCTCGCGGCCCACAACATCAACGATCGCGCTCATTGCCAGATATCTCCAGAATATTGAAAGCCGAGGGTCGGCCGCTCATTCATTCGAAGGCGGTTTCCAGGAACCGGTGCTTCTTGGTGACCCGATCGAGCTCAACCAGCGTTTCCAGCAATTCCGGCATGTGCGCCAGCGGCACCGCGTTGGGCCCGTCGGACAGCGCCTGTTCCGGCCGCGGATGGGTTTCCATGAAAACGCCGGCGACGCCGCTCGCAACCGCGGCCCGCGCCAGCACGGGCACGAACTCCCGCTGGCCGCCGCTGGCCGAGCCGAGCCCGCCGGGCAATTGCACCGAATGGGTCGCGTCGAACACGACCGGGCAGCCGGTGGCACGCAGGATCGACAGCGAGCGCATGTCGCTGACGAGGTTGTTGTATCCGAACGAGACGCCGCGCTCGCAGGCGAGGAAGCGATCGGCATCCAGGCCCGCTTCGCGGGCGGCATCGCGCGCCTTGTCGATCACGTTCTTCATGTCGCCGGGCGCCAGGAACTGCCCCTTCTTGACGTTGACCGGCCGGCCGCTGCGGGCGCAGGCCTGGATGAAATCGGTCTGCCTGCACAGAAACGCCGGCGTTTGCAGCACGTCGACGATCGCCGCGACCGCCTCGACCTCCTCGATGCTGTGCACGTCCGTCAGGACCGGCACCTGCAGTTGCCTTCGTACCTCCGCCAGGATGCGCAGGCCCTGCTCCATCCCGAGACCGCGGAACGACAGGGCCGAGCTGCGGTTGGCCTTGTCGTAGCTCGCCTTGAATATGTACGGCACCTCGAGGCGCGCGGCGATCTCCTTGAGCCGCCCGCCCACGTCCAGCGCCAGCTGCTGCGATTCGACCACGCACGGGCCGGCGATCAGGAACAGCGGACGATCCAGCCCGACCTGGTAACCGCACAAGTTCATGCAAAAGCCACTCGCAGCGCGCCGCCTTCCCGTTCCTGGTGATAGGCAAGCGCCGCCTGGATGAAGGCCTTGAACAGCGGGTGGCCTGCGCGCGGAGTCGACGTGAATTCCGGATGAAACTGCACGCCGAAGAAAAAGCGGTGCGCGGGCAGCTCCATGATTTCCGGAAGATTTTCGGTCGGCGTGCGTGCCGGAAACCGAAGCCCCTTGGCTTCGAGCTGCGGCACGTAATTGTTGTTGACCTCGTAGCGGTGTCGATGCCGCTCGTTGACCTCGGGACCGTAGATCCGGTACGCCATCGATCCGGGCTCGACCGGACACTTCTGCGCGCCCAGCCGCATCGTGCCCCCCATGTCCGAGCCTTCGGTGCGGCACTCGAGCCGTCCGCTTCGATCGGTCCACTCGGTGATCAGCGCCACCACCGGGTGGCGCGCATCGCGATCGAACTCGGTGCTGTTGGCCTCCTTCAGCCCGCACACGTTGCGCGCGAATTCGATCGTCGCCAGCTGCATGCCGAAGCAGATGCCCGAGGTAGGGCACGCCCCGCTCACGCGCATAGCGGATCGCTTCGATCTTGCCTTCCGCGCCGCGCGGACCGAACCCGCCCGGAACCAGGATCGCGTCGATCCCGGACAGGTCGGGCAAGCCGTCGCGCTCGATCGCCTCGGAGTCCAGGTACTCGATATTCACGCGGGTCCGGGTATGAATCGCCTGCGTGAACCAGCGCCTCGTTGAGCGACTTGTAGGAGTCCGACAGCTCGACGTACTTGCCGACCATGCCGACCCTGACCTCGTGCAGCGGATGCTCCAGGCCCTCGACCAGCCGGTTCCACGCCGTACAGATCGGCCGGCTTGGGCACGATTCCCAGGCGAAAGCACACGATCTCGTCCAGCCCCTGCCGGTGCAGCATCGACGGAATCTTGTAGATCGAGTCGACGTCCCACACCGAGATCACGGCGTCCATCCTGACGTTGGAGAACAGCGAGATCTTGGCTCGCTCCTCGTCCGGGATCGGCCGGTCGGCCCGGCACAGCAGCACGTCCGGCGAGATGCCGATCTCGCGCAGCTTCTGCACGCTGTGCTGGGTGGGCTTGGTCTTCAGCTCGCCGGCGGCCGGAATGAAAGGTACCAGCGTCAGGTGCACAAAGCAGGCCGATCCGGGGCCCAGGCGCAGGCTCATCTGCCGCACGGCCTCGACGAACGGCAGCGACTCGATGTCGCCCACCGTGCCGCCGATCTCGACGATGGCGACGTCGGCGCGCCCGTCCCAGGCCGCCTTGGCGCCGCGCTCGATGAAGTCCTGGATCTCGTTGGTCACGTGCGGAATCACCTGAACCGTCTTGCCCAGGTATTCGCCGCGCCGTTCCTTGCGGATCACCGAGTCGTAGATCTGCCCGGTCGTGAAGTTGTTCACGCGCCGCATGCGCGCCGAGATGAAGCGCTCGTAGTGTCCCAGGTCCAGATCGGTCTCGGCGCCGTCCTCGGTGACGAACACCTCGCCATGCTGGAACGGGCTCATCGTCCCCGGATCGACGTTGATGTACGGATCGAGCTTGACCAGGGTGACCTTCAGACCGCGCGATTCGAGGATCGCAGCGAGGGAGGCGGCCGCGATTCCCTTGCCCAGGGAAGACACGACGCCACCGGTGACGAACACGTATTTGGTCATCTGTCGCACGGCCGGTGTAATCGCAATTATACGGGCTGGCCCGGGGCCGGCCGAAAAATTCTTCGCATCAGATTTCGGACAGCACGCTGCGCAGCTTGCCGACGATCTCGTCGATGTGACTGCGCTCGGCCACCAGGGGCGGCGCCAGAATCAGCGATTCGCCGGTGCTTTTCAGGTGAAGTCCGCGATCGTACAGGCGCTTTTGAATCTCGTGGCCGCGGCTGCCCGGAGCACCTTCGGGGTGCAGCTCCACCGCAGCCAGCAGCCCGACCGAGCGGACGTCGGCCACGCACGGCAGATCCGACAGCGTGTGGACCGCGTCGATGAAATACGGGCTCATTTTGCGCGCCCGCTCGACCAGCCCTTCTCTGGTGAAAATATCGATCGTCGCCAGCGCGGCGGCGCAAGCGACCGGATGGGCCGAATACGTGTAGCCGTGGAAAAATTCGATGCCCCGCTCGGGACCGGCATTGGTGATCGCGTCGTAGATCGCCTGGCGCGCCGCCACCGCGCCCATCGGCTGGGCGCCGTTAGTCAGCGCCTTGGCCATGGTCATCAGGTCCGGCGTCACGCCGAACGCCTGCGCCCCGAAATTGGCCCCCATTCGGCCCCAGCCGCAGATCACCTCGTCGAACACGAGCAGGATTCCGTGCTGGTCGCAGATCTGGCGCAATCGGTCCAGGTATCCTTTGGGCGGCGGCAGGCACCCGTAGGAGCCGGCAGTCGGCTCGACGAAGACCGCGGCGATGTTTTCCGGCCCATAGAGCTGACAGAAACGCTGCAGATCGTCGGCCAGCTCGGCGCCATGTTCCGGCTGGCCCTTGACCAGCCGATTTTCCGGCAGCGCCGTATGACGCATGTGGTAGACGACCGGCAGGCCCGTACCGAACGCGCGCCGGTTGTTCACCATTCCCGCCAGCGCCACGCCGCCCAGGTTCACGCCGTGGTAGGCGCGTTCGCGGGAAATGAATATCTGCCGCTGCGGCTGGCCGCGGACACGGTGATACATGAGGGCGATTTTCATCGCGGTATCAACGGCTTCCGAACCGGAGTTCACGAAAAACACGCGATTCAAGGGGGCCGGCGTGTATTCGGCAACGCGACGCGCCAGTTCGAAAGCCTTGGGATGGGCGCGCAGAAAGGAGCCCGCGTAGTCGAGCGTCTTGAGCTGCAGATACACGGCCTCGGCGATTTCCGGCCGGCAGTGGCCGGCCGCGACGCAAAACAGCCCCGAGGAGGCATCGATCAGGGCCCGCCCGTCCGGCGCGTACACGTACATGCCCTCGCCCCGCACGATCATGCGGGGCTCCTTCTTGAACTCCTTGTTCGGGGAAAACGGCATCCAGAACGGGTCAAGCTCGCCCAACACTTCGGCGCTGGCCTTCGTCATTTCTGAAAACTCCTTACGACTCGATGAATACGGATCCGACTTCGCCATTATCCGACGATCCCGCCCCGGCCCGAGACAGCTCGGCGGCGCGCTTGCCGGTGGTCGACCTGGCGCGCGGCCTGGCGATCGTCCAGATGATCACGTATCACTTCGTCTACGACCTGACGTATTTCGGATGGCTGCACCTGGACCTGACGCAGCAACCGCAATTCATCGGCTGGCGCAACGCGATTGTGTCCCAGTTCCTGCTGATGGTCGGCATTGGAATCGCGCTGGGCGCGGCGGCGCAGCGGTCCAGTGCCCGCTTCTGGAGACGCTGGTGCCAGATCGCCGCCGCCGCCGCGCTGGTGTCGGCCGCCAGCGCCTGGTTGTTCGGGCCGCGCCTGATCTGGTTCGGGATCCTGCACTTCGTTGCGGTCGCGCTGCTGCTGTCGCGGCGGCTGCCGGCGCTCGGCCTGTGGAACCTGCTGCTCGGCGCGGGGCTGCTCGCGCTCGGATGGGGCGTGCAGGACGCGCACTTCGACCCCGCCTGGGCGGACTGGATCGGCTTTGCCGCGCACAAGCCGCCTACGGAGGACTACGTGCCGCTGGTGCCGTGGTTCGGCGTGGTGGCGATCGGGATCGCACTGGGCTGGCGATGGCGCCAGGGCGGATTCGCGCTGCCGCAGCCGCTGCAGCGGCTCGACTCGGCGCCGGCGCGTGGGCTGCGTTGGCTGGGCAGCTGGCCGCTGACGATCTACCTGGTGCACCAGCCGATCCTGATGGGATTCCTGTGGCTGGTGAAAAGTGTGCTTGCGCTGTGACCCTCAGCGCTCCTCACGCAGCGCGATGGTGCCCTCGGTGTGGCGGGTCGGCAGCCACTCCGGCTGCAGCGTGACGTGATCGATGCCGAAGTCGCGCGCCAGCACGCGCCGGGCCTCGCGCAGGATCTGGGGCCAGCGATCGATCCGATCAACCAGCAGGTGCGCCGACATCGCATGGCGGCCCGGCACCATCGACCAGACGTGAAGATCGTGGATCGACCGGACGCCGTCGATGCAGGCGAGCGCCTTTCCGACCGCCTGGAACTCCAGCTCGGACGGGACGCTGTCCAGCAGCACCAGCGTCGATTCCTTCAGCACTCCCAGCGTCGAGCGCAGGATCAGCCCACTGACCAGCATCGACAGCAGCGGATCGACCACCGTGTACCCGGTCAGGTAGATCACCGCCCCGGCGACCATGGCGGCAACCGAACCGAGCAGGTCGCCCAGCACGTGCAGCAGCGCGGCCCGCATGTTCAGGTTCTCCCGGTGTCGCGCCAGCACCCAGGCGACCAGCAGGTTCACGATCACGCCGAAGGCCGCGATGGCCAGCACCGCAGCCCCGTTGACCCGGACCGGGTTGCGGATCCTTTCGATGCCCTCGATCACGAGCCATACGACCACGGCCAGCAGCGCCAGCGAATTGACGAACGCTGCGATCACCTCGGCCCGGGCCAGGCCGAACGAGTGGCGCGCAGAGGCCGGCCGCTGGGCCATCCGGTTCGCGGCAAGCGAGAACAGCAGCGCCGCCGCGTCGGTCGCCAGGTGGCCGCTATCGGCCAGCAGCGCCAGCGACCCGGACCACAGGCCGCCGATCAGCTCCAGCAGGGCGCAACCGGCCGTCAGAAGGACGGCGATGACCAGCGATTGCGATCCGGACGCGGCCGACGCGTGATCGTGCGCACGGTGGTCGTGCGCGTCGTGGCCGTGATCGCGCTGCGAATCGAGATGGCCCTGCGGATCGCGGCCGCCGCCGTGACCATGGGGTGCATGGTGTCGGCCGCCCATCGACGAAGGTCTGCTCGCGCTAGAGCAGGCGCGACCCCGGCACGTGCACGTGGCACCCGGTGCGGGCGCGGACTTCCTCGTGGCTCACGCCAGGCGCGATCTGCACCGCGGTCAGGCCGTCGGCCGTGATATCGAATACGCCCAGCTCGGTGATGATGCGATCGACGACTCCAACCCCGGTGAGCGGCAAGGTGCACCGCTGCAGGATCTTGTGTTCACCGTTTTTCGAGGAGTGCTCCATCAGCACCACCACGCGGTCGACCCCGGCCACCAGGTCCATCGCGCCGCCCATGCCCTTGACCAGCTTGCCCGGAATCATCCAGTTGGCCAGGTCGCCCTTCTCGCTGACCTGCATGGCCCCGAGGATCGCAAGGTCGATATGCCCGCCGCGGATCATCGCGAAGGAATCGGCGCTCGAAAAGTAGCTCGAGCCGGGCAGCGCCGTGACCAGTTGCTTGCCCGCGTTGATCAGGTCCGCGTCGATTTCCTGCTCGGTGGGAAACGGCCCGATTCCCAGCAGACCGTTTTCCGAATGCAGCATCACGTCCATTCCCGCCGGGATGTAGTTGGCTACCACGGTCGGCATTCCGATGCCCAGGTTCACGTAATAGCCGTCACGCAGTTCGTCGGCGGCGCGGCGCGCCATCTGATCGCGATTCCAAGGCATGTTCAGGCTCCCGCAGTGCGCACCGTGCGCTGCTCGATGCGGCGGCTGGGCGCTGAATTCACGACCAGTCGCTGGACGAAAATCCCCGGCGTGTGAATATGATCGGCGTCCAGCTCGCCGTTCTCGACCAGTATCTCGACCTCCGCCACGGTGAGCCTGCCGCACATCGCCACCATGGGATTGAAGTTGCGGGCCGTTTTCCGGTAGACGAGGTTGCCCTGGCGGTCGGCCTTCCAGGCCTTGACCAGCGACACATCGGCGCGCAGCCAGCGCTCCATCACGTAGGGATGGCCGTCGAACTCCTGCGTCGGCTTGCCCTCGGCCACGACCGTGCCGTACCCGGTCCGGGTGAAAAAAGCCGGGATTCCCGCTCCGCCCGCCCGCATGCGCTCGGCCAGTGTGCCTTGCGGCGTGAACTCCAGCTCCAGCTCGCCCGCGAGGTACTGGCGCTCGAACTCCTTGTTCTCGCCCACGTAGGAGGCGATCATCTTGCGGATCTGGCGCGTGCCCAGCAGCAGGCCCAGGCCGAAGTCGTCCAGGCCCGCGTTGTTGCTGATGCAGGTCAGGTTCCTGACGCCGGAGGCCCGCAGCGCGTCGATCAGCGCTTCCGGCACGCCGCACACCCCGAACCCGCCGACGGCGACGGTGTGGCCGTCCTTCACCTGGCCGTCGAGCGCGGCACGCGCCGACGCAAACAGCTTGTCCATCGAGCGCTCCGAGTCGGTAACGCTGGAATTCTAACCGCGCGCGACGCGCCTACCCTCACCGCCGCCCCTCCCCCGCTACGCGGGCGAGGGGCGAGCGGTTGCCTCACCCTTCACGTCAGCGCACAAACTCGCGACGCTTGATCGCCCCTCGCCCGCGCGAGCGGCAGAGGGGGGTGAGGGTCGTAGCAAGCAGGATCACGCCAGCGACCGGCCATCGTCGATCGGGATCACGGCCCCGTTGATCAGATTGCTCTCGTCAGAGGACAGCAGCAGGACCAGGCCGTCCAGGTCCTCTACCGTGCCGACGCGCTGCCTGGGCAACGATTGGATCAGGTGCTCGCCGCTTTCCGACTCCAGGAAAGACTCGGTCATCTCGGTGCGCATATAGCCGGGGCAGATCGCGTTCACGTTGATGCCGAAGCGCCCCCACTCGAGCGCTTGCACTTTGGTCATGTGGATGACGGCCGCCTTGGTCATGGCGTACACGCCAAGCGGGGACACCGGGCGCAGCCCCGCGATGGAGGCGACATTCACGATGCGCCCGCGGAATCCGGAGTTGGTCCGGCTGTGCTCGATCATGCGCCGGGCCACCGCCTGGGCGAGAAAGAAGGCCCCCGCCACGTTGGTATCGAACAGGCGCTGAAAGTCGGACTCCTGCACCTCGGTCAGCAGCTGTGTGCTGGCCACGCCGGAATTGTTGATCAGGATGTCGATCGGGCCACATTGCGCTTCCGCCTCGGCCACCGCCGCCGTCACGCTGTCCACGTCGGTCACGTCCAGCCAGGTGACGTGCGCGGCTCCACCGGCGGCCTCGATCTCGGCGCGCAATTCCTTCAGCCGGGACACGCGCCTGGCCGCCAGCACGACGTTGGCGCCGGCCTCGGCCAGAACGCGGGCGCAGCGTGCCCCGATGCCGCTCGAGGCACCGCTGATGAAAGCGACCTTTTCCTTCAGGTTGACATGCAAAGCCATGCTGGCCGCGCCGCTCGAATTTGCGCGATCATCGCACACTGGAATGAAATCCGTGCCGGGAGGGATCTTCGATGTCGGCAGTCGCGCGCGAAGCGATGCAATACGACGTGGTCATCGTCGGCGGCGGCCCGGCCGGGCTGGCCGCCGCGATCCGCCTGAAGCAGCGCGCCGCGCAGGCAGGCCGCGAACTGAGCGTGTGCGTGCTCGAGAAGGGCTCGGAGATCGGGGCTCACACCTTGTCGGGCGCCGTGTTCGATCCGCGCGCGCTCGACGAGCTGCTGCCGGACTGGAAGCAGCAAAAGGCGCCGGTGGATACGCCAGTGACGGCCGATCGATTCCTCTTCCTCACCGAACGGCGGGCGGTGGCCCTGCCCGGCTGGGCGCTTCCAGCCTGCTTTCGCAATCACGGCAACTACGTGATCAGCCTCGGCCTGCTGGTGCGCTGGCTGGGGCAGCAGGCCGAACAAATGGGCGTCGAGATCTTCGCCGGCTTCGCGGCCACCGAAATCCTGTCGGGTCCCGATCGCCAGGTGCTCGGCGTGGCGACCGGGAACCTCGGAATCGGACGCGACGGGCACCCGACCGCGAACTTCCAGCCGGGAGTCGAACTGCACGCGCGCTATACGCTGTTCGCGGAGGGCTCGCGCGGCCAGCTGGGCCGGCAGTTGATTGCCGACCGCGGTCTGGATCGGGGACGCGACCCCCAGACGTACGCGATCGGCATCAAGGAGCTGTGGGAGGTCGCGCCGGCGCAGCACGAGTCTGGCCGCGTAGTTCACACGGCCGGATGGCCGCTGGATCCCGGGACCTACGGCGGATCGTTCATGTATCACCTGGCGGAAAATAAAGTCGCCGTCGGGTTCGTCGTGGGCCTGGGCTACACCAACCCGTACCTCTCCCCGTTCGAGGAGTTCCAGCGCTTCAAGCTGCATCCGGCCGTGCGACCCACGTTCGAAGGCGCCCGGCGCATCGCCTACGGCGCGCGCTCGATCACGGCCGGCGGTCTGCAGTCGCTGCCGGCACTGGTGTTCGCCGGCGGCGCGCTGATCGGATGCGAGGCCGGCTTCCTGAATGCCGCGCGCATCAAGGGCAGCCACGCCGCGATCAAGTCCGGCATGCTGGCCGCCGACGCCGCCTTCGATGCGATCGCCGCCGGCCGCAGCCACGACGAGCTGCAGCAGTATCCGCGCGAGTTCGAGCGGTCCTGGCTGCGCCAGGAACTTCACCTGGCGCGCAATTTTAAGCCGTGGATGGACCGCGGCCTGGCGGTGGGCAGCCTGATGTTCGGCATCGATCAGATCGTGCTGCGCGGGCGCGCACCCTGGACGCTGCGCCGCCAAAAGCCGGATAACGAAAAGCTGCTGCCGGCGGCGCGCTGCACGCCGATCCAGTATCCGAAACCCGATGCCCGGATCACGTTCGACCGGCTCTCCTCGGTTTACGTGTCGAATACCAACCACGAGGAGAATCAACCGCCGCACCTGACCTTGAAGGATCCGTCGGTTCCGGTGCGCGTGAACCTGGCCACGTATGCCGGCCCGGAGTCCCGCTACTGCCCGGCCGGCGTGTACGAATTCGTGGCCGAGCCCGGCGGGACGCAACGATTGCAGATCAACGCGCAGAACTGCGTTCACTGCAAGACCTGCGACATCAAGGATCCGACGCAGAACATCGTGTGGGTCGCGCCCGAGGGCGGAGGCGGCCCGAACTACGCGGCCATGTGAAGCGCCGTTGACGGCGAGCAGGACGCGGGCGGCGCGATGCGGTTGCGTGGCGGCTGCCTTGACCGGGATCAACGCGGCCGATGCACATCGATCTAGCTTTGTCAGCGTTGCCGCCGCGGATAAAGCAAACGGGGGTCGCTGCGGTCTTCTAGAATCGCGCCAGGGAAGGACCTCATGCCCGACACTGCGAGGAGCACCGCATTGCGCGCGGATCTTTTCCATCCGGTGCGTCTCGGGTCATACGAGCTCGCCAACCGCATCGTGATGGCGCCGCTCACGCGCAGCCGCGCCGGGCCCGATGGCGTGCCGCGTCCGCTGATGGCCGAGTATTACGCGCAACGCGCATCGGCCGGCCTGATCATTTCGGAAGCGACCAACATTTCAGCGCAGGGCCGCGGCTATGCCTTCACGCCCGGACTGTTCACATGCGCGCAGGTCGAGGGCTGGAGGCCGGTGACGCAGGCGGTGCACGTGCACGGCGGACGTATCTTCGCCCAGCTCTGGCATGTCGGGCGCATATCGCATCCTTCGCTGCAGCCCGACGGCGCGACGCCGGTCGCGCCGTCGGCCATATGCCCTGCCGTCAGCGCGTTCACCGAGTCGGGCCTTCAACCCTGCGTCACCCCGCGCGCTCTCGAAATCCCGGAGATTCACGCGATCATCCGGCACTACTGCGAAGCGGCCCGCAAGGCCCTTCTGGCCGGCTTCGACGGCGTCGAGATTCACGCGGCCAACGGTTACCTGATCGAGCAGTTCCTGCGCGACAGCACCAACCGGCGAACCGACGCTTACGGAGGATCCCGGCACAACCGCGCCCGCCTGCTGCTCGAAGTGACCGAGGCAGTCGCCAGGGCCTGCGGCGGACACCGGGTCGGCATCCGACTGTCGCCGCTCAGCCCGTCCAACGACATCGGTGCGGACAGCGCTCCGGAGGCGACCTACCTGCATGTGGTTGAGCGCCTGAACGCGTACGAACTGGCCTATCTTCACGTGATCGAGGGCGCGACCCAGGGGCCGCGCGAGGTTGCGGGTGGATTCGATCTGCAGGTGCTGCGGCGCGCCTTCAGGAGCCGTTACATCGCGAACAACGGTTACGACCTGCGCCTGGCGTTGGACGCGCGCCAGCGCGGTCTGGCGGACCTGATCGCGTTCGGCCGGCCGTTCATCGCCAACCCGGACCTGGTGCAACGCCTGCGCCTGGGGGCCGAGCTGAACGTGCCCGACCGCACCACCTTTTTCGGCGGCGGCGCAGCCGGGTATACGGACTATCCGTGCCTGTCGCCCGCGCAGTGCGCGGCCGCCCGCGCGTAGTCGGCTTGCAGATTCTCAGTGATTTGCAAGCTCCCAAGTTGATCAAGCATGGCCATTGGAATTTCAACGAGCATCTCCGGATCCAGAACCGGATTGACTCTTGTTGTCATATATCTGATGGCGGCGCTGTTCCTGCTTTGGGACGGTCTTACATGCGTGGGAATGCTATGCGACTTGCCCGCCTTCCTGGTGTTACTGCCCGCTGGAGAGGTCTTTTACGTTGTCTCCAACTTCTTTTTTGGATATAGCCCTGACCCACTGGTCGGCTACGAAATGATTGGGCACGATCCTCACCGATTCATAAAATGGGGATTTGTAGTCCCCTCCGTTCTGACGAATGCAATATTCATATATCTTGTAGGTCACTTGATCGGACGACTTACGACGAGCTTTATCATCCGCAGAAGTCCGCATTAGAAGTTCAATAGGCGCCGCCGTTTCGAACGGGCAGCAGAGCACTTGGTTGCCGGAATGGCATTTTTATGCCATAGTTTATGGTATGAGAGCCACCATCGATGCCGCCGGACGGATTGTCGTGCCGAAAGCGCTCCGTCTAGCACTCGGTCTGCAACCCGGCCAGCTGCTTGAGATTCGCGCGGGCGACGGACGCCTCGAAATCGAGATCGCCGCCACGCCGGTGACGCTCCAGAAACGGGGCAAGGGCGTGGTCGCGGTCCCCGAGACTGAATTGCCTCCGCTCACCGCCGAGCAGGTGCGCGAGACGTTGGAGCGCGTTCGTAGATGAAAGCGGCGGACACCAGCCTGGTGGTCGCCGCATTCGCTTCCTGGCACGAGCATCATGAACTCGCTCGGCCCGTGCTCGACTCTGGCGTGCGGCTGATCGAGCACTGCGCGCTCGAGACCTACTCGGTCCTCACACGCCTGCCTCCGCCACACCGTTGCGCAGGTGCCGTTGTTCGCGACTTCATTCGCGCTCGATTCCCCCAGCCGTTTCTGCGCCTGGACGTGGCGAAGCACTGCGATTTCGTTATGCAATTGCCCGAACACGACATCTCCGGTGGCGCCGCTTACGACGCCCTCGTCGCCGCAACGGCGGCGGGATGCGGAGCTGACCTCGTTACCTGTGACCGACGCGCCGCGGCTGTGTACGAGAGCTACGGGGTCAGGACCACTTTTCTGGGATGATGCGAGAGCGACGTCGATGCCCTGAGCTGGAGCCTTGTCGATGCAGGATAACGCGCTGGCGCCGCAGGAGCTGGACCGTATCGTCAGCGTGACCCTGGCGCACTACCGGCAGAGCGCGGCGCAGTTTCGTGACGGCACGCGCGACCACGACGTGCGCCAGAACATCGAGGCGCTGCTGCGGCATGTCCAGGGCGACCCGCCCTTCGCGATCCTCGATTTCGGCTGCGGTCCGGGACGCGACCTGCGCACCTTCACGGACCTAGGCCACACCGCCATCGGTCTGGAGGGCGCTGCCGAATTCGCAGCCATGGCACGCGCCGACTCCGGCTGCGAAGTCTGGCAGCAGGATTTTCTGAAGCTTGACCTGCCGATTCAGTGCTTCGACGGCATCTTCGCCAACGCCTCGCTGTTCCACGTCCCGTCCCAGGAGCTGCCGCGCGTCCTGCGCCAGCTGCGCGACGCGTTGAAGCCCGGCGGCGTTCTGTTCAGCTCCAACCCGCACGGTGCCAACGAAGAAGGCTGGAACCGCGGCCGCTACGGCGCCTATCACGATCTGCAAGCCTGGCGCCGCTACCTCGCCGACGCAGGATTCGTGGAACTCGAACACTATTACCGGCCGACCGGACTGCCTCGGGAACAGCAGCCCTGGCTGGCGAGCGTGTGGCGCAGGCGCTAGTTGCGCCGGGCCGCCGCGCGCGAGAGCGCCGTCAGACCAGGCCTTTTTCCCGCAAGGCGCGCTCGATCCAGCAAACCCCGATGATCGTCTTGCAATCGGTGATTTTTCCCTCGCGCACCCACTGGTGCAGATCGCGCCAGCGCACTTCGAATATTTCAAGGACCTCGCCCGGATCGCGCCGGGTCGTATCGGGGGTGAGGGAGCGGGCGATGAACAGGTCGATGCGCTCATCGCTGTAGCCGATCGCGTTGTGAAATCCTCCGATGTGGGTCCAGTCGCCCGCGCGATAACCGGCCTCCTCGAGCAGCTCGCGCTGCGCGCAATCGAGGATGGTCTCGCCCGGGTCGATCTTGCCGGCCGGGAACTCGATGAAGACGCGGCCCAAGGGGTACCGGAATTGTCGCTCCATGATCACGTGCTCGTCGTCCAGCATCGGGATCACCATCACGGCGCCCGGGTGGCGGACGAACTCGCGGTACGCCACGTGGCCGTCGGGGCAGCGCACGATGTCCCGATGAACGCGCAGCATGCCGCCGTCGAATGCCAGGCGCGTCGTCAGCCGGACCTCGGCCAGCGCGTCGGCGCGCTGGGCGCCGGCGGCGACCGATTCATCGATTTTGCGGGTGCGATGGGGCACGCCTGTCAGCCTCCCATCGTGCGCACCATCGCGCTGGAGCACAAGCCGAGCAGATACTGCGGCAGCACGCCCAGCACGATGACGGCCAGCCCGTTGGCGCTCAGCGCGATCTTCATGTCCGCGCTCGCATCGAACGGCTGCTGGTCGCCGGGCGGGTCGAAGTACATCACCTTGACGACGCGGATGTAGTAGAACGCTCCGACCAGGGAGAACAGAACCGCGATCACCGCGATCCAGACAACCGGGATCGGCGAGGTGTCGGCCAGCAGCGCCTGCAGCACCACCAGCTTTCCGTAGAACCCGGCGGTGGGCGGCACGCCCGCCAGCGAAAACATCGCCAGCGCCATCACGAACGCATACCAGGGCTTGCGCCGGAACAGGCCCCGCATATCGGAGATCTCCTCGGCCTCGAAACCCTGCCTGGACAGCAGCAGCATGATGCCGAAGGCCGCGAGCGTCGCCAGCGCGTAGGTGAGCGTGTAGAACAGGGCGGCGCCGTAGGCTGCCGCCGCGGTTGCCGTGGTCCCGCCGGCGACGCCCGATTGCATCGCCAGCAGCATGAAGCCCATCTGGCCGACCGTCGAATATCCCAGCATGCGCTTCAGGTTGCTCTGCGCAACCGCGGTCAGGTTGCCCACCGCGAGCGAGGCCAGGGCCAGCAGCAACAGCATCAGGTGCCAGTCTCCCGCCACCGGCGCCAGGCCCGCGACCAGCAGCCGGAAGGCCACCGCGAGCGCGGCCATTTTCGGCGCCGACGCGATCAGCAGCGTCACCGGAGTCGGAGCCCCCTGGTACACGTCGGGCACCCACATGTGAAACGGAGCGGCGCCCAGCTTGAAGCCGATGCCCGCCACCAGGAAGACGGTCGCCAGCACCAGGGCGGGACGGTTGCTGACCTGGGCAGCCGAAATCCGGTGGGCGATCTCGTTGATGTCGAGCGTTCCGGTCGCACCATAAAGCATCGACATTCCGTACAGCAGGAAGCCCGAGGCCAGCGCTCCCAGCACGAAGTATTTCATCGCCGCCTCGCCCGCACGCGGCTGGTCGCGCTGCAGCGCCACCAGCGCATACAGCGCGAGCGACTGCAGCTCCAGG
>CAVTZO010000079.1:0-23510 GCA_963739145.1 uncultured beta proteobacterium
CCCGTGCCTCTCCCACTGGCGTGGGAGAGGCAGAACAGCGTCTCCTGACTTCTATGTGCGCCGTTCCTCCCCTCTCCCGCTTGCGGGAGAGACCTCCCCAGCATCCGCCTCTGGCGGGTTCTTTCCCGGAACCATGGTTCCGGGGTAAAGGCCGGGGGTGAGGGTCTCGAACCGTGCGACTAGGGCGTGGTCCAGGTCGAATCCGGATCGAACTCCGTGATCTCCTGGGCGAGCTGCCCGGTGTCCGGTCCCAGGTTCTTCTGGAAGACGATGCCGTCCTGGTTGACGATGAACGTCATGATTCCTGAATCGCCCCAGCGCGCGGGAACAGCCAGCAGGGCGAAGCCGCCGGTCATGTGGCCGTTGACGATATAGTCCCTGGCGCCGCCCGGAGCGTGCGGGCCCTGGCGCGTCAGTATCCGGTAGAAGTATCCGTGGTACGGCGTAGGATGCCCGCTCTCGCTCTTGCCCGTGTACCCCTCCGCTCTGGCCTGGACCACCATCGGGCCGATCGGACTGCGCTCTTCGTTGCCGGAGGCTTCCCAGTAAAGACCGTCGTGCTTGCCGGGGCTGCTCTGGAACTTGCGCGCGTACTCGTGCACGCCGGTGCCCATCCTGTCCTTGGACATGTATTCGCGTTGCGCTGCCACATGGGCGCGGCAGACCTCGATCACGTTCAATTCATTGCGCCCGACGCGGCGGTCCAGGATCTTCTGGACGCTGGCAACCGTGTCGAAGTGCCACCGATCGGCCTGCATGACGATCGGGATCGGCATTGACCAGTTCTCCGGGCCGACGATGAGCGCCGCCGTGCCCGCCCCCTCCAGTTCGACCTTGTGCGCCTGGTCGTAGGCCTTGATGAACCGCTCGCGGCTTTCGCGGTCGGCCACCGCGTCTCCGGAGTGGATCAGCTTTTCACCATCGGGCCCGAGAACTTGAAGGATCTCTTGCGAATCGTTCGTGCGCAGCGCCGAAACCAGCGCATCGGCGGCCTGTTCCGCGGTCGCGAAATCCTGCTGCCCGGCGTCCTGCGCCGCGGCCGAACGCGGAATGGCAAGCGCGGCGGCAGAGATGGCCATGGCGAGGCCGAGGCCGAGCGAACCTAGCCGGCCGAATTGCAAGCGCAGCTTCCTGCGCGAGTCGGATCGGTTCATCGGTGCCCTCCTGCCTTTGCGCCGCCGGCGGGTTCGGACATCCGGCTGCTGGCACCGCGCTGTTCCTGAATATGCACCTCCGCGCCCCGGCCGAACGACTCCATCGCCGGCGGCGGCAGTCGCTCGAACACCTGGGAAGGCAGCACGACGCGCGGCGCTTGCGGCGCCTCGGGCGGCCGCATCGGACGCTCGACCACCGGCGCGCGAGGAGGCGCAGCGGGCGGCGGCGGCGCCATGCGCTCCGGCGTGCGATTGGCCTGCACGGTCGCGGTGCGCGCCGGGGAGCCCGGTGAGTACCCGCGAAAGTCGCTCTGCGCCGAATGACTGTCGCTGGAGCCTACGAACTTCATCCGGGTCCCCGGATCGCGATAAGGCACGCCACCGCGATGCGAAGGATCGTGCTGCCACGGAACCGGCTGGCGCCGCACGCCGCCTTGACCCGGTGGAGCGCCAACCCCGCCGTCGATGTTGATGTGATGGTGGCGCCAGTCCCAGTGATCCCAGCCCCAGTACGGCGCAAAGATCGGGACCGCGATGAAGGCGCCGACGTCGTACCCGGGAAAGTAAAAATTATCGGGCGGATAGTCCGGGTATGGCCAATCTCCGTAGGCCATCTGCGGGTCGTACACCGGCACGTACTCGACGTCCGGGCTGGGTGACGCTATCTCGATGGCCTGATCCTGGCTGGTCACCGTCTCCTGCGAATTGGATGACAGCGTTCCCGCGGCCCGCGCGCGGGCGCGCAGCCGCTGCACGCTGTCCATCACCGAGGGTTGTTGCGCCAGGAATGCTTCCCCCAGCGCTTCCGTCCAATCCAGGTTGCTGTCCATCATGGACAGGATCTGCGGATACGGGACCAGCGACTTGACGCTGGCATCCCACGGCTGCGACTGCAGCGCCTGCGCGAGCGACGAGGCCTGCAGCGAGGCGTTCTGCGCATTCTGCAGCCAGCGGTCGGCCTGAACCACCTCCAGCGGATAGGTCGCGGCCATCAGGATCTGACCGAGCAGGTCGTCCGGATACAACGCGATCGGCGCGACCATCTGGTCGAGCTGGGCCGGGGCATACAAGGTCGCGCCCGGCGGAAATGTGCCCGGAGGCGCGCCCGGTGGCGGCGGTGGCGGCGCGTCGGTCTGCGCGTTCAGTTGCGGCGCCAGCAGCAGGCAGCCGAGCAGCAGCGCGCCGCCCATGCGGGCAAAGCGTGCGGCCGCCCGACGCGCCGAAGGTGCGCGCAGCCCGGACCGCTGCGACGAATCGAGGTTGCGTTCCTGCACGATACGAAATGCCCTTGCCTGCCCGACCCGCAGTCTAGTCCGCCCGGACCGGTCGCCGCGCCCGCGGTGCAATCAAGCGGCGGTGTGTTCCTTCCGACCGAGGGCACGCGTCGGCCATACCGCACCGGGTCCCGAGCTTGCGCGGGCAACAGGCGCAGCAAGGCGCCTCAGGAGCCGGGGTTCGGACTCGCCTCGCTCGTACCGACCGGAAGGCGGCGCTTCCAGATGCTCAGGGCCATCAACAGGGCAGAGCCGCTGATGGTGGCGAATCCGAGCGGACGGCCCGCGATCAGGGAACCGAGCTTCAGCAGTGCGTCGGGGCTGCACTGCTCCACGTACCGAGCCAGCTCGAGCACGTGGTCCGACGTGATGCGCGCTGCGTCATCGAGCGAGATCGGGACCGCGTCGCGCTGAAGCCGATAAAGGAACCGCGCAAACGCCCCGGCGGCGATCGCCAGCAGCGCAAGCGGCCCGACCGGCCGCAGCAGGCACTCCAGCAGCTTTGCGCGCAGCGGCACCGGCGCCTGCCGGTACACGCGCGAGACCAGTTCGGGGATGTCGAGCCCGGATCGGCCATCGGCGATGACGCCGGCCTGCCGCAGCCCGCCCGCCCGGCTCGGGTCGAACGCTTCATCGAACTCATCCATCATCGAGTTGCCCCTGCTGCAAATGCAAACCGTTTGATACGGTTTGCATATACGGACTGTCGATTCCGAGTGGTTTGTATATACGAACTCTCGCTCTCCGAGTACTCGGACGAACGGACGACGTCGAATCGGACGTCACGCGGAAGCGGCAGATCCGACAAAGCGGCACGTGCACTGAAGATACCTGCGCAGTCACGCACTCGAATTGCGCAAGAGCGGTTCAGACACGTGGGCAGCATTGAAGTTCCGGCGCAATCGAGCGGCGACAGACGGTGCGCGATGTCCCATTGCGACAGTGTTCCGCGGAAGTTTCAGACCTGTGACAGGAGCCGAACGCAGACGCGCGACGACTCACGCTCTCCAATCGCGGGTGGCAATAGGAGGGACGCAACCCCACGAACCGACCTTGCGCAAGGAGGCGATCATGCTGCTCGGACTTCGAACCGCGATCTATCCGGCGCCCGACCTGGATGCGGCCAAGCACTGGCATTCGGAAGTACTGGGCCTGCAGCCCTACTTCGACGAGCCGTTCCATGTCGGCTTCCAGGTCGGGGGTCGAACTGGGCTCGGGGGCACCGAGCTCGAAGCGGGAACGACGTGGGGGGCAACATCAAGGTCGCCGCCGTGTGCGATCCGTTCGGCAATCGGCTGGGCATCATCGAGACCCCGAACTTCGATCCGGGTGCCGTGCGGTAGCACCCGGGGCATGCCGGGATGTGCCGGTCGGAGCGGCGCACCAACATCAGCCGTTGGATCCACCGGTCGCATCGTCCCGGTGCGCGTCCCGGCGCGGTTCCGCTGCACATGCCCATTCTTTCGCAGTGCAACAGCCGGGAAATGCGCGTGGTTTCCGGAGCAGCACAATTCACTGCAATCGTCAGGAAACGCGGATACTTTCACAAAGAGCACGGTCCAATCGCATACTCCATTCATACGGCAGGCGTCCATGCACGCAAGCAACCATCAAGGATCGGAGCTTGGCCTCCCCATCGAGCCGTTTCGGGTGCTGCTGTACCGATACTTCTTCTTCGAGTGGCTGTTTCGCGACGTCTCACGCGGCACGTTCATGGAAAGAGAAAGCGCGCTGCGCTTCAACCGGCAGCGGTGCCACTACCTTCCCGTCTATCTGCGCCGGTGGATCGTGGTGGTCGTGTCCAGCTGCGCGATCGGCGCTTCGTTCGAGAAGGCGCTGCTTCTGAACTACGCGGCAAGCGTGTTCTATTGCGTGAGCTGCGCTTCAATTGTCGTGGCGACGATGATCGTGCGGGTATGGCTCGGCCTGAAATACGAGTAGGCCGCGCGCGCGCCCGTTGCGCGCGGTAATTCAGGAAAAGCTGCGCGACCTCATCTTTCCCAAGGCCGCCTCAGTTTCCGGCCAGCAGTTCAGGAGCAAAATACGCGCTCGCAAGTTTGCGACAATGCGCGTTCGCCTGACCTGTCACCCGGAGTGCAGATGAATTCTTCCCGTTGCGCGGCGGTGCTGATTGCGGCTGTGATGCTGGCCGTCGCGATCCCCGTCCCCGCACAAGAGGGCGCGCCGCCGCCACCGCCCGGGGCACCGCCGCCACCCCCGCCCGGGGCGCCGCAGAGCACCGCGCCGATACCACAGGACCTGCTCGACTCGCTGCTGGCGCCCATCGCGCTTTATCCGGACCAGTTGCTCACGCAGATACTGATGGCGTCGACCTATCCGCTGGAAGTCGTCGAGGCCGCGCGCTTCGCCAAGGCCAATCCGAACCTGAAGGGCCCCGCGCTCGACGATGCACTGAAGGACAAGACGTGGGACCCGAGCGTGCTGTCGCTTGCCGCCTTCCCACAGATCCTGGACATGATGAGCGAAAAGCTCGAATGGACGCAGCGGCTGGGCGATGCGTTTCTGGATGACCAGGCCGCCGTGATGCGCACCGTGCAGTCGCTTCGATGGAAGGCGCAGCAGGCCGGCAACCTGCAGGACACCGAACAACAGAAGGTCGTCGTGCAGGAAAAGATCATTTACATCCAGCCTGCACAGCCGCAGTACGTCTACGTGCCGGTCTACGACCCGGTCGTGATCTACGGAGCGTGGTGGGCGCCGGCGTATCGGCCCTGGTTCTGGTATCCGCCGCCGATCTGGGGGTATCCGCCGTATCGCGGCACGGTCGTCGTCGGTGTCTACTGGGGCCGCGGGTGGGCGATCACCTCCAATAACTGGGGATGGTGCCAGCCGAACTGGAGGGGCGGCAGCGTCAACATCAACATCAACAACAACAATGTCTGGGTGAACCGCTCCTCATATGCCAGCCACTACAACAAGGGCGGCGGCAGCTGGAACCACAACGTCGAGCACCGCCGCGGCGTGGCGTATCGCGACACGGTGACCGGCGAGAAGTACCGGCCGACCAACAACGCCGGGGTCAAGACCCGGGAGAACTATCGCGGCCGCGACACCGGACCGGGCGGCAACGCGGGACGTCCCACAGGCGGACAGGGCGGCAACATGACGCGCCCCTCGACCGGACAGCCCGGCAACATGGACAGGCCCGCCGGCGGACAGGGCGGCACCGCGCAACGCCCCTCGACCGGACAGCCCGGCAACGTGGAACGCCCCGGCGGCGGACAGAGCGGCAACACGACGCGCCCCTCGACCGGATCATCCGGCAACGTGGAACGCCCCGCCGGCGGACAGGGCGGCAACACAGCACGCCCCTTGCCGTCGGCCGGGGCGGGGGCATCGCGCCCGTCAGCGCCGGGTACCCGGCCGTCGCCTGCCTATAAGCCCGAATCGCGTCCGCAAGTGCAGCGCGATGCGCAACGCGGCGCACAGAGCCGCGCCGCGATGCAGCGTCCCGCACCGAGCGGTAACCGCGGTGGCGCTGGCGGCGGACAGGGACGGGGACGCTAATGGAGCACGGACAGAACATCATGAAAATCACCTGCCCTGCCGCGCGCTGGCGCGCGGCGCTCGCGCTGCTGGCCGCCGTCGGCCTGGCCGTTCTACCCGCGCGCGCGGCCGACCCACAGCCCGCCGCGGGCGCAACGATTTACCACGTCCAGAGCACGTACGCGTCGCCGGAGGAGGCCGCCAAGGCACTGGTGGACGCCATGCGCTCCGATGAACGCAAGCAGCTCTGGCACGTACTGGGCCCGGGTGCCAGCAAGCTGATCCGCTCGGGCGACCCCGTGCAGGACGACCAGGCGCGCGAAGCGTTCATCGCCGCGTACGACCAGTCGGTGAAGTTCGAGACCAGCGGCGAGGACAAGGCGACGCTGCTGATCGGCCCCGACGATTTCCCGTTCCCGTATCCGCTGGTGAAGAAAGGCGGCCGCTGGCAGTTCGATGCCAAGCAGGGCGATGAGCAGGTGCTCGAACGGCGCATCGGCCGCAATGAACTTTCGGCGATCAAGGTGTGCCTGGCCTACGTCGACGCGCAGCGCGAATACGCCACCCTGGACCGCAACGCCAACGGGCTGCTCGAGTACGCGCAGAAGCTGACGAGCACGCCAGGCCACCACGACGGCCTTTTCTGGGAGTCGAAGGAAGGTGAGCCGCCCAGCCCGCTCGGGCCGCTGGTGGCGAGCGCGCGCAGCCAGGGCTACATCCAGCACGACCCCCTGTCCGCTCCCTACCATGGCTACTACTACAAGATCCTCACGGGCCAGGGCAAGGACGCCCCGGGCGGCGCATACGACTACGTCGTCGGCGGCAAGATGATCGGGGGCTTCGGCCTGGTCGCCTATCCGGCCCGGTGGGGCAACTCCGGCGTGATGACCTTCATCGTCAACCACGATGGCGTGGTTTACGAGACGAACCTGGGCAAGGACACGCAGGCCATCGCGTCGAAGATGACACTGTTCAACCCCGATCCGACGTGGACGAAGTCGGAGGATCAGTGAGGGTCAGAAATCCATCTTGATCCCGACGTGCGCGTTGTGCGCGACCAGGACCACTTCGATCCCGATGCGCCCGTATTGCCAGTAGGGGCGGTAGCGCGACGGCAGCACCCACGTGACGCCGGCGTTGGCGATCAGGCTCAGCGCGAACAAGGTGTCCACGCGCCCGACCGAAGGATGCTTGCCGAGAAACGGATTGATCTCGTGGTAGCGGTCGGGATGCTTGGCAAGGTATCGCGTCTGCGCCCAATCGACCAGCTCGACCGCCGTGAAGATGCCCTGGCGCGCGAGGTCGGCATCGGACCACGGGTCGAATGCGCACGCATCGGTGAGCACCAGCGCCGATGCAATGCAGAACAGGCTGCGCACACGGCGCGGCAACCTTCTCACGCGCCACAGAGCTGCCGGGCGACGCGGATCGGCACGTGAAGGGCCGTTTGTCCTCGACATAAGCCGCAAGTCTGCCCCCGCCAATTCCGGGGACGGGCCGATGCATGCGTCACGTCTGACGCTGCGCAAGATCCATCGCCGAAATTTGCCCGGAAAAGCGCTCGTTACAGCGCCAAGCAAAACGCCCCGCTGCGGTAGCTTGTGCGCCAGCAGATGCGCAAGTCGCGCTTTTCGTACAGCCGCTCCTGCCGGCCGCGTTGCGGGCGCTCACGCGTCAAGGTCCCGCATCTATCAGGAGGACTGAAATCATGGAACAGGTTCGCGCTCTTCGTGTGACCGTCCGAAGCGCCGCCTTGATCGCATGCGCGGCAGGCCTGCTGCTCGGGCTGGCTCCCCACGCTCACGCACGCGTGACCCGGGTCGTGTTCGGTGCACCGACCTATCCCTACGGAGCTGCCCTCTTCGGAACCGTGGGGCAATACGAGCAGCTCGACGGCGTCGCCTACGGAGAGATCGATCCGGCCGATCCGCTGAATGCGGTGATCCAGGACATCGAGCTCGCGCCGCGCAACGCCCATGGGATGGTCGAATATTCGACCGTGGTTTCGATACTCAAGCCGCTCGACATGACCGGCTCGAACCGGGCGATGCTGATGGAGATCGTCAACCGGGGAAACAAGCTGAACCCGAGCTTCTACAACGTCGGCGCCACCGCCGCCAACCCGCAAGGCGATGGCTTTTTAGAGAACCAGGGGTTCACGCTCGTGTGGGTCGGCTGGCAGGCCGATCTGACGCCGCTCGCCCCGCGCGTCACGATGTCAGCCCCGATCGCGCACCATCGCAACGGAGCCTCCATCACGGGGCCGGTCCGCTCGGAGTTCATCCTGAGCTCGCCGGCCACCACGCAGCCGATTCTTGCCGATTCCAGCTCCAACACGCCCGGGTATCCGACGGCGAACCTGGACAACTCCCACGACAGGTTGACGATGCGCGAACACCAGAACGACCCCCGCGTCGTCATCCCGAACAGCCAGTGGGCCTATGCGGATTGCACCAGCACGCCGTTTCCGGGCGTACCGAATGCGCAGAAGGTGTGCCTGAAGGCCGGATTCGATACCAATCACATCTACGAGCTGGTGTACACGGCCCGGGATCCGATCGTGATGGGGCTTGGAATGGCTGCGATTCGCGACGTGGCCTCCTTTCTGCGTCATGAGCGGGCAGACGATGCGGGCACCCGCAATCCGCTGGCCGGCCAGATCGAGTGGTCGCTGCTCAACGGCATATCGCAGAGCGGCCGCCTGCTCAGGACCTTCCTGCAGCTCGGCTTCAACAGGGACGAGCAGTTGCGCCAGGTTTTCGAGGGCATGCAGCCGCACATCGGCTCGGTGCGCAATTACATCAACGTGCGCTTCTCGCAGCCGGGCCGGCTGGCGGGCACGCAGCACACCGAAAAGCAGTATCCGGGCCCGGAGGGTCCGCTCACGTACGGCAAGTCCTTCGATCCCTTCACGGGTGAGGAAGGCGGGCTGCTCGATCGGTGCGAGCAAACGCGCACCTGCCCGAAGATCGTCCACACCATGAGCGACATCGAGTACTGGGAAGCGTCCGGTGCCTTCGACACGGTCGATGCAGGCGGCACGCAGGACCTGGATGTTCCACACAATGTCCGCATCTACCAGTTCTCCAGCACGCAGCACGGCGGATTCTCGCCGGTGGCGCCGCTGCCGACCTCGACCGGTATCTGCGAGCAGCTGCCCAATGCGAACTCGTACACCTACAACATTCGCGCGCTGCTGGTTGCGCTTTTCAACTGGGTGGCGAAGGACATCGAGCCGCCGGCCAGCGCGTACTCGAGCCTTCAGAAGGAAA
The DNA here is from genome assembly GCA_963739145.1 of uncultured beta proteobacterium. Classification (GTDB taxonomy): domain Bacteria; phylum Pseudomonadota; class Gammaproteobacteria; order Burkholderiales; family Burkholderiaceae_F; genus VBCK01. Next base: position 9,208 of record CAVTZO010000079.1, read on the forward strand.
CCCTGGTGCCCCCGGACCGGGTGGCCTTCCCGGCCATACCAAACGTGACCGGCCCGCAGGGCATCTGGAACACCCGGCTCGTGTATCGACGCGGCGAGCGCTACGAGGCGCAGGACGTATCGGGCGTGATCTCGATCGAGCCGCCGGTTGCGCGCGCGCAGTACCCGACGCTGCTGCCGCAGGTGGACTCCGACGGAAACGACGTGGATGGACTGCGTTCGGTCACGCTGTCCGCGCCGCTGGGCACATACACCGGGTGGAACGTGCGCCGCGCCGGCTTCAGCCAGGGCGATGCCTGCGATCTGACCGGAGCCTACATTCCTTTCGCGTTGACGCGTGCGCAGCGCGAAGCCACCGGCGACGCGCGCCGCTCGCTGCAGGAGCGCTACGGCAACCTGACTCGTTACACGGCCATCGCGAAAGAAGCGGCGGAGCACCTTGTCAGGCAGGGCTATCTTTTGCCCGCCGACGAGGCAGCCGCCATCGCTTCCGCGGTCAGCCAGGCCCAACAGGCCGGACTGGTCGCGGGGCCCACGGGCGAGTAAATCCCGGGTCTTGAGCCAGGGCTGCTGCGCTGCGGCAGGCGTCTTTTCTGCAATCGATCGGCGCGCGCATCCGATCCATTGTCATGCGGTGTCAACGCGGTCCGACCGTGCCCCGTCACGGTCGCCGCGCGACGATCAACCCTTCGCGAAGCGTTGAGCCCGTCCTGAATTGGCAGGCACTTCTTCTTCACCGCGGGCCCGAACGGCGAGACGGACGGTTTGTTCGGGACGATCACGCCGGTGGGACCCTGATCGAAAATACCGTTTCCACGTTAACGCACCGACACCGGTTTTGGAAGCGTCTATAAGGGATCGGGGGCGGTGAACGTTGACGCAGGAGACAGATCATGGGAATCCGGGAAGATTATCAAGCGCTCATGGAAAAGCAGTTGAACGAGTGGAAAGCGCAGACCGAACGGTTCAAGGCTGCGGCAGCGCAGATGGAAGCGCAGGCCAAGACCCAGTATGAAAAGAATCTGGAGGTACTGCGCGCCAAGCAGGATGAGGCCTGGGAGCATTTCCACAAGCTCAAGAGCGCCAACGAGAGCGCCTGGGTGCAGTTCAAGGCGCACATGGATAAGACCGGGGAAGAGGTAAAGTCCGCCGTCGAACGCATGACGACGAAATTCAAATAGCAGTTGCCTTGCCTGCAACCGGGCCACGCAGCCACTGCGGGGCCCGCCTGTTTTACGGTTTCTTCGGGTAGTCGAGCGTCGCTGTCGCCAGCGTCGCCTTGCCGATGTTCGACCACGACTTCGCATCGAACTTGAACTCGGCCACGGCGCAGGTCGGCATCTGCGTGATCCGGCTCGATAGGCGATGCGCGAGCTCGGTGAACTCGGGATTGTGGCCGAACAGCATTACCCGCTCCTGCTCGTCGGCGAACTCGTAAATGACCTCGAGCAGGTCGTCCGCCGCGCAGGCGTAAAGCCGATCATCCACCACGATGTTCCTGAGCTTGTAATCGAGCTTGCCGGCGATGATCTGCGCCGTCGCGAGCGCGCGCGTGGCCGGGCTCGACACGATCAGATCGGGCTTGACCTCGCGCTTGGCCAGTCTCTCGCCCATTGCCGGCGCGTCGCGCTTGCCGCGGGCGTCCAGCGGCCGCTGCCTGTCGGGCAGCGCCGCGTCATCCCAGCTCGACTTCGCATGGCGGATCAGGAACAGCGTTTTCATGCCGCATCCGGTACGGTTGTGCAGACACCCGCTCGCGCATCGCGCGACACAGGGGAAGAGACGGGCGGCCGGATCGGACGCCCTCCTGCATCTTTCGAAAAGAGCAGGACCCTCAGGCCGCGCCCAGCACTTTCGCGGCCCGGGACACGGCTTCGGGCTTGACCCAGAAGATCGCGCCGTAGCGTCCCTCGCCGCTGCTCACCGCCTCCATCGCGGTGATGTTGATCTTCGCGCCGGCGAGCTTGTTCAGCGTCTCGCTCATCGCCCCGACCCGATCTTCGCCCTGCACCAGGAATCCGCTCTTGCGCGCACTCACCTTGAGCTTGAGCTTCCTGGCCGCGAGCTTGAACGCGGCGGAATCGGTGGGAACCAGATCGAGCTGCGTCTTGCGCGCGCTCGGAAAGCCGCAGAACGCGAGCAGGTTGATGCCCTCCGCGGCGAGAGCGGACAGAACCTTGGCGCCCTCGCCTGGCTTGTCGGAAACGACGACGTAGAAGTAATCGACCTTGCGCGCAGTGTCGCTCATGGGGACTCCTTTTCGAGGCAGTCGGACGTCTCGCAGCAGCTGCAGACCGGTGAAACACGCAAACGATACGACTCCCCGGCGGTTTTCGGCTAATGAATCCGAATGATTGTTTTGCAATGCAAAAGCCCCACAAAATGTTCTTAACATATTGAAAACAATGAGATAAGCTTTGAATACCAGGTGAACTTATCTTTTTTTTCGGAGTCTTATATTGCGTTGCAGCATGAGATAATTCGAATCGTTCCGTTCGGGCAAAGCCCGAAACGCCACCGATGCGGGGCGGCCCAAAACAGCCGCCCTGCGACGCTCGCAGAGCGCCACACGTGCCCTGCGTTCGTCAGACCATACGTTTCAAAGGAGATCTGGATGAACCCCACGGTTACCCCCTTCGTTTCGCAAGAGAATCGGCTGAAACCCACCCGGTGGCCGGTAGAAAAGGAAGCCGAGTGCCCGGTTGTCGAGCACTGGGTGACGCTGCACGCCTTCGAAGTGACCCTGCAAGAGTCCTCGCGAGCCGCGCTCGCCGACCCCACCTGTTCCAACATCAACAAGTGCCTCGAAACACACGGCAGCATCGAACGCATCGAAGGCTGCCTGCTGCGCAATCTGGACGGGCAAACCCAGGCTGACCGCCCGATCGGTCGAGCATAAGTTCCTCCACGCTTGCGCAATACCGAAGCGTCGCGCGACGCCGGCACAGACTACCCACTAACACGCGGTTCGGCAGCACCGGCTGACCCGATGCGCCAAACGGTCGATCTACCCTTGCAGAGGGAGACCATGCTCACCAGCATAGGCATACTCGCCGGCCTGTTCACGGCGACACAACGCAGGCGCGCCAGAGGTCTGCACCAGGCCACTGCATTCGTCCAGCGCTTCTTTCGCCTCGGTTCGCCGTTGGCAGGACGTGGATCCACGGTCGCGATTCCGCGCCCTCCAGCTGCGGCGGTCCAGGGGCATCCGGGACAGTTCGTCGCGGGGTCCTATGCCAACGAAGCCGGAGCACGCCCGTACAAGCTCTACATTCCGTCGGGTTACGCGAAGCAACGGCTGCCGCTCGTTGTCATGCTGCACGGATGCACGCAGACAGCCGATGCCTTTGCGGACGGCACCCGCATGAACACGCTGGCGGAGGAGCAGCAGTGTTTCGTCCTGTATCCCGAGCAGACCCAGGCCGCCAATCGTTCGCGCTGCTGGAACTGGTTCAACCGCGGCGACCAGGGCCGCGACCGGGGCGAGCCGGCGATCCTTGCCGGCATGACGCAGGAGGTAATGCGTCGCTACGGCATCGACCGCGGCAGGGTCTACGTGGCCGGGCTGTCGGCCGGCGGCGCCATGGCGGCCGTGATGGGCAATGCGTACCCCGAGATCTTCGCGGCGGTGGGAGTGCACTCGGGTCTGGCCTGCGGAAGCGCGCACGACCTTGCGTCCGCGCTCGCCGCGATGCGCGGAAGACCGTCGGACAAAGGCTGCACCGGTTCCGGCTTGACGCCCCAGGCACCGGCAACGCCGACCATCGTGTTTCACGGCGACCGGGATAAAACCGTGCACCCCCGCAACGGCGAGCACGTGGTGTCTCGATCGCTGGAGCAAAACGGCGCCTCGAGCGCCGAGCCCTCGGTCGAGCATGCCCAGGCGCCGGACGGTCACGCGTACACGCGCACCCTGCACCGGGATTCGACGGGCCGCGTGGTTCTCGAATACTGGCTGGTGCATGGGGGCGGCCACGCGTGGTTCGGCGGCAGCCCCGGCGGCTCGTACACGGATCCGAAAGGGCCGGATGCGACGCGCGAAATGATCCGCTTCTTCCATCAGAACGCTTCGGGACGGTCCTGATCCGACGCAACGAGCCCTGCGCAGCGTCCGATCGACAGCCAGCGCCGGCGACTCAGAAGCGGAACGCGACGTCAGCTCCGACCGTCCAGCCGGTGAAGGAGCTGCTCCAGATATACGATCCGCCGATCCCGAGCCATTGCACCTTCCAGAGCTGGTTCAGAAAGTCGAGCACCAGGCGTCCGTGGACCTCGTACAGATGGTCCGTGTTCAGCCCGTCCTTCAGATCGCCATAGAGCTCGGTCCGCCCGAAGAAGCCGCCGGTGCGCAATTCGTGGCCGAACAGTTCCCTGGCGAGCGGGATATCGACGTCGATCTTGTCTGCCATGGACCCGGAGTCGCCGCCGATACTGATATTTGAGTTGGAACTGTTGAAGCTCTTCGTATAGTAATAAGTCGGGTCTGACGAGACCGTGAAGATGGTGCGGTCCCAGACGTATACGTACTGGATGTTCACAGCGGGCCGCACCGTCCAGGTGTCCGTCCTCCAGTTGACCAGGCCTATCTGCTGGGCCCGGGCCAGGTTGGCGATCATGAAGGCGCTGCTGGCGGTGTAGTCGTTGGTCGTATGCCCGAACATCCCCATGATGGTCGGCGCAATGCTGAGGCGATCGTTCAACCAGAAGCGCGCGCCACCGCCAAACTGGATCGCGAAAGTCTTGTACTCGTTCTGATCGCCGTTCAGCAGCGCCGAATTCAGGTGGTTCTTGGCATCGACGTACCCCATGCTGCCCTGCAGCCTCGGCTGCCACCCGATGTCCAGGCCGTCCAGCTGCTGCGGGTCGCCGACGTCGCCGGAACCGCCGAACTTGGAAATGTTGAAATCCACGTTGTTGTTGCCGGTGGAGTGATAGCTGCCGCCCGACACCCCGTAGTCGCCCCCCAGGATGGTGAAGGCCTCGACGCGGTTGCCTATGCCGCTCTTGATCAGATTCGCCTGCGCGGGCGTTATCTGGGACCGGGCGCAAAGGGGAATCAGGCCCGCCAGAATCACGCCCATCGCGGCACCCACCCGGAGACGTGAACGAACAAGACTGCGGTGGTGTGTTTTCATGATGCTGGTCGTCGCTGATTTATTGTTGGACACTGGCCTGCACCGATCTAGGGTTGCTGCAACTTCAGGGCGACCGCCTCGATGGTCCGCACGACGACGTCGCAGCCCGGCTCCATCTCCAGCAGCTTCACGCCCAGGCCGACTTTGAAGGTCTCCGACTTGCCGCCTGGATACTGAAGGGTCAGCAGCCGGTAGCTGGGATCGACCATCAGCACCTTGGCGTTGGACTTGATGGTCTGGGAGGCGCCGCCAGCGCCCGGCAACTGGCCGTTTTTCAGGATGTAGACGGTGAGCTCCTCGGACACCGTGGGCTCGACCCTGTCGCCGACCCGGATCGCGTCGAAGTTCTCGACCTGCGGGCCGGCCTTCAGGGTCGTCTTGGCGCCGCCGGAAACTGCGAGGACGATCGCGCGCTGGCTGGCATTGACGGATTGCACCGTCGCGGGATCCTGGACGGATTCGACGGTGATCCCAGCCTGGATCAGGCGGGGTGCGCCCTTCGGTTGCACGCTGGCGATCGGCGCCGTCCAGCACCCGGCCAGAACCAATGCCATGGCGCAAGGCAGCAGGTTGATCGCTGCTCGGTTCGGTGTCCTGCTTCTCATTTTCATGCGGGATCCCGCTCAATCCTGCTGACTCTGCTCGTGCCGACCGAAATAGCCTCGCGCGGGATTGTCCGCGTCACACGCCTGTCGCGCAATACGCCGAGCGAGTCTGTCGGAAACACGCGACGAGTCGACCATCTCCGGCAGTTTTTGGATAGCGGACGCCCGTGGCTTCGGGTACGGTCCGTGGCGCCATGGCGAAGGCTCCGCAGCTTCTCGCTCGATCACGAGCGCATGTGGGTTGCAACGATTTCCGGATGCCTGCTGCCTGCGCGGGCCGTGGCCACGGATCGACGATAGCCCTGGTCGTGCTTTCGTTGCTGGTCGCTTCGCCTCCGGCCGACGCGCAGCCGGTCGACGTGCCGGACACCTGGGGCGGAGACATCTGGTCACGACCCCGGCTCACGGGTGACTGGGGCGGGTTGCGCGATGAACTCGGCAGGAAGGGCGTCGTGTTCGACCTGGATCTGCTCGAGACCCCCCTTGGGGTGGTGAGCGGCGGCCGCAGCACCGGCGCCGATGCCTGGGGTAACGTGGATTACACGCTCAACGTGGACACGGACAAGATGGGCCTGTGGCCCGGCGGCTTCTTCAACGTTTCGGCGGACACCGGCTTTGGCACCAACGTATTTCAGAAATCCGGCGCCGTCGTGCCGGTCAACACGGCCGCCCAGATCCCCGCGTCCAACGACCGCACCACGGCGCTGATGAACGCGACCTTCACGCAGTTCTTCGGCGAAAAAGTCGAGCTGATGCTCGGCAAGATCGACACCATCGCCTCGAGCGAGCAGGAGTTCTACGGCGACTACAGCACCCAGTTCCTGAATGACGCGTTCTTCTCTCCGATGACACTCGAACAGGTTCCGCTGTCAGCGTTCGGGGGCGGCGTCACCGTCCTGGCGACGCAGGACACGAACCTGTCGATCCAGGCACTGGATCCGAGCGGCACGCCCACGAGCAACGACCTGGACCATGCGTTCGAACACGGCATGATGGTCACTGGAAGCGGCGAGGTGACCATCAGGCTGCTCGGGCTGGTCGGACACCAGAACCTCGGATTCTCGTGGAGCAACCAGCAACGTTATTCGCTAAACCAGGATCCGTCGAACATCGCGGACTTGCTGCTGCAACAGAAGTTTCTACGGCTCGGGGATCCGGGTCCGAACCTGGAGGAGATTCTCGCGCGATTCTTTCCGGGGCTGCTCGTGCCGGCCAGACCCGCCAACCGCGAAAACGACAGCTGGTCCGCCTACTACGCCTTCGATCAATACCTCTGGCAGCCTGCGGGCGACCCGAAACACGGAATCGGCGCTTTCTTCTCGTTCGGCAGCTCGGACGGAAACCCCAATCCCATCAAGTACGCCCTCATCGCGGGAATCGGCGGCAAGGGTGTGGTACCGGGCCGCCCCAACGACAGCTTCGGCCTGGGCATTGCACGAACCCATTTCAGCAACGATTTCGTTCCGTTCCTGCGCCAGCAACTCAACCTGGGCCTGGACAACGAGGACGCGCTGGAGATGTACTACAACGCGGCGATAACGAAGTGGCTCAGTGCTTCGGCCGACATTCAGATCATCGACCCGGCGCTCCAGAAGACACTGAGCTCGTCAGGCACGGGCCTCGCGAATGTCGACACGATCGTCGTGGCGGGAATTCGCGTTCGTGCCCGGTTTTAGATTAGGATGGGCGGCACGCAGCAGTTCCCTCTGACCGAAGGAAACGAAATGAACGCAGTCAGGCTTGCGGCAATTGCGCTGATCGTGGCCGGCGTTCTCGCACTGGCCTACCGCAGTTTCAGCTATACGAAAGAGACCCACGAGGCGAAACTTGGGTCGCTCGAGCTGTCGGTCAAGGACAAGGAGACGGTCAACATACCGGTATGGGCCGGCGTTGGAGCAATCGTGGTGGGCTGCGTGCTCCTTGTTGTTCGAGGAAAAAACGGCTGACCGGGTCGGTCTCGGATCAGCGCGGTCGCAATTGCTTCATTTCGGCGCCGCCACCGAACCGGAGTAGAACACCTCGCACTTTCTGCCAAGAACAAGGTCGCGTCCTTTTTTCAGCAACTTCAGCGCAGGCCCGGCGACGGACGTGAGGATGTCCGGATTGTCGACCACCGGAGCCTCGAAGCTTCCATGTATCTTCTGGCGCACCTTGGCACAGCCTTTCGCGTCGATCAGCGCCATGGTCACGTCCTTGAACTGATCCTCGCCGAAGTCGAGCCCTCCCTGCAGGGCGACCCGGTTCTCCTTGGTCGCCATCGCCACGTCCTGAGCCTGCGCCACGCCGTGCTCGACCTTCCAGTTGGAGACCAGCGTCTGGATCTGGCTGCTGCCATCCGTTCCTCGAAAGTTGTTCGCAAAGTTGTAGCCCTTGGTGACCACCAGGGCGAGCGGCCCGGCAAAGAAGAAGGCGCCCACGTCCACCAGGTTGAAATTCTGGCTCGATTCAAACCGGGCGAATGCCTGATCCAGGTCGGTGCCACTGAGCACGAGGTTCTTGCCTCCCAGCGAGATCTGCCCAGCTGCCGTCTGTCGCATCTGCTTCATGGTCTTTCCGTGCATCGACAGGTTCGCCGAGAAATCCATCCGGCCCGTTGCGACGGTCTTCGGCGAGATGGCCTTGAAGAATTCCTCGATCGGAAACTGCGATAGAACGTAGCGCAACTCGCAAACGGGGACGGCACCGGAAAAGTCCGCCCGGATGCTTCCCGATCCCTGCGTTCCAAAGATCCGCATCGTGAGCGGCTTCAGGTCGAAGACTGCATTGTTCGCCACGATCGAGGACTTCAGATCGGACAGCGTGAATGCGCCGCTGCGGACCTGCCCGCAGCCAAGCTGCGCAGCGAACGAAAGATCCTTCATGAGACCCGAGCGCGTCCCGACCGAAAGAGTCAGGCGGGGCATCTGCACGCGACAATCGTCGGCTTCGAATTCTTCCCCCGCTTGCTTGTCCGCGTAGACGATGCTCCCGTCCGAAAGGGAAACATCCGGCCAATCCAGGGCGGGCAACGGTTCGCCCACCACCTCCGAGTTCTCGAAGTTGAACCGACCGTCGCTGTCCCTTGCGACGGTGATCCTGGCGGTTTTCAGCGCGAACCTGTCAATCCGGACTTCATTTTCCAGCAGCGGTAGCAGATCGATCCCGAGCACGGCCTGCTTCGCGGACGCTACCTCCACGCCCCGGTTATGAACGTGCACATCCTCGAGCGTGACGAGCAGGACCGGGAAAAACCCGAGTCTCACCCTGCCGCCAATGCCGACCTGCATCCCCAGAGCGTCCGAAGCGGTCGCTTCCAACCCGGCCTTGTCGAGCCTGGCGGCCACGAGAAAGAACAGGCCCACTGCGAGCAGCACGAGAAGGCCCGCCAATCCGCCGGCCGCGAAGAGGATGATCCTGCCTGATCTGGACATTGGCGTGGTTAAAGTCCGACGCCCGGGCCGCCGGCGGCGAAACCATTGCGATCACTGCTCGCGCTGGAAGACCCAGGCGGTCGAATATCCCGATGGCGTGCAGTTGGGCGGCGCGTACAGCTCGTCCCGGGTGACGGTCATGGTCCGGCGACCGGCACCGAGCTGGTAGTCGACGCCGTTCCAGCCATACTCGACCGGACATGTGTTTTCATCCTTCGCCCCGAAGACCTCCACGGACAGCTGTCCCGAGCTGTCATATGACAGGCGGAAGGAGTTTTCAATCCGGATCGCGGAGGCCGTGTCGCCGCCGTAGCGGTAATCGTGCTCGGTCGTGGGGGCGACGACCTTCATTATCAGGCGATTGTCCTCGACGCTGCTGCGCGGCGTCATCGGATCGGTCTGCATCACGGGCATCCCGCTTTTGTCGAGGAGCTTGCGCGTCATGCTCCACTGGCCGCTCAGCCATCCGTACCTCGTGTCGTATTCGGCCTTCTTCCTGTCGAACCTTTCCTGCTTGTCCTGCAATGCATACAGGTAGTCCTGTGCACTTCGCGCATCCTCTGGCGAGGTGGCGGTCAAAATGTACAGCTTCATGTTGCGCTCCGCGGAACCGTAGTCGAACTGCAGTTCCTGCGCTCTCGCAAGGCTCAGGTAGGCCGCGCCCCACCAGGGCGCCAGGTTTGCCGCTTCCTCGTAATGCCTGGCCGCGCGCGCGTAGTCCTCCAGCCCCTTCGCATCGCCCAGCGCCACATTGCCACGCACCAGCGCGCGCCGGGCTTCCTCCGGAACCACCGGTGCCGGGTTCAAATCCCGGCCCAATCGGACGACACTTTCCCTGAGCGCGTCGTCCTTCGGCGTCTTTTGCAGCAGGTCCCGCATCTCGGCAAACTGCTCGCCCGGCGTCGCGGCGGACGCGCAGATGCCTGCCGCGCAGACGGCGACAAGCACTAAGGTCAGCGTTTTTCGCATTCAGCGCACCTTCTCAAGAGCGAACTCTCACTCGAAGTCGGGCTGCCGGCAGCAGCCTCGCGGATCGAGTCTCTTCCGAATTCTACCGAGCGCAGGCGGGTACGGTACGGGATTTGGAGCGCTATCGCACCGAGCGATCTTGATCCGGCGCAGGTATCGAGCAGCGTGGCCTGGCGTACAGAACTTCTCCCAAGCCAGGACTATGGTTGATGCAGCATGCGGGAGCTTCCCGCTGCACCAAGATTGAGGATGCAGATCATGAGCATGTATGCGGATTACGTTGCCACGATGCAGACGCAGCTGAAGAACTGGGATGCGAACGTCGACGCACTCGCCGCCGAAAGCAGGACTGCAAGCGACCAGGCGCGCACGGCGTATGAAACGAATCTCTTGCAATTACGCGAGAGCCGCGCTGCAGCGCAGAAGACCTTTCAGCAACTCAGTGCTGCCAGTGAATCGGCGAGCGTGCAGATGCAGGCCGGAATGGAAGGAGCCTGGGCGACGATGCAAAAGGCGCTGGAAAAGGTGTCGTCCGATCTGAAAACTGGAAGCCAGCCATAACCGTTCGGGCTATCGCCAGAACAGCGCGAAAGGATTGCCGACGCAACGTCGGCTTGACAACATGGGCGATCGCCAGGTCTCGTCGCGTCCCAACCCGTTGATCTTTCTGGCGTCCCCGCGCCAAACCGACGCCAAGCCTCAACCCAAAAGCCTCCAACAATCATACGGTTACGCAGGGGTGCCGGTCGCCGAACAGAACGCGCAGGATCCGCGCAAACCGAGAACACCGAAAGCTGCCCCCTGAAAAGGGGGGACTATAGTGGCCCTCCGATCCAGGTAGCGACGGAGGTGTCAGATGGCGCAACGACCCCTGCGCGGCAGCGAACGCGGGCCCATGCCGGGATGCAGCTCGACGGGAAAGGCGGACCCGAAGGAGCGGCTCGAGGTCACGATCCTTCTTAAGCGGCAGTCGAGCGACGTGCTCGGCGATCGCGTCGCGCGCCTGGCACGAGGAGAGCGGTCGGACCAGCCGATGACGCGGGAGGATTTCGCGCGCCAGTTCGGCGCGCACCCGGAGCACCTCGCCGCGATCCGCAAGTTCGCAGCCACCTTCGGCCTGACGGTCGAACGCGAGCACGCCGCCCGTCGTACCGTGATGCTGTCGGGAACCGTCGAGCAGTTCAACAAGGCCTTCGGCGTCGACCTGCAGCGCTTCGAGGGGCCCGCAGGCTCGTACCGCGGCCGGGTCGGCGCGGTCAAGCTGCCCGAGGAACTGCAGGACATCGTCGACGGCGTGCTCGGCCTGGACAATCGCCCGCAGGCCAAGCCTCACTTCCGGCGCCGCCCGCAGGCCACGGCGGCGATTGCGCCGCGCGCCAGCGCGACCACGTTCACCCCACCGCAACTCGCGGCGCTTTACAGCTTCCCGCCGGCCGGCGGCCAGGGCCAGACGATCGCGATCATCGAGCTCGGAGGCGGCTACAACGCCGCCGACGTCGCCGCGTACTTCGCCGAACTGAGCATCCAGGCGCCCAACGTGCTGACCGTCGGGGTGGATGGTGCCACCAACCAGCCAACCGGCGATCCGAACGGACCCGACGGCGAGGTCGAACTCGACATCGAAGTGGCCGGCGCGATCGCGCCTTCCGCGACGATCGCCGTCTACTTCGCGCCGAATACCGACGCCGGGTTCCTGGACGCCTTGACCAGCGCGGTGCACGACACGGCCAACAAGCCGTCGGTCGTCTCCATCAGCTGGGGCGGGCCGGAATCGCAGTGGACGCAGCAGGCGATGACGGCGATGGACCAGGCATTTCAGGCCGCCGCCGCGCTGGGCGTGACGATCTGCGTCGCCTCCGGCGACAACGGCTCCAGCGACGGCGTCAACGACGGCGCCGATCACGTCGATTTCCCGGCCTCCAGCGGCTTCGCGCTCGCCTGCGGCGGCACCTCGCTGCAGGCCAGCGGCGGAAAGATCACCGGCGAAACGGTGTGGAACGACGGCGGGTCGGGAGGCGCTACCGGCGGAGGGGTCAGCACCGTCTTTGCGCTACCGCCGTATCAGAAGGGACTGCACGTCACGAGTGCGAGCGGCAACACCGCGTCGCTGTCCAATCGCGGCGTGCCCGACGTCAGCGGCGACGCCGATCCGGTCACCGGATACAACGTCCGCGTGGACGGCTCCGACGCGGTCATCGGCGGCACGAGCGCCGTGGCTCCGCTGTGGGCGGGGCTGATCGCCTGCATCAACGCCTCGCGGGGCGCGCCGGTGGGCCTGGTGCAACCGCTGCTCTACCCGTCGCCGGGCGCATTCAACGACATCACGCAGGGCAACAACGGCGACTTCGCCGCCGCCCCCGGGTGGGACGCATGCACGGGTCTGGGCTCGCCGAAGGGCAACGCGATTGCCGCCGCCCTGAGCGTAAAAGCGGGTTCCTGACACGGACCCTTCTTCCGTTTCCCGTCTGCCGGGGAACGGCAACGCAAGCGGCGATCCGCGGCTTGGCGGTGCGCAGCGGTGGGTCGCTCTGCAATGCTGCGAGAACGCAAGTGGGGTATTCTTTACTTCATTCAAACGTCTAACTGGAGGAGGAAAAAGAATGGCCAAAAAACAGGATGTCGCCGAACGTTCCGTCGTCGGACGCCGCAGCTTCGCCAAGGCGGCCGGCATTGGCGGTTGTCTCGCCCTGGCGGGCGCCTCGACCGAGGTCTTCGCGGCTGCCGGCAAACCGGATACCTGCTGCAGCCTGGCGCCCTACTTCGAGGTCAACGAAGGCAAGCTCGAGGAGTTCAAGGCCCTTGGGCCGAAGTTCGTCGAGCTCACGAGCCACGAGAAGGGTGTCCTTTACTACGCGTTTTCGTTCGACGGCAAGGCCGCGCATTGTCGCGAGGGCTACAAGGACGCGGCCGCCCTGCTGGCGCATCTGAAGAACGTGGACGCAGTGCTGAAGCAGGCGCTGGCGATCTCCAAGATCACGCGTCTGGAGGCTCACGGCCCTGCCGCCGAACTCGACAAGTTGCGCGAGCCGTTGAAAGGCTTGAGCCCGCAATACTTCACCCTGGCGCAGGGCGGCTTCCGCCGTTAAGCGGCCCGCTGCGCGGGTCCGGTCGGCTGGCGCCCGCCGGACCCCCGTAGTTTCCCGATCAAGCGAGCGCGACATGTCCAAAGCGATTCATACGATGATCCGCGTCCTCGACTTCGATCGGTCGCTGCGCTTTTATCGCGACGTCCTGGGCATGGAGGAGTCGTACCGGCTCGACTTCCCGGACTTCGCCCTTTCGTACCTGCGCAACGGCGAGAACGACTTCGAGATCGAGCTGACCCTCAACAAGGGCCGGCAAGAGGCGTACACACACGGCACGGGCTACGGGCACATCGCGGTGGTCGTACCCGATGCGTCCGCCGAGCGCGAACGCGTCGTCAAGCTCGGCTACCAGCCGGCCGAGGTGAAGGAATTCAAGCGCGACGGCGAGTTGCTGGCGCGCTTCTTCTTCATCCAGGACCCCGACGGCTACAAGATCGAGGTGCTGGAGCGGCACGGGCATTACCGCTGAAACACATCGGCCCCGATCCATGTGACTTTCGATACCTGTCAACGCTTCGATTGATCGATATCGTGACTTCACGCTCTGAAGGAGCCGTGAAGCCATGTGCAAACGCCCAGCGTTCCGTTCCAACCCGCCCCCCGGGCGGGGCGCGGCACGGCTGATACTGGGCGCTGCACTCGTCGGGTTCGGACTGGTTGCGCCCGTTGCGAGGGCGGAGACCCACGAGGCGACCGAGTTTTCCGTGCCCGCCGGATCGCCCGACGAATACATGCAAGCGGGCGCCGCGTTCGCACGCGAACTGCATCCGAAGGTCGAGATCTCCTACTGGGATTCGCAAATCGGGTCACTTTCCGTGTCGCGCATCGAAGGCGACCGCGTCAGGTGCATCCGGCGTACATCGCCCGACGTCGAAGAGGCCTTGAAGCCGCTGGGGCGTTTTCTCAACGGGCGCATCGAGCCGAAGGCGCAGGCCATGTTCGCCCTGGCCCACGAGGTCGGACACTGCAAGCTGCGTGACGCATTCCTGAACCGACCCGACGGTCGCGCGGCCGATGCCAGCGTTTTCCCCTGGCTCGCCCAGGAAGCTGCGGCCGACGCCTACGGAATCCTTTCGGTCGAGCGCCGGCTCGGAGAAAA
>CAVTZO010000080.1:0-7388 GCA_963739145.1 uncultured beta proteobacterium
CCGCCGCCGCGCCACTCGCGAAAGTGCAACCGGTGCCGTGAACGTGCGCCGTATCGATTCGCGGCAAGGCCAGCCAGCCACGCGCGTGCTCGGTGTCGACCCAGTCCAGCGCCAGTGCTGCCCGTTCGTCACCGCCCGTGACGCATACGGCGCCGGCGCCGGCCGCGCGCAGCGATTGCGCCAGTTCCGGTGCATCCTGTTGCACGCCGGCCAGCGCTTCGGCTTCGCCGCGGTTCGGCGTCACCAGATCGGCCCTTGGCAACAGCAGCGTGCGAATTGCGTTCAGCGTGCTTTCGTCCACAAATTCCCGACCGGTGCTCGCCGCAAGCACCGGGTCGACCACCAGCGCCACCGGCTGGCGCGCACGCAACGAGTCGACCCACCGGGCCACGACCTCTACCAGTTCGCGGCTCCCGAGCAGTCCGGTCTTGATGGCCCGCGGCGGCAAATCGTGTTCCAGCGCCGCCAGCTGAGCCTCCAGCAGTTCCGGCCGAACCGGCTCCAGGCGCGTCACCACACGCGAGTTCTGCGCAGTGATCGCCGCGATCACCGGACACAGGTGCACGCCGAAAGCGTCGGCGGTGCGCAGATCGGCCGCCAGGCCAGCGCCGCCCCCGCTGTCGTTGCCGGAGATGCTCCAGATGACAGGCCGCGCCTGCCCGCTCCCGCTGTCGCGGCAAAGCGGCGAGGCGCCAAAGCTCCCCTTTGCGTCAGCCATTTCCCGCGGATTCAGCCGGGCCCAGCAGAACCGGTTGTCCCGCCACCGGCGTGCTCGCCACCGCGAAATCCTGGGCTCGAATCAGTCCCGCGCGCCGCCCTTCGCGTCCGGCCTGCACCGCGTGTCGAAATCCGCGCGCCATGCGCACCGGATCGCCCGCCAGCGCCACGGCCGAGTTCAGCAGGACGGCGTCGAAGCCGAGCTCCATGGCCTGCGCCGCGTGCGACGGTGCACCGATCCCGGCGTCGACGATCAGGATCGCGTCGGGCAAGCGTGCGCGCAACGTGCGCAACGCGAACGGGTTGGTCAACCCCTGGCCGGATCCGATTGGAGCGCCCCACGGCATCAGCAGCGCGCATCCGACGTCGAGCAGCCGGCGGCAGGTCACCAGGTCGTCCGTGCAATAGGGCCAGACGACAAAACCTTCCTTCACCAGACAGCGTGCCGCCTCGATCAGTTCGATCGGGTCCGGCTGCAGCGTGTGTTCGTCCCCGATCACCTCGAGCTTGATCCAGGGCGTGTCGTAAAGCTCGCGCGCCATCATGGCGAGCTCGATTGCCTCGCGCGCGCTTCGGCAGCCCGCGGTATTGGGCAGCAGCCGGGCGTTCTGCCCGGCCAGCGCCTCGCGCACGATCGCGACGAAGCCGTTGTCGCTGCCGGCGACCAGCGTGCGCTTCAACCCGACCGTGACGACCTGCGTCTCGGACGCTCGAATCGCCTCGCCCAGGACCTGCGGCGAAGGATAGCCGGCCGAGCCGAGCAACAGGCGGCTTTGCAGCGCGGCGCCGGCGACGGTCCAGCTGTCGGTGTCGAGCAAGGGTTCACGATGCACCTGGATCTCCTCGCACAACGTCAACCGCCCGCGATCGGTTGAAAAAAAAGAACCGAGTCGCCCGATCGCAGTTCGAGCCCTTCGCGCAGGCCCCGGGCGACGAAGCGGCCGTTGACCGCGGTACCCACCGCGCTCGGCGCAAATCCAAGCTCGGCGACCAGCACCGCGAGCGTCGTGCCGATCGGGACCAGACGCGACTTGCCGTCGAGCGCGACCGTGATCGTCATCGGGGCGTTCATGCCTGCACCGGCAAGGACTGCGGCTGCGGCACCGCGATCAGGCGCGCGGCGGCAAGAGCATCTTCGACCAGGGCCGGCGCCAGCAGCCAGCCGTGCCGAAACAGCCCGTTGATTCGCACCAACCCGTCGCCGATGTCGGTACGCGGCTCGTGATCGGGCAGCGCGGGCCGCAGATTGCGGTCGAGCCGGACGATCCTGGCTTCGGACAGTTGCGGCAGCACGCTATGCGCCGCGGTCATCAGCTCGACCGCCGTCTTGACCGACACCGGCGAACGGTCTTCGCTTTCGACCTGGCTCGCACCGACGATCAGCTCGTCTCCCGGCCGAGGCACGATGTAGACGCGGTGGCGCGGGTGCAGCAGCCGCAGCGGCCGCTCAAGCTTCAGCCCCGGCGCATGCAACCACACCGTCTCGCCGCGCACGCCCCGCACCGGCAGATCGGGTTTCGCCCCGACGCCGCGAACATCGAACACCGTATCGAAGCGCTGCCAGTCCTGTCCCGCGACCTGCAATCGCCCCGGCTCGATGCGCACCACGCTCGAACCGAAGCGCCAGTTCACCGCGAGCGCGCCTTCGTGCAGGCCCGCCATCACACCCATCGCATCGACCTGCCCTTCCCCCGGCAGGAACCAGGCGTGTGCAATGCGCGCGAGCGCCGGTTCGATCTCGCGCAACCGCGCCTCGTCGAGCGCCTCGGCGGCCAGGCCCGGCTCCGCCGCCTGACGCAGCCGCTCAAGGACGCGCTCGGCGGCGCCCAGATCCGAGCGATGCGCGAGCATCAGGCTGCCGCGCTGCGCGAAGTGCGGACGGCCCGGAAGCGCTGCGGTGATGTCGCGCCACAATGCGATCGACCGCAGCCCAAGGCGGGCAACGCCCGGCGAGGAGCTTTCCAGTTCGGCCACGGGGCTGAGCATGCCCGCCGCACTGAAGGCCGCCGCGCCGTGCCCGTCGAACGCGGGTGCGGCCTGCCTGGCCGGGTCGAATACCGTCACGCGGTGACCGGCGCGGCTCAACCTCCAAGCGAGCAGCCGGCCGAGCAAGCCGGCGCCCGCAATGCCTATAGAGGCCAATCTGGTTTGGTCCAAAAAATGTACGTGGGATCCTCTCCCCCGACCCTTTCCGGCCTTCGGCCGGAAAGGGCAAGAGAAACAGAACGAGGGAGCTGGGCGGCCCCCTCGTGCTCCCCCAGCCCATGTGAGGGGGAGGCCACCGGAGTCCCACTTGCAATGGGTTCAAAAATCATCCAGAACCTTCACGCTGCCTTGATCGGGACGTAGATCTCGCTGCCGGCGGCCTTGAACTCTGCGGATTTCGCCGCCATCGCCTGCTGGATCGCCTCGGGGTCGGCCAGGCCCTGGCTTGCGGCCAGATCGCGCAGATCGTGCGAGATCCTCATCGAGCAGAATTTCGGCCCGCACATCGAACAGAAATGCGCGACCTTGCCGCTTTCCTTCGGCAACGTTTCGTCGTGGAAATCGCGCGCCGTGTCGGGGTCGAGCGACAAATTGAACTGATCGTGCCAGCGAAACTCGAAGCGCGCCGTGGACAGCGCATCGTCGCGCGCCCGCGCCCCCGGGTGACCCTTGGCGACGTCGGCCGCGTGCGCGGCGATCTTGTACGCGATGATCCCCTGCTTGACGTCGTCGCGGTCCGGCAGGCCCAGGTGCTCCTTCGGCGTGACGTAGCACAGCATCGCGGTGCCGAACCAGCCGATCATCGCAGCGCCGATGGCCGAGGCGATGTGGTCGTAGCCGGGCGAGATGTCGATCGTCAGCGGCCCCAGCGTATAGAACGGCGCTTCGTCGCAATGCTTCAACTGCTCGTCCATGTTCGCCTGGATCAGGTGCATAGGCACGTGGCCCGGTCCTTCGATCATCGTCTGCACGTCGTGTTTCCAGGCGATCCTGGTCAGCTCCCCGAGCGTGCGCAACTCGGCGAACTGCGCCTCGTCGTTGGCGTCGGCGAGCGAACCCGGGCGCAGGCCGTCGCCCAGCGAGAAGCTGACGTCGTACGCCTTCATGATCTCGCAGATGTCTTCGAAGTGCGTGTACAGGAAGTTTTCCTGGTGGTGGGAGATGCACCACTTGGCCAGTATCGAGCCGCCGCGCGAGACGATCCCGGTGCGCCGGTTCACGGTGAGCGGGATGAACGGCAGGCGCACGCCGGCGTGGATCGTGAAGTAGTCGACGCCTTGCTCGGCCTGCTCGACCAGCGTGTCCCGGAAGATCGGCCAGCTGAGCTCTTCGGCGATGCCGCCGACCTTTTCCAGCGCCTGGTAGATCGGCACCGTGCCGATCGGCACCGGGGAGTTGCGGACGATCCAGTCGCGGGTCGTGTGGATGTACTTGCCGGTGGACAGGTCCATCACGGTGTCGGCGCCCCAGCGGATGGCCCAGACGAGCTTCTCGACCTCCTCCTCGATGCCGGAGGTCACCGCCGAGTTGCCGATGTTGGCGTTCACCTTCACCAGGAAATTGCGGCCGATCGCCATCGGCTCCAGTTCCGGATGATTGATGTTGGCCGGAATGATGGCCCGTCCGCGCGCGACTTCCTGCCGCACGAACTCCGGCGTGATCGGTCCTTGCGGAAGCGCCGCGCCCATCGGGTTGCCCGCCAGACGACGCTCGCGCGCGGGGTCGGCCAGATACTCGGCCATCCACTCGCGCCGTCCGTTCTCCCTGAGCGCAACGAATTCCATCTCGGGCGTCACGATGCCGCGCCTCGCGTAGTGCATTTGCGTGACCGCGTGGCCAGGCCTGGCACGGCGCGCGCGCCGCTGCAGCGCCACCGCGTCGCCACGCAGCCGCGCGAGGCGCTCATCGAGCGCCTGCTCGTTCCTGGCACCGTCGTCCAGGGCCAGGCGCGAGCGCCCGTCGTAGGACTCCGTGTCGCCCCGATCGGCAATCCATCCTGCGCGCACGTCCGGCAAGCCCTGCCGCACGTCGATCGTCACCGCCGGATCCGTATACGGACCCGAAGTGTCGTACAGGGTCGCGTTCTGCCCATTGGTGAGGCGCACCTCGCGCACCGGCACCCGCACATCCGCGCGCGACCCTGCGATCCAGTTCTTCTGGGAGGCCGGAAGCGGTTCGCGCGTCAGCGCGAGCGTTTCGGCGAGCTTCGGTTCGATGGCGTTCACGGTCGAGACTCCTTCACAGAGGGTGCTCCGAAGGTGGTCCCGACACGACGGCAGAAGCCTTGGCCCTGCGAGGTCGAGGGCTCTTCTTCCGCCGGTACGAACCGGATCAAGTTCGCGGGTTCGGATTGACCGTCTCAGCACGCTACGCGCGCACCCCGGAGCGAGTGCATTCTGAGCCGCACGTGGCCCCGGTGTCAAACGAGCTGAACGCCCGACCCGGGAGCGAGGCGCCCGCCGCGCCGATTCCTTACACGCGCCCGCACGCAATCCCGCGGAGTGCGGCGCGTGTAAGGAATCGGCGCAGCAGGCAGACCCCGGGTCGGGCGTTCACTCGTTTGACACCGGGCCGTTGCGGCTCAGAATGCACTCGCTCCGGGGTGCGCGTAGCGTGCTGAGACGGTCAATCCGAACCCGCCAGAACTTGATCCGGTTCGTACCGGCGCAGAGCCCTCGACCTCGCGGGCCAAGGCTTCTGCCGTCGTGTGGGACCACCTTCGGACAGGCGTCTCGACCGTGAACGCCATCGAACCAAAGCTCGCCGAAACGCTGGCGCTGACGCGCGAACCGCTTCCGCCTCCCAGAAGAACTGGATCGCAGGGTCGCGCGCGGATGTGCGGGTGCCGGTGCGCGAGGTGCGCCTGGCCGATCGGCAGAACGCGACCCTGTACGACACTTCGGGTCCGTATCGGATCCGGCGGTGACAATCGACGTGCGGCGGGCTTGCCGGACGTCGGCGCAGTGGATTGCCAATCGGGGCGACGCGGAGTCCTACGACGGGCGCTGCGCCTGGCCCTGGACGACGGTGCAACGAGCAGGCGCTGGATGAGCGCCTCGCGCGGCTGCGTGGCGACGCGGTGGCGCTGCGGGCGCGCGCGCCCCATGCCCAGCCTGGCCACGCGGTCACGCAAATGCACTACGCGAGGCGCGGCGCTCGTGACGCCCGAATGGGCATTCGTTGCGCTCAGGGAGAACGGACGGCGCGAGTGGATGGCCGAGGTCCTCTGGCCGACCCCGCGCGCGAGCGTCGTCTGGCGGGCAACCCGATGGGCGCAGCGCCTTTCCGCAAGGACCGATCACGCCGGAGTTCGTGCGGCAGGAAGTCGCGCGCGGACGGGCCATTCCGGCCAACATCAATCATCCGGAAGGGTGCTGGAGCCGATGGCGATCGCCATTTCCTGGTGAACGCCAACATGGCAACTCGCAGTGACCTCCGCATCGAGGAGGAGGTCGAGAAGCTCATTGTGGGCCATCCGCTGGGGCGCCGACACCGTGATGGACCTGTCCACCGGCAAGTACATCCACACGACCGCGAAGTAGTCCGCAACCCGGTGCCGAATCGGCACGTCAATCTCCCCCAGGCGCTGGAAAAGGTCGGCGGCATCGCCGAAGAGCTCAGCTGGCCCCTTCCGGGACACGCTGGTGCGGAGCAAGGCGTCGACTACTTCACGATCCACCCGCCGTGCGCCTGTCCGTTCCATCCACTCACCGTGAACCGGCGCCGCCGTCTCCGCACGGCGCTCGATACTGGCCAAGTGGTGCACTTCACCACCAGGAAAACTTCCTGTACACGCACTTCGAAGACATCTGCGAGATCATGAAGGCGTACGAGCGTCAGCTTCTCGCTGGGCGACGGCCTGCGCCCGGGTTTCCAGCTCCGCCGACGCCAACGAACCAGAGGCGCCACTCGGCCGAGTTGCGCACGCTCGGGGAGCTGACCAGGATCGCCTGAACGCGACGTGCAGACGATGATGAAGGACCGGGCCACGTGCCCTATGCACCTGATCCAGGCGAACATGAGCAGTTGAAGCATTGCGACGAAGCGCCGTTCGGCCGCTGACAATCAACATCTGGCCCGGCTACGACCACATCGCCCTGGCCATCGGCGCTGCGATGATCGGCTGGTTCGGCACCGCGATGCTGTGCTACTTCGTCACGCCGAAGGAGCACCTGGGCCTGCCGGACCGCGACGATGTCGAGCGGGGATCGTGGCGACGCGAGGAATTCGCCGCACACGCGGCCGACGTCACCAACGCGGGGCGCGGCGCGCGACGATGCACTGCCGGCCGCACACTTCGAGCTTCGTCGCACGATCATCTCGCTCGACCCCGACACGCGCTTCCACGACGAAACGTTGCGAAGGAAAGCGGCAAGGTCGCGCATTTCTGTTCGATGTGGCCGAAATTCTGCTCGATGAGGATCTCGCACGATCTGCGCGATCTGGCCGCGAGTCAGGTCGACCCCGAGGCGATCCAGCAGGCGATCGGCGGTCATCCGCAAGGCCGCGGCCGGCGAGATCTACATCCCGATCAAGGCAGCATCGGTTCTGGATGATTTTTGAACCCATTGCAAGTGGGACTCCGTGCACCACATGGGCTCAGGACAAGGGGGGCCGCCCACCTCCCTCGTTCTGTTTTCTCTTGCCTTTTCCGGCCGAAAGGCCGGAAAGGGTCGGCGAAATAT
>CAVTZO010000081.1:0-6595 GCA_963739145.1 uncultured beta proteobacterium
CTATGTCGTAGCTCGACCAGTACGTATTGCTGGTCGAACAGCGCGTCGTACAGCGGTCGCAGATACGGGTCCACCTTCTGCGCCAGGTCGCCCGGCAGGAAGCCCAGGCGCTCGCCGGCTTCGACCGCCGGGCGCGTGAGCACGATGCGCTGCACCGCGGCGCGCTCCAGTGCGTCGACCGCGCAAGCCACCGCGAGGTACGTCTTGCCGGTTCCGGCCGGGCCGATCCCGAAGCTGATGTCGTGGGCGCCGATCGCCTGCAGGTAGTCGCGCTGGCGCGGAGTGCGGCCGTGCAGGTCGCGCCGGCGCGTGTGCAGCTCGGGCGCGTCGACCGACCCGCCCGGCGCCGCCGGCGCCGCCGCGTCGGATGCCAGGCTGCGCTGCTCGACCAGCTGAAGCTGGATCTCCTCGGCGCCGAGCGGCTTGTGCGCGTGCGCCAGCAGCTGTTCCAGCACCTGAACGCCGCGCCGCGCCTGCTCCGGCGCGCCCTCCACGCGGAACCGGTGGCCGCGACGCTGGATCGTGACGTCCAGCTCGTTTTCGATCTGGCGCAGGTTCTCGTCGAGCACGCCCGCGACGTGCGCCAGCGCCGCGTTGTCCCCCTGGAACACGAAGGTCAGCGCAGTGCGGTTGCGTGCGACGCGCGTGGCGGCTCTCACGCAGCGATCGGCCGGGCGCACTCGGCCAGCGCCGGCGCGGGCTCGCCGCGCAGGCTGTGCGGCAGTGCTTCCAGGATCCGCACGTCGACGAATCTTCCGATCAGCTCGCGCGGCCCCGGAAAATTCACGATCCGGTTGTTCGACACGCGCCCTGAAAGCTCGCGTGCATCGCGCTTGGAGGTGCCTTCCACCAGCACGCGCTCGATACGCCCCACCATCGCGTCGCCGATCGCGCGGGCGCTCGCCTCCAGCACCTGCTGCAGGCGATGCAGGCGCTCCAGCTTGGCCTCGCGCGGCGTCGGATCGGGCAGCTCGGCGGCCGGCGTCCCGGGGCGCGCGCTGTACACGAATGAAAAACTCGCATCGAATTTCAGCTCCTCGGCGACCCCCAGGGTCTGCTCGAATTCGGAGTCGGTCTCGCCCGGGAATCCGACGATGAAGTCCGACGAGATCGAGATCGCCGGCCGCGCCGCGCGCAGCCGGCGCACGATCGACTTGTATTCCAGCAGCGTGTAGCCGCGCTTCATCGCCGCCAGCACGCGGTCCGAGCCCGACTGCAGCGGCAGGTGGACGTGCTCGGCCAGCTGCGGCAGGCGCCGATGAGCGTCGATCAGACGTGCGGTGAATTCCTTCGGGTGCGAGGTCGTGTAGCGGATGCGGTCGATTGCCTCGATGCGAGAGACGCAGTCGAGCAGCATCGCGAAGTCGGCCGCCGCGCCGTCCGGGTCCGCGCCGCGGTACGCGTTGACGTTCTGTCCGAGCAAGGTGACCTCTCGCACGCCCTGGTCGGCCAGGTCGGCGATCTCGGCCAGCACGTCCTGCAGCGGACGCGAGACCTCCTCGCCGCGCGTGTACGGCACCACGCAGAACGTGCAGTACTTGCTGCAGCCTTCCATGATCGACACGAAGGCGCTGGTGCCTTCGACGCGCGGCAGCGGCAGGGCGTCGAATTTTTCGACCTCGGGAAACGAGATGTCGATCTGCGGCACGGCCGCTCGCGCGGCGCTGCTCGATCATGGCCGGCAGCCGGTGCAGGGTCTGCGGGCCGAAGACGAGATCGACGAACGGCGCGCGCTCGACGATGCGCGCTCCCTCCTGGCTGGCCACGCAGCCGCCCACGCCGATCAGCAGGTCCGGGCCGCTTGCGCTTGAGGTGGCGGATCCGCCCCAGGTCCGAGAACACCTTTTCCTGCGCCTTCTCGCGCACCGAGCAGGTGTTGAACAGGATCAGGTCGGCGTCTTCCGGCGACTCGGTGATCGACATTGCGTGCGACTGCCCCAGCACGTCGGCCATCTTGGCCGAGTCGTACTCGTTCATCTGGCAACCGAACGTGCGGATGAATACTTTCTTGTCGCTCACCGCGGACCCCAAAGGTCTCGAATCTTACCCGCCGTCGCGCGCTGACCCGCGCTATGGCGGGGGGGGGCGGGGGGGGGCGAGCCGGCCGCGCCGAGGCCGGCAAGGCCCGATGCATCTTGTCCGCACGAGGGGCTTGCCCTCCATAGCGCGCGACGCGCGCGACGGAGGGCGCTAATTGAGCGATCGGGCGACATGAGCGATCGGGCGACAGGGTCGTTTACTATTCATTAGCAAGCCTGCGACACTGAGCGCCAACCGTGCCCCATTTAGCTGCCGAACGACAGGACGACGTGATCATCACGCGCGGCGCGTCGGGCGCCGCCGCGCGTGCGATCCAGCGCCGCTGCTCGGCCGGCGAGCTGGCGCGGCTGGCGCCCGGCATCTACGTGCGCGAGCACGATCCGCAAGCCCAGGCCGCGCGCGTGCGCGAGCAGTGGGTCCGCATCGTGAGCGAGCTCGCGCCGGGGTCGGTGGTGTCGTATCGCAGCGCCTTGGCACAGGATCCGGCCGGCGAGGGCGTGCTGATCCTGAGCCATCCGACCCGGTTCAACCGCTCGATCCGCCTGCCGGGCCTGCGCATGGCGCTGGTCAAGGGACCGGGTCCCTTGCCGGGCGACACGCCGCTCGCCGGTGGGGCGCTGCATCGGGCGTCGATCGAGCGGGCGCTGCTGGAGAACCTGACTCGGCCGCGCGGCACAGAGGGCCGCTCGCGGGGCGAAACGGCGGTCATGGAGCGCCTCATGCGGATGTCGCGGGACGCTGGGGTCCAGGCGCTTGAGGCGATGCGGGCCCGTGCCAGGGAACTGGCGCCGTCGCTGAACATGGCAGCCGAGCTGCGCCGCGTGGAGGGTCTGATCGACACGCTGCGGCCGTCGCGCCCCCAGGCCGAGGCGAAGGCACGGGCTTCGCGCGCCGGGGGTGATGCGGGACCGGATGCAGCCAGCGTGGCGATGTTGCGCGCCCTGGCCGACCGGCTTCGGTCACGACGCCTGCCGCGCCTGGCGGCGCCGACGGCACAGGAGCCCGCGCGTGCCCATCAGGCGTTTGTCGAGGCGTGGTTCGATCTGTCGGAGTCGGGCCATCTGCTCTCGATCCAGAGTGCGCGCGAGGCCGTACTGGGCGGACGCCTGGACGCGGCCGATGACGCCGGGCTGCGCGAACTCGTCGGGGTTTTCAGGCTGGCGGCGCATTCGCCGCTGTGCGACTCGGTGCCGCCGTTCGGCGCGTGGTTTGCGCAAGGCCTGAAGGCGCGCCAGGCGCTGATGATGCATCTGGGGCGCGCGGACGCCGCCAGCGGGTTTCGCACCGAGGCGGCACAACCTGCTGCGCCTGGATTCGTCGAAGCAGACCGGATCCACGGCACGCTCAGGGCCGGTTCGCTGCTGGCGCGTGGCATCCCCGACGGCCTGGCACGAGCCATCTTCTACTCGATCCTGATCTGGCGGGTGCATCCGTTCGACCGGGGCAGCGAATCGATGGCGGGCTTGCTGATGAACGCGGAGCTGTCAAGCGTGAGCGAATCGCGCATCCTGGTCGCGCCACGGATGAGGGCCCGACTGGAGCAAAGCCGCCAGGCGCTGCTGCGCAGCGGCGACCCGAGCCGGCTTATCCGCCTGCTCGCGGCGCTGCAGCGGTGGACCGCCTCGATGGATTTTTCCGATCTGGACCGGCTGCTGGCGCGACTGGACCGGGCGCGCGCATTGGGCTGAATCCGCCCCCGTCGGTCAGGGCGTGAACGACAGCTCGATCGTCGCGTTGGCTGCACGGCCCGGCGGATCGAACGCCCACAGCGACAGCGCGCGCCGCACCTCCTCGTCGAACACGCGCGCCGGCGTCGCGCTCACGATGTCGACCTGGTCGACCTTTCCTTCTGGCGTGACCCAGATCCGCGCCAGCACGTGCCCCTCCCGGATCCCAGAGCGCAGCGCGCGCGCTGGAAACTCGGGCTGGACACGTTTGCGTGCGTGCAGTTCGACCGGTGCGCTGGCGGGGGCCTGCGGCGGCGCGAGCGAGGCGAGCTGGGTCGGCGCCCGACCGGCCCCCGTGGCTGGCGCGCCAGGCGGCGTACGCAGTGCCTGGGCGGGCTCTGGCGCGACAGCCGGCGCAGGGGTCGGCGCCGCTGGCGCAACCGGCGCCGTTTGGGGCGCGGCCGCCTGCAGCTCGTGCGCCCTGGTGTCCGCGGGGGCCGTCGCGGCCGTCTGCGCCTCGCGCGCCCTGGTGTCCGCGGGGGCCGTCGGAGCCGGCTTCGCCTCGCGCGCCTTGGTGTCCGCAGGGGCCGTCGCCGCCGTGACCATCGGTGGATCCGGCGGTCTGCTTTCGCTTATCGCCAAGGCCGAAGCGACGGTCTGGTCAGCCGAGGCAACGACCGGTGTCGAGGTGGCGGGCGGCGCGAGCGCAGCAGGGGGCAGCGACGCCTCGGCGGTTGCGGCCGTCTCCAGCGGGCGGCGCGCGCGGGCACCCGACTGGGCGCCTGCCGGCGCGCCGGGCGCCTTCACGATCACTTCTGGCAGTCCCGACAGCGGCAGCTCCCTGACCGGCTGAGGCGGCGGGGTCAGCGCCGGCTCTTCCCGGCTGTCGGCCGCCAGCGCCACCTGCCCGCGATCGGGACCGTGCGGGTCCGCCGCCAAGGCCGCAGGCGGTGGATCTGCAGCGGTGTTCGAGGGGCGGGCCGCCCGCCCGAACATCCAGAATCCGCTGCCCAGCGCCGCCGTGGCGAAGAGCAGCAGGACCCATCCCACCCGTCCCTTGCGCGGAGCGGATCCGGATTCCTCGGAATCGAGCCCGACCGTGCCCGCGCCCGACCCGGTGCCCGTCCCCGGGCCCGGTCCCGTGCGCGGGCCCAGCCCGCTGTGAGCAGGGACGGTCGTGCCTGTGTGGGTTCTTAAGATCAGGGTGGTCGGGTCCTCGCCGACCGTTTCGACGCGCCGCGCGTACCCGTGCGCTTCGAGCTCGGAAACCGAGCGCTCGACCGCTTCCAGGCCCAACAGGGCTGCCAGCTCGCTGATCGGGCGCCGGCCATCGAGCAGGATCAGCACGCGGCGGGCCGGGGGCGACAGCGTTCCGTGAGTCGCCGCCAGCTCGGCGGCTCCGAGCCTGGTCTTGCGGTAGACCAGCGACTCATCCATCAGCGGGGGAGCATCGCCGTCCCTCGACGCGCCTCAGTTCGGACCACCGAGCCACTTCGGCTTAATTTCCGGTTGCTACGGGTTTGCACATTTTCCGACATGGCGGGGTACGGATACAGGATGTGAAATGGAGGTCCTGCCAAAGGGTTAAGCGAACTCAAGCGCAGGGTGCACCGCACAAACACCCCCGCCACGAAACCCACCGACCGGACGCGCGGGACGATGTTGACTGTAACTGCCCCGAGCCGCAATACCTAGCGATACCGCGAACAAATCCGTCGCGCCAGTAGCGCGCGACGGATGGTCGCTTTTGCGACTCTCGACGAAGTGTTCGCCCTGGCGCCGCCTGGTGTCTACATTGAGTACTTTGAGGAGCGCATCGATGCAGCGCGCTCCTTTGCCATCGCTACGGCGGTGGATGCGATCCTTGGACGCGCTACCCGCAGGGAGCGCCCGCGGACTACCCCTCGTACTTGAACGACAACGAAAGGCGCGCGCGATAGGCGACGACCTTGCCGTCCTCGATTTTCAGGTCCAGCTTGGAAATCTCGGCAACGCGCAGGCCACGCAGCGATTTTGCAGCGATCTCGACCGCATTTCTCGCAGCGTCCTCCCACGACGACGGGCTGGTGCCAACCAGCTCGGTGACCCGGTAAACGCCGCTCTTGGAACGCTCCGCTGCCATGTTGGCCTCCGTTGCAGTAGACGAACTATGTGTCATGTCGACGTCGTCATTCTAGGACGCGCCAGAGGGCGCCACCAGCCTGTCGTGGTCGCCCGCTGTTTCTCAACGATTCCGGGCAGCCTTCAACTCACGATGCTTCATGGTGGTTGAGTGCTATCGCAGCAGGTGGTGGCCAGCGCTCCTGCGAAACCGAGGCGCCCCGACGAGTTCCAGCAAATTCGCAGGGTACGGATGCGCGGTGCGTCCGCAGCCTCGAAGCGCCTGCTTCTTCGAGGAACAACTTCGAATTCTGGTGGCGGATCAGGGACTCGAACCCCGGACCAAAGGATTATGATTCCTCTGCTCTAACCAGCTGAGCTAATCCGCCGGACCGCCGACATCGGCGGCGGGCGCGAATTTTATCTTAGGTCGCAGCTGCCCGGGCAAACCGGACGAAAAAAGGGCCGACCACCAGGTCGGCCCATTGCTCGCGTTACCCCGCCTCAGTCGGACGCGTAGATGTCGCGGTCCTTGGTCTCGGGCAGGAACAGGGTTCCGATGACGAATGTCATTCCGGCCACGATGATCGGGTACCACAGCCCGCTGTAGATGTTGCCGGTGGCGGCCACGATCGCGAACGACGTTGCCGGCAGGAATCCGCCGAACCAGCCGTTGCCGATGTGGTACGGCAGCGACATCGACGTGTACCGGATGCGGGTCGGGAACAGTTCCACCAGCAGCGCCGCGATCGGCCCGTACACCATCGTCACGTAGATCACCAGGATCG
>CAVTZO010000082.1:0-14079 GCA_963739145.1 uncultured beta proteobacterium
CGGCGGACCGCATGCCGTGCCAGTCCCCGCGTTCGAAGCGGGCTTTGGCCTGCTGTGCGACGTAGCGGAACCGGCGGTAGTGCAGGTCGAAACCTTCCAGGATCGCCTGAGCGATCGCCGCCGGCTGCGGCATCGAGTGGTCGAAGCGCGCGGGCTGGTCGACCCCTTCGCTGACCGGGTCCCCTTTCGGCAGTTCCTCACGCAGCATCGTCGGATTCGCTCAGGCCGTTTCGCCGAAGTACTCGCGCCCGATCAGCATGCGCCGGATCTCCGAGGTGCCGGCGCCGATCTCGTACAGCTTGGCATCGCGCCACAGTCGCCCGACCGGGTAGTCGTTGATGTAGCCGTTGCCGCCCAGGATCTGGATCGCTTCGCCGGCCATCCAGGTGGCCCGTTCCGCCGCGAACAGGATCGCGCCCGCGCAGTCCTTGCGCACGCTGCGCACGTGCCCGCTGCCGAGGCGGTCCAGGTTGCGGCCGACCGCGTACACGTAGGCGCGGCAGGCCGACAGCGTGGTCAGCATGTCGGCGATCTTGCCCTGGATCAGCTGGAACTCGCCGATCGGCCGGCCGAACTGGCGCCGCTCGTGGATGTAGGGCGTAACGACATCAAGGCACGACTGCATGATGCCGACGGGCCCGGCCGCCAGCACCGCGCGTTCGTAGTCGAGACCGCTCATCAGCACGCGAACCCCCTGATTGAGGCCCCCCAGCACGTTTTCGGCGGGAACCTCGCAATCGCGGAACACGAGTTCGCCGGTGTGCGATCCGCGCATGCCCAGCTTGTCCAGCTTGCGGCCCGTCGAAAAGCCGCGCATGCCCTTTTCGACGATGAAGGCCGTGATGCCGCCGCCACCCTGGTCGGGGTCGGTCTTCGCATAAACCACCACGGTGTCGGCGTCCGGTCCATTGGTGATCCACATCTTGGATCCGTTCAGCAGGTAGGAGCCGCCCTTGTCCTGCGCCTTCAGGCGCATCGAGACGACGTCCGATCCGGCTTCCGATTCGCTCATGGCGAGCGCCCCGATGTGCTCCCCCCGGACCAGCTTGGGCAGATAGCGGCGCTTTTGCACTTCGCTGCCGTTGCGCCGGATCTGGTTCACGCACAGGTTGGAGTGCGCGCCGTAAGACAGCCCGACCGAAGCGGAGGCGCGGCTGATCTCCTCCATCGCGATCATGTGCGCCAGGTACCCCAGCCCGGCGCCGCCGTATTCGTCCTCGATGGTGATGCCCAGCACGCCGAGTTCCCCCAGGCGGGGCCACAGCGCCA
This sequence comes from uncultured beta proteobacterium, assembly GCA_963739145.1. Taxonomy (GTDB): domain Bacteria; phylum Pseudomonadota; class Gammaproteobacteria; order Burkholderiales; family Burkholderiaceae_F; genus VBCK01. The sequence goes on from CAVTZO010000082.1 coordinate 1,270, forward strand.
TCGGGAAGCAGTCGCTGCGGTCGGCTTCGGCGGCGAGCGGCGCAATTTCGCGCTGCGCGAATGCGCGCACGGCGTCCCGCAGCGACTCGATGTCCTCGCCCAGGTCGAAATCCAGTCCTGCCGTAGACATATTTGCCTCCGCCCCTCGCGGCCTCGCAGGCTCCAGCGCGCCCGAACTGGCCGCGAACTGGCCATTCGGGCAGCTCGTCAGCATGGTAGCGCGCCCGGCACGGCAGCCGCGAGGCGCGTACTACAATCCGACCCGAATGCGATTCGCCCGCCCGGGCCAAGCTCTGCGTGAACTCGGCTGAAAACGAGTTGGACCTTCCCCGTGTCTGATTCGCCGCCCCTGAAGCCGGAGACGCGCCTGACCACGCTGGGTCGCGAGGGCGCGGACGGCTCCGGGTTCGTCAACCCGCCGCTGGTGCGCGGTTCCACCGTGCTGCATCGAAGCGTGGAAGACATGCGGGCGCGGGTGCGGCGCCGCTTGGGCGGCGACGACTCGCCGCCGGTCGCCTACGGCATCTACGGCACGCAGACGCACCACGCATTCTGCGACGCGCTGACCGCGCTCGAAGGCGGTTACCGCAGCTGGGCGCTGCCGTCGGGTCTTGCGGCCTGCACGATCTCGATCCTGGCCTATGTGCGCCAGGGCGATCATGTCCTGGTGCCCGATTCGGTCTATTCGCCGACGCGGCGCTTCTGCCGCGACATGCTGGCCCGCTACGGCGTCGAGACGACGTTCTACGCGCCGCGCATCGCAGAGCAGATCGAGCAGCAGTTCCGCCCCAATACGCGGGTGCTGTTCATGGAGTCGCCCGGTTCGCTGACTTTCGAGGTGCAGGACGTGCCGCTGCTGGCAGGCATCGCGCGCCAGCGCGGCGCGGTCAGCGTGATCGACAACACCTGGGCCACCCCGCTTTACCTGAAGCCGCTCGCGCTGGGCGTGGACGTGTCGGTGCATGCGGCGACCAAGTACATCGGCGGCCATTCGGACCTTCTGATCGGTACCGTGACCGCCCAGCAGGCCGCGTGGCCGGCGTTGAGCGATGCGATCCGCCAGTACGGGTTGACCACCAGCCCGGACGATTGCTGGCTCGCATTGCGCGGGTTGCGCACAATGGCCGCGCGCTTGACGCGGCATCGGGAAAACGCCGAACGGTTGATCGCTTGGTTGCGCGATCAACCGGAGGTCGAGCGGGTGCTATATCCTGCCCTGCCGGCGGACCCTGGATACGCGCTGTGGCGCCGGGACTTCCGCGGCGCCAGCGGCCTGTTCGGCGTGGTGTTGAGTGCGTCGGTCACGGAACCGGCGCTCGAGTCGATGATCGATGGGTTGTGTCTGTTCGGCCGTGGCTACTCGTGGGGCGGGTTCGAAAGTCTGCTGATTCCGACGCGGCCCGAACGAACGGTGGAGCCGCCGGCGTCGGGTCCGATGTTCCGGATCAGCGCCGGACTCGAGGATGCCGAGGATTTGATTGCGGACCTGCGTGCCGGATTCGAGCGCCTGCGCGTGGCTTGATCGGCGATGCAAACGCAATAAGGAGCCGGAAATGAGCACCGTTGTCAAAGGCCTGACGAGGGGCGCCCTCGTGGTACTGATTCTGTACGGACTCACAGGGCTGTCGGCGCCGGCGGCCGCCGCATCGAAGGAAGAACTGGACGCTCACGTGCGCCAGGCGACCGAGGACCTGTACCGGAAAAACATGGTCGCCCGGGAACTGGCCAACAAGGCGATCGCGATGCTGGTCTTTCCAAACATCATCAAGGCCGGATTCTGGTTCGGCGCAGAGTACGGCGAAGGTGCGCTGATGATCGGACCGAGCACGGTCGCTTACTACAACATCGTTTCGGCCTCGTTCGGCCTGCAGGCGGGAGTCCAGGATGAAAGCCTGGCGCTGCTGTTCATGACCGCCGATGCATTGGCCAGATTCCGCGCGGGCAAGGGCTTCAAGGCCGGGGTCGACGGTTCGGTCGCGATCGTCACGGTGGGCGTCGGCGGCGCGATCGACACCGAGACTCTGCGAAGGCCGATCGTCGGCTTCGTGTTCAACAACAAGGGCCTGATGGCCAACCTGACGCTGGAAGGCTCGAAGATCTCGCGCATCGAGAGGTAAGGCGGCTATCGACCTGTCCGCGTCGCGGCGGACAGGTCGCGGCGTGCCGCCCTGGAGAGCGGCGGAACGGCCCACCACGTCGCCGCCACCGCGGCGGCGAAGAGCACGTAGGCGAGCGTGAACACCCAGAGCGGAAGGTCGTAGAACAGGGCGCGCTCGATCCACTGCTGGACGAAGCCTTGCGGCGCCTGGCGGTGCCGCAACGCGGCCTCCCACAGCGTGAGCGGGCAGGCGATCCCGGCCAGCGATTCCAGGGCCACGAATCCGATCGCGCCCAGGTGCAACGCGCGCAGCCACAGGATGCGGATCCAGCCCCAGCGCCGTGCCGCGCCGATCCAGATCAGCGCAAGTCCCGCGACGATGAAGATCACGATGGCGGAATGTACGGCGAGCACCGCGTCGGCGAGCATCAGGCGACCGTGTTCATTGCGTCATGCGTGCGGGGCAAACTGCGCGAACTCGCCCCGCCTTTTCGTCGACATCAGAGGCTGCGCGGTCGACGAGGTCTGGACCGGTTTGAAACGGCTCGTGCGCAAGCAGCTTCGAGCGGGCTAAGAGGTGGCGCGCGGCTTGCGCGGCCGATTCTGCACGATGCGGTCGAATGCCCAGTTTGGCAGCACGCGCAGCAGGCGAGCCAGCCAGGCCATCTGCCACGGAATCACCCGGTAGCTCGTGCCGCGCAGGATCGCCCGGGCAGTGTGGCGTGCGAAGCTCTCGGCACTCATCAGGAACGGCATCGGGTAGGGGTTGCCGCGGGTCATCGGAGTCTGGATGAATCCGGGAGCGATCGTCACCACCTGCACGCCGCTGTCGCGCAGCTCGACGCGCAGGCTCTCGCAGTAGCTGATCAGCGCCGCCTTGGACGCACAGTACGCGCCGGCGCCGGGCAGGCCGCGTACTCCGGCCACGCTCGCGATCGCCACGAGCGTGCCGCGCCCTCGTTGCCGCATCGGTGCGACGAACGGATGAAAGGTGCTGACCGCGGCCAGGAAGTTGGTTGCGGCGACGCGGTCGAACACCGGCAGATCGTCGGCGTGTTCGGTGAGCGCGCCGACCGAGATGCCGGCATTGGCGATCACGATGTCGGCGCCGCCGGTCGCCTGCTGGAAGTCCCGCGCCGCCTCGATCAGCGGCGCGCGGTCGGTGACGTCGACGGCGTAGCGACGGTGGCGGCCCGGCAGCTGCGCGATCAGCGCATCCAGTTCGGTGGCGCGCCGCGCCAGCAGTCCCAGGCTCGCTCCGCGCGCCGCGAACTCGCGCGCCAGCGCCGCCCCGATGCCGCTCGACGCGCCGGTTATGAAGATATTCACGGCTTGCCCTCACCCCCTCCCTTTCCGGCCTGCGGCCGGAAAGGGATAGAGCAAGAGAACGAGGGGGCTGGGCTGGCCCCCTCGTGCTCCCCCCAGCCAATGTGAGGAAAGGGAAATGGGCGGAGCCGGATCGCCCCTCGCCCGCGACAGCGGGAGAGGGGAGGGGGTGAGGGTCATTGACCTTGCACCTACTTCTTTTTCCGCTCGCGCCGCGAACGCTCGATCAGGTAATCCATCACGAGCAGGCACCCGCTGCGGGAGCGGGCCATCGAGGGTGCGGTCAGGTACTTGCCGTCGCACGCCAGCGTGGGTGTGCCGTCGATCTTGTAAGAGGTCCAGATTTGCACCGCCCGGTTGGCCTGGGTCACGACGCCGAACGAGTTGTACGTCGCCAGCCACTGGGCGCGGTCGATCCCATTGGCGGCCATGAAGTCGGCAATCTCGTTGGGATCGAGCAGATGGTGATGTTCTTGATGAATCGCGTTGAACACCTTCTCGTGCATCGCGTCCAGGCGGTTCAACGCCTCCAGTGCGTAGTAGATCTGTGAATGCGGCTGGCGCGACGCATCGAACGCGACCGGCACCCGCCCGTAGGCCACGTCGGGCGCCAGGTGCTTGCGCCAGGCCTGCAGATCCGGCGTGAAGGCGAAACAGTGCGGGCAGCTGTACTGGAAGAACTCCAGGACCTCGATCTTGTCTCCGGTTTCGACCGGCTGCGGGTTCTGCAGCACCGTGAAATCGGTACCGGCTTGCGGCACGCCCTGGGCGCGGGCGACCAAAGGCGCAAGCGGCGTGCAGCACAGGCCGATCAGGAGGTTGCGGCGCGGGTTCGAAACGAGCATGGATACCTCGGCTTGAGAAGTTTGTGTTTGACCACGTGAACGTACCCGGGTTTCACGCGCGGGACGCAATTGAACACTCACTGGGTGTGCACGACCTGTGCCTCGATTCCGTTTTCCGACAGCGTGCGACGAATTCCCGACAGGTCGTCCAGTTCGCGATAGGGGCCGATGCGAACGCGATACAGGACGGTCGCGCCCTCCTGCGTGACCTGCGAGACGCGCGCGTCCAGGCCGAGCAGCGCCAGCCGGGCGCGCATCGAGTCGGCGTCCTGCTCGGACTTGAATGCGCCGGTTTGCAGCATCACGCGCGCGCCGCTGTCGGCGGCCGAAGCGGTGGGAGCCGGCGCGGGGCCAGGCGCGGGGGGCAACTTGTCATCGGGGGTGAGCGGCGCGGCGTCGCGCGGCCGGTCGCTCTGGGCTGCCGCCGCCACCGCCCGGTTCGAATACAGCGGCTTGTTCGGGTCCGGCAGCTGGCCGCCGGCGCCCGGGTTCACGTTGGCGGTTGCGCGCTGCACCTTGTTGACGAACGGCACCGGCGAGTTGGTGATGTAAACGGCCACCGCGGTCGACAGGCCGATGCCCGTCACCAGGCCGGACACAAAACCGACGATCGCGCGATCGGACCAGTTGAAGGCAGACATCGCTACATCCGTTCGGGGGCGGAAACGCCGATCAGGCCGAGCCCGTTTCTCAGGACCTGGCGCACCGCGAGCAGCAGCGCCAGCCGGGCAGCGCGCACGCGCCGGTCTTCGACCAGAATGCGCTCAGCATTGTAGAACCCGTGCAACTGGGCCGCGAGTTCCTTCAGGTAGAAAGCGACCTGGTGCGGCGCCAGCGTATCGGCGGCTTCGAGCACCAGGTCCGGGAAGTCGCTCAGGCGCGCGAGCAACGCCATCTCCCGGGGCGAGGCGAGCGGCGACAGGTCGACCTGCAACGCCATATCCTCGTCCAGCGCCGCGTCCTGTTCGGTCGCCTGCGCCAGCACCGAGCAGATCCGCGCGTGCGCGTACTGCACGTAGTACACCGGGTTGTCTTCGCTGTGGGACAGCGCCAGATCCACATCGAACGTGAACTCGGTGTCGGCCTTGCGCGAGGCGAGGAAGAAGCGCGTCGCATCGCGCCCGGCCCAGTCGACCAGGTCGCGCAGCTGGACGGTGGTGCCGGCGCGCTTGGACATCTTCACCTCCTGCCCGCCGCGCATCACGCGCACCATCTTGTGCAGCATGTATTCCGGATAACCGGGCGCCACCGGCAGACCCATAGCATGCGCCACGACCCGTAGCCCGGCGCGCACGCGCGCGACCGTGCCGAAGTGGTCGTAGCCCTGAACGTTGATCGCGCGTGCAAAACCACGCTCGAGCTTGGTCACGTGGTAAGCCACGTCCGGCACGAAGTACGTGTAGGTGCCGTCGGCTTTGCGCATCACCCGGTCCTTGTCGTCGGTGGCGCCCTCGACCGCCGTGGTGCGAAACCAGAGCGCCCCTTCCGACTCGTAGGTGAGTCCGGACGCCATCATCGCCTGCACGGCCGCCTCGACGCGGCCGTCCTCGTACAGCGACGACTCCAGGTAGAAGTGATCGAAGCGCAGGCCCAGCGCCTCCAGGTCCAGATCCTGCTCGTTGCGCAGATAGGCCACCGCGAAGCGGCGGATCGCCGCGAGGTCGTCCGCCGCTCCGCTCGCGCGCACCGTGGTGCCGTCGTGCGCCACCACCGTGGCGCCGGCAAGATAGGCGCGCGCGATCTCGACGATGTACTCACCCAGGTAACCGACCAGCTCCGGGTCGACCGGGCTGCCGCGCAGCTCGTACGCGCGCGCCTGGACCGATGAGGCGAGCTGGTCGATCTGGACGCCCGCGTCGTTGTAGTAAAACTCGCGCGAAACCTGCCAGCCGCGCGCCGCCAGCAGATTGGCCATGGCGTCGCCCAGCGCCGCCTGGCGGGCGTGACCCACGTGCAGCGGGCCGGTCGGGTTGGCCGACACGAACTCGACGACGACGCGCCGGCCCTGGCCCTCCGTTCCCCCGCCGAAGCGGGCGCGCTCGCGCAGGATGGCGTGCGCCACCGCCTGCTTCGCCGCCGCTTTCAGGCGCAGATTGATGAAGCCTGGCCCGGCCACTTCGACCGACTCCAGCAGGCCGCCGGCCCCGGGCAACTCGCGCACGCGGGCGGCGATGCGCTCCGCCACCTGGCGCGGGGGCTCTGCCAGCTCGCGCGCCAGCGCAAGCGCAACCGGGCACGACAGATCGCCATGCTCGGGCAGCTTGGGGCGCTGCAGTTCGATGGGGGGAGGCGCAGCGCGTAATGTGCCCAGCGCCTGGCGCAACAATTCCGCGATCGCCTGCCGCTGTTCCGCGAGCATCAATCCCTTGTATCAGAGTGTGGTGAGCGGCGGTCGGTCACCGTACAGTTTACCGGAGCGCGGCGGCCGGCACCGGAGGACCCTGGTTTTTCACGGCGTCGCAGTGCATAGTGTGGTGGATGCCGATCTCGGAAGCCGGGTTCATCAAAGGGGGGCTGCGGTGGCGACGAATGTTCTTTCCGGCAAGGTCGCGCTCGTCACCGGCGTGAGCCGGGCTGGGCAGGTCGGGCAGGCGGTCGCCCGGGCGCTGGCGTCCGAGGGTGCGGCGCTCGCGATCGTGGCCCGCTCGCGCGAGAACGTCGAAGCGCGGGCCCAGGAGCTGAAGGCGGACGGGGCACGGGTGCTCCCGATCGCCGTCAATCTGGTCGACGAGATCGAAGTGCGCCAGATGCTGGATCAGGTCGCGGCGCAATACGGTCGGATCGACGTCGTCGTCAACCTGGCGGGCGGCCTGACACGCTACAAGCCCGCGGTCGAGCACACCCTGGAGGACTGGACGTACGAGATGGGCAACAACCTTGTGAGCGCTTTCCTGTGTTCGCGGGCGGCTTTCACGCGCCTGCGCGATACCGGGGGCGGCGTCATCATTAATTTCGCCCGGGCCGGTGCGCCGCAGGCCAACATGGTGGCTTACAACTGCGCCAAGGCCGGGGTGGAGGCGCTGACCCGGACCCTCGCGCTGGAAGGCCGCGAACACAATATCCGCGTGAACGCGGTGGCGCCGGGGCTGGTGGACACCGAGTCGAACGTCGAGGCGATGAAACCCAAGGATCTGAAGAAATGGACCAGGCGGGAGGACATCGCGCGTGCGGTCGTGTTTCTCGCCTCCGATGCGTCGGCGGGCGTCACCGGGCAGACGCTCGCCGTGACCGGCTGGGGGATTTGACGCAGCGGGGTTCAGCGGTCGCTGCCATCGCGCGCTCGCAGTCGTCGATTCGAAGACAGCCGCAGCGGAAACTGGTGTCGAGAAGTTCCTTGCGTGCGATGCGTGTCATTCGCGCGTCGAGCTCTTGCAGCTTGATTGCTGCTAACGCGTCAGCACGAACAACTCGGTCGAGTCGACCGCGCGCACCGCGGGCAATCTAGGTTTCAGGACTTTCGTGGCCGCGGATGCGACCTTCACCTTTGCCAGGAAGGACTTCGCGGGCCTGCTGCGCACGGCCGAAGAAGTGCACGCGATGTCGTTGGCGAATCTCGAAGGGGAATATGCGACGGTCTTGACCGCGGCCCAGCTTCGCAAGGACCTCTCGCAGGCCGCCGCGTCACAGCAGCAACGGAGCCAGACCTAGCACCGCGAGGGCGCAAAGCAGCATCAGGCTCTCCCGGCCGGCGGGCCCGGACGAGAAATAATAGGCGTACACGCCCTTGACGACGTTGTTGCTGGCCGCCGCGATCAGGATCGCAGACGCCGCCACGTTCAGCGTCGTCGACGTTCCTGTGGCCTGCGTCATTCCCATGATGAATGGGTCGACGTCGGTGACCCCCATGATCGCGGCCAGCGAGTACACGCCGGAATTTCCCAGGTACGTGGTCGCCAGGTGGGTGGCGATCAGCATCACCACGAACAGCAGCGCGAACAGGAACGCGGCACTGAGCTCGAGCGGGTTGTGCGATTCGGTAGGGGCTCCGGCTGCCATGGTCGGCGAACCGGCCCGACGCGACCAGAGCCAGCCGGCGCCGATCGCCACCGCCCCCAGAATGACAAAGGCGGGGCCCAGCGCGACCATCAGATCGCGGTTGAATATGGCAAGCAGCGCCGCCAGGCGAACGTACATCATGCCCGATGCGATCAGGATGCCGCCGGAGAACAGGCACGAAGACGGCGCGCCCGCGGCCCGCTTGGCAAGCACGACGGTCGTCACGGTGGACGAATAGGCGCCTCCCAGCAACGCGGCCAGGATCACGCCCCCCTCGCCCTTGGTCCATCGCTGCAGGACGTAGCTTGCGTAGGACACCGCGCTGACCGCCACCACGACCAGCCAGGTCTTGAACGGGTTCAAGTGGAATGGCGTGAACTGGGCGTTCGGCAGGATCGGCAGGATGACCGCCGTCAGAAGAAGGAACTTGGTGAACGTGAAGATGTCGTCCGGCGCGATGCGCTTGGTCAGACCTTCCAGCGCGCCCTTCATCTGCAGCAGCAGCATCGTCGCCACGCTGATCGTGGTGGCGATCCAGAAATACCGGTGGAACACCAGCGCGCCCACCACGTAGGTGATCAGGCCCGCCATCTCGGACGTGACGCCCGGCATCCCGCCGGAGGACACCTTGTGGAAGTAGGACAGCAGCAGGAACCCCGCCACCACCACGAAACCGACCAGCTGCGGCGTCGCCGCGCCCTCGGTCAGGAAAGCGATCGCATAGGCGATCAGCCCGATCAGCGGAAACGTGCGCACGCCCCCGAACGCGTACCGTTCCGCTGCGACCTTGTGCTCTTCCCGCTCCAGGCCGATCAGGAATGACAGGAACAGCACGAGCAGGATATTGACCGCCTCGGGCGGCAACCAGTCGTTCAGTGCGAAGGTCATGATTTCGTGGTCTGCTCCGGGCGGGCCTTGCCTTCAGCGCGCCGTCGTCCGATCGAAGCGGTCGATTATCCAGGTCACGCCGCCCAGCAGCACGTAACCCGCCGCGAGCGCCAAGATCGAGCGCGGGACCGACCCCATCGGGATCATTGCGGGCCGGCCTCGGCCAGCTCGAACAGCGGCTGCAGCGATCCGACTTTCAGGCCCCGGTAGTTGGTCAGCGACGGCCTGAAACTGGCGCCGAGCGGGCTGTCGGCCGGCCTGGCGAGAAGACCGACCTGGTACAGCACCTCAGTCGTCACCGCATGCAACGCGGGCGCGCTGCCGTCTGCGATCCGCACCGCGATGCCCAGTCCGCGCGAGCACACGCCGATCGCCTGCACCCCGTCCGCGCCGGCCTTGCAGATCCAATCGCCAGCGCCGGCCCGCGCCATGGCCAGATCATTGCGCGCTGTGCCGGACACCAGGTCCGGATGGCGCAGCATCGCGTAGCGCACTGCGGCCAGCGACGCTTCGGTCGCCGTGGCCAGCAGCGCATAGGCATGCGCCAGTTGCACCAGCGGCAGCGCGAAATTCGGAGCGCTGCAGCCGTCGATTCCGGATTCGAGCGCACCGGATCCGGCGAACTGCTGCACCGTGTTGCGGATCCGGACCTGCAGTGCCGATTCGGGCGACAGGTAGTCGCCCAGGCGGTGCCCGTGCAGGCGGCAATACGCGAGAAACCCGGTGTGCTTGCCGGAGCAGTTGTGGAAAAGCGAACCGAACCGGGCCTGCGGCGGCACCGGTTCTCCGGTGGCCGAGTAGTACATCGGCGGGTGCGAGCCGCACTGCAGGTCGGCTTCGCGAGCGCCGATGCGAGCCAGCATCCGTTGCACGATTCCCACGTGAACCGCCTCGCCGTTGTGGCTGGCGCACATCAGGGCCACCTCCTGCGACCCGAACCCGAAATGGCCCGGTCCGTCGTCCTGGAGAAAGGGCAGCGCCTGCAGCGGTTTGAGCGCGGAGCGCGCGAAGTTCAGCGCCTGGACGTCGCCCAGGCCGTACGCAACCTCGCCATGACGGTCGCACACCGCGATGCTCCCGTAGTGGACGCGCTCGACCGTGTGCCCTCTGAGCGTGACGAGCAGCGGAACATGACCCGGGACCTCGCGCATGCGACGCGATCGATATCAGGCCGGCGCCGATGAGGCGGCAGCCAGGCCGGCGCTGATCTCCTTGCGATACCGATTCAGATCCTGGACCGTGTCGAACGTCCGCTCGAACAGCAAACCCAGGTTGTGCAGGATGCGCGTGACCACCCGCGTCTCCCATTCGGCGTCGAAGCGGATCTGCTGATCGAGCCAGCGATCCAGCCATCCGGGGTCGGGCAGGTGCGACTGAACCGTGTCCCTGGGGTACATGCTCCGGTTCACGTGGAGATTGGTCGGGTGCAGCGCGCGTTCGGTGCGCCGCGCGCTCGCCATCAGCACGCCGATCCTGGCGAACGCGGCGCGCGCGGTATCGCCCAGTTCGGTCAGGTACTTCTTCATGTAGCGCAGGTAGGCGCCGCCGTGGCGCGCTTCATCCTGGGACAGCAGCCCGTAGATGTGGCAGATCACCGGTTCGGTGTGCCATTCGGCCGCGCACCGGTACCAGTGATTCAGGCGGATCTCGCCGCAGAAATGCAGCATCAGCGTTTCCAGCGCCGGCGCCGGATCGAATTCGAAGCGCACGCGGTGCAGCTCCTCTCGCGTGGGCACCAGATGCGGGCGGAAGCGCCGCAGGTACTCGATCAGCACCAGCGAGTGCTTCTGCTCCTCGAAGAACCAGACCGAGATGAACGCCGAGAAGTCCGAATCGTTCCGGTTGTCACGCAGGAACATTTCGGTGGCCGGCAGCGCGGCCCACTCGGTGATCGCGTTCATCTTGATCGAGAGCGCCTGGTCGTCGCTCAGTCGCGCGTCTTCGAAGCGGTCCCAGGGAACGTCGGTCTGCATGTTCCAGCGCACGGCCTCGAGCGACTTGAACAGCTCGGGATACAGCATGTCCATACTGATCCCCCCTGCGAACTGGCGGTTGGGGAACGACCGAGGTCTCGACCAGCGCTACCCGGGGTCGCGCTTGTCGTGCGCGATCAACGCATAGGCCGAATGATTGTGGATCGACTCGAAATTCTCGCATTCGACCGAGTAGGCGCTTACCCGCGCATCGCGATTCAGGATCAGCGCCACGTCGCGCACCACGTCCTCGACGAATTTCGGGTTGTCGTACGCGCGTTCGGTCACGAACTTCTCGTCGGTCCGCTTCAGCAGGGCCCATACCTCGCACGAGGCGGAAGTTTCGGCAATGCGTATCAGTTCGTCGATCGGGAACTCGGAGGCGAGCTCGACTTCGATCGTGACGTGGGAGCGCTGATTGTGCGCGCCGTAATCGGCCACGCGCTTGCTGCAAGGGCAGGCGCTGGTCACCGGGACCACGACCGCTGTCTCCGGCGACTTCATTGATCTGTTTCACAACGAGAAGAACGGCAAGTTCACCCAAGTCTGCAGGCGATCCCAGCATCGTCGGTACGCGGCCGCCACGGAATTGTCAGTGCCAACGAAGGGACATTCCCGAGTCGCTGGTTAGGGCTGAACTTTGTTGACTACGATCACGATGGCGATCTGGATTTGCTCGTTACTCGCGCTCTTGCCGCCACGGTTAGCATAAACGGCCACGAGTACGAAATGGACTCTACCAACCGGGTGAAATGTGGCGAAACGACGGTGATGGCACCTTCAGGAAAGCTACGGCGACTATCGGCCTATCTAAAGCGATAGCGATTAACAGTATCGGAACCGACTACAACAACGACCGTGCCGTTGACCTGGTTGTAACGGGAGCCATACCCCCCGCCATTTTTGAAAATCCGCGAGAGGGGCAGTTTGCGATAAATCATCTATGGTCTTCGCCCATCTTCGGTACGGTTGGCGTCGCAGTGCTAGACTTCGACCACGACGGTTGGATGGACCTCGCATTCAGTCACTTTGGCGTGCCCGCTGTTACCCTCTGGCAGAACAATCACGGCGTATCCATTCGATCGCGTCTCTCTTCCCCAAACCAACTGGCTTCGCGCCGACGGCATCGTTGCCATCGACTACGACAACGACGGCTGAATCGCGAGACCCGTGGTTTCAATTGCCGCGCTCGCGCCACGCGAATAGACGCTAGTCTCTTCCGCACTCCACCAGGCTTGATCGTCCTTTTCCGTTCGTGCGCCGAGCAATTGCTGGATGGCTTGGTGGACGAACGCACGATCGTTCCCATCGGCCGCGAAATTCGCGATCACGGCGAGCGTGTATGCATCCGCATTGGCTCGCATGTTTTGTTGCACGAACTGCCGAGCCTTGTCCACGGCCGGTCCGCGATAGCCAGTATTCTCGAGCGACCACGCGAGGTATGCCGTGATGCGCAGAACGTCGTTATTGAAGCGATTGGTGGCGCCTTCATTGATGAAATTCGTATCCGGCTTCCAGCTTCCATCGGCCTGCTGTTGCGAAGCGAGCCACTGCTGCGTGCGCTGGATCAGTTTCGGATCGACGTCGTGGACCTTGGACATGTCGAAAATTCCATCAGGCCGTAGGCCGTCAGGATCTTGTTCGCGGCGTCTGGCCGAACCAGGAGAACCCGCCGCCCGGAACC
>CAVTZO010000083.1:0-12296 GCA_963739145.1 uncultured beta proteobacterium
CGGAGGAACGAAGGCCGGCGCCGCGATCACCCCGAGCGCCGACACCGCCAGCACCGTCCAGAACAGCGCCGACGCGATATGCGAAAGCATTTCGCGAGCCCGCTCGGACCCGCCGGTGGCCTGGGTGTGGGCGAAGATCGGCACAAAAGCTTGCGAGAAGGCGCCCTCGGCGAACAGTCGCCGCAACAGGTTGGGCAATCGGAATGCAACCGAGAACGCGTCCATGTCGCTGGCCGCGCCGAAGATGCGCGCGATCAGCACCTCCCGGACCAGGCCGGTGATGCGCGACAACAGGGTCAGGCCGCTCACGGCGACCGTGGCGCGCAGCAGATTCACAACGGGGTGCTTCAATCAGGCGGAACGGCGCGAGCCGCTCTTCAGCAAGGGAAGAGGTGTGGTACAGTTTAAAGATTTTCCGGACGAATCGAACATGGCCAATACGAAACAGGCTCGCAAGCGGGCCCGCCAATCGCGAGCCCTGGACGCGCACAACACCGCGCTGCGCTCGCGCCTGCGCACGGCGATCAAGAAGGTGCGCAAAGCCATCGCCGGCGGCGACCCGACCGCCGCCGCTGTCCAATTTCGCGCATCGACCAGCGTGATCGATTCGATCGCGGACAAGAAGATCGTTCACAAGAACCTGGCGGCGCGCAACAAGAGCCGCCTGGCCGCCGCGATCAAAGCAATGCACTGAGGCAGCCGGTCCCGGCTCGGCCCTGCCCGCGCCGCTTTCCGACCGCCTGCTGTCCAGGCAACCCCGGCAACCCCGGCAACCACGGCAACCGCGCCGACCCGCCTGTCCCGATGCGCGTACTGTCGCGGCGGCGCGGCGCCCGGTCAACCGTCGGGTATCCCTTGCGTTTAGGCGTCAAATCGCGCATAAAACCGCGACGCGATGATCTAGCCTCCAGGCCAGCATGACTGCCCGCCCCGCCATGGCCAAACCGACCTCCAAGGTGCTCGTCATCAATGACGAGCCGCTGATCCTGAAGGACCTGCTCAAGGGGCTGAACGCGGCGGCCCGCTCGCTGGACAATCCGTTCGGAATCTCCTTCGTCGGGGCCCTGACCGCCAAGGAAGGGCTGGCGCTGATCGAACGCGACGGCGATATCCAGGTGGTTATCGTGGATGACAAGCTGTATGCGGTGCAGGACGGCCCGCGCCGCCAGCAGCGCAACGGCAAGACCCCGCAGGGGCGCGAGCCGACCCGCAGCCTGCAGGTCAGCGCGCTCAAACTGGTGCAGAAGATCACCGCGCTGCGGCCCGAGCTGGATCTATACATCCTGATCGAAAAGGAGCGGGAGGACCAGGTGGTCGATACGCTGTTCGCCGAGGCGGTGGACGGCTATTTTTACCGCGAGGAGCGCGACTACCGCGGGATGTACCGGATCCTGAACGCGCAGATCGCCGAGCGCGCCCGCACCCCGTTCTACGACGCCTTGTGCGCGTACGTGCTCGCCGCCAAGGACGCCTGGCACACGCCGGGCCATTCGAGCGGCGATTCGCTGCGGGGAAGCCCCTGGGTCAACGATTTTTACGAGTTCATGGGCGAGCACGTGTTCGACTCCGATCTGTCGGTGTCCGCCAAGGCCCTGGATTCGCTGATGGAGCCCACCGGCGTGATCGCCGAGGCCCAGCAGATGGCGGCCAAGGCATTCGGGGCGCGCAAGACCTTCTTCGCCACCAACGGCACTTCCACCTCGAACAAGGTGATCCTGCAGACCCTGATCGCGCCGGGCGAAAAGCTGCTGCTCGATCGCAACTGCCACAAGTCGGTTCATCACGGCGTGGTGCTGTCCGGCGCCAAGCCGGTGTACCTGGATTCCAGCGTGAACCGGCAGTACGGGGTGTTCGGGCCGGTGCCGCGCGCCACGATCCTGCGCGCGATCGACGAGCATCCGGACGCCCAGTTGCTGGCGCTGACGTCCTGCACCTACGACGGGCTGCGCTACGACCTGAAGCCGATCATCGACGCGGCGCACGCGAACGGCATCAAGGTGCTGATCGACGAGGCCTGGTTCAGCCACGCGCGATTCCACCCCGATCTGAGGCCCACCGCGCTGGAGGCGGGTGCCGACTATGCGACGCAGTCGGCCCACAAGACGCTGTCGGCCTTCTCGCAGGCGGCCATGATCCACGTCAACGATCCGGGCTTCCGGGAGCACATCTTCCGGGAAAATTTCAACATGCACACCTCCACCAGCCCGATGTACAGCCTGATCGCGAGCCTGGACGTCGGACGCAAGCAGGCCGTGATGGAGGGCTACAAGCTGCTGGAGCGCACCCTGATGCTCGCCACCGAGCTGCGCCAGCAGATCGACTCGACCGGCGTGTTCCGCGTGCTCGAACTGGAGGACCTGCTGCCGGAGGAGGTGCGCAACGACAACATCCGCCTGGATCCGACCAAGGTCACGATCGACATTTCCTCGTGCGGGATGACGGTCGACGAGTTGCAGCAGGAGCTGTTCACCCGTTTCAACATCACCGTCGAAAAATCCACCGTCAACACGCTCACCCTGCTGTTGACGATCGGCACCACGCGCTCGAAGTGCTCGCGCCTGTACGATGCGCTGATGCGGATCGCGCGCGAGAAGCGCGCGCCCAGGCGGCTGTACCGCACGCCCGACCTGCCGCCGTTCACCGAACTGGTCTACCTGCCGCGCGACGCCTATTACGCGGGCGGCGAGCTGGTCCCGCTGCTGGACGACAACGACCAGGCCAACCGCGCCCTGAGCGGCCGCATCTGTGCCGACCAGATCGTGCCCTACCCGCCGGGCATCCCGGTGCTGGTGCCCGGTCAGCTGATCACCGACAACATCGTCGAGTTCCTGATCCGCTACCTGCGGGTGCAAAGCAAGGTCGAATTGCACGGCGTGGTCTACCAGGGCTACTTCCCCAGCATCCGGGTGCTGACGGCGGCCGAGTGCGACCGGCTGACGGCCCTCACTTCCACGCACCCGGCGCGCATCGCCGCCTGACTGGCGTTGCGAAGCAGTTGCGAAGCAGGCGGTCCTCTCCGTTCGCAGCAACGACGGCGGCCTCCCCTCGAGCACCCTCACCGCCTCCCCTCTCCCACTGCGTGGGCGAGGGGCGATCGGGCGTCTCGCCGCACGCGTCGACCCCAAGCCAAGGGTCGACCACCACTGCTTCGACGCCCTTGGTCACTCCTCGCCTCGCTTCTCCCGCTCCGCGGGAGAAGCGTTAGCATGCGGACTCGTGGCCTCCCTCTCCCTCTAGGAAGAGGGGTTGGGGGTGAGGGTCCCCCGTGAATTTTTTGGACCTAACTTCAATGCTGACGCGCCATTTTCTCGAGTTTTCGGATTTTTCCCGCGACGAGCTGGAGCACGTGTTCGCCCGCACGCGCATCATCAAGGAGCGTTTCAAGCGCTACGAGCCGTACCGGCCGCTGACCGACCGCACGCTGGCGATGGTGTTCGAGAAGGCCTCCACCCGCACGCGCGTCTCGTTCGAGGCCGGCATGTACCAGATGGGCGGCTCGGTGATCCACCTGACGACCGGTGACTCGCAGCTCGGCCGCTCCGAGCCGATCGAGGACACGGCCCGCGTGATCTCGCGCATGGTCGACATCGTGATGATCCGCACTTTCGAGCAGTCCAAGATCGAACGCTTCGCGCAGAACTCGCGCGTGCCGGTGATCAACGGGCTGACCAACGAGTACCACCCCTGCCAGATCCTGGCCGACATCTTCACCTACATCGAGCAGCGCGGATCGATCCAGGGTCGCACGGTGGCCTGGATCGGCGACGCCAACAACATGGCCTACACCTGGCTGCAGGCCGCCGAGCAGCTCGGCTTCACGCTGAACTTCGCGACGCCGCCCGGCTACGGGCCCGATCCGGCTCGCATCTCGCTCGGGCCGCACCTGCACCTGTGTCAGGACCCGCGCGAGGCGGCGACCGGAGCGGACCTGGTCACGACCGACGTGTGGACCAGCATGGGGTACGAGGCCGAGAGCGAAGCGCGGCGCAAGGCCTTCGGGCATTGGATCGTCGACGCCAGCGTGATGGCGCTCGCGCATCCGGAGGCGTTGTTCATGCATTGCCTGCCGGCCCATCGCGGCGAAGAGGTTTCGGCCGACGTGCTGGACGGGCCGCAAAGCGCGGTGTGGGACGAGGCGGAGAACCGGCTGCACGCGCAGAAGGCGCTGCTGGAGTACCTGCTGCTGGGGCTCGACGTCGCGTAGACGCGGAAGGTTTGCGCCGACGATGACGCCTGCCCAGTTCATCGACCAGCTAAACGAGCTCAAACGCCGCGGCAGACCTCTTTTCTATGTCGGCGCAGCGGCAGTCTTGCTGGTCGATCTCGACATCATCTTCTACGTATTACACCTTTATCCGCTTCAGGCGCACAGCCCTGAGGCGCCGGCTGCGTATTGGATCGCTTTCGCAGCATGCTGGCTTCCGATAGTTGTTCTGTACCTGGCGCTCCGGATAACCGTCAACCGGTATGCCCCGGTCTGCCGGACCTGCGGCGCGAAGGCGACCTGGAAGCTGCGGTCCGAAATCCTGGTCACCGGCCACTGCCCATCGTGTCACGCAGCGTTTTTCGTGACCCGGGCCGACCCGCTGATCGGTACGTCGACACTGCCAGGCCGCACGTCCGGTTCCTGACAACGCTTCGAGCGGTCCTTCGATTCCCAAATGCGCGGTCCAGGGATCATTTATGGCACCGCGTGGAAGAAAGCGGAAACGCAGCGCCTGGTGGCGACAGCGATCCGACAAGGATTTCGCGGCGTCGACACCGCCTGTCAACCCAAGCATTACGACGAAGCCGGCGTGGGAGCCGGCGCGGTCGCGTGTTTGAACGCCGGGCTGAGCCGGAGCGACCTGTTTTTGCAGACGAAATTCACGCCCCTGTCCGGCCAGGATCCGAAGCGGATTCCCTATGACGCGAGCGCGCCGCTGCCCGAGCAGGTTGCGCAGTCCTTCGCTGCCTCCCTGGGAAACCTGCGGACGGACTACCTGGACAGCCTCGTCCTGCATTCGCCGCTTGCGAACGCGAAGCAAACGATGCAGGTCTGGCAGGCGATGGAATCGCTCGTGGATGCCGGCGGCGTCAGGCAGCTGGGCATCAGCAATTGCTACCACCTCGACCAGCTCGATTCGCTCTGCAGCGCCGCGCGCGTCAAGCCCGCGGTCGTCCAGAACCGCTTCCACGCCGAGTCGGGGTACGACCGGCAGATTCGCGCGTTTTGCAGGAAGCATCGGATCGCCTACCAGGGGTTCTGGACGCTTACCGCCAATGCACACGCCCTCGCTCACGATACGATCACGACGCTGGCGTCGGCATACGGACGCACCGCCCCGCAGATCCTGTTGCGCTACCTGACGCAGGTCGACGTCGTGCCGTTGACGGGCACCCGGTCCGAAGCGCACATGCGCGAGGACCTCGAGATCTTCGAATTCGAGCTGACGGACCCCGAGCTCGATGCAGTGGACGCCCTGTTCTGACGGACTGCGCCGACCAGTGCTCAACGGCGCTTGCGAAACACCACCATGTGCTGCCACGGCAGGTCGTTCACCGTACGCTCCCAGACAAGCGGATACACCTGGGCCTCACGCCGCACTTGCGCCTCGCTCATCTTGTGCAGCGGCTTGATGGGCACGCGCGGGTCTTCCTCCCGGTACTCGACGAAGACGACCCGCCCGTCGGGCTTGAGCGCACGCACGATGCTGCCGAGCACCTCGTACGGCAAGGCCAGCTCGTGGTAAACGTCGACCATGATCGCCAGGTCGACCGAGCCGGACCCCAGCTTCACGTCGTCCTGCGCGCCCAGCGACGCCTGGATATTGGTCAAACCCTCCCGCCGGGCCGAAGCCTCGAGCATCTGCACCATCTCGGGTTGCACATCCACCGCGAGCACCTTGCCGCCCGGGGCGACGGCGGGCGCCATGCGGCGTGAAAGGTAACCGGTACCGGCGCCGATGTCGGCAACCACCATGCCGGGCTTCAGGTCGAGCGCCTTCAGCAGAAGGTCGGTGCGCTCCTCGCGGTCACGCTGCTCGCGTTCCAGCCAAGCCGCGCCCTGCCAGCCCATGACGGCCGCGATCTCGCGGCCCATGTAACGCTTGCCGATGCCGTCGGCACTGGCCGGTGAAGCGACATAGCGTTCGACCTGCGCCAGGGCCCGCGGCGCGATCAGGCCGGCGGCCGTGGCGGCCAGCGCGATGGCGATCGAGGCCGCGCGCAAGCCACGCGAAAGGGCAGGCAGGTTCATCGCTCGAGCGACATCCATGTCGGCCGTTGGCGGTCATCGGCTTCGCGAATACCAAGCCGCGGGTCTGAGCAACGCCAACGCGGTAGACGTCATTCTGATCGAACGGGGCGTCGCAGCGTTTTCAATGGGCGGGCACAAATGCCGGAGTGAAATTACCCATTGAAGTTTGAAGCAGTCGGAGTAGCTTCGTCGACCGTCGCACAAAGAGGTTCCAAGCCCAAGGTTTCGAAAGGACCCATCGTGAACCTGCGAGCTCGGTTGTGCCTGATTGCAGTGATGGCCGCGGCATGCCTGCAGGCCGCCCCCGTGGCAGCGTCGGCATTCGGCGTCACCCTGTGTGTCGACGACACCGGCAGCTCCTGCCAGAACATGGGTTACCCGAACCTGTCGAACATGTTCGTCAATCAGAGCGGCAAGACTTTCCAGATCGAAACCGCGAGCATCACCTGCGGCACGTCGGGTCCGGTTCCGAACAACGTCATTGCCGGCGAATTCTTCATCACCTGGCCGTACGACTTCGTATCGCCCGACAATGTTTTCGACTACGTGCTGTACGCCGGGTTCGAAACGCCATCGCAGGCCTATTTCCGCGGGCTGCAGCCGTTCGCGCACCTCGTGCCGCCGTACGGCACGATCGTGGCATTGCCCCCGCGGATCACCAGTTTCTGGTGCCTTTGGAATTTCGTCGGGCAACTGATGTGATGACGCAGGGCTGAGCCCGGGCGCTGGGGCCCGGATCAGTTCCCGCCCTGCTCTTCAGCCGGGTCCGACTCCAGCAGACCCGCCGCGCCCGGGCCGGACGGCAGCATGCCGGCCCGCGCGTAGATCGCCAGCTTCTCGCGCGAATCGATGATGTCCAGATTGCGCATCTGCAGCTGGCCGACCCGGTCCAGCGCGGAAAACGCCTCCGCATCGACCCGCTCCATCGACAGCCGCTCCGGCTGGTAGGTCAGGTGCGGCCCCTGCGTGTCCAGGATCGTGTAGTCGTCGCCGCGCCTCAGCTCGAGCGTGACCTCGCCGGTCACCGCGCGGCCGACCCACTTCTGCAGGGTGTCGCGCAGCATCAGGCTCTGCGGATCGAACCAGCGCCCCTCGTACAGAAGCCGGCCAAGCTTGCGGCCCAGCGTGCGGTAGTTGTCGATCGTGCCCTCGTTGTGGATCGCCGAAACCAGCCGCTCGTACGCGACGTGCAGCAGCGCGATGCCCGGCCCCTCGTACACTCCCCGGCTCTTGGCCTCGATGATGCGGTTTTCGATCTGGTCCGAAATGCCCAGGCCGTGCCGGCCGCCGATCCGGTTGGCCTCGAGCACCAGTTGCAGGCGGTCGCTGAAGCTCTGCCCGTTCAAACCGACCGGGAAGCCTTCTTCGAAACGCA
This sequence comes from uncultured beta proteobacterium, assembly GCA_963739145.1. Lineage (GTDB taxonomy): Bacteria > Pseudomonadota > Gammaproteobacteria > Burkholderiales > Burkholderiaceae_F > VBCK01. Next base: position 7,614 of record CAVTZO010000083.1, read on the forward strand.
CCGCGACTTCCTCGCGCCGGATCTGCACCGACTCGTCCCAGTGCTTGACCGACATGATCGGCTGCACGATGCGCAGCCCGTTGTTCAGGAATTCGAGCTGCTTGGCCTCATGGGTGGCGCCCCAGATGTTCGAGTCCGTCGAGTACGCCTTTTCGCTGCTGGTCTTGAATGCGAAACCGTGCGCCGCCAGCCACTCGCTCATTTCCTTGCGGCCGCCCAGCTCGCGCACGAAATCGCCGTCCAGCCAGGGCTTGTAGATGCGCAGCGCCGGATTGGCCAGCAGTCCGTACCGATAAAAGCGCTCGATGTCGTTGCCCTTGTAGGTGGAGCCGTCGCCCCAGATCCCGACCCCGTCCTGCTGCATCGCCTTCACCAGAAGGGTGCCGGTCACGGCCCGACCCAGCGGCGTGGTGTTGAAATAGGTGCGGCCGGCCGTGCTGATGTGGAACGCCCCGCATTGAAGCGCCACCAGGCCCTCGTGTACAAGCGCTTCCCGGCAATCGACCAGGCGCGCGATCTCGGCCCCGTACGAACGGGCCCGGCGCGAGATGTCGTTGTAGTCAGCCTCGTCGGGCTGAGCCAGGTTGGCGGTGTACGCGCAGGGCACGGCACTGTTGTGCCGCATCCACGCCAGCGCCGCCGAGGTGTCGAGCCCGCCCGAAAAGGCGATTCCGACGCGTTCGCCCTTCGGAAGGGAAAGCAGGATACGGCTCATGGTGCGTTCATCTTACCGGCCCTGCTTCGCGCGCTGTCGCGCGAAGCAGGATCAGACGATCACAGCCTCGGGCTCCAGCAGGACTCCGAACTTGTCGGCCACCCGCTCCTGCACCTCGCGCGCCAGGTCCAGGATCTCGCGGCCGCTCGCCCCTCCCCGATTGACCAGCACCAGCGCCTGCCGGTCGTAGACCGCCGCCCGACCGCGGCTCACCCCCTTCATGCCGCAGGCCTCGATGAGCCAGCCCGCAGCCAGCTTGAAGCGTCCGCCCGGCAGCGCGTAACTGACCAGCGATGGAAAGCGGCCGATCAGTTCGGTGCGCCTTTCGCGCGAGACAACCGGGTTCTTGAAGAAGCTTCCGGCATTGCCCAGCTGCGCAGGATCCGGCAGCTTGCGGCGGCGGATCGCGCACACGGCATCGAAGATCGCGGCCGCGGAGGGCTCCTCGTGCGAGGCTGCCTTGAGCTCCCGGTCCAGCTCGGCGTAGCCGAGCACCGGCCGCCATCGCTTGGGCAACGCCAGCGTGACCGCCACGATGATGCGGCCGTCGCGGTACTTGCGCTTGAAGACGCTGTCCCGGTAGCCGAACTCGCATTGCTCCGGGGCCATCTGCACGATGGCCTGTTCCTGGCAGTCCCACGCCCGGACCGAGTGCAGGCGCTCGGCGAGCTCAAGCCCGTACGCGCCGACGTTCTGCACGGGCGCGGCTCCGACCGTGCCGGGTATCAGCGCCAGGTTCTCCAGCCCCGGGTAGCCGGCCTGCAGCAGCGACTGCACGGTTCGATGCCAGTCCATGCCGGCGCCTACCTCGAACAGCCAGCTTTCCTCGGTCTGGCCCGCCGCCTGCAAGCCCGGCACCTGCACGTGCACCACCAGCCCGGGGAAGTCGGCTACGAACAGCACGTTGGTGCCGCCGCCCAGCACCAGGCGCGGCTGCGCCGCGACGCGCGGATCGCTCAGCACGGCCGCCAGGTCGGATTCCTGGCTCACCTGCGCCAGGAATGCGGCCCTGGCCTCGACGCCGAACGCGTTCAGCGCCTTAAGAGACGCGTTGGCCTGAAGCCCTACAGACATTTTCCGCTCGTCCCGTGTGTCGCCTCGCGTTGCAGCGAAATGACAAACTTGAGGTACTTGGTATACTCTCTATTGGGTATACGTTTTACCCACTTTTCGCTTCTTGTGACGGAAGGCTGAGATAGTACAAAGTGCTTAGCAAGTTTTGCCGATTCAACGCTTAAGACATTTGCATTACCCTTCGCCCACATTATGAAACCGCGGTACGACACCTTCTACCGCTCGATCCCGAGCCTGGGCGGGAGCCAATCCGCGCCGAGCCAGACGGAGGAGCGCCCGCGCACGATCCACCCCGTTGCGCATCATGTGTCGCGCCAGCCGTCCGTGCTGGAGTCGCACCATCCGGAGATCGTGCAAGCGATCACGCTCCTGTGGGGTTACCCGGAGATGAACCTGTACTTCGAAAAACTCTGGCTCGACGATGGAAACGGTACGCCGATCGCGCCGGAAGCAATGTCCGAACTGATGCTGCTGGCCGGCGTGCACGGCTGGCTGGCGCCGCAGCGGCCGGCGCGCACGATGGCTTCGATCTACGACGCGTCCAGCGCGCCGCGCCAACGCAGCAACGACCTGTGGGACGACGTCCCACGGCGGCGCTAAATCCAATTACGCGCAAAAGCACGCAATTGGATTTAGCGCCACCCTCCGAAGCGCGCAAAGCGCGCGTAGGAGGGCCCTACGCCAATCGACTAAGCAATCGACTTGACCCGCCGCGCCTCGCGCAGCATCGCCCCGAAGCGGTCACGTATCGACCGCTCGAGCCCCGCCGCATCCAGTCCGACCTTGGAAATCAGACCGGCCGGGTCGCCGTGATCGATGAAGTGGTCCGGCAGTCCCAGGTGCAGGAACGGCCGGCCGATCGCCAGGCTGGATAGGGCCTCGGCGCACGCGCTGCCGGCACCGCCCATCACGACGTTTTCCTCCACCGTGACCAAAGCGTCGTGCGAGGCGGCCACCTGGGCCAGCAGATCCGTGTCCAGCGGTTTGACGAAGCGCATGTTCACCACCGTCGCGTCCAGCGCCTCGGCGGCGCGCAAGGCCGGATGCAGCATGGTGCCGAAGGCGAGAATCGCGATGCGGGCGCCGCGCGGAGCCCGCGAGTGGCGGCGCACCTCGCCGCGGCCGACCGGCACGGTGTCCAGGTCCCGCTCGACCGTCGCTCCCACGCCCACGCCGCGCGGATAGCGCACCGCGGCCGGGCCGTCGTGCAGGTAAGCGGTCGACAGCATCTTGCGGCATTCGTTTTCGTCGCTCGGCGTCATCACCACCATGTTCGGGATGCAGCGCAGGAACGACAGGTCGAAGGCGCCCGTGGTGCGTCGCCCCGTCGGCACCGACCAGACCGCCGCGATCGAGCGCGAACACCACCGGCAGGTTCTGGATCGCCACGTCGTGGATCAGCTGGTCGTAGGCGCGCTGCAGGAACGTGGAGTAGATCGCCACGACCGGCTTGCGACCCTCGCAGGCCAGGCCGGCGGCGAAGGTCACCGCGTGCTGCTCGGCGATGCCGACATCGAAATAGCGGTCGGGGAACTGGCGCTCGAAGCGCACCATGCCCGAGCCTTCGCGCATGGCCGGCGTGATGCCGACCAGGCGCGAATCGGCCGCGGCCATGTCGCACAGCCAGTCGCCGAACACCTGCGTGAAGCTGGGCTTTCCGGGCTCCTTCTTCTGCAATCCGGTCTTCGGATCGAACGGCGTGGGACCGTGATACAGCACCGGGTCGGCCTCGGCTAGCTTGTAGCCCTGCCCCTTGCGCGTGACCACGTGCAGGAACTGCGGACCGGACAGCCCCCGGATGTTTTGCAGCGTCGGCACCAGCGAGTCGAGGTCGTGGCCGTCGATCGGCCCGATGATAGTTGAAGCCGAACTCCTCGAACATCGTGCCCGGGTACGAGCATGCCCTTGGCGTGCTCTTCGAGCTTGCGCGCCAGCTCCAGCATCGGCGGCACGTGCTTGAGCACCTGGCGGCCGGCCTGCTTGGCCGCGGCGTAGAACTTGCCGCTCAGCAGGCGCGCCAGGTACCGGTTCAGCGCGCCCACGGCCGGCGAAATCGACATGTCGTTGTCGTTCAGGACGACCAGCAGGCGCACGTTCTCGGCCACGCCCGCGTTGTTCATCGCCTCGAACGCCATGCCGGCAGACATCGCGCCGTCGCCGATCACCGCGATCGAATGGCGGTTCTCGCCCCGATCGCGCGCCGCCACCGCCATCCCCAGCGCCGCCGAGATCGAGGTCGACGAATGCGCCGTGCCGAACGCGTCGTATATGCGACTCGGAACGGCGCGGAAAGCCCGAGATGCCGTCGGACTGGCGCAGTCCGCGCATCGCCTCGCGGCGCCCGGTGAGGATCTTGTGCGGATAGGTCTGGTGGCCGACGTCCCAGACGATCCGGTCCTCCGGCGTATCGAAGACGTAGTGCAGCGCGATCGTCAGCTCGACCGTGCCCAGGTTGGAGCTCAGGTGCCCGCCGGTGCTGCGAGACGGATTCGAGCACGAAGGCGCGCAACTCGTCCGCCAGCCGTCCGAGCTGGCTGCGGTCGAGTTTCCGAAGTTCGGTCGGGTCGTTTATGGTCTGCAACAGGCTGTACACATTCAGCTCCGTCGTTGCACGATGAAGTCGGCCAATTGCCTCAGCCGCACGGTTTTCGATTGGGCTTCGGGGCCCAGGCTGGACAGTGCGTCGTGCGCCTCTGTCCTCAGGCGCTCCGCCCAGCGCCGGGTTGCGTCCGCCCCCAGAACCGAAACATAGGTCGGCTTGCTTTGCCGCAGGTCTTTGCCTGCCGTCTTGCCCAGTTCGGCCGAGGTAGCCACCGTGTCCAGCCAATCATCCACGATCTGAAATGCCAGCCCAATCGCGTCGGCATACCAGCAATACGTATGTCAAGCAGCAA
>CAVTZO010000084.1:0-8934 GCA_963739145.1 uncultured beta proteobacterium
CAGCGAATTGTGCATGGCCCGGTAACCCGGCGCCAGGCGCCAGCGAATTAGCCACCGGACGTCGACGTCCCGGCGATCGCAGGAACCCTTGCGAGCCGCAGCGAAGACGGGCACCGAAACTGCGTCACGTGAATTTCACCGAGAGGAACCTGCGATGAATAAAGTTGCGATTTCGGCCACGTATTGCTGCTTGATGCTGGCGACCGCCTGTGTTTACGCCCAGGACACCATGAGCAAGGACGCGATGGGAAAGGACACGATGTCCAGCGACGGGATGAAGAAGGATGCTATGGCAGCGGACGGGATGAAAAAGGATTCCATGGCCAAGGACACAATGGCGCACGACTCCATGAAAGCCGACAGCATGAGCAAGGATGCAGTGTCCAAGGACGCGATGTCCAAGGACGCGATGTCCAAGGACGGTATGAAAAAGGATTCCAAGGACGACATGGGCAAATAGGACGGTCGTCTACACGCCGGCGCGCCGCAGGCGCTCGCGCAATCGTGGCTCGGCAGCTTTGGCTCGGCGTTCCGGCTGCGGCAGCGGCGGCGCCGGCGCAAAGCCAGCGGTGCGACCGACCGCGGCGCTCGTGCCGTCGGCGGCGAGCCGAAGCAGCAGGACCTCGGTCCGTGTTGCAGGCTCGTCCCGATAAAAACGTGCGACCCATAAGGTACAGATAAAGCAGGAAAACTAACGGTCAGGTTCAAGCACCGCAACGCTTTCGACATGGCTTGTGTGCGGAAACATGTTCACCACGCCGGCCGAGGCGAGGCGCCAGCCGCCTTCATGAACGAGCACCGCGCAGTCGCGTGCCAGCGTCGCCGGGTTGCACGACACGTACACCACGCGCTGCGGCCGCAGCGGGCTGTCGGCCAGCGCGCGCGTCACCGCCAGGGCACCTTCGCGCGGCGGATCCACCAGGATCCTGTCGAAAGGCCCATCGCGCCGGCTCAGCGTCTCCCACTCGCCGCGGGTCCACCCGAACAGGTCCTGCGTGATGAACCTGGTGCGCGATTGCAGGCCGTTGCTGTGGGCGTTGGCCGTCGCGCGCGCCACCTGCGCGCCGTTGCCCTCGATTCCGATCACATGGCCGGCCCGGGTTGCCAGCGGTAGCGTGAAGTTGCCCAGGCCGCAGAACAGGTCCAGCGCCCGTTCATGCGGCTGCGTCCCCAGCAGCGCGAGCGCACGGCGCACCAGTATTTCGTTGACCGCGTGATTGACCTGCGTGAAATCGGTCGGCGTGAACGGAACCGTCAGACCGAACTCGGGCAGCTCCAGAACCAGGTCCATCGCATCGGCCGGCCCCAGCGGCGCAGCCGTGGCCGGCCCGCCGGGCTGGACCCAGATCGCAACCTGGTGCAGTTCACCGAATCGCGCGAGCGCATCGCGATCGGACTGCGGCAAGGCGTCCAGGATGCGGAACACGAGCACCGTGTGCACGCGGCCGCCCGCCTGGACCACTGCAACTTCGATCTGCGGCAGACGTTTGCGCAGCGCCAGGCCGGTCACCAGCGCGCGCAACGGAACCAGCAGGGAGCCGACCGGACCGGCCAGTATCCGGCACTCCTTGATGTCCGCCACGAAACTGCTCGCGCGCTCGTGGAACCCCACCAGCGCTTCGCCCTTGCGTGCGACGAACCGCACCGACAGGCGGGCCCGGTGCCGGTAGCCCCAGAGCACGCCACCGATCGGGCGCAGCACCTGGTCCGGCCGCAGCCGCCCCAGATGCCACAACGCGTCTTCCAGCGCCCTCTGCTTGATGGAAACCTGGCCCCGTCCGTCCAGATGCTGCATCGAGCAGCCGCCACATGCGCCGCGCTGCAAGCCGAAGTGAGGGCAGCGCGGCTGAACGCGTAGGCTGCTTGCGCGCTGAACCTCGATCACGCGCCCGGTGTCGAAGCTTCGCCCGCTGCGCGCGCATTCCCAGCGCACCCGTTCGCCCGGGAGCGCGCCCTCGACGAACGCGATCTTGCCGTCGCCGCGCACGACGCCGCGGCCCTGCAGATCGAGCGATTCGACCTGATCGAGCCGGAACGGGTTCACCGCTCCGGCGTCGCCGTCCACGCGCTCAGGTACTGCTGCCAGTGCGAACCTTCGGCGGCGGTCAGTGCCTCGCGCACCTGCCGCATTTCCTCGGAATAGCCGTCTTCATCCAGCTGGCCGCGCATCTTGCGGAACCGGCAGTAAAGCAGGTAGGTATTGACGACATCGGTCTCGCAGTACGCGCGGATCCGATCGATCTGCCCATCGCAGTAGGCGTCCCACACCTGCGAGCCATCCATCCCGAGCTTGCCGGCGAATCCGGCCAGCCGGGACACCTCGTCCAGCGGCGCGGCCGCGCGCCCCTGGTAGCGCGACAGCACGTCCATCAGGTCGACGTGCCGCAGGTGGTAGCGGCTGATGTAATTGCTGAAGCGCGACTCCCGGTCGTCTTCGCCCTGATCCCAGTAGCGGCGTGCCGCCACGCCGTGTATCAGCGCGCGGTAATGCAGTACCGGCAGATCGAACGCGCTGCCGTTCCAGCTGACGAGCTGCGGAGCGTAACGATCGATCAGGCGGAAAAAATCGCCGATCAGCTTGGCCTCGCCGTCGCCGGCGGTGCCCAGGCTGCGCACTCGAAATCCCGCCTCGTCCCGGAAAGCGCAGCCGATCACCAGCACGCGATGCAAGTGCAGCGCCAGGAAGTCGTTGCCGGTGCGTTCGCGCCGCTCGGCCATCGCGTACGAGGCCACCGAACGATCGTCCAGCCCTGCCCATTCCGCCCGCAGCCGCCGCAAGCCCTCGACGTCCGGTACCGTCTCCAGATCGAATGTGAGGATCGGTGCCACGCGGCCATTGTACGGACGCCGCGCCCTCACCCACTCCCCTCTCCCGCTGCGCGGGCCAGGGGCGATTCAGGCTCGCTCTTGGTCTGCGCGTGGGCAGTTCCTCCCCTCTCCCGCTTGCGGGAGAGGGGCCGGCGGTGAGGGTTTCGAGCAGCGTTCCGATCAATAAAACACGTCGCGCCTGACGCCGCGTGCCTCGAGCGCCCCGTGCAGACGCACCAGCGCCTCCCGCTGAATCTGGCGCACCCGCTCGCGTGTCAGGCCCAGCTCGCGCGCCAGATCGTCCAGCGTGGCCGGGTCCTGACCGTTCAAGCCATATCGGCATTCGATCACCTTGCGTTGCTTATGCGTAAGGTTCTCCAGCCAGCCGCCCATCAGGCCTTCGAGCTCGTGCTGGGCCACGTGCCACTCCGGCGAGGCGGCCGCCTGTCCGGGCACTCGATCGGCCATCGACCCTTCCGGATCGTCGCTGACCGGCCCGTCCAGCGAAGCGGGCGTCTCGCCCAGCACCAGCAGGTCGGTGATCTCCTCGCAGGTCTTGCCCGTCAGGTGCGCGATGTCGTCGACACTGGCGGTTCGGGTCACCCCGGCCGCATGCCATCCGGACTCCAGATGACGTCGCGCCCGATTGATCTGGGTCAGTTCGCGCAGCACGTGGGTAGGAAGACGCACCGTGCGCGCCTGTGTGGCCAGGGCGCGACCGATCGACTGGCGGATCCACCAGGTCGCGTATGTCGAGAAGCGGAATCCGCGCTCCGGCTCGAACTTGTCCAGCGCGTGGATCAGGCCCAGGTTGCCCTCCTCGATCAGATCGAGGAACGCAACACCGCGTTCCAGGAAATTTCGGGCGATCGACACGACCAGGCGCAGGTTGTGCTCGATCATCTTCTGGCGGGCTTCGAAATCGCCATCGCGCGCAAGCACCGCGTAGGCGTGTTCCTGCTCGGGGGTCAACAGGGGGCGCGAACCGATCGCGCCCAGGTAGCGCCGCATCGCGTCGCCTGTGACGTCGTCGACTGCGCTGCCAGCCGGTTGTTCACCCATGGGCGCAGCTGGCTCGAGCACTTCGGGCACGAGGTCCTGGCCGGACGCATCATCCGGCGTCTCGCGCGCGCAGTCCCGCGAGACAGCCGCCGACGTGTGCTCGACAATGCGCGACTTGCGCGGGCGCCCCATCCCCAGCGTCCTGCGCACGCCGGAGATGCAATCCGCGTGCGGTTCAGCGGGACGGCAAGTACGTCAGCGGGTCGACCGGCTTGCCACGACGACGGATCTCGAAGTGGAGCCTGGGAGTCGGTGCATCCGTCATCCCCAGGTCGGCAATATGCTGGCCCCGCTTGACGGCCTGTCCCTGCGTTACAAGGACTTCGTTGTTATGTGCGTACGCGGATACGAACTCATCCGTGTGCTTGATGATGACCAATTTGCCGTAGCCGCGCAAGCCGTTGCCGCTGTAGACGACCTGTCCGTCGTTGGCCGCCGTTACCGGATCGCCGACATTGCCCCCGATATCGATGCCCTTGCGGGTTTCGTCGAAGCGTTCGAGCAGCTTGCCCGAGCTGGGCCAGGCCCAGACGGCCTCCGGTTGCACGTCGGGCGCCTTATCGGGCGGCGCCGCAGCGGCGGGCGCACCGGCGGCGGGTGCGGCCGGGCCTGCCTCCACCGAGGGTGTGCCGGGTGCCGGCGCAGCCGTTTCGGCCGGAGCGAGTGAACGCGTCTCAACCGCACCCGAGGGCGACACCGGAACCGGCATCGCCTCGGCCGCCGCCGTTCCGGCATCGTCGCCGGCCGGGGGCGCGACGCGCAGCACCTGGCCGACACGCACCTGGGCTGTCTCGCCCAGCCCGTTCCATCGGGCGATATCCCTGTGATCCTGTCCGAAAGCCAGCGCGATGCTGTACAGCGTGTCGCCCGCTTGCGCCACATACTGGCCGTCGTGCGCCTCGCGCGCCTGCGGCAGCGTGCCGGGTTCCGCCTGTGCGGGACTCGCCTGCGGCTTGTCGACCGCAGGGCCGGCCTGCGAGTGTTCCACGATCGGTGCTTCGTGGGTCGGAGACACGACACAGCCGCCCAGCAAGATCACGATCCCGGCGCACGCGGCGATCGGGCCCAATATCTGGTCGCGAGCTCTCATCGGTTGTCCAAGGTCACGGTTCCCTGCACCAAGGGCACGAAGCGTACCGGTTCATGCTGCCGGCGAACAATGCGGCCGTCGGGATTCTTCCTCAGCACGGTCAGCAGCTGCGTTTCGCGCCCCAGCGGCGCAACGATCACCCCACCCAGCGCCAGCTGTTCGATCCATGCCGGTGCCACATCCTCGCCCGCCGCCGTGCACACGATCGCTTCGAACGGCGCCTCGGACGGCAGGCCCAGCATGCCGTCGCCGAACACCAGCTGCAGGTTGGCCAGCCGAAGCGGGCGCAGGTTGGCACGCGCCACCTCGTGCAGCGCGCGCACGCGCTCGACCGAATATACGGTGCCGAACAATTCGCTCAGCACCGCCGCCGCGTAGCCGCACCCGGTGCCGATTTCAAGCACCTTCGCGCTCTTCGCATCGGCCGCCTCTGCCAGGGCCAGTTCCGCGCAGCGCGCCACGATATACGGTTGCGATATCGTCTGACCGAATCCAAGCGGCAGCGCCGTGTCTTCATAGGCCCGGCTGGCCAGCGCCGGATCGACAAACCGGTGGCGCTCGACGCAGCGCATGGCCGCCAGCACGCGCGAGTCGCGCACCCCGAGTTGCTGCACCCGCTCGACCATGCGAGCGCGCACCCGCTCGGAAGTCAGCCCGCCGCCCGGCGCACCGATCACAGCTCTGCCTGCCCCAGCCATTGCGTGACGGACTCCAGTTGTTCCGTGTGGGTCAGGTCGATCTGCAGCGGGGTTACCGATACCAGGCCACTGGCCGTTGCGTGAAAGTCGGTACCCGGGCTGGCATCGGAGGCTTCGCCGGCGGCCCCGACCCAGTAGATGGTGTCCCCGCGTGGACTGACCGTGCGCACCACCGGTTCGGACGGATGGCGCTTGCCCAGCCGCGTGCAGGCCAGACCGCGCAACTCCGAGAACGGCCGGTCCGGGATGTTCACGTTCAGCAGAAACGGGGTCGGCAGGCTGCCGCTGCGGAAGCGCTCGACCACCACGGACGCGACGCGAGCCGCGCTGTCCAGGTGCAGATGTCCTCTTTGTGCCATGGAGAACGCGATCGACGGCAGGCCGAACAGGTAACCCTCCATCGCCGCTGCGACCGTGCCCGAGTAGATCGTGTCGTCCCCCATGTTCTGCCCGTCGTTGATGCCGGACACGACCAGGTCGGGTCTGCGCTCCAGCAGACCGGTGAGCGCGATGTGCACGCAATCGGTGGGGGTGCCGTTGACGAACAGATAACCGTTGTCGGCGCGCCGCACCGACAACGGACGGCTCAGTGTCAGCGAGTTGCTCGCCCCGCTGCAGTTCTGCTCCGGCGCCACGACCGTGACGTCGCCGAAGGCGCGCATCGCATCGGCCAGGGCTCGCAGGCCAGGCGCCAGGTATCCGTCGTCATTGCTGACCAGAATGTGCATCGGTAGAAGCTACGTTACCCCAACAATCCACGGGCGATGGTCTGCCAGAAGGTCATCGTGGCTGACACCAAGTGTATCCGCACGCGGCGCGACGGCGATTGCCGGCGCCTTGCCGGGCCCGGTCGGCAGGCAAAACGAATGCCCGCTTCAGCACGCGCAGGAGTTGTCCTGCCGCCCTCGAACGCGTGACATCAGGCGGCGGTGGGCTCCCGAGTGGGCGCGGCATCCCCCGCCTCGCGGGCCTTTGCGCAGGCGCCCTCCAGCTCATCGGCGACCTGCCGCGTGTAGATCAGGAAATGGTTCGCCGCAACCAGCAAACGCAGCCCCATCGCGAGCTTGACCAGGTTGTTGCCGTAACGGCGAACAATGGTCCAGAGAAAGCCCCAGTACGCGCGCCGATAGCCCGACCTCACGCCCTGGGTCCACATCGACGATGCCAGCGACCGCAGGTCTTGCAACAGGGGTGTGGGCGGTACCGTCTGGCTCGGCTTCGTCTTCCACACCTCGAGCGAGCGCAGCGCACGCTTGAAGTAGGCGCTCGGTTCGTACAACTGCGCCAGCAACCTGCTCAACCCGTGCAACAGCACCGGCAGCGGCATGATGGTGCGGAAATTGGGCGCGCTGAAATTCGTGATGGCATCGCTGTCTTCAATGTATCGTCCTTCGGCTTTCATGCGATCGTACAGCGGGGTGGTCGGGGGCGCCTGCAGCATCCCGGCCATTGCCCAGGCGATTGCGGCCTGCTCGATGAACTCGCGTTGCCGATCAAAAATTGCCTCATCGTCGGAGTCGAAGCCGACGATGAATCCGGCGAGTACCCAAAGACCTTTCTCCTGAATGATGCGTACGCGCTCCAGAGTGTCCTTGCGCAGGTTCTGGAACTTCTTTGATTCCTTCAGAGCCTCGGCAGAGGGCGATTCGATGCCCAGGAATACGAATATGAAGTTCGCGGCTACCATCGCTTCGATCAGCTCCGTGCGATCCGCCAGATCGACCGAGGCCTGGGTGTAGTAGGAGAATGGCCGTCCGTGATCGTCTCCCCAGATGGCGATCTCCTTGACGAGTTGAAGTGCGTTTTTTCGATTTCCGATGAAGTTGTCATCCACGACGAACACTTCGCCGCGCCAGCCCAGTTCCCGCAGGCGATCCAGCTCGGCGATCAACTGCGGCGACGATTTCGTGCGCGGCGTGCGGCCATAGATCGTGATGATGTCGCAGAAATCGCACTGAAACGGGCAGCCGCGCGAAAACTGCACGGGCATGGACGTGTATTTGTCCATGCGCAGCAGGTCGAACCGCGGAATCGGGCTGCCGGACATGTCCGGCTTGTCTGTCACCCGATACACGCTTTGCGCGGTACCGCTCTCCAGCGCTTGCGCGATATCGGTGAAGACCTCCTCTGCCTCGCCTACCATCAAATGGTCAGCTTCCGACCGGACGACTTCGGGCTCGCTTGACGCCCACGGCCCGCCTATGAAGGTACGGGTTCCCAACGCTCGCGCGCGGCGAAGAATCGCCAGCGCATCAACCCTTTGCGCATACATGGCACTGATCATCACCAAGTCGGCGCATTTCAATTCTTCGTCCGTAATTTCATCGAAAGCGTGATCGAGCAGTTTGAGCTTCCACGTAGGGGGACAGAGCGCCGCTACCGTAACCAATCCCAGCGGGGGCGTCACCGCTGACTGCGGCAAAATCTGCATTGCGCCTTCGAACCCCCAGAAAGAGGGCGGGAATTTCGGCCAGACCAGCAGAGCCTTCAGGTTGCGGCCCAAAGGTGGAAACGAAACGCTGGTGTGCGCACTCGATATGGGGCGCAATGGCAGGATTGAGCCGTAGCCGGTAACGGGCATTTGCGGATTCTTCCATATCACCCGCAAAACAAAAACCTGCGACGGTTTGCCCGCGCAGGTCTTTGCCGAGACTGATTAGCCGCTCCAGGTCGCGATACAGGCTCTTGCCTGGTAGCGCCTGTCCGGTATTACTGGTCGGGGCGGCGGGATTCGAACTCGCGACCCCTTGCACCCCATGCAAGTGCGCTACCAGGCTGCGCTACGCCCCGACTTGCGGTGAATTGTACCGTGAGGATCAGCAAGCGCCGATCACGGCTCGCGGCTGAACAGCGCGCGTATCTCCTGCAGCCGGGCACGGATCGTCCCGGGCGTCAGCGCCTTGTCCACCGGGACCGCCCGATCCCGCGCCCCGGCGTTGGCGGTGTCCAGTCGATTGCGCGCGCCGTTGATCGTGAATCCCTGCTCGTACAGCAGCGAGCGGATGCGCCGGATCAGCAGGACCTCGTGGTGCTGGTAGTAACGCCGGTTGCCGCGCCGCTTGATCGGCTTGAGCTGGGTGAATTCCTGCTCCCAGTAGCGCAGAACGTGCGGTTTGACCGCGCACAACTCGCTGACCTCGCCGATCGTGAAATAGCGCTTGGCCGGGATCGGCGGCAGCGCGCCATTTTCGTCGTGCGTGCCCTCGGCGGTGTGCATATCCGATTGGAACCGGGAGTCCTTGCGAAATCAGCGTTCGGTTGCGCGAGACACGGCGG
>CAVTZO010000085.1:0-8071 GCA_963739145.1 uncultured beta proteobacterium
TGGCCGGTGGCTGGGTTGACGCGCCAGCGCCCGATCAAATCCGCGCCGGGCGATGCCGGCTCGGTGCCGCAGGAAAAGGTGCCGCAGCCCGGACTCACCCGCGCTTGCGCGGCGTCGCTCTGGCCTGCTTGAGCAGATTGGATGCGTTGGCAGGATCGCGCAGCCAGAGGCAAAGCGCGACTGCGGTGTCTTCGTCCATCGCGTCGACAATCGCACGCTGACGCTCGGGATTACCGCGCTCCTCGATCACCCGCTGTGCGGCCGCTTTGATGGCCTCCGGGTCGATTCTCAATTCGTCCAGGCGCTTGACTTGCGCGGTGGCGAACGTCCAGCGGCCAAACAACTTGATCAGTTCCGAATCGACATCTGCGCTCATGTTCGCAATTTACCCGAATCGCTGCCCGAACTCGCGCGGGGACAGGATCTGCACGCCCAGACCCCGGGTCTTGCGGTCCAGCGCCAGCAGGGCCTTGTCCTTGGTCAGCAGCACGTCGGCCCGCGCCGAAAAGGCCAGATCCACGAACTTCTGATCGTGCGGATCACGGCAGCGACAGGGTGCCTGTGCGAGCAGCGCAAACAGGCTGGTACGCGCCTGCCAGGCGCGCACCGAGTCGAGCATGCGCGAGCGCTCGGCAGCGCTCGAAGAAAATTGCGGGCGCTGCAGGACAGCCGAAAGTTCCGCGTCGGTCTGCTCGCAGCGCGCAACGGCCCACAGCGGCGAGTCGAGGATCACCTCGAGCGCGTGCGATCCGGGGTCTCGGAAAAAAAACAGATCGAGCCAGACGTTGGTGTCCACAACGGCAAGCTGCCGCCGCGCGGGCGCCGCAGCCGCCTGCTCGGGCAGGACCGAGGCCAGTTAGGGCACCTGCTTGAACTCCAGGCGCCGATTGCGCAAGCGCGTTTCCTCGCCGGCATCGCCGGCGACCGGATCCTCGTCGCCCACGCCCCTCGCCTGCAGGCGACTGGAGTCGATGCCCTGGTTGACCAGGAAGTCCACCACCGCCTGGGCGCGCCGCCGCGAAAGCTCCAGGTCGGACAGCGGTGTGCCGGTGCCGTCGGTGTGGCCCGAAATCTCGAATCGTTCCGACGCCGGGCGCGTCGCGATCACGGCTGCAACGCGCACCAGCAGCGGCTGCGCATCGTCCGGCAGCGTGGAGTTGCCGGCGGCGAACTCGATCATCACCAGGTTGAGCGCCGTAAGCACCTGCACGCCGCCGGACTCCGGCGTCAGGGCGTTCAGCGCGGATGCTGCTCGCGCATTGCCGGCGCGCACCGCGGCAGCAACGTCGAATGACGGCGCCGTTGCGGCGGCCGCGGCCTCCAGAGGAGTCGGCACGCAGGCTCGCAGAATCACCGCGCCGATCACGCCCAGCGCCAGCAGCGGCCAGACGTCGGTGATGAAGCGCAGCGCGGGGTGATCGGGGTCGGTGTGATCGGGCATGGGGACCGGCCGTCTAGCCGACGGCCGGCTCAGCGAGCAGCTGGCGCAGCACGTAAGGCAGGATTCCGCCGTGACGGAAATAGTCCACTTCGATCGGCGTATCGATCCGCAGCGTGAGCTCGACGGTGCGAAGCGCGCCGTCCGCGCCGCGTATCGCCAGCGTGACCGCCTGTTGCGGGCGCAGCGTGTCGTCGATTCCCAGCAGGTCGAATTGCTCGTCGCCCCGGATCCCCAGGGATTGCGCGCTCTGATCGGCAGCGAACTGCAGGGGCAGCACGCCCATGCCGACCAGGTTGCTGCGGTGGATGCGCTCGAAGCTGCGTGCCACGACCGCACGAACGCCCGAGCAACTGGGTGCCCTTGGCAGCCCAGTCGCGCGATGAGCCGGTGCCGTACTCCTCGCCGCCGAACACGACCGTCGCAACGCCCTGTTCCCGATAGCGCATCGCGGCATCGTAGATCGACATGCGGTCGCCGGACGGCTGATGGATCGTGAAGCCGCCTTCGACCCGCGAGCCGTCGGGCTGCGGCTCGATCATCAGGTTCTTGATGCGGACGTTGGCGAACGTGCCGCGCATCATCACCTCGTGATGGCCGCGCCGCGAGCCGTAGCTGTTGAAGTCGCCCTTGGCCACGCCGTGTTCGAGCAGCCAGCGACCCGCGGGCGAGGATTCCTTGATCGAGCCGGCCGGCGAGATGTGGTCGGTCGTGATCGAATCGCCGAAGATCGCGAGCGCGCGCGCGCCCTGCACCGGCTCGACGCGCCCGGGTTGCATCGAAAAGCCGGCGAAAAACGGCGGCTCAGCGATGTAGGTCGAAGCCGGCCAGGCGTACGTGCGGCCGCTGGCGCCCTTGATTTTCTGCCACAGCTCGCCGGGGTCGGACGCGACGTGCGAGTAGTTGGCACGGAACGCATTGCCGTCCATCGCGTACTTCATCAGCGCTTCGACCTCTTCGCCGGTCGGCCAGATGTCGCCGAGCCAGACCTCGCGCCCCCCGGTGCCGCGCCCGACCGGCTCGGTCATCAGGTCGCGTCAGCACGTTGCCGGCGATCGCGTACGCGACCACCAGCGGCGGCGAGGCGAGGAAGTTGGCCTTCAGATTCGGGTGGATGCGAGCTTCGAAGTTGCGGTTGCCCGACAGCACGGCGGCGCACACCAGATCGTTCTTGACGATCGCGTCGTTGATCTCAGGCGCCAGGTCGCCGGCGTTGCCGATGCAGGTCGTGCAGCCGTAGGCGGCCACGTTGAAGCCGAGCTTTTCCAGATAGGGCAGCAGTCCGGCACGCTGCAGGTACTCGGTGACCACGCGCGAACCGGGAGCGAGCGAGGTCTTGACGTGCGGCTGGCAACGGTCAGTCCGGCCTCGACCGCCTTCTTGGCCAGCAGCCCGGCGGCCAGCAGCACGCTCGGGTTGCTGGTGTTGGTGCAGGAGGTGATGGCGGCGATCAGCACGTCGCCGTTGTGAATCGAAGGCCGTTCGCGGTGACGAACGCTTGCCGCAGCTTGTCTTTCGGCTGGTTGAATCCGTTCTCGGCGACCGGCTTGCTGAACAGTTCGCGAAATTCGGTGCTTCACGTTGCCGATCTCGATCCGGTCCTGCGGGCGCTTCGGGCCGGCCAGCGACGGCGCGACCGATGCCAGGTCCAGCGTCAGCACCTTGGTGTAGTCGATCTCGCCGGACCGGGGCACGCCGAACAGGCCCTGGGCCCTGTAATACGCCTCGAATGCGGCGATCTCGGCGCGCGTGCGTCCGGTGCCCTCGAAATAAGCGATCGTCTTCTCGTCGACCGGGAAAAAGCCCATCGTCGCGCCGTACTCGGGCGCCATGTTGGCGATCGTGGCGCGGTCCGGCACCGAAAGCGCGGCCGTGCCGTCGCCGAAGAATTCGACGAACTTGCCGACCACCTTTTCCTTGCGCAGCATCTCGGTGACGGTCAGGACCAGGTCGGTGGCGGTGATGCCGCCGCGCAGCCTGCCCTTGAGCTCGACGCCGATCACGTCGGGCGTCAGAAGATAGACCGGCTGGCCCAGCATGGCCGCCTCGGCCTCGATGCCGCCGACGCCCCAGCCGACGACGCCGATGCCGTTGATCATCGTCGTGTGGCTGTCGGTGCCGACCAGCGAGTCGGGAAAGTAAACGTCATCGCGCTGATGCACGCCGCGCGCCAGGAACTCCAGATTGACCTGGTGCACGATGCCAAAGCCCGGAGGCACCACGCGAAATGTGTCGAACGCCTGCATGCCCCATTTCATGAACTCGTAGCGCTCGCTGGTTGCGCTCGAATTCCACTTTCATGTTCAGGTCCAGCGCGTCGCGCGTTCCGTAGTGATCGATCATGACCGAGTGATCGACCACCAGGTCCACCGGGACCAGCGGCTCGATCCGCTCGGGTGAGCGTCCCATCTGCGCCGCCACGCCGCGCATCGCGGCCAGGTCCACCAGCAGCGGAACGCCGGTGAAATCCTGCAGCACCACGCGCGCCACGACGAACGGAATCTCATCGGTTCGCGCGGCGCGCGGATGCCACGCGGCCAGCTGCCGCACGTGATCTTCGGTGATCTTCTTGCCGTCGCAGTTTCGCAGCACCGACTCCAGTACCACCCGGATCGAATGGGGCAGCCGCGATATCTGCCCGAGCCCGGCCGCTTCCAGTGCCGCAAGACGGTACAGCCGGCCGCGCGCGCCCGCGGCGGGCGCGAATTCCTGCAGGCTGCCGAACCGATTCGAACTGGTCATGTCTGGCCTCCGTGATCGCCCCTCTCCCGCTTGCGGGAGAGGGGCGGGGGTGAGGGTCTCTCTTGTCTGTCTTATCCCAGCAGATGCGCTACCGCCTGGCGCTCATCGTTCAGCTCGGCCAGCGTCCGGTCCAGGCAGCTGCGCGAGAACTCGTCGATCGGAAGGCCGGTCACGATCGTGTAGTCGCCCTTTGCGCAGATTACCGGGAAGCCGAACAGCATGTCGGCCGCAATGCCGTAGCTGCCGTCGGAAGGCACGCCCATCGAGACCCAGCGACCGGAGGTTCCGAGCACCCAGTCGCGCATGTGGTCGATCGCTGCATTGGCGGCCGAGGCGGCCGACGACATTCCACGCGCTTCGATCACCGCCGCGCCTCGCTTGCCCACCGTCGGAAGGAACACCTCGCGGTTCCATTTCTCGTCGTTGATGAGGCTGGGGACCGACTTGCCGTCGGCCGTGGCGAAGCGGTAGTCCGCGTACATGGTCGGCGAGTGGTTGCCCCAGACGCACAGCGACTGAACGCGTGGCACCGCAACGCCGAGCCGCGCCGCCACTTGCGACAGCGCGCGGTTGTGGTCCAGTCTCATCATCGAGGTGAAATTGCGCTTGGGCAGATCCGGCGCCGACTTCATCGCGATGTAGGCGTTGGTGTTGGCCGGATTGCCGACCACCAGCGTCTTGATCGTTCGCCGGGCGACCGCATTCAGCGCCTTGCCCTGGGCGGTGAAGATCTGCGCGTTGGCCGCCAGCAGATCGCGCCGCTCCATGCCCGGGCCGCGCGGGCGGGCCCCTACCAGCAGCGCGTAGTCGGCGTCGCGAAAGGCCTGGCCCGGGTCGCTGAAGGCCTGCATCGACGCCAGCAGCGGAAAGGCGCAGTCTTCCAGCTCCATCATCACGCCCTGCAGAGCCTTCTGCGCTTTTTCATCCGGAATCTCCAGCAGTTGCAGGGATACCGGCTGATCCGTGCCCAGCATCTCGCCGGCCGCAATCCGGAACAGCAGCGCATAACCGATCTGTCCGGCCGCGCCCGTCACGGCAACTCGCACAGGCATCTTGCTCATATCGAATCTCCCGCGGAACGAAGGACGTGCTGACGATGGCACCTGGGGTGCGCGAGCATGCTGCAATGCACGGTGTTCAGTGTAATCCGGCCGCCTGCGCCCCTGTGGCACTTGAACTTTTCTGACAGGACCGCCGATCGGCAGTATAGCCAAGCTCTTATATAAGACATAAGATAGCGGGTCACACCGACCCGCCCGACCTGCCTTTCTCCGACCCCGATCAGACCTCGCTGACCCACCCTCCGATCATGGGTTCCACGCTGCCGCCTTCGCTACGGCCCGGGGCCGGCGCTTCCCGCGCCGCACGCTCTTCGGCCGTGTTCGCCCCGCTGTACCGGCAGATCCGGAACCTGCTGCTCGAAAGCCTGCGCCGGGGCGAATGGATGCCGGGATCGTTGATCCCCAGCGAAACCGACCTGGCCTCCCGCTTTCAGGTCAGCCAGGGCACGGTGCGCAAGGCGATCGACGAGCTCGCCTCGGAGAACCTTCTGGTCCGTCGTCAGGGCAAGGGCACCTTCGTGGCCACCCACCACGAACCGAAGGCGCAATTCCGCTTTCTGCGGCTGGCGTCGGACCGGGGCGAACCGCTGGCCGCCAGCAGCCGCTTCCTGCAATGCCACCGCGTCAGCGCCAGCTCCGAGGTGGCTTCGCGCCTGGGAGTGCGCTCGGGTGCCGCCCTGATCCATGTTCGACGCGTGCTGCTGCTGGACGCACTGGCGCGGGTGCTCGACGACATATGGCTGCCGGCCGGCCCGTTCCGCAAGCTTTCGGCCGAGCTGCTGGCGCGAAACAAGGGACCGCTTTACGCGCTGTTCGAAAGCGAGTTCGGCGTGCGAATGATCCGCGCCGAGGAGCAGCTGCGCGCGGTGGCTGCCGCTGCCGACGAGGCCGAGGCCCTGCAGGTTCCGGTCGGCTCGCCGTTGCTCAGGATCGATCGGCTGTCCTACACGTACGGCGACCGCGCGATCGAGTTTCGTCGCGGGCGCTGTGTCACGAACGATTTTTATTACTGGAACCGGCTGGCGTGATGCCGGCCGGTGCCTGTTTTGCCGGCCGGCCCCGCTGCGCCGAGAATTGGGTCACAATATATTGCGTTGCAACGAACAAGAATCCCGAACATGTCCGCACGGCGCGTGATACGAAACATCTCGGTCGCCGATCTGGTGCGCTATCAGCTGCCGGTGCCCGGCATGCTGTCGATCCTGCACCGGATCAGCGGATTGCTGATGGTCGTTGCGCTTCCATTTGTGCTGTGGCTGTTCGAGTTGAGCCTGCGCTCGGAATCGAGCTGGGCGCAGTTGCGTCGTGGCGCCACGGGGTGGCTCCTCAGGATCCTGCTGGTGGGGCTGGCCTGGGCGCTGGTGCATCACACGCTGGCCGGGCTGCGCTACCTGCTGCTCGACCTGGATCTGGGCGTTGACCGCGTACCGGCGCGCCGGAGCGCCTGGATCGTGTTCGCGATCAGCCTGCCGCTCGCGCTGTGGGCGGCCTTGATCATCTTCGGGGTGCTGTGATGGCGGTCGGCGCCAGAAGGCTGGTGGTCGGAGCCCACTACGGGCTGCGCGACTGGCTGATGCAGCGCGCCACGGCAGTGGTGCTCGCGGGGTACCTCCTGCTGCTCGCGGTCCAGATCACCCTGGCGCGGCCGATCGATTACGACGCGTGGTCCGGAATATTCGCCCCGCTCGGGATGAAGATCGCCACCCTGATCGCGTTCGTCGCGCTCGCGTATCACGGCTGGATCGGCATGCGCGATATCTGGATGGATTACGTTCGGCCCACCGCGGTGCGGGTTCTGCTGCAACTGGGAACCATCCTGTGGCTGGCCGCCTGCCTGGCGTGGGCCGTGCACATTCTTTGGATGGTCTGAAGCGATGCAACTGGGCCGACGCCGCTTCGACGCGGTGATCGTGGGGGCCGGCGGCGCGGGCATGCGTTGCGCGCTGCAGCTGGCGCACGCGGGACTGAGCGTGGCGGTCCTGTCAAAGGTTTTCCCCACCCGGTCGCACACGGTGGCCGCCCAGGGCGGGATCGGCGCGTCGCTGGGCAACATGACCGAGGACAACTGGCTGTGGCACATGTTCGACACGGTCAAGGGCTCCGACTATCTGGGGGACCAGGATGCGATCGAGTTCATGTGTCGCGAGGCGCCCAAGGTCGTCTACGAGCTGGAGCACTTCGGCATGCCGTTCGACCGCAATCCGGACGGCACGATCTACCAGCGACCGTTCGGCGGGCATTCGGCCAATTTCGGCGAAAAGCCGGTGCCGCGCGCCTGCGCCGCGGCCGATCGGACCGGGCACGCGCTGCTGCATACGCTGTACCAGCGCAATGTGGCCGCTCGCACCCAGTTCTTCGTGGAATGGATGGCGCTCGACCTGGTGCGCGACGCCGACGGCGATTGCGTCGGCGTGGTCTGCGCTCGAAATGGAGACCGGCATGCCGGTGCTGCTGGAGGCCAAGGCCACGGTGCTGGCGACGGGCGGCGCCGGGCGCATCTTCGCGGCGTCGACCAACGCCTACATCAACACCGGCGACGGGCTCGGCATGGCGGCGCGGGCCGGGCTGCCGCTGCAGGACATGGAGTTCTGGCAGTTCCACCCGACCGGGGTGGCGGGCGCCGGCGTGCTGATCACGGAGGGCGTGCGCGGCGAGGGCGGCATCCTGCTGAACTCGCGCGGCGAGCGCTTCATGGAGCGCTACGCGCCGACGCTCAAGGATCTGGCGCCGCGCGATTTCGTGTCGCGTTCGATGGACCAGGAGATCAAGGAAGGGCGCGGATGCGGTCCGGAGCACGACCACGTGCTGCTCAAGCTCGATCACCTGGGCG
>CAVTZO010000086.1:0-10914 GCA_963739145.1 uncultured beta proteobacterium
TCGAGCGCATCGCGGTAGTAATTCCGATAGCCCCCCAGGCCGGTCAACAGCACCGCCCCGCTCGGGTGAAGGTAGACCTGATCGGCATGCGCTGCCAGGTAGTACTGGGCCTGCGTCATCTGCGAACCCCACGCCAGCACCTGCTTGCCGGACGAGCGGAATCGTTCGAGGGCGGCCGCGACCTCGTTGAGCTTGGGCATGCCGGCGCCGCTCATTTCGTCCAGGATCAGGAGCGCCCGCACGACCTTCGGATCCTTGGCAGCAGCATCCAGGACGGCGACCACATCGCGCACCTGGGTCTCCCGTTCGACCCCGCCCAGCGCCTGCGTCAGCTCGGCTTCGCGCGCACTGCCGCTGTACTGTTCGACCAGGTCCCCCCTCAGCGGCAGCACCAGCGCCGTGTTGTCCGAAAGGCGCAGGTGCGTGCCGCCGAAGAGCGCCACGAGCAGGATGCCGACGATCAGCAGGAACAGCAGGTTCAGCACCAGGCGGCGGGTCGCATCGACCATGCGCAGGAATCCGCCAAAGATCCGCCGCAGCAATCCGGGTTCAGAAGTGGCCATGGGTTCTCCGAAGCCTCAACACAAAACGGGGGGCATTCTCGCACCCGCCTATGACATTGGCTGGGGAAGGTGCTGTTCCGGCCGAAGGCCGCAACAGCTTATCCCAGTCGCCTGGCAAGCTGGCGAACGGTTCGCACCCGGGCATCGACGTAAGCGGTGCCGATCAGCGGGCGCCGCGCATGCGACGCGATCCGCAATACCGTCGAAAACCCGGCTGCGCGGGCAGACTTCAGGTTGACCAGATTGTCATCGACCAGCACGGCGCGACCCGCATTGGTGCGCCCGGCCAGGCCTTCGCGCGCCAGCACGGCCCGCATCATCGAGATCGACGGCTTCGGCCGGAACTGCCCGTGCAGCCGCAGCCGCTCGATTGCATAGCGCGAACGGAAATGACGGTGCAGGCCGGCCCCGCGCAGCACCTGCGCGGCGTACCGGCCGGGCGCATTGGTCAGCAGCACCTTGCGCCCCGGCAGGCGAGTCAGCACCCGCGCCAGCCCGCGCTCGATGCGCAACAGCTCCTCGATCTTGAAATCGTGCGTTTCGCGCAGAAAATGGTGCGGATCGACGTCGTGGTGGCGCACCAGCCCGAGCATGGTGGCGCCGTAGCGGCGCCAGTAATCGAGGCGGAGCCGGTCGGCTTGCGCGCGCGTCAGGCGCAGGTGGCGCTGGACGAACTCGGTCATCCGGGCGTCGATCGCGGCCAGGATCGAGTGCGATGCGTCGTGCAGCGTGTCGTCCAGGTCGAAGAACCAGACCCGGCGCCGGGAAGGCCCCTGCGAAGACCTCAATGCGATCGGATCATGGTGCCCACGCCACGATCGGTCAGGATCTCCAGCAGCAGGCTGTGGTCGACCCGCCCGTCGATGATGTGAACCGAATTGACGCCGCCGTGGGCCGCCTCCAGTGCCGAGGAGATCTTCGGCAGCATGCCGCCCGAGATGGTGCCGTCGGTGAACAGTTCCTCGACGCGTGCGGCGGTCAGACCCGTGATCAGGCGGCCCTCCCGGTCCAACACGCCGGGCGTGTTGGTCAGCAGCACCAGCTTCTCCGCTCCCAGGATCTCCGCGATCTTGCCGGCGACCAGGTCGGCGTTGATGTTGTAGGAAAGGCCGTCCTCGCCGAAACCGATCGGAGAGATGACCGGGATGAAGGCGTCGTTCTGCAGCGCCCGGACCAGCGAAGGATCGATCGCCTCGATCTCGCCGACCTGGCCGAGGTCGAGCGTCAGGCTCGGGTCATCGCGGTCCGCCAGGCGCATGCGGCGCGCCCGGATCAGCCCGCCGTCCTTGCCGGTCAGGCCGACCGCCTGTCCGCCGAAGCGATTGATCAGCATGACGAGTTCCTGCTGGACCTGGCCGGCCAGCACCCACTCGACGATCTCCATCGTCTCGGCGTCCGTCACCCGCATGCCCTGGATGAAGCGCGGACTTTTTGCCGACCCGCTCCAGCGCGTCGTCGATCTGCGGCCCGCCGCCGTGCACCACGATCGGCTTCATGCCGACCAGCTTCAGCAGCACCACGTCGTGAGCGAAACTCTCCTTCAGCGGCTGCTGCGTCATCGCGTTGCCGCCATACTTGACGACGATCGTGCGACCGTGAAAGCGGCGGATATACGGAAGCGCCTCCGACAGGATTTCGGCCTTCAGTTCGGTCGGGATCTGCGCGCGGTCCATGGGTAGCGGCTGTGGCGGCGGCAGTTTTGAATGAGGCGGCTTGACACGTATCGGCAGCGCGACAACGCCGATCAGTCTAGCATCCGATGCTTGCGATTCCCCTGCGAAAGACTCGGATGCAACAGGTATTCCGCATCGACGGCATGCACTGCGACGGGTGTGTTAATCGGGTCAGCAAGGCATTGTCGCCGCTCGCCCAACAGGTTCAAGTGACTCTCGTTCCGCCGCAGGCGCTGCTGCAGGTCACGGTGCCGCTGTCGTTGCAGGACGTGCAAGGCGCGCTGCAGAAGGCAGGTGACTATCGCGCGACCGTGGCCGAGTAACGGCGCGCGGCCCTCACCCCCGGCCCCTGTCCCGCTGCGCGGGCGAGGGGCGATCGTGCGTCGCAGAGTTCAAGCGTTCGCAGGGGCACGCGGTATCGCCCCTCGCCCGCGCAGCGGGACAGGGGCCGGGGGAGGGTGTGCGCGCTTCAGCTCTCGCTCAGCAGCCGCTTGAGGCGCCGCTTGGCGAGCTGCCGCTCGCTGCCCGCCGTGGGCGCATGCGGACCGGCCGGGCGGCGGCGCGCTGCGACCGCGACCGGATTGCGCGGCCGCAAGCCGTCGGTGCGAAACACGAGCTTCTGACGCGTCTTGAGCGCCTTGGCCATTCAAAGGACGTAGCGAGCCAGGTCCTCGTTGCGGGCGAGATCGGCCAGGCGCTGATCGACGTAGGCCGCGTCGATCAGCGCGCGCTGCGCGCCCTGGCTGGCGGCCTCGTAGGAGATTTCCTCGAGCAGCTTTTCCATCACCGTGTGCAAGCGTCGCGCTCCGATGTTCTCTGTGCGCTCGTTGATCGTGAAGGCGATCTGCGCCAGCCGCTCGACGCCGTCCGCAGTGAATTCGAGCGTCACGCCTTCGGTGGCCAGCAGCGCCTCGTACTGGCGCACCAGGCAGGCATCGGTGCCCGTCAGGATGCGCTCGAAATCGGCCGCTGACAGCGATTCGAGCTCGACCCGGATCGGAAAGCGCCCCTGCAGCTCAGGCATCAGGTCGGACGGCTTGGACAGATGGAACGCGCCGCTGGCGATGAACAGGATGTGGTCGGTGCGGATCATTCCGTACTTGGTGTTCACGGTCGTGCCCTCCACCAGGGGCAGCAGATCGCGCTGGACGCCCTGGCGCGAGACATCCGCGCCCTGCAATTCGCTGCGGCTGGCGATCTTGTCGATCTCGTCCAGGAACACGATGCCGTTGCCCTCGACGTTGGCGATCGCCTTGAGCTTGAGCTCGTCGTCGTTGACCAGGCGCGCGGCCTCCTCGTCGGCCAGGGCCCGCAGCGCCTCGCGCACCTTCAACTTGCGCGCGCGACGGCGCCCGGCGCCCAGGTTCTGGAACATCGACTGCAGTTGCTGGGTGAGCTCCTCCATGCCCGGCTGGGCGAACACTTCCAGCTGCGTGACCGGCGCCGCCATCTCGATCTCGATGTCCTTGTCGTCGAGCTCGCCTTCGCGCAACTTCTTGCGCATCTTCTGGCGTGTGCCGGCGTCGGCGTCGCGCTCGGTCTCGCGCGCCGCGAAATCGCGCGGCGGCGGCACCAGCACGTCCAGCAAGCGCTCCTCGGCCGCTTCCTCGGCGCGCGAGCGCACCTTGCGCATCTCGGCCTCGCGCGTCTGCTTCACCGCGATGTCGGCCAGGTCCCGGATGATCGAATCGACGTCGCGCCCCACGTAGCCGACCTCCGTGAACTTGGTCGCCTCGACCTTGATGAACGGCGCATCGGCCAGGCGCGCCAGGCGGCGCGCGATCTCGGTCTTGCCCACGCCGGTGGGTCCGATCATCAGGATGTTCTTGGGCGCGATCTCGCTGCGCAGCGGTTCGGTCACGTGCTGGCGCCGCCAGCGGTTGCGCAACGCGACGGCCACGGCGCGCTTGGCGCGCTGCTGGCCGACGATGTGCTTGTTCAGCTCGTGGACGATCTCCTTCGGGGTCATCATCGGGCGCTACCGCATCTCACTCGAGCGTCTCGATCGTGTGGCTCTGGTTCGTATAGATGCACAGGTCCGCCGCGATCGCCAGCGCGCGCGCCACGATGTCGGCCGGCACCAGGTCCGTATCGTCCAGCAAGGCACGCGCCGCGGCCTGCGCATAGGGGCCGCCCGAACCGATCGCAACCAGTCCGAGTTCCGGTTCCAGCACGTCGCCGGTGCCCGTGATGATCAACGAGGTCTCGCGGTCGGCCACCGCCAGCATCGCCTCCAGGCGGCGCAGGATCCGGTCGGTGCGCCAGTCCTTGGCCAGCTCGACGGCCGAGCGCATCAGGTTGCCCTGGTGCTTGTCGAGCCGTGGCCTCGAAACGCTCGAACAGGGTGAACGCGTCGGCGGTCGCGCCGGCAAAACCCGCCAGGATCCGGTCCTGGTACATGCGCCGGACCTTGCGCGCGGTGCGCTTGATCACGATGCTGCCCAGCGTGACCTGGCCGTCGCCGCCCATCGATACCGATGCGCCGCGGCGCACCGAAAGAATCGTGGTGCCGTGAAAATCGTTCATGGTGGGGCGGGACGGGCGTGGACGTTCGCGTCGGGGCGGGCGCCGGAGGCACTGCCGGCGCGGGACCGGTCAATTGCGACGCAGCTGGACCTCGGCCACGGCCGCAACGCCCAGCAGTTGCAGCAGCGCGCCGACGAGGGCGTTGACATTGCGGAATTCCACCACGGTACCCATTTGCTGGAGCTTGATCACGTGGCCGAGCAGCGCGGAGGCCGCGGAAAAAGCCATGCGCCGCAGATGCCGGCACTCGATCACCAGGTGCGGCTGCGAGCGGGCGCTGGTCATCATGCGGCCGAACAGCGGCTCGCCATCGCCGGTGACATCGCCGCGCCAATCGAGCGGATCGACCACGCTGGGCACCACCTCGGCCGCGGCACGCGTCTTGATGTTGGACGAGAACGGTTCCCACGACGGCGGCGACACCTCGTAGGTGATGCAGTACTGGATCCCGGTTTCCTCGAAGTCGGTCTGCCGGTTCAGCAGGCGCTGCACGTCCAGCAGCAGCATCCAGCAGGCGTCCGAGCTGTCGCGTCGGCCCGGCTCGATCGCCGCGCGCAGCGGCTGGAGCAACTGCTCGACACCCAGCACGATCAGTTCGTGGCTGGCACGCTTGAAGGCGTTGAACACGCGCAGCAGCAGCTCGGCGCCGACCATGTCGATGGTGCGCCCGCTCGACACGTCCAGCGTCAGCGTCGCGTTGGTCATCGCCAGAGTCTTCAGATGCTCCAGCGGCTTGACGATGTTGGCGTCGATCGCCTCGGGCAGCTTCACGACCGGGCTGTCCGCCTTGGGTTCGGCACGCACTCCGACCGGCTCGTAGTCGAACCAGCCGGGCGCCGAATTCTCGAAGCGCAATGCGAATTGCATCGTCAGGCGTTCGAAACCCGCCTTGTCGCCACGCTGCCGCAGGAACTCGAACAGCATCAACCATCCGCGCTCGGTGGTTGCGCCCAGGCGATCCGCCTCGATCGCCGCGCGCAACACCGTCTCGGCCGCCTGATCCTGTCCGTTGGCGAACAGGATCGCCGTCTCGTCCAGCGCCGAGCTCGAGTCGCTCGTGCCGAGCTCGATCGCCTCGATGCCATAGCTGGTCGCGTCTTCGCCCGGATCGAACGGCTCTTCCGGCTGGGGTGCCGGTGGCGGCGGCGTGAAGTCGACGGGGCGAGTCCATCTCGAGCGGAACATCCGGGTCGGTCGAAACCGGCGCGGTCATCACGGAATTGGCCGCGATGTTGTCGCGCGGCGCGCCGCGCGGCCGCAGGAAATCCTGCGACATCTCCGATTCGATCGCGTCGATCTTGGCGGCGGTGGCCATGGCCAGGCTGCGCGCGAGTTCCCTCTCGGGAATCGCGTTTTCGGTCGTGGCGAAGCCGGGGGAAGCCGGCGTCGACGTCCGGTTCAACGAGCGATTGACAGGTCCGGGCAGCGGCCGGGACAGGATGCGCGCGTCATGCGTCGGAGGGCGCGCCGCGGAGCGCGCTGAGTGGCCATGCGCGGAGCCTGACGCGCGTGCTGCGCCTGCCTTCGCGGGTTTGGGATCCTTCTTGAAAAAAGAGAAGACCACCTGCCAGATCCTGACATTCAGCGCATATTGTTGTGCGACGGAACTCGGGACGGTCGCTCGGAAAAGCCGGACCGTCGTAGACAAACCGGCGGTCTGGAACCCAGTCCTCGCGCCGCGCCAGGACAATTTGCCGCCATTCGCCCCAATATAACAATTATTCCAGTTCTTAAGGCTCGAGTCTCCAGCCCTTTCCGTCCCAGAAATGGGCACCCTTCACCTTAACCAATGCGAGGGGACACGTTCGGTTAAAATGTCGGCTGCGGAGCAGACGCAAACGCGGAGCCAAACAGTATGATCACCACAGCCACGACGGTAGGCGCCTACTTGCGCGATTTACCGCCTGACCGCCGGGTCGCCATGGCGCGCGTCTGCAGCATGATACGTCGCTCGGCTCGCGGGGTGCGGGAAAGCATGCGCTACGGCCTGGCCTTCTACGAGCTGGACGGCCCGCTGTTCGCGCTCGAGTCCGGGCGTCGCCACATGTCGCTGTACGTGGCCGAGCAGGACGTAGTGATCCGGCACAAGGAGGCGCTGGCGGGGGTGAACGCCGCGCGCAGCTACATCCGTTTTTCCGATTTCAACCGGCTGCCGCTGGACGTGGTCGAAAAGATCGTGCGCGAGTCCGTGGTGGCGCGCCGGGCCCGTGCGGCCAACGGATCGATTCCCACTCAGGCCGAGTTGTTGAAGCTGTGGGCGATCAAGGAGCAGGCGGCGCAAGCGCCGCAGGCGGTCACGCGCGCGGTGGCGGCACCGGTGGAGAAGCCGGCGCTGGCGCGCAGCGCGGCGGCCAAGCGCACGGTCACCCGCACGGCCGCGCTGCGGCGCGCGAACGGCACCAAGGCCACGACGCGAGGCCCGGCGGAGCGCGGTCCCGCGCGCAGTTCCTAACCAGGGTAGGCGGACGCTCAGCCGGCCGGCGGCGGAGGCGGCTGGTCGCGCATCGACCACAAGAAAACAAGGGGGCCGGGCTGGCCCCCTCGTTGCTCCCCCGGCCAATGTAAATGCGAAGAGGGCGAATCAGCCCGCCGGCGGCGCGGGCGGAGGTGGCTTGTCGCGCATCGACCAGGCCGGGTTGGCGGCCGGCTTGATCGGCGGCGGCTTGTTCTTCTGCTCGAACCAGCGCCATGCGGCGGCGATGCACCCGATGATCAGCGCCAGGCCCGCGATCTGCAGCGGCCACAGCCGGTAAGCGCCCCCGACCGCGAACGACACGATTGCAGCCAGCGCTGCCAGCACGAATCCGGCGATCCGCAGCGACATCACGGCCTCGCAACGAGCCGGCGCTTCAGATCCAGGCCGACGCCCTTGTTGACGAATTGAAGCGCGGCAACCTGGGACGGATCGACTTCGCCGGCGCGATAAAGGCCCGCCCGGACCATGTTCTCGAAAAAATGGCGGATGCGCGGCAGATTCATCGCCCCGATGCCCAGGCGCAACGCGTCCGACGAATCGACGATACCCTGCGATCGCATCAAGGCAACCGACGCTTCCAGCTCCTCTTCGCTGACTTCCGGATTGTCGCGCAACATCGCGGCGTTGGCGGCGCGCCGGTCTCCGTACAGATAGCTGGTCCAGCCCAGGATCGAGGCATCGACGAAACGCTGGACCAGATCGGGACGGTCGCGCACCGTGGCGGCGCGCGTCTCGATCAGCGTCGAGTAGGTGTCGAAACCGTGATCGGCCAGCAGGTGCACGACCGGCTCGAAACCGCCTTCGCGCCGCACGTAGATCGGCTCGGCGATCGCATATCCCTGCTGTAGCGCGCGCACGTTGGCCAGGAAAGGTCCCAGGTTGAAGTTGTATGGGCGCAGCTGCTCGTCGCGAAAGCCGTGGGCCGCCTTCAGCCATTGCCACCAGGTGAACTGAGCATCTTTCGCGACCAGCACCACCGGGGCCTCTTTCAGACGGTCGAACCGTTCATAGCCTTGTCCCGGATGCGCGATCAGTGCCTGCGGATCCTTCTGGAAGATCGCGGCCACCTCCAGCGTGGGCACGCCGTTTTTCAGGTTGTCGAACGCGTGCAGCAGGTTGCCGGTCATCAGAAAATCGATATGGCCTGCCGCCAGCAATGGCCGGTTGTTCACCTGGGGCCCGCCCTGGCGGATCGTGACCGCCAGGCCGTAGCGCGCGTACGTGCCGTCGACCAGCGCCTGGTAGAAGCCGCCGTGCGCGGCTTGCGCTTTCCAGTTGGTGGCGAATACCACCGGGTCGGGCGATGCCCACGACTGCGCCGCCGGCAGCATGCAGGCGGCCGCCAGGATCCAGGCGCGCCGCCATGCACGGCGCAACGAATGCATAGTGCGCATCGGCCGTAGATTACCGGTGCTCCGAAGGGTGCCAGTGCCCCAGCAAAAGGCGCCCCAGGGCGTTCGATGCCAGGTGGATCGCCACGCCGGTCAACGCCACCAGGGTCAGCGCCGCGTACATTTTCGGGATCTCGGTGCGAAAGCTCGCCTCCAGGATGCGCGAGGCAAGCCCCGTCTCCCGCCCGGCCGCCCCTGCGGCGAATTCCGCCACCACGGCGCCGATCAGCGCCAGGCCCCCGGAAATCTTCAACCCCGCGATCAGGAACGGAAGCGCCGACGGCGCCAGCAGCCAGCGCAGGCGCTGCCATCGCGTGGCCCCGTACAGGGTGAGCAGGTCCTGCAGGTTCGGGTCGGCCGAGCGCAGACCGACCAGGGTGTTGGACAGGATCGGGAAGAACGCCACGATGAAGGCGCAGATCAGGAGCGACGCGGTGGTGCTGTCGACGTAGATCAGGATCAGCGGTGCGATCGCCACGATCGGCGTGACCTGAAGCGCGATCGCGAACGGATACAGGGCGAGCTCCAGGGCGCGCGACAGAGCGAAGACGGCGGCCAGCGTCACCCCGCCCGCCAGTGCAAGCAGCAGTGCCCCGAACGTGATCTTCATCGTGTACAGCCACGATACGAGCAGCGAATCCAGGTTGCTCCAGAGCGTGCGCACGACCAGGCTGGGCGCGGGCAGGATGTAGGGCGGGATGCCGCGCAGTCGCACCACCGCTTCCCAGGCCATCAGCGCCGCCAGGGCAGCCGCAGCCGGTACCCAGACCGTCGCGCGACGCGAGGCGCTCATCGCCGGCCCGCCGCGTCGGCCTCGCCGCGTCCCAGCGCCTCGCTCACGGCGCGGCAATGCTGCGTGAACTGCGGCCGCAGGCGCAGCGCCGGCGTGCGCGGATAGGGGAGCGCGATCGGCAGGTCGGCGACCAGGCGGCCCGGACGGCCACCCATCACCAGGACGCGCTGGCTCAGATAGACCGCTTCGAACACGCTGTGCGTGACGAACACCGCCGTCGGGACCTGCGCGCCCCACAGCGCCAGCAACTCGTCGTTCAAGCGGTGTCGCGTGATCTCGTCCAGCGCGGCGAACGGCTCGTCCAGCAGCAGCACCGCCGGCCGCGTCACCAGCGCTCGGGCGAGCGAAGCGCGCATCTTCATGCCCCCGGACAGCTGCGCCGGATATGCGTCGGCCCGATCCACCAGCCCGACCGCCGCCAGTGCCTGCCGCGCCTTCGCGCGCGCCGTCGCGCGCACGGCCCCCTGGATCCGCAGCGGCAGCGCGACGTTGTCGAGCACCCTGGCCCAGGGCATCAGGGTCGGCTCCTGGAACACGTACGACATGGCGGCGTTTCGCGCCTGCGCCGCTTCACCGCCGACTCGGACGCGCCCGGCCGACGGTTGCTCGAGTCCCGCGACGAGCCGCAGCACGGTCGACTTGCCGCAACCCGAAGGGCCCAGCAGCGACACGAATTGGCCTGCGGCGATCGCGATAGAAAGCGCATGTACCGCAACCACGCCGTTCGCAAACCGCTTGTCGACCTGATCGAGTTCGATCGCTGCGGACATCGGTCTCAGGTCGACAGTTCTTCTTGGGGCCGGCAATGTCCGTATGCTAGCCGGGAAGACCGGACCGGGGCACTGAGGACAGCTCGAGCCGGTGCAGCTGCTCACCGGGAGAAGCTGAATGCCGCTGCCGCTACAATCCCCCAAGGGGGCGGCTCGCTTCGGTCCGAGTGAAGCGCGCCGCGATGCGGCAGGAGGCCTCTTGGAAGGGGTCGCGCCTTGGCGGAGCACCTTGCAGTGAGCGAAGCGACAAATCGCTCGGTTGCGTCGGCTGGACGCGATTTGAGCGAGTCAAGTCCGGACTTTCGCGCCCTGTTCGAATCCGCGCCTGGACTTTATCTCGTGCTCGACCCCAAGCTGCGTAAAACCGCTCGCCAACATGAGGGCCAGTATCTGATTCCTGCGCTCGAAGACTCTCCGGGTTGGGCTCGCGTTGGGTGCGTAGTAACGAGCCGACTTCGCGGCGCCCGCCAGCAGCGCGGCCTTGTCCGCATCATCTGCGGTGAACGTGGCGAGAGGCCGGCCAAAATAGTATTCTGCTCCTCTCGCAAACCCGTACTGGCCGTTTCCCATGTAAATCAAACTGGCGTAGCGGGCCAGGATCTCCTCCTTAGCGCGACGTTTCGAACCGAAGCGCGCCTGCATCTGTCCTTCGATCCACAACGATAGCCGGATCTCTTCCAGCTTCCGAAACAGCATGTTGACCGTTCGCGCGCCTATCACCC